>JBDRPT010000075.1:0-28286 GCA_043826785.1 Chloroflexota bacterium | reverse complement strand
AGTGATCACACGGGCCTTGTTCTCGCCCTTGCGGACAATTTCTTGGAGCTTCTGACGCTCCGCTTCATTGAGTTCAAGTCGCTCTTTGTGCATGTGCGCAAGAATACACCAATCATATTCTCGATGTCAAGGTACTAGATTAAATTGATACATAGTACTTCCCGGTCGGGGCCAAGATCCCCGACCGGTTTATTTAATGGGATAAAATAGTCCTGATGAACGAGCTATCAGGCGCGCATACCCTTCCTACAGGTCAGGTCATCCGGTTTGTACGCGGCGACATCACCAGAGAAAATGCTGATGCCATTGTCAACGCCGCCAATGCATACTTGCAACATGGCGCAGGCGTGGCAGGCGCGATTTCCCGGCAAGGAGGCGCGATCATCCAGAGAGAATCGGACGAATGGATCCGCGTCCATGGCCCGGTGTCACACGCCGAACCCGCCTGGACCTCCGGCGGGAATCTGGGTTGCCGCTTCGTGATCCACGCTGTTGGACCGGTATGGGGTGAAGGCGATGAGCGGGCCAAATTGGCCGCAGCAGTGAACGGGTCCCTGGTGGTCGCTGACAGACTGGGGCTGAAATCCGTGGCTTTGCCGGCAATCTCCACTGGCATCTTCGGCTTTCCAAAAGACCTTGCAGCGGAGATCATCCTTGGTTCCATCCAGGAATACTTCACTGAGCACCCGTCTTCGAATCTTCAGGAGTTGCGGGTTGTATTGTACGACCAGGACACACTGACACCATTTTCCCAGGCATGGCAAAAGATGGGCTGGGAATAGACATCCTGTGAGGCGCCCATGATTTCCTCTCCCCATAATCCAAAGCTAAAACTTGTCCGTTCCCTGCAGAGACGTCCCAAGGAACGCCAAACGGCAAATGCCTTTGTGGCGGACGGTGTCCGCCTTGTAGAAGATGCCTGGGTGGCAGGAATGCGGTTCCGGTTTGTCCTCCACGCCGAGAAGTTGAGCAAGCGGGGCAACAAGCTGATCGAGGGGCTCAGGGCGGATGGATTCGATGTTGAGGAAATTCCCACCCGGCTGATGCAGGCATTGAGCGATACAGAGAGCGCACAGGGCATCCTGGCGGTCGTGGAGTTTCCAGGCACGTCCCTGCCGGTATCACCGACTTTCATTCTAATCCCCGATCAACTTCGTGACCCCGGGAACCTGGGTACACTCCTGCGCACAGCAGCAGCAGCCGGAGTGGACGCGGTCATCATTCCTCCAGAGACGACCGACCCATTTGCGCCGAAGGTGGTCCGTGCCGGGATGGGAGCTCACTTCCGGATACCCATCCTGTCTTTGGCTTGGGAGGAGATCACTGCCTACATAGGCTTGCATAGCCTTGCCGTTTTCCTTGCAGACAGTTCCGGCTCTCCCTGCTGGCAGGTCGATTTCCGCCCTGCTCTGGCCCTGATCATCGGTGGAGAGGCAGACGGAGCCAGTTCACAGGTACGCAGCCTGTCGAAAAATGTCGTTGGCATACCGATGCCCGGACAGGTGGAATCGCTCAACGCGGCGACGGCGGGGAGCATCTTGATGTTCGAGGTCCTCCGTCAGCGTTGGGAGTTTGCGAGAAAATGAAAATCCGGTCGATTACCTATTTCTGCAACCCCGGATGGCCTCTTGAAGAGAAGGCCATCCAGATCGCCGGCAATTTCCTTGGGGAAGCACGGACTGCTTTCGAAGAGGCCGGGTTCGAGGTGCAGACAACGCGATTGGCAACGATTCCGTTCCCGGAGATCTTAGGCGAAGCTGGGCTGGGGGATACGATCAGACTGGCAACCGACTTGTCTCGGATGATCCAGTCCATGGGAGTGGACTTCGCTGCCCTGGGACCGGCCCTTCCCGGACACCTGGATAGCTACACCATCATCCCTGATGCCATTTCTGCTTCGGAAAACATATTTTTCTCCGGCATACTAGCGGATAGAACAAGCGGGATATCCCTGGAGGCAGTCCGCCGTTGTGCTGAGATCATCGTCCGTTGTGCTCGGATCACCCCGGATGGGTTTGCCAACCTCCGCTTTGCTGCTCTCGCAAACGTACCGCCCGGGGCACCGTTCTTCCCGGCAGCCTATCATCAGGGGGATATTCCAGCGTTTGCGCTGGCGACCGAGGCAGCGGACCTGGCTGTGCAGGCCTTTGAGGGTGCATCCAGTGTGGACAAAGGGCAAAAGCGGTTGGTCATTGCTCTACAGGAGAATGCCGCCCGGATGCAAGCCGTGGCCGACTTGCTGAAATATCGTTACGGAGCGCGGTTTGGCGGGATCGATCTTTCCCTGGCTCCATTCCCGGTTGAGCGCCGGTCTCTCGGGATGGCGCTCGAACAACTCGGTGTACCTGCATTGGGGATGCATGGCTCCCTGGCTGCCGCGGCCATCCTGGCTGATGCGATCGACCGGGCCCGATTTCCACGCGCCGGATTCAGTGGACTGATGCTCCCTGTCCTGGAGGATGCCGTGCTCGCCCGCCGTGCGGCGGAGGAGACTCTATCCATCAAGGACTTGCTTCTCTATTCGGCAGTCTGTGGAACCGGTCTGGATACCATCCCGCTTCCCGGCGATTTGACCCCGGATGAAATCGCTCCATTGCTTCTTGACTTGGCAGCCCTGGCCCTACGCCTGGATAAGCCCCTGACTGCCCGACTGATGCCGATTCCCGGGAAGCAGGCTGGGGACCCGACCGATTTCGATTTTGCATTCTTTGCCAACAGCAAAGTGATGTCGTTGGATAGAGGCGCGCTGGCACTCCCCCTGGGGGGAGGAGAGACTATCCATCTCTCGCCGCGTAAAAGATATGCGGATGGGGAATAATTACAAGTTGATTGGAAGTGTGAGTCTTAGGAATCATGGGGTGACATCCTGAAATCGCCACAAAGTTGACACTTTTGGACTAAAGACAATATGTGATGGCTCCGCAAGAATAACCCGCCAGCACCCTTTCACTCACCGGATATAGAATTATTTATCATCGGCGCTACACCAATAAACGCCTCCGTCGGCTTCCCTCTGCATCAAGCCATATCCGACCAATTCGCGGCGCAGGGAGGCCGCATCCTCATGGAAGCGGCGTAGGATTCCATTCATATCCTTCTCATTGTATCGCTTCCCTGGCTTAAAAGCCTTTATGATGTGGCGTAATACCGCCTCCAATTTCTTGCGTTGGGCGGGGATGGTCTTCAGACTGCCATCCGGGCGGGTATAATCGGCCACCACCTTTCGGTCGTAAGCATCCAGGTCCACATTCTCGACAACCGTAGCCATCTCCTCGGCCAGGATGATGCGGCGGGTGCTGTTTTCCAGGGCAGCCTTGTCAAGCATATATACGCTGTAATAGCCCTCTGCCCGGGCGCTGACCAATCCCACATCCGCAAGCTTGGACAAATGATGAGACACGGTGGACGGCTTCAGGTCCAGGAGCGCGGCGAGTTCTTCCACGCTGTAAGGTTGATGCGCCAGCAGACCAACGATTTTCAAGCGGCTGTCATCTGCCAGCGCTTTGAAGAAAGTGACCAACCCAGGGTTTTCTGTCATTCCGCACCCTTGGCGATCACACGCCAGTACCTGGAACCATCACGCTTACGCCCAAGCATTCCGGCATCCACCATGTCACGCCGCAGGCCGGAGACATCCTCATGGAAATGCCGGATGATGCTGTTGACTTCCTTTTCTGAATAGTCCACACCAGGGGTGATAGCTTCGATCAGGTATTCCAGAATGACCTTGAGCTTGGCCGGCTGCTGGACAGGAAGCCGCTTGATTGTCCCGTCGGCGTTGAGGCAGGTGACCAGCACCTTGCGGGACTTTTCATCCATGTGCGGTGCGGGGGCGTAAGACCCAGGGCGTGTTAAAGATAGACGGGCTTTGGCGAGCGTCTTCGTGCCTTCTGGATCAAGGTCATAGATGGCATCCTGGTTATTGTCACCGGTATCGGTGCGAATAACGCCGACGAAGGATAGGAAAGCCAGGTGATCGACGGTATCCCGGAACGGAATACCCAATTCGCCCGCCACGGTTTTGGCATTGGCCGGGCGCTGGGTAAGGATGCCGATAATCCGTAACCGGTTCGCATCGGACATAGCTTTGACAAAGTCGAGCATGCTTGGGGAGGGTTCCATCTTTTTCTATTCCTGTGCAATTAATTCGATAGATATCGAATTAATTATTCCTGATTTTCCTTGCTTTGTCAAGGACAAGCGATCAAGACCGAATCAAGTATAATAAGGTTGCAGAGGGGGCTGCACCATCTCAAGAATGGAGGCTTGCCTGTGGAATATCCCAAGCACGCTTACTTCCAGGGGAAAATCATTCCCTACTCGGAGGCGAAGATAGGCGTCGCCACACATGCTCTAAATTACGGTACGGCTGTTTTTGGCGGGCTACGCGGTTATTGGAACGGAGAGAAAAAAGCACTCTTCGTTTTCCGACCCAATGACCATTACCGGCGGTTCCTGAACTCCTGCCGCCTCTTGCGCATGAACCTGGACTATACACCGCAAAGTTTAACTACACTAACCCTTGACTTGCTGCGTAAGGATAGTTTTCAGCAGGATATTTACATCCGCCCGTTGGCATACAAAGCCGACGAGACCATCGGCGTACGTTTGCATGACTTGAAGGATGAACTGACGATTTTCGCCCAGCCTTTCGGACAGTACCTCAAGAACGATACCGCTGCCCATGTGACAGTCTCTTCATGGCGGCGGATCGACGACAACATGATCCCGGCGCGCGGGAAGATCAGCGGCGCTTATGCCAGCTCGGCATTGATCAAGACTGATGCTGCGCTCTCCGGGTTCGACGATGCGCTGGTCTTGACCCAGGAAGGGCACGTCTCAGAGGGAAGCGCAATGAACTTCTTCATCGTGCGTGATGGCGTCTTGATCACCCCATCCGTTACAGAGAACATTCTCGAAGGCATCACTCGGCGCACGATCATCGAACTAGCCCTCGCCGAATTGGGCCTGGAAACCGTCGAACGTCCAGTCGATCGAACGGAGATCTATATTTGTGACGAACTCTTCCTGACCGGTTCGGCAGCCCAGATCACCGCGGTAACCAGGGTAGACCATCGCCCAGTGGGCACCGGAGTAATGGGCCCGATCACAACCCAACTACGAGCCCTATTTAATGATATCGTCCGGGGGAACCAGCCCAAATATAGCCACTGGGTGGAAACTGTATAAGGTCCCGGCCAGTTTTTCATGACAAATAAAAACGCGGCCCAATCAGCCGCGTTTTCCATTCTTGTCCATCTGGTAGTTCAGCGTATGCGCTGGAACCGGATCAAGACCAGATTCCTCTCGCAATCATTGTATGTATCGATATAGACCTTTTCAGTAAGGGGGAGGTTGCTTTGTCCATCGAGCAACTGGATCCAGATCGTACCGGTGGAAGCCACCGGCTGGTTACCGAGGACAAACTCGAAACCTGACGGGCCATAATTTGTAGCCGTCCCGGTCAGACTGTAATAATCCACCTGCTGATCGTTCAACATGCCACTCAGGTGGACCGTTAGATAGAGAATCGGGTTGTTGTTTTTATCCACCGCAAGGCCGGCGACACCCATCCAGTTGCAGGCGGAATCGGGGTGATATGTTGTGCTGTTTAGGTAGCTGATATTTACCGTGACCGGCATGCTAGTGGAAGTTGGCCCAGGTGTGAGGGTGGTGTCCCCTTCTCCAGTGCTCTGGGTGCCCAAGCCAAGTGAAAATGGCGTGTTGCTGGGGATGGGAGTCCACTCGGGGGCTCTGGTGCGCGTTGGCAATGGAACAATGGTTGGGCTTGGTGTCCAGGTGGCAGCCCGCGGGATCAAGGTACTGGTAGCTGTTGGGTATTGAACCAGCGTGGGGAGCGGCGCGGGCGGAAATGGGTTGAAAGCCTGATAGGGGTTGATAAAAATTGAAAGGAAAAAACCGCCCAGGCAAAGAACGCCAAGAAGCATTACACCCGTCAGAATGTTCCAGATCAGGCTGTTTGCATTCGAACTGCGTTCGGGTTTGAGATTATATCTATTCATGCAACCTCTCCCATAAGGCGCCGCTATTTGCCGATCGGCAAGCTATGGAGCCAGAATGATACTGCTTTGTTCGCGCCGCTGTAGCAACCATGTGCGGAGTGCGTTTCCCTGAAGCACAAGCTGGGCGTCGGGTGAAAGCTGGTGGTTTGAATCGCGTTCGACTACCAGGATGATATGATACCCAAGTTGGGTTTGGATAATGCCGCTGTGTTCACCCGGTTGGAGTGAGAAAGCAGCGTCTTCGATGGCAGTTTCGAGCAGGTACCCACGCGGAAACCAGCCTAACTCACCTTGTGTGATCGGGTCGCGTTGGGTTGCCAGGGTGAGGAAGCTTTGCCCGGCCTGCAAGCGATCCATGGCTGCTTGCGCTTCCTCCTGATTATAGAACAAAATCTGTTTGACGTGTACCTGATCTGCAGTGGCAGGAACGTTGAAAACAATCTGGTCGCGCATCCATGCAGCCGCGATCTGGCGGCGCAGGGCAAGGCGGAAGGTTTCGTCAGTGTAGCCATTGGTTGCCTGCCATTGTGCCAGGACATCGGCTCCGCCAACCTGGATGACAAGCTGGTCGATCCTGGCTTGCAGGGCAGCGTCGTCAACATTATAATCACTTTCCTGAGCACCTTGAGCAAGCAGGACCTGGTTGATTAATTCATCCAGAACAGCCTGGGCAGCCTGCTCAAGGGCGACAGTGTTTCCAATCTCCGCCTGGGCAGCCTGGTAGCGGGCGAGTTCAGCTTCGAACTCTGTTCGGGTAATCCCCGCGCCGTTGACAGTGGCAGCCAAAGGGATGGGTGTTGCTGTCGGGGTGGGAGGGGTAAGCGTCGGGGTGGCAGGACCTGGGGCTGCAGGGACACAGGCGCTTTGGATCAATACGGCCAGCAGGATGGGGAGTATGATGAATCGTTTCGACAGAGCTGCAGACATTGGCACGATTATACCTGAATCAAGAGCCCGGTCTCGTAAGAAACCGGGCTGCTTGGATTTTTAGTAATCCATCCCGCCACCGGGGGGCATCGGGGGAAATTTTTCTTTCTCAGGGATGTCGGTAATCAAGCACTCGGTGGTCAGAATCATTGCCGCGATCGAGGCAGCGTTCTCTAGAGCACCGCGGACGACCTTGAGCGGGTCAATCACACCACCTTTGACCATGTCAGTGTATTTACCAGTGATGACATTGTAGCCAAGGTTCTTATTGCTCTGCTCTTTGGCCAGACGGCGGATGTTTTCGATGATGACCGCGCCGTCCTGTCCGGCGTTCTCAGCCAGTTTGCGGATAGGAGCTTCGAGGGCTTTACGGACGATTGAAACGCCAATGCTCTCATCCTCGCCATCCATTTTCACTTTGTCAAGTGCGGACATTGCGTTGATGAAGACGATCTCACCACCCGGGACAATGCCTTCCTCGATAGCTGCGCGGGTAGCAGAGAGAGCGTCTTCAACGCGATGCTTTTTCTCTTTCAACTCTGTCTCGGTCGCCGCGCCCACGCGGATGATGGCGACGCCACCGGAGAGTTTCGCCAAGCGCTCCTGGAGTTTCTCTTTGTCATAATCGCTGGTGCTCTTGTCAATCTCGACCCGGATCTGCTCGATGCGACCCTTGATCTGGGCTGTTTCGCCCTTGCCGCCAATTACAGTGGTGTTATCCTTGTCGGCAACGATTTTCTCTGCCCGGCCAAGGTCCTGGATAACGGCTGTTTCCAGCTTGCGGCCGGTCTCTTCGGAGATGACCTGGCCGCCCGTCAGGGCAACGATATCCTGGAGCATAGCCTTGCGGCGGTCGCCGAATCCCGGAGCCTTGACTGCCAGTACGTTGATCATGCCGCGCAGCTTGTTCAGAACCAGCGTAGCCAGAGCTTCACCATCAATATCTTCGGCAATAATGACCAGCTCGCGCTTGCCAACCTGGACCAGTTTCTCGAGCAATGGGACGATATCGGAGGCAGCGGAGATTTTCTTGTCGTAGACCAAGACATAGGGTTCTGCAATCACCGCTTCCATGTGCTCGGGGTCGGTGATGAAATAGGGCGAGATGTAACCGCGGTCGAACTGCATACCCTCAACGTATTCGGTCTCGAACTGCAGCGACTTCGACTCTTCAACGGTAATGACACCGTCTTTTCCAACCTTGTCCATCACGTCGGCAATCAGGTGACCAATTTCGGGATCCGCGGCCGAGTTGGTGGCGACCGAGGCGATCTCTTCTTTGGTCTCGATCTTTTGGGCCATCTTGCGGAGAGCCTTGACGACTTCTTCAGTAGCCTGTTCGATGCCCAGCTTGAGGCGCATTGGGTTGGCGCCTGCGGCGAGGGTCTTCAAGCCCTCGGTAACGATGGCATGGGCCAGGACAGTCGATGTCGTAGTCCCATCACCAGCGATGTCATTGGTCTTGGTGGCGGCTTCCTTGAGAAGCTGCGCACCCATATTGGCAAAGGGATCTTCCAGTTCGATCTCCTTGGCGACTGTCACACCGTCGTGGGTGATGGTCGGGGAGCCGAACTTGCGGTCGATGGCTACATTGCGACCCTTCGGGCCAAGAGTGGTGCCAACGGCCTTAGCAACCGTATCAATACCATTCTGGAGCCGCCGACGGGCATCTTCCGAAAAAACCAGTTGTTTTGCTGCCATTATTTAATTCCTCCAATCGTACGGATTATTTATCTACCACAATGGCAAGGATGTCACTCTCGCGCAGGATGAGCAGTTTCTTGCCTTCGATTTTAATTTCGGTGCCAGAGTATTTGGCGAAGAGTACCTTGTCGCCGACTGCAATGTCCATGGGGATGTACTTCCCATTCTCATCACGGTCGCCCGGGCCGACAGACAGGGCCATGCCCTGTTGGGGTTTTTCCTTGGCCGTTTCCGGTAGAACAATGCCACCCGCAGTTATTTCTTCCTGCTCAAGCGGCTCGACCACAACACGGCTAGCAAGGGGTTTGAGATTTAGAGCCATTTACGCCTCCTAATAAGGGATTGATACAGTATTTTAGCACTCCACCTTACCGAGTGCTAAATATATCATACTTGGCTTCAGTAAAGAAGTCAAGGGAGATGAAAAATGATTAATAAAATTCTGATATTTGATCAAGGGGAGTTCAAGCTGGAACTGCCGGATCCGGGTCGGTGTGCAATCCTATTGTCTGGGTGTCGGCAGAGGGGTCGGAGTGAAGACCGGGGTTGGAGTGCTAAGCAATGATTCCTCCAGCGAAGCGCAGATTTGCAGGCCGGCATCCACAATGGCAGCGATCGTGGCATCAGCCCCATACGCAGTCTGGACCTCGGTTAGAACCCCCACCGCATCCGGACAATAATTCTGGTCCGAACGGCTCAAAGCGGCCAGCAGAGAGCCATAGGTGTAGTAGTACACTACCGTCCCCGGCGATAAGGCCAGCCCCGTGACCTGTACCCCGGTCTCTCCCTCCCCGCACCCGTTGCGCGCTTCACACGATTCCTCTGGAGTGCAGCCGCGGACCGCACACTTCAGGGCGAAGATCGCTGTCTCGAAATTGCGTGCGTCCCGGTACACCAGCCCCAGCTGGCCGTAAATATCCGGGTTGGCCGGGTCGAACGAGAGCGCTTTCAAGGCATTCTGGGATGCCGCGAAAAATTCACCCTTCTGACGGTAAGTATTGGTGATGGCGAGGTAAGGGAGAGGGTCTTGAATCCCCAGTTGGTCGTTGAGGTTGGCGGCTCTGGCGAAATATTCCAGGGCTGATTCATACAATTCATTGCGCTGGGATGGAATGTCGCTGCGGGAAGCTAATGTGCGATAGTTCTTCCCCACGGCAATATAGAGGAATGTAAGGTTGGGGTTGATCTCGATGGCCCGTTCGTATTCCTCAATCGCTTGGCGGTAGCGCCCTGTGGACTCGAGGACATATGCATAGACACGATGGACATCCATGATGGTCGCATCGCGGGCAACTGCCTGGACGATAATCACTTCCGCCTGGGACCACTTTTGCTGGTCAACCAGGATCTCCGCGAAGAATGCCTGGGCGAGCACATTCTGGGGGTCGATTTGGAGGGCACGGACCGCCTCCAGCTCAGCTTCCAGCAAGAGGGCGCCTGCCTCAGGTCCAGCCAGGGCAGGGTTGGCGCTCCAGTCGAGGACAAAGGCGCGGATGGCGTGGACAGTGCTATTGTCTGGCGCTAAAACCACAGCCTGGTCGATCGAATAGAGCGCCTCTTCCAGGCGGGTTTTCCTTTGTCCATCTGTCGTCAGCAGGTTGGATGAGTAGACTTGGATCCGGGCGAGCTCGGCCCAGAGTTGGGCGTTGTTCGGATCCTGTTCAGCTGCCTGATTGTAAGCGGTTATGGCAGCTTCAAGGTACCCGGCTTCAAAAAAAGCTTCACCTTCCAGGGCTAAAGACCTGGATGTTCGCGTCGCTGTGGGGGTTGCTTCAAACGGATTGCGAATTGCGCCGGTGTCCAACCGAGTAACCAGCCAGCCACCCGCGATCACCACGATCAAGAGCAAAAAGACCCGATAGATATTGGAGCGTTTCCGCTTATAGAACAGCGGGCGCTTGCGAATGACGTTCATGGAGTTGGGGTAGGCCCAAGAGTAGCCGTAGGGTTAGGAGTGGGATTGCGGAGATTCTCCTCGCACAGGCGATTGATCTCCCGGGCATTGTAGACAGCAATCTCATCCGTCGGAACCCCGCTCAGGATCAGTTGTGCGATGGGTAGTGCCTCTCCACAACGATCAACCCGGGCCAGGATCAGGGCATAGGTATAGAAAAATTCGGCGATGCGAACGTCGCCACCGGACAACCGGATCGGTTCGACGACCAGGGTTTCATCGATCATGCCGCCGTTGATCGCCAGGGAAAGTTGTTCTATCGCCGCCGGCCAATCATTATATTTGTAAAGCATCACTCCCCAGTTGCCACGCAGGTACGGGTCTGTGGGAACATCCTTGACTGCCTGTTCAGCATATTGAGCTGCTAGTGCAAATGAGCCGCGGCTGCGTTCGACGCGGGAAGAGTAGAGGTCAGGCCGGGGATCTGCCGGGTTGAACGTGTTAGCAAGGGTGTATTCTTCAATTGCCTTGTCATAGACTCCGAGAACGGAGTATGTCCGCCCGAGGTCGATGTGGAGCTCCGGGATGTTCGGGTTGATTTGGATTGCTGCCAGGTATTCCTGGATAGCTTCTTCGCGGTTATCAGTAAGTTCCAGAATAAACGCGCGGGACCAGCGAGCCTCCAGGGAGTTCCTGGATAGGTCATAGGCGACGCGCGATTCCTCGACTGCCAAGGTGATCGAGTCAAAGGACCCTGTCGCGATGTATTCATTCCCAAGCAGGAAGGCATAGTAGGCATGGGCAACCCCGTTGTTGGGATCGAGTTCCAGGGCACGCAGGATCGATTCACGGGCAGGCAGGAAATCTCCCATCCGGGTCAGCGCCCAGGCGCGCAAGGCATGTGCCATCGAGTTATTCGGACTAAGCAGGAGGGCGTTTGCCGTCGTTGTCAACGATTCGTCGTATTGGCCAGCGAAAATCTGTGCTCTTGCCATCGCCAGATGAATCGCCGGGTTATCTGGCTGGATGCGGACAACTTCCTGGTAGACAGCCACTGCCTGGAAGAATTTCCCATCATTGAACAGCGCTTCCGCTTCAGTAAGATAAGAACCAGGTTCGCGCGTTGCTGTCGGGGTGTCGACAAACGGCGTTGGGATGGAAGGGATGACCATCTGGTTGATATAAACAACAATCCCGATCATTAGTAGCAATACGGCAATGCGGAAGAAATTGATCGGCTTTCGCTGCCGGCGCATGCTCCATTTCGAACCACGTAAGTACATGAAATCATCTTACCATCCCATTTGGAAGGGCGTCAATACCGACCATTCCTCTTGTCAGACATCCCGCTTCAGGCTAGAATCATGGTCTATGGAGTTTTTTGTTTTTACACTCCTGCCTGAAATCTTCCCCCCCTACCTCGAGAGCAGTATCTTGCAGCGCGCCCGGCAACGCGGCTTGATCGATGTTCAGGTACATAACATCCGCGAATGGACGACCGATCGCCATCACGTCACTGACGATGAACCCTACGGCGGAGGGGGCGGAATGGTCTTGAAGCCGGAACCACTTTTTTCGGCGGTAGAAGGCATCCTTGGACCTCAGCCCGACTGCCCGATCATCTTATTGACCCCTCAGGGACGCGTCCTCACCCAGGATGTTGCTGCAGAGCTGACTGGCCACCCGCGCCTGGCACTCATCTGCGGGCGTTACGAAGGCGTCGATGAACGTGTCTGTGAACACCTGATCACGGATGAAATTTCGATTGGAGATTATGTCCTGACCGGCGGTGAATTGCCAGCGCTGATTGTTATCGATGCTGTCACCCGCCTGCTCCCCGGCGCGCTGGGTGATCCGGATGGCGCCCAGGATGATTCGCACGCCTCTGGCCTGTTGGAATATCCCCATTACACCCGGCCGGCGGAATACCGCGGTTGGCAGGTGCCGGAGGTGCTGCTTTCCGGCGACCATGCCAGGATCGCCCGGTGGCGGCGGGAACAATCCCTGAAACGCACACTGGAACGCCGCCCGGATATGCTCGAATCTGCACAATTAAGTGAGAACGATCGGAAATTCATCGATCTTCTAAAGAACGACAAAACAACCTGACAGGAGGCATAGATCGCATGGAGACCAAACGATTTCCCTGGGGGAAGACTTTCTTGCTCGGTTTTGGGTTTTTAGGGATCAGTATCATCTGGCCGATTTTCAATCAGTATATCCCCTTATTCCTGCAAGCCGGTAACCCGGAATTCGAACGACTGCTGCTAGAACAGGGGCGCGATCTGCCGACGATCGTCGGGTTTGGGATGGCACCCAGTCTAGCAATGTTCATTATGACCTGGGACAACCTGCTCAACATGTTCATCGCTCCCTGGGCGGGGAGCGCCAGTGACCGCACCTGGAACCGGCTTGGCCGACGGAAGATGTGGATTCTGATCGGCGCACCGATTGCCCTGCTCGGGTTCGTCTTTGTGCCGCTTGCGCAGACAGCGCTCGCGATCATGATCTTCATTCTGATCACGAACTTTGGCATGGCGCTGTTCCGGTCGCCGACCGTCTCCTGGTTGGGCGACTTGTTCAACCGGGACGACCGCAGCAAGGCCAACGGGGTCATCAACCTGATGGGCGGCATTGGTGGCCTGCTGGCCTATTTCGGGAGCGGGATGATCTTCAATGCGCTCGAAGGGACTTCTCCAGAAATGGCGCGCCTGATGCCCTTTGTGGCCGGAGGCATAGCCACGATAGTAGCTCTGGCCACTGTGATCATTTTTGTCAAAGAACCGCGCACACTTCCCGGTGGCGAAGACAAAGAAAAGGCCAATATGGTGGCCAATTTGCGCACGATGATCTCCAACCCCGATAAAAGCGGTATTTTTGTGTTGGTGAGCATATTATTCTGGTTCATGGCATTCTACGCTCTCGAAACCGGGCTTTCGTCCTTTGCAGTGTTCTCGCTAGGGATGAAACCCGGAACTGCATCCATCTATGCCGGCCTGGTCACAATTTCATTCATTGCCTTCTCCATCCCGGCCGGATTCCTTGGAACGCGCTTCGGGCGCGGATCCATCATTCGAGTAGGCTTGGCCGGGTTGGTGGTGGTTTTGTTGTTCGGATTCTTCTTCATCAAAGGTCCGACCGTTTTTGCGGTTGTCCTGATTCTGGCCGGGGGATTCTGGGCCCTGGTCAATGTCAATAGCCTGCCCCTGGTCTATGACCATGGGGACGAGCGACGGATCGGGGCATTTACCGGTTTATATTATTTCTCGTCACAGTTAGCAGCAGTGCTTGGTCCTACACTGGGAGGTGTCTTGGTCGATGCTCTGGGGAGTGAATATCGCTGGCTATGGCTTTTCAGCGTTGGGTTCATGATCCTGGCATTCCTGACCATGTTGAGCGTCCGACGCGGTGAAGCAAAACCTGCCGCTGGATAGATATCAGGTTGCGATCTTTCCCCGAAAATAATGGTTTGAATCCGGATGTCATGGCATAACCGAGAGAATCTGTGGCTGGAATTGTCCTATCCATACTTGCGAAGCGCCCTGACAACCTGTATACTTAAACCATTAGGATACACAGAGAGATTGGATGAGATCCTGTTCTGTGAAGGAGGTGAAATTCTGCTTTAGATGACAAGCCTGCTCGTCTCTTAATTTTCATGGTTAACCTTTCCAAAACATTTTATGAGGAGAAGAACGATGAAGAAACTGTATGTTGTTGTAGCCATGCTTGTAGTGATGGCTCTGTTAGCCCCGGCCTGCACGCCGGTCGTTGATTGCACGGATCCGAACACATTCTGTGTCGCCCAGGTTACCGACCTGGGTGGTGTCGACGACAAGTCCTTCAACGCCAGCGCATGGCTGGGCATCGAGACCGCCATTGACGATTTCGGCATCACGGGCAAGTATCTTGAATCCCAGGGCCAGTCGGATTATGCCAAGAATATCCAGCAATATCTGGATGAGAACATGGACCTGATCGTGACGGTTGGCTTCCTTCTGGGAGTGGATACGGCCAAGTTTGCCCTGGCCAACCCGGATGTCAACTTCGCCATTGTCGACTACTCATTCCCTGACTGCTGGCCTGGCGCCGTGGTCGGACAGGACTGCGGTTCGGATGTCGACATCCCCAATGTGCGCGGCTTGATGTTCCAGACCGACCAGGCAGCCTTCCTGGCTGGTTACCTTGCCGCCGGCATGACCGAGACCGGCAGAGTCGGCACCTATGGTGGCATTCCGATCCCGACCGTTACCATCTTCATGCGCGGTTTTGAGGCCGGCGTGATGTACTACAACCAGCAGCACGGCACCAGCGTCGAGGTGGTCGGTTGGAACTCCGCTGAGAACGATGGCCTGTTCACCTTCAACTTCGAATCCACTGATGACGGGCGCGCTTTCGCCGAGTCCCTGATGCAAGAAAATGTTGACATCATCCTGCCTGTCGCCGGACCGGTTGGCTTGGGCTCCGCAGCGGTCTGCCAGGAAACTGGCGGCTGCCTGATCATCGGCGTGGATGCCGACTGGTATGAGACAGCCCCTGAGTATCAGTCTGTTATCCTGTCCAGCGTTTTGAAGAAGATCAACGTTGCGGTCTACAACACAATTTCAGACTTGATCAACGGGACCTTCACCGGCGGGACAACCACTTACACGATCGCGGATGGCGGTGTGGATCTCGCCCCGTATCATGACTTCGATGATGATGTTCCTGCTGCCCTGAAGGCCGAGATCGAACAACTCAAGCAAATGCTCATCGACGGTACGTTGACTGTTGACGGAGTACTTGGTCAATAGGTACACTTTGACGTACAACCTGAGGGCCGGGGGCACGTTCCCCGGCCCTCTTTGCTGACTCATCAAATCTAGTGTTGGAGAAAATTTCATGCCCACGGTTCTGGAATTGCATGGGATCACCAAGTCCTTCCCGGGCGTCATTGCCAATGACAATATCGAATTGACACTGGAAAAGGGCGAAATCCACGCCCTGCTTGGCGAGAACGGCGCTGGTAAGACAACTTTAATGAACATCCTCTATGGGTTGTACAAACAGGATTCGGGCAAGATCCTTGTCAAGGGAGAGGAAGTGGATATTCATAGCCCCAACGATGCGATCGCTCGTGGGATTGGCATGGTCCATCAGCACTTCATGCTGGTGCCGGTGATGACAGTCACTGAAAATGTAATGCTGGGGGTCGAGACCACGCGTGCTGGAGTCTTCCTGGACAGGGCTGCAGTAGCCAAGCGGATCCATGAAATTTCCGAACAATATGGCTTGGAAGTTGACCCTGATGCCTACATCAAGGACTTACCCGTTGGTACCCAGCAACGGGTAGAAATTATCAAGGTCTTATACCGCGAGGCGGATATTTTAATCCTCGATGAACCGACAGCAGTCTTGACACCCGGGGAAGTTGAGAGCCTTTTTAAGATTTTGCAATCATTGGTCGACAAGGGGAAATCGCTGATCTTTATCACCCACAAACTCAAAGAAGTAATGAATGTTGCTGACCGGATCACCGTTCTGCGGGGCGGCCGTGTGGTTGGCACGGTGGTCCCTGGCAAGGTCACCCGGGAGAAATTGGCCACCATGATGGTCGGCCGGGAAGTCAACCTGGTGGTAAAAAAGAAGCTGTCCGAACCAGGCGATGTTGTCCTCGAGGTCAAAGGACTTCATGTCAGCGATGAACGGCACAATCTCGCAGTCCAGGGCGTTACATTCGATGTCCGGGCTGGAGAGGTCCTTGGTATTGCTGGGGTACAGGGCAATGGCCAAACGGAACTTGTGTATGCCCTGACCGGGCTTGCTCCGATCGAACGCGGTGAAATCACCATCGCCGGTCAATCCCTGCGGCGGACAACCCCGCGTCACATTCTGGAGCATGGCGTAGCCCATGTGCCCGAAGATCGTCAAAAGCATGGACTTGTGCTGTCATTCCCGATCCATGACAATATGATGTTATGCACCTACTACCTGCCCCCCTTTGCCCGCGGTATGGTATTGCAAGACAAGGAGATCATCGACTCGGCGAAAGACTTGACCGAACAGTTTGATGTGCGCACGCCGAGCGTATTCATCCCTGCTTCGTCATTGTCGGGCGGGAATCAGCAGAAGGTGATCGTGGCTCGTGAATTTTCGCGACCGATTAAATTATTGATCGCCTCGCAACCCACACGTGGACTGGATGTCGGTTCGATTGAATACATCCATAACCGGATTATTGAGAAGCGCTGCGAAGGAACAGCCGTCTTGCTGGTTTCATCAGAACTAGATGAAATCATTGCCCTCTCAGACCGCATTGCGGTCATGTACAAGGGTGTATTGGTGGCAATCGTCCCTGCCGCCAAAGTCAACAAGGAATATCTTGGTTTGTTGATGGCGGGGATAACTCCGGATGACACCATTGAAAAAGCAGCGCGCCCCACCGATCAGGTAGAGCGCGTGTTCTAGGAGGATGCACCTTGGATGCCAACGAAGTAAAGCCGAAGAAGATCAAGCCCTCGGAGCCAGAAAAACCGGACGCGAAAGCGGAAACCAAGAAACATTCACGGGTCTGGCGGACTCTTGCAATGCCGTTGTTGGCTGTACTGACCGGCCTCTTGGTCGGGGCGGTTGTAATCATCGTTACGGATCCACAGGTGATCGCCGCTTACAAGAACTTCTTCCAGGACCCGTTGAACGCACTGGCAAAAACCGCGGAGAGTATTGGCACAGCCTACGGGGCATTGTTCAGTGGTGCGCTTGGAGACCCGGTCAGGATTTTCCGAGCTTTTCAAACATTTTTTGCCTCCGGCGATTCTGAGCCTCTATTAAGGGCCTTCTGGCCATTGACAGAGAGCCTGGTAGCATCCACTCCTTATATCTTGGCCGGATTGGCCGTGGCCATTGGCTTCAAAGGAGGCTTGTTCAACATCGGCGCTGAAGGCCAGTTCCTCATGGGAGCGCTCGCTTCAGCCTGGGTCGGTTATACCTTCAATTTGCCGTGGTATCTTCATCTTCCTCTGGCGCTACTGGGAGGCGCTCTGGCAGGAGCCCTTTGGGGAGCAATCCCCGGCTATCTAAAGGCAGCAACAGGTGCTCACGAGGTGGTCAACACAATAATGATGAATTACATTGCCTTCCGGCTCAGCGACTGGCTGCTCAATGGGCCGATGAAAGCCGTCGGTTACCGGCCAATTACACCGCTGATTGAGAGCACGGCCACCCTGCCGCGGTTTTTCCCTGACCCATCGCGCCTCAACCTGGGCTTTATCATTGCCCTTCTGGTAGCGCTCTTGGTCTATTGGTTGCTTTTCAAAACAACTTTCGGTTTTGAGATCCGGGCGGTGGGCGCGAACCCTGATGCGGCCAAGTACGCCGGGATGAGCGTGACGCGTAATTTTGTACTCATCATGGCTCTCAGCGGGGCCCTTGCCGGGCTTGGTGGGGCGACCCAGGTTCTGGGGATTGACCACTGGGTAGGGCAAGGATTCTCCGCTGGATATGGGTTCGACTCAATCGCCATCGCCCTGCTTGGCAAGAGCCATCCCCTGGGAGTGGTGTTGGCTGCCCTCTTGTTTGGAACCTTACGCAGCGGGGCTACCCGGATGCAGTCGATGGCGGGAATTCCGATTGATATTGTATCCATCATCCAGGGTCTGGTGATCGTCTTCGTCGCCGCTCCGGCGATCATCCGCTGGCTGTATCGGATCCGCGTGGCAAAAACAGAAGAAATCGTACTGACCCGCGGCTGGGGCCGTTAATTGGAGCATGAAATGATGAGAGCAGATATGTCGAAGAAGCTTACCAGAGCATTCATGTTTTCCCGCCTGATCCCGGGTATTGCCCTGATTGCAATTGGCGGGTTAATCTATCTTATGTTCGGGTCTGGGGTGTCTCCGGACGTACAGGCCACGTTTGGGATGAACCCGAGTTACCAATCACAAGCCATCCCAATCCCGAACCTGGTTCTGCCGGTCGGGACGAGCATCGGCATCCTGAGCCTGGCAGTCATCTTCTTGGGAGGCTGGCAACTGGCGCGCGGGATCAGGTCTACATCTCTGGTAATAGGTACCATCGCATTTGCATTTGTGACTGCCTTCCTGCTTTGGGCAACACAGGGGAAATCCTTTAGCCTGGTCGGAATGCTCAGCAGTTCGCTTGTCCGCGCCACGCCGATTGCCCTGGCGGCATTATGTGGGGTCATTAGCGAACGAGCAGCGGTGATCAATATTGCTATTGAAGGCATCCTGCTCATCTCTGCACAAGCCGCGGTCATTGTTGCTACGCTAACCCATAGTCTCTATATAGGACTGATAGCAGCCGTGCTCATTGGTGGCCTGATGGCAGGTATTCATGCTGTCCTTTCCGTCCGTTTCAAGGTTGATCAAATCGTCAGCGGTGTCGCAATCAACATTTTTGCGGTGGGCGCGACCAGTTTTATCTCGGCCCGTTTCCTTGAGAAGAACATCAACGCGCTCAACAACTCTGGCACCTTTCCAATGATCTCGATCCCTTTGGTGTCCAAGATTCCCATTCTGGGACCGGTCGTTTTTGAGAATAACATGATCATATTCATCATGCTGTTCCTGGTTTTCCTTCTGCATATCGTTCTATTCAACACGCCCTGGGGGCTGCGTACCCGGGCAGTGGGAGAACATCCGAAAGCCGCAGACACATTGGGCGTGAATGTATTCCTGGTGCGCTATGTTAATGTTATCCTCAGCGGCATGATCGCTGGTGTAGGTGGGGCATATTTCACGATTGGCTCCGTTGGCCGCTTTGACGAGGTGATGACAGCCGGAAAGGGCTTTATCGGCCTAGCCGCAATGATTTTCGGGAAGTGGACCCCAATTGGGGCCTTTGCTTCGTCGCTCATCTTTGGATTCGCCGACTCGCTGCAAATAAAATTACAAATCCTTAGCGTGCCAATACCTTCCGAGTTTTTGGGAATGGCGCCGTATATCGTGACAATGATCGTCCTGGCGGGAGTTGTCGGGCGGGCACTCCCCCCGGCGGCCGATGGCCAGCCGTACGAAAAGCATTAGCAGTGTCTCTGTCGTTTAGTCAAAAGCGGGGTGGCTCAATGAGCCGCCCCGCCGAGTAGTGATACCCCGATGCGATCACGTATTTTGATGTTATTTTGGATCATTGGGATACTCTTCCCGGTGGCCTTTATTGGGAGGTTTTGGCCATCATTTGGCCATGTTTTTGATACTGTGTTTTCCCCAGGATGGATGCATATCCTGATGCACATGTTCCTCTTTGCGGGACTATCTTTCCTGGTGGGACAATGGCTCAGGCCAGTTTCGAACATTAAGATCGCACAGATTGTGGGTATTGCTCTGCTTGTTGGCTGTCTTCAAGAAGGGATACAGATCAGCACATACCCAGCCTGGCCAGGCTGGGAAGCTGAGGCGTTGGATTTGCTGGTTGACCTCTTTGGAGCAGCCCTAGGTATTTTTATCGCCAAGCGTATGTTGGTCCGGAAAAATATCACAACAAAGCAGAACCAATCACCGGAGTAGCCCTGACTGGAGAACTGATTCCCGGACCGCAGTCGAGCGCCCGTCAAGTGCGATATAATCCAAACATCACGCTATTGGTTGCTAGCATTCAATTTGGAGGAAAGAATGAAACGCCTTAATAAATGTATCCGGGTCGGGATTTTACTTATCGCTGTAGCTCTCACAGCGTGCGGAGGAGCCGAAGCGACTCCGACGCAAAATGTTGAGGCGCTATACACGTCGATTGCTGAAACCGCCCTTGCGTACACGACTCAGACTGCCCTGGCCCTTCCGGCTACGCCGACTGCCTCCGCAACCCCGGAATTTACCAATACACCGCTGGTTACGGATACCCCTACAGCCACAAACACACCCTTTAACTTGCCAGCCCCATCAACAGCTACCCAGGCAGCTTGTGATAACTCTGTCTTCCTTACCGATGTCACCATCCCGGATGGTAGTGAAATCGCGGCAGGCTCAGTCTTTGTTAAGACCTGGCGGGTGCGCAATCTTGGACTTTGCACCTGGGACGAGGATTATTATCTGGCTTTTGGCTGGGGCGGCATAGATACCAACTGGAGTACCGTTGCCCCAATCCTGTTTGGGAATACCATTGTGCCTGGGGAAGAAATGGAGATTTCGGTCACCCTTAAAGCCCCAACCGTAGCAGGTAATTACGGCGCGACTTTCCGATTGTTCAATGACCGAAATTATACTTTTGGCGATTGGCTGGGCGTCTATATAAGAGTTCCATAATATGAACCGATCGCTCACTCTAGCGATCAAGAGTGAAGCCCACCGTCTGGGATTTTCGCTGGTGGGCATCACCTCACCTGAACCACCGCCCCATTGGTCAGTCTATCAAAACTGGTTGGCCATGGGGCGGCATGGTAATATGGCCTACTTGGCGGCCGAGAATGCCCAAGCATGTCGCTTTGATCCTCGCTTGATATTGCCGGAGTGTAAGTCCATCATCGTCCTCGGGTTTCGCTATCCGGACCCGCAGTCTGTACCTCCGCCAGAAAAATCGCCCCTGCATGGAAGGGTTGCCTCGTATGCCTGGGGTCAGGATTATCATCTAATCATTCCTCAGCGGATGGGCGAGCTTGTCGCCTGGGTGGAGCAGCATATCAATGGTCCGGTTGCGAGCCGCTGTTATACTGATACCGGTCCGATCCTCGAGCGGGATCTTGCCCAACGGGCCGGGCTGGGTTGGATTGGTAAAAACACCTGTCTCATTCATCCCGCGCTGGGCTCCTACTTCTTCCTGGCAGAAATATTACTGGATATTGAACTTGCCCCAGATGAGCCTTTTGTAGCAGACCGGTGTGGGACCTGCACACGCTGCCTGGATATGTGCCCCACCCATTGCATCCTGACGGACAGAATTCTGGACGCCCGTCGCTGTATCTCCTACTTGACGATTGAGTTGAAAGAAGCAATTCCAGAAGAATTACGCCGGCAGATCGGTAATTGGGTTTTTGGCTGTGATCTATGTCAATTGGTCTGTCCCTGGAACCGGTTCGCACGAGGCCCCTGGGATCCTGCTTTAAACCCAGGGCCAAATTCTGCCTTCCCTGATTTACTGGTTGAAATATCACTCTCGGCACAACAGTTCAATGCACAGTATCGGAATCGGCCGTTACAGAGGGCGCGCCGGAAAGGTTACCTGCGAAACGTCGCTGTCGCGCTCGGAAACACCAGAAACCTCTTGGCGGTGAACGCCCTCGAAAGCACTTTGCACGATGCTGATCTACTGGTACAAGAACATATTCGCTGGGCGCTCGAGGAATGCAAGCGATGAAACCAAAATTGTTGCTAGCAACCAATAATCCTGGTAAGGTCGAGGAACTGCTCGCCTTATTGGCGGGGCTGGATCTGGAAATTTTGACCCCAGATGCCCTTGGCATCGCCATCACTGTGATCGAGGATGGCCAGACATATGCACAGAACGCGGCAATAAAAGCATGTGCCTTCGCAGAGGCTTCTGGGCTGGTAGCCCTCGGCGATGATTCCGGGCTGGAGGTGGATGCCCTGAATGGAAAACCTGGCCTATTCTCTAACCGTTTTGCACCTCAGGGGAACGCCTCCGATGCCGACCGGCGCAGTTACCTGCTTGATCAATTGTGTGGAAAGCCTCGCCCGTGGACAGCGTGCTTCAAGGCAACGCTAGCAGTGGCTTTCTCGGCGACAGAATATCGCCTGGCAACAGGCTGCTGTGTGGGGGAAATCATTCCTGAAGAGCGAGGCACGAATGGCTTTGGGTATGATCCGATTTTCTTAATCCCACCTTTGAACCGAACCATGGCTGAATTGACGATGGATGAGAAAAATCGATTGAGCCATCGGGCCAAAGCAGTCGCAAATGCAGTGGCTATTTTGACAGAATTGCTACATTAATTTAGCAATTAGCTTCCGGGGGTGTACGGCACGGTCGCCATAAAGACAGTCATGATTCCAGCCACGCGCCGGGGTTGTTCAAGCATGACCATGTGTCCTGCACCATCGATGGTTTGCAGCGCTGCGCAGGGCATCCTGCTCGCCAGAGTCTCAGCAAAATGAATTGGGGTGAGTTTATCCTCTGTGCCACAGACAATGAGTGCGGGTAGGCTGATTTCATGAACGCGGTCAAGTACATCGAAATGGTCACAGGCGATCAGATCGCTGTGGAGCACTGTTGAACGGGTTTTACTCATCCGCTCTGCCGCAATGGCTTTCACCTTGGATTCTGCATGGGGGCCAAACGCCGCGTTGGTGATCAACTCTATTGCTGATTGGAAGGAATCCGGGTTTGCAGTGTTTTCAATGAGTCCGGGGGCCACCCGAAGCCGGGCGCCACTAGCAACCAGACCAATACCAGCTACCCGATCAGGTTGGTTCAGCGCCATGCTGAGCCCGATCGCTCCACCCATCGAATGGCCAGTGATCACTGCCTTGGAAAGAGATACCGCGTCCATGAAGTTAATTACACTGCGGGCATAATCTTCAATGGACTGCCGGCCTGCACCTTCAGAGCCTCCATGGCCGGGAAGATCCAGTGCAAAGACACGATACCCTGCCAACCGGCGGATTTCTGGCGGCCAAAAGAGGTGATTTCCCCCGGCGCCGTGAATCAAAATAAGGGGAGGCTTGGATGCACTCCCCCCTTTATGATGAAAGTAATAAATGTCTCCAGCAACAGGCATCCGAATTAGCGCGCTCTCTGGCCATGATGCAGACGATCCGCAGCTTCTTCGGTGAGGGGGACAAACACTTGGACGATCGTACCTTTCCCCGGTGTGGATTGAATATTCAGTAAGCCGTTGACCAATTCGGTACGTTCCCTTAAGTTGATCATTCCCAGACTACCGCGCTTATCGTAAGCTTTGTTGACCATCTCAATATCGAAGCCGACCCCATCATCCTGGATTTCTAGCAGGGCAATTTGGTGCTCCAACAGGCGCATGCGCACCCAGATATGGCCGGCGCGGGCGTGTTTGCGCGCATTGTTTACCGCTTCTTCGACGATATAGAAGATGACTCCTTGTTTGCCCACTTCCATATCCTGGAGGGAACGCTCATCTATCTGGACAAGAACCTCCTGCCCATATGTCTCTCTCATCTTCTCTGCCATCGACTGCACGGCTGCGATGAGTCCCTGCGATTCGAGTACCAATGGACGGAGGGTGAAGAGCATATGCCGGATTTCTTTGGTCGTCCTCCTGGCCAGGTCTTCGATCCGGACCAACTCATCACCAGCTGCCTTGACATCCTTGGTCAGCATCCGTTGGGCCATGTTAACCCGCATCGCAATGGCAGATACCGATTGGGTTGGACCATCGTGCAGGTCACGGGCAAGTTTCTTCCGGGCTTCTTCCTGATATTCGATCATTCGGTCGCGTTCTTCAACCAGGTCCTGGTAGAGGCGCGCGTTTTGGATAGCAATGACTGCCTGTCTGCCAAGAAAGTCCAGTATTTCACGGCGCTCATTGGTGAAATAGCCTCGTTTGGGATGGCCAAAGAGGAGAATGCCATAGACGTTGAACCCGCTGCGGAGGGGAAAACAATATGCCTGGGCGCAGGAGTGCAGGGCAACAATGCGGCTCAATTCCGGATCATTCCGGATTTCTGTAACCAGTACGGGTTCCCCCTCATCCATTGCTTTTGCGATTACTCCGTCTGTACCGGTCAGCGTAACCCGGTGATCTGCAGGGGTGAGTCGCCGTGCTGATCCAACCTCCAACTGCTGTTTCTGATTGAAGAGCAAGACCGCACTGACAAGGTTATCATCCGGGTCTGCATCAGGATCGGTATTCATCGCGCTCAGGCTGAGGTCCAGAGCAGAATCCAAAACCCGTTGGTAGTTCAAGGTTGCCGTCAGGGTAGATGTCAGATTGTAGATTGCCCGCAGACGTTCATTTTGCAGCCGATGTTTCTTCTCCTGGATGTCGTTTTGTCCCTGGCGGAACTGCCGGATGTGATTGGCCACACGCATGCCAAGGATCCCGAAGACAATTGCCAATCCAATATTCACGGTGGATGCGATGATGAGAAACAGCAGGGACACCTCGCTGCCGATCTGGAATGTGTATAGGGATTGTGCCAGGACCAGGATGCTCACCGTGATGAGAGTGCCTCTCAACTCGAAGTACAGGGCAGATGAGAGCAGAGGAATCACTCCGATCCAGAAAGCAGGATTGGCAAACCCTCCCGACGACACAAAAAAACCGATTGCAGCGAAGATATCGATGCCCAAGCTGATTTGGCGGTGGAATTTGAGCCGGCGATTGACACCGGCCAGGATTGTGAGTCCTATATTCCATAGAGCCAGGGCCAGAATGAACAATGCCGGCCATGTGAAGAGGCTATCCCCGATGACTAGAGAGACAACCGCTCCCATCAATGCCAACCAGCGTATGGAGATGGCAAACCAATCCATGGTATATGGGGAATCAGAGGCACGCATAGCAAGTATATGATACTCTAAATTCAATGAGCAGTGTGCTGGTTACCTAGGGTGTGGGGAGAGTGTAAGGCGGAAAGCAAACCGAAATTTGCTTTCCGCCTGGTTATGTACGGAAAGTTGAACAAAGGTCTTGTTTTCAGAATAAAGGCTTGTTTAATATCCTCTTTTCAGTCTCCATAGTAAACGATACTTCCAGATAGGAGCAACCAACTTGCGGATGAGATATTTGGCTGTGATAACAGATAGCTTGCTTCCCCCATCTCGAAAGTGGACCCTGAGCATTTCCGGCCAGCATCGATCATCGGCGACAAAGGATTTCCCTTGCGTGTGGATCCGGAAATTTGCCCATGCTTGGGGGATATATTGGATAGGTGCAATTCTTGCAAGCCGAACCCAGAGATCATAGTCCATGGCAAAGTAAAACGATGGATCAAGAGGACCGACCTGGCGCCACAAGGCCGCGCGGAAAAACACGGCTTGTTGTGGAATGTGGACGTAACCCTGGCGTAAACGTCGGTGGTCGGTTTGTGCGGCAGGGAAGCGACCAATAACTTTTCCGTCCTCGTCAATGTAATTAGCGTCACCGTAGACCATGCCTACGCTTGGGTGGGCATTTAGGAAGGAAACCGCTCGGGTGATCGCTCTGGGTTCGTAAGTATCATCTGAATTCATCCAGGCAAGGATTTCCCCATTTGCCCGGGAGAAGCCCTTGTTGATCGCATCCGTTTGCCCATTGTCCTTTTCCGATGTCCAATATGCTAAGCGGTCCGTGTATTTCCTGATAATCTCTACGCTACCGTCTGTTGAGCCCCCGTCCACGATTATGTATTCAATATGAGGATAGTCCTGGTTTAGCACCGATTGGATCGTGGCGTCCAGGAAACGTGATTGGTTGAATGAAGGGGTGATTATTGAGACTAACACTGTGGCTGATTTTCCATTTCACTAAAAGGTCACCTGGATTTACCATATCCCAGATGAGCGGACACCTAATCCAAGGAGGAGACTTTATTAGGGCGCAAGATTCTGCCAATTGATTTTACTCAAAGGGAGATCAATCTCCTGCTGCATTACACGCTATCATCTCATCGCCCAACGGACACCATCAGAATCTACAATAAGATATTGCTTTTTATATTGGATCTTCCGCCGGATTCGGCGATAAGCAAGGAACAATCGCCTGAAGCCGAAAATCACTCCAATGGCTTGAACGATTTTATACCAGTACTCCAGTGCAGAAGCTGGATGTAAGCATACGGCCCGAAAATAATACCCAAAGGCCTCACGGACCCTCCCCGCATCATAGTAACGCCTTCCAGCGAAGATGTTCAAACCAGCGAATATTTGATTTCGATGTTTTTTTATTACATCTTGAAATGGATTAATTGTTTCGAGAGATGGGATAAAGTCAAAAGCTTCATCAACGAAAACTGTAGCCTGCGCAATTGTCTTGGCAGACCCGTGCGAGCGTTCGACAGCCCAATATTCGGGCACATGGTAGATCGGGGTCCGAGAAGCGATCCTAATCCACAAGCTATGGTCAAGTATCATATGGTAGCCCGCTATTAACCATCCCACCGCCTCCAATACATCTCTACGCATAAATACTGCCGGCTGAAGTAATACATTAAATGCTAACAGATCCCTCAGCGTATACTGCCGGTAAGGATGGTAATCCAATAGCTCCAAATTTTCATCGACCATGACCCCATCGCCATAGACCATCCCCATCTCCGGGTGAGCTTGAAATGCTTGGACAGCATGGCTGACCACATCTTGTTGATAGTACAGGTCATCAGAGTTGATCCAGGCCACAATCTCACCTTGCGTTCTCAGAAAGCCCTTGTTGATCGCATCAGCTTGACCTTTGTCCTTTTCTGAAACCCACCAGGCCAACCGATGGGCGTATTGCATAATAACCTCAACACTAGTATCCGTCGAAGCCCCATCTACAACTATGTATTCGATGTTTGGGTAATCTTGCCATAATACCGATTGGATGGTTTGCTCCAGGAAACGTCCCTGATTATAGGATGGAGTCACGATGGAAACTAACGGATGGGGAGAAAGGGGGGGTAGAGAAGACATAGGGGTGTTCTTATTGAGAGACCCAGCGCGGGCCAGATTCGCTCACGACCAGACGCGAAGAGCTATTGCGTGATCGACGGAGGCGATCGCGAATTCCAACAGCAAGCCCCCCAAGGCCAACAACCCCAGCCAGGGCTTGGACAACCTTGAACCATACACGAGCCACACTGGCAGGATGCAAACGCAGTGCATCCCAAAACTGTTTCACTGCTTGCCAGGGCTGCTTGGCGTCGATCAACCGCCGGCCATGGAATACATAGATTCCCGCGTAAATTTCTTTCTTATGTTTGCTGATTGTTGGCGCAAAGAGTGGATTACTTTGCAATGTATTAATCACGATGAATGCGTCAGGTCCATAATGAGCCGCAAGCGAAATGGTTTTTGCCGTCTCGTGGGACCGTTCCACTGCCCAGTAGCCATCAACATGCACGATGGAATTGCGAGCTGCAATCTGAAGCCATAACTCATGGTCTAGTAATAGGTTAGATCCAACCGGTAGATAGCCAGCTTCTATAAGAACATCGCGGCGCATAAAAGATGCTGGTTGCAAGAGCACGTTAAAAGCTAATAAATCCTTGAGAGCATATTGGCGGTAATGAAACCAGTCCAATAGTGTTCCATCCATCGTGACCTTAAGACCATTAGCATACACCAATCCGGCATCAGCGTGCTTATGGAAAGCATCCACGGCCTGTTGAACGGTGTCGCGAGCGTAATAAAGGTCGTCGGAGTTGAGCCAGCCTACGATCTCCCCGCGGGCACGCCGAAAGCCTTTATTGATCGCGTCCGCTTGGCCTTGATCTTTTTCGGACACCCACCAGGCCAGGCGATGGGAATATTTCTTGATAATTTCAATACTTCCATCAGTGGAACCACCATCGACGATGATGTACTCAACGTTTGGATAATCCTGGCAAAGTACAGAGAGTATTGTTTGCTCAAGGTATTGGGCCTGGTTGTATGATGGAGTGATAATAGATACAAGGGGTAAATAGGTGGATTGGGTCATGGCCTAGGTGATGTTATTTTCCATATCATCCTTAATAGAAACCAGCAAACATTGAATTTCTCGCATGTATAAGACTTGAGTTTAGAGATGCCCAACTGAGCGCAAAGAAAAGCGTCTGGTTGGAACGAACCTTAACATGAGATGCAAATACCAAAATATGCTTTTCGGGTAGGATATCAGCAAATTTGCGGCTGTTTTAGCGCCTTTTTGGTTT
>JBDRPT010000074.1:0-17482 GCA_043826785.1 Chloroflexota bacterium | reverse complement strand
GACACATTGCGAACTATTTGAGACTGTTAAAGTGCTAATCGAAGCTTCGTATGATTTCTTCCAGCGTGTCAATCAATGTCCCGAGAAAGTCCTATCCGTCATTGGGGCACATCCATCATAACTTTTGTGACTGTACTTAGAAAGGATATAGATATGGTGACTGTAGGTGTGCGTGAACTGAAACAGCAGGCCAGCGAATTGATCCGCCTGGTGCGCGAGACCGGCAGCCAGGTACAGGTGACGCACCGCGGCCAGGTTGTGGCTCTCCTGGTTCCGGTTAAACCCCCGAAGGCCAGGGAAAATGAAAAACGCTCCTGGGCAAAATTGGACACGCTGGCTGCTGAGATCGGGGCGAGCTGGCCGGAAGGCATTTCCGCTGCTCAGGCGGTCACCGAGAGCCGGCGATGAGCTCCCCCCACCTGGCGGAACAGGCATTTTTCGTCCTGGACGCGAGTGTCTGGGTTTCCCGCCTGGTATCCCAGGACGAGTTCCATCTGACGGTGAAATCCTGGATGGAGATGCAGCGCGAGGCCGGTGTCCAGTTCATTTCCCCTTCCCTGCTGCTTGCCGAGGTCGGGGGAGCCATTTCCCGGCGGACTGGAGACCCGGAGCTCGGCCGGCGGGCGATCGGGCGGCTGGAAAACCTGCCTGGGTTGCGCCTAGTAGAATTAGACAATGAACTGATCCATGCGGCGGCAGAACTGGCTGCTGAACTTGGGTTGAGGGGGGCTGACTCTGTCTATGTGGCTGTCGCCCACCTGTTGAACTTGCCGTTGGTCACGTTTGACCTCGAGCAGCGCCAGCGGGCCGCGGCGCGGGTGACGATCCAGACGATAGAGAAATAAGCCTGCCCATTGTGAAGCAAGCCCGGGCACCGCCGAAGGGCAGGCCTCCCCTAAGGGGATGCTTCCCCTGCGCACCTGCCGGCCTCGTCGGTCACGGCGATGACACAGACATGAGCAGGAACGTCCGGTTAAGCTTGATCTCCCCAACCTATGATGCAAATCCCCCACTGACGAGTGCCCGGACACTCTGTTTTTGATGGGTTCATCCCCAACGGTTCGGGCAGGAAATATCATGACCTGCCCATCATTACTGCCTTGTCCGGGTACGATCTGCATGGTTCCCCTATTGACAAATTCATAAGAAAGCTTTATATTTCAGCCCGTTTAACTATTTGGGTGCTGTCCAAGATTACCTTTCGGAATTGGGCATTCTATTAATAGACTTTATTGGCAATTAGAAAAAACGTCCCGAAGGTTGCAGTCGGGCGCGTAAATTACTCGAAATAATCCTTCGGGACGGTGCTTATATGTTATCACCGATAATGTCTAATAAAGATCCAAACCCCAAAAAGATGTTCTCTGGAACCAACCCTATCGAGGTGAAAGATGCAAAACGCTGATCCTTTTGTTACCGCGCTACAGGAATGGATAGAAATATTCATGCGCCGCTCGATGCGCAATTTTATCCAGCACTCCAAAGATAGCGGCCTTTCGATGTCACAAAATGTGGCTTTATTCCATATCCACTGTCAGGGAAGCAGTGGTGTCTCCGGTCTTGGAGAACATTTAGGGGTGACCAGCGCCGCGGTCAGCCAGATGTTGGAGCGCCTGGTGCAGCAGGGATTGATCCTGCGCACAGAAGACCCGACTGACCGGCGTGTCAAACAGATCGTTCTGACAGACAAAGGTCATCAGGTTTTACAAGAAGGCATCAACGCCCGCCAGGGTTGGTTGAATGAGCTGGGGGGAAATTTATCTGCCAGCGAAAAAGAGCAGGTCATCGCTGCCTTAACAATCCTGATCCATAAAGCCGGACAATTCAGCCAGGATGCCGAGCCGCGGGCTTGATATCCCATCCATAACTCAGGAGCATTGCCAACATGCTACGCTTGATCAAATTTCTAAAACCCTATACGCTATTAATTCTCTTATCCATCGCGCTGCTGTTTGTCCAGGCCAACGCTGACCTGGCGCTGCCCGATTATCTCTCCAGAATCATCAACAACGGCATCCAGCAGAACGGTGTCGAGAATGCCGTTCCCATCGCCATCCGCCAGGGCGAGATGGACAGGTTGTTCATCTTCATGAACGCTGTAGACAAGGCGCGTGTACTCGCAGATTACACCTTGGTGGATCCGACCTCCCCGGATGCGGAACCGTTGCTGCAAGAATACCCCGCCCTTCTTGATGAACCGATTTACCTGCTCCAGGCGGTGGATCAGGCCGAAATCGAGCTACTCAACCCCATCATGGGCAAAGCGTTGGTGGTGGTTTCCAGCATCGAGCAGATGATCGCCGATCCCAGCAAAGCTCCGCCAATCGGCGCGGGCTTTGATTTCGACCCTTCCAGAATTCCACCGGGGCTGGATGTTTTTGACCTTTTAGCAATGCTGCCCGCTGCCCAGCTTTCTGAGCTGAGCACTTCCATCAACGAGATGTTTGCCTCCCTGGGAGACAACATGATCAACCAGATGGCAGTTGGCGCGGTCAAGAGTGAATATGAAGCCATCGGCATGGACACTGCCAGGCTGCAGAGAGATTACCTGCTGCGCACAGGCGGAATCATGCTCCTGATCTCGCTGTTGGGCGGAGCTTGTACGATCGCGGTGGGTTACCTGGCCTCCAGAACGGCCGCCGGGGCTGCCCGCGATATCCGCAAGGAGACCTTCAAAAAGGTGGAGAGTTTCTCGAGCACGGAATTCGACAAGTTCTCCACCGCTTCCCTGATCACCCGCTCGACGAACGATGTCACCCAGGTGCAGATGGTGATCTTCATGATCATACGCATGGTTTTCTATGCCCCGATTATCGGTATCGGCGGCGTGATCCGGGCTATCGACAAGAGCGCCAACATGTGGTGGATCATTGCCGTGGCTGTGGTTGCCTTGCTCAGCCTGATCCTGATCGTCTTCTCGGTTTCGTTGCCCAAATTTAAAATCATCCAGAACCTGATCGACCGCCTGAATCTGGTGACCCGCGAGAACCTGTCTGGCATGATGGTGATCCGGGCCTTCAATAAGCAGCCTGAGGAGGCAAAGCGTTTTGACAAGGCCAATCGAGACCTGACCGACACCAGCCTGTTTGTTGCCCGCGTGATGGTCACGATGATGCCGGTGATGATGTTGTTGATGAACGGCCTGTCCCTGGCAATCATCTGGGTGGGTGCGCACCAGGTTGCCCAGGCGACCATGCAGGTTGGCGATATGATCGCCTTCATGCAATATGCCATGCAGATCGTCTTCGCCTTCCTGATGATGTCGATGATGTTCATCTTTTTGCCCAGGGCGGCAGTTTCGGGCGCACGCATCGCCGATGTACTCGAAACCGAAACCGTTATCAACGATCCAGAAAACCCCCTGAAATTCAAGCAGCCGTTTACAGGCGCGATCGAGTTCCGCAATGTCTCTTTCCGCTATCCTGGCGCCCCCGATGATGTCCTCCACGATATCAGCTTCACCGCCCGGCCTGGCGAGACGACTGCCTTTATCGGTTCTACGGGCTGCGGAAAATCCACCGTCGTCAATTTGATCCCGCGCTTTTACGATGTCACCGAAGGTGGCATCTACCTGGATGAGATCGAAATCCGCCAGGTCAGGCAGAGCGACCTGCGCGATAAGATCGGCTACGTGCCGCAAAAAGGGATGCTGTTCTCAGGCACCATCGAAACCAACCTGTTGTACGCCGATCAAAACGCCAGCCAGGAAACGCTGAAAGAATCCGCAGAGATCGCCCAGGCCAGCGAGTTCATCTTCTCCAAGGAAGAGGGTCTCGGCGCAGAGATCGCCCAGGGCGGCGCGAATGTCTCCGGCGGGCAAAAGCAGCGCCTGGCGATTGCGCGCGCCCTGGTCAAAAAACCGCCCATCTACATCTTCGACGATAGTTTTTCAGCCCTGGATTTCAAGACTGATTCAGCCCTGCGTAAGGCGCTCAAGCAAAAAACCGGGGAAAGCACCATTCTGATCGTCACCCAGCGGGTGGCAACGGTGAAAAACGCCGACCAGATCATCGTGCTCGATGAAGGCCGGGTTGTGGGCAAGGGAAAACATCACGAATTAATGAAAAACTGCGCGCCTTATCAGGAGATTGCGCTGTCGCAGTTGAGCAAGGAGGAGCTGGCATGAATATTCACATGCGCACCAGCTCATCGAACCGCAGACCTGCCGGTGGCCCGATGAGGGGCGGACCCATAGGCCGCGGCGGCCCGATGGCCATGATGAAGGGCGACAAAGCCCGTGATTTCAAGGGCACCATGCGTCAGTTGATCCAATATCTCGGCTCGTACAAGCCTGCCATCGCGGTCGTGATGGTCTTTGCGGTGGCCTCGACCATCTTCAGTATTGCCGGCCCCAAAATTTTGGGCCAGGCAACCACCAAGCTGTTCGAGGGCGTCCTGGCCCAGATTGCCGGGACCGGTTCAGGGATCGATTTCGACTTTATCGGCCGGATCGTGCTGATCACCCTGGGGTTATATCTTGGCTCTGCCCTGTTTGGCTACATCCAGGGCTGGATCATGTCAGGTATCTCGATGGACATTACCTACCGTTTCCGTCAGGATATCGCCGACAAGATCAATCGGATGCCCTTCAAATATTTCGACAGCACCAGCCAGGGCGAGGTGCTCTCGCGGATCACCAACGATGTCGATACAGTCAGCCAGACCCTCAACCAGAGCCTTTCGCAGATCGTCACCTCGGTGGTGACCGTGGTCGGGGTTTTGATCATGATGTTGACGATCAGCTGGCAGATGACCCTGGTCGCCTTGTTGATCATCCCGCTCGCGATGCTGATCGTGATCCTGGTGGTGCGCCAGTCACAAAAGTACTTCACGCAGCAGCAGGATTACCTCGGGCATGTCAACGGGCATGTCGAGGAGATGTTTGGCGGGCACCTGGTGATGAAGGCCTTCAACGGTGAAGCCGAGAGCGTCGAACGCTTCGAGGGCTTGAATGACACCCTTTACAGTTCGGCCTGGAAATCCCAGTTCCTCTCCGGCTTGATGATGCCGATCATGGGCTTTGTTGGCAACCTGGGATTCGTTGCCATCTCGATCCTGGGGGGATACCTGGCGATCCGAAACGCGATTACCGTTGGTGATATCCAGGCCTTCATCCAGTACGTGCGTTCGTTCACCCAGCCGATCACCCAGATTGCCAATATCTCCAACATCCTCCAGCAGACCGCGGCCGCAGCCGAACGGGTCTTCGAATTCCTGGCCGAAGAAGAGGAAATCCCCGAAGCGGCAGACCCTGTCCGGCCGGGAAACGTCGCCGGGCATGTCGTCTTCCAAAATGTCCGCTTTGGCTACAACCCCGAAAAAATCATCATCAACGATTTTTCTGCCGATGTCAGCCCGGGCAAGAAGATCGCCATCGTTGGACCGACCGGCGCCGGCAAGACCACGATGGTCAAATTGCTGATGCGTTTCTACGATGTCAACCAGGGCGCGATCCTGATCGATGGTCACAATATCAAGGATTTCCGCCGCGAGGACCTGCGCTGCCTGTTTGGGATGGTGCTGCAGGATACCTGGCTCTACAACGATACGATCATGGAGAACATCCGCTATGGATTCCCCGGCGCCAGCGACGAAGACGTCATCGCCGCCGCCAAGGCTGCCCATGTCGATCACTTTGTGCGCACCCTGCCGGAAGGCTATAACCTGGTGCTCAACGAGGAAGCGACCAATATCTCGCAGGGGCAGAAGCAGCTCCTGACCATCGCCCGGGCCATCGTGACCGACCCCGTCATGCTGATCTTGGATGAGGCCACCAGTTCGGTCGATACCCGCACCGAGGTATTGATCCAGAAAGCGATGGACAACCTGATGAAGGACCGGACCAGTTTCATCATCGCCCACCGCCTGTCCACGATCCGCAATGCAGATTGGATCCTGGTGATGAATGAGGGCGATATCGTCGAGCAGGGCCGGCACGAAGAACTGCTCGAGCGCAACGGGTTCTATGCCGAGCTTTACGACAGCCAGTTCGAGGTCGCCGAAACAGCCTGAGGAGAGGGTTGATCATCCGGGCGCTGGGAAGCGCTAGAAACGCCCGGCGCCCGGCGTACTCCCAACCCAGGAGCAGCACAGCGGCAGCCGACCCTGCGGCGATCAGCAAAATCAAATCATTCATGTTCATAAGGAATCTCTCCATTCCTGGCGCTTGTCTTGCAGCATTCGCAAGGCTGATGTAAGATGGTGGCATGCAGACGACATCCATCCCCCAATCGCTGGCACCGTTCTTCCAGGAATACCGTCTCAGCGATCTGGACCCCGCCCACGCCGCCGCGACCATCATCGAGCGTACCTTGCAGTATGGCAACCGGGCGGAGATCCGCTGGCTGTTTGCAACTTACCCGCACGCCCGGATCACGGCTTGGCTGCGCCAGAACGGAGCGGAGCGCCTGCCCGAGCCGCATTTGACCTTCTGGAGGCTTGTCCTGGGGGTGTTGCGGTGACAATCCTCCACTGGCAGACGATCACCCCGGAAATGCGCCAGGTGATGGCGACCATCGCCCGGTCGGCGATCGGGGCGCATTTCTACCTGGCGGGAGGAACGGCGCTGGCGCTCCAACTGGGCCACCGCAGGTCGGCGGACCTGGATTACTTTTCGCAGAGCGGAGACATCCCAGCCCTGCGCGAACCGCTGCGCCAGGCTCTGGAGCCCCTGGGGTCCGTCCTGGCCGACTCTGCCTGGGGCAACCTGGTCTTCCTGTCCGCGGGCGTCCGCACCGGCTTCTACGGTTACGTTTACGACCTGATCCAGACCCCGGTGGAGGTCGAGGGGACCAGGCTCGCCAGCGTGACCGACATTGCCCTGATGAAACTGGATGCGTTGCTCGGGCGCGCCGGGCGGAAAGACTTTCATGACCTGTACGCGATCTGCCAGCGGCAGCCCCTGCGCAGCCTGCTGGATCTTGGGCCACGGAAATATCCCCGCGTGCGGGACTTCGAAGCCCAGGTCGTCAAACGCCTGGTGTATTTCGAGCGCGCCGAGCAGGACGAGCCGCCGCCCCTGCTGGAGCCGGCTGGTTGGGAAACGGTCAAGGCATTCTTTCAGCATCAGGCGGCTGACATCGGCCAAAACTGGATCGAATAATGCCGGAAGCGGCGGGCAGATAGCCTGCCGCTTTCTCTTTTCGTTCATGCGCAAGCCTCCAAAATTGCGCCAGAGCGGGGTGAGGGCGGCTTTCCCGGCGCGAAAAGAGCCTGTCTCCCTTGCAGGAGACAGGCCGGCAACAGCACATTCGCATTTGCGGTTTATTATCTCAGGTGGCTTTACCTTTTTTGCCCCAAATCACCACAATTACGGCAAGGACGGCCAGCCCCACCAGCGACAAGCCGACAATAAACCAGCGGATCGGCGTCAATTGTCCGGGTGTGGGGCCGGTCGCTGCCCCGATGATGATGCTGATTTCTTGAAGGCCCAAACTCCCGGATGAATCACGCACAGTAAGCGTTACTTTGTGGTTTCCGGGGCTGAGATCTAGAGCAAGGATTTGCTCACCCTGACCCAAATCACCGTCACGGTTGGAGTGCCAGCTAAAGGCTGAAGCCTCAGTGATCGGCCCATCTTCGAGGTCGGTGGCGTAACCCTGGAAGAACAAAGGCTGCCCCTGGGGATAGGTCGCGCCGTCTTCCGGGAAGGCGATGTACACCTCTGGACCCTTGGATGGCACGCTGAAAACAGCATCGGAGCTGTCAGAGGCGGTATTCATGCCATCGCTGGCGGTGACCCGCACCAAGGCAGCATTGCTGCCGCGGATATTGGCAAGATCTATACTGAGTTGTGTATCTGCGACATTTGAGTTGAGCGACACCCAGGTATTGCCGTTATCAGGGCTGAATTGGACAGCATAGGACAAGGTGTCGCCATCGGGGTCGTTGGCCTGCCAGGTGATGGTGACTTCCCCAGAATCGCCCCATTGTTCGCCTCCGTTCGGCGAAATGACAGTTACACTGGGTGTTCCGGGACTGACCTGGCGCCGGCCGATCTCGACACCGTTATACCGAAAGACCACCACCTGCGTCCCTTCCACCCACGGGACAATGATCTGGAATGTCCCCGCCACCTCGCCCGGCTGGGCATCACCGACCAGAGTCGGCCCAAACTGTCGTGTGAAGAGCACAATCCCATCGGCATCCGCCAGTTCGATAGTATAAGGGCCGGATGGAAGATCGTCCTCTGTATCAGCCGGGAGAGTTAGCCGATAAAAGCCACGCTTGATGAGCGCTTCAGTTGGCTGGACCACACCGCTGGCGACCAGGAACTCTTTCTCGCCCTGGAGCAAACCGGCCGGCATGGACAGGCTGGCAACCCGAAGCGTGTTTTCAGCAACACGCCCAATGGCGCTTGCCATGGCAAGATAGGTGTACCGCGAGACCCAGGTGTTGGACTCTCCACCGCAATATCCCATGAAATCGTAACTGGATGTTGGCGGGTAAAGCTGCATGCGAAGCACATCCACGCCGAACTCATCCAGGAGGCCGTTGGGCATGGGATAACTGCCGTCCGGGCCGGCGGCACCGCAGGCTCCCGTGGCATGGTTGCGGCCATGGTTATGGCCGATCTCATGGGCGGCCGTCTGACCGGTGTTGCGGTCACCGGTTTCCACAATACCTGCGGCCTCATCGCCAACGATGATGCCGCAGCCGCTGAACTCGCCGGGGCGTACGGCGGTCACGTCCACCAGCCCATAATAGCGCATATAACTTTCCGGATCGTCTGTCCAGAAATTGAGCCACCAGAGTTCATCGATAATGTCATTCCACCAATCCCCGCACCCGCCGGCCATGGATGGCGTTGAACCGGCGGCCACATCCAGCCCGTGCCCACCCTCCAGCCGCCAGAAGTTAATATCGTAGATGGGATAGACCCGTGACATCCAATCGATGATCTTCCAACCTTCACTGAGATCACCCCAAGTGCCTCGAGTCAGGATAGGCACAAATACAATGTGAAGGGATTTGGATTGGTTGATGATAATCTCCGCATAACCCTTTTCGTTGTTCTCATAACAACATTCCGGCGGGTTATGTTCGGGATTGACAAACACCCGGACGCGCAGCCGGCCCGGACGGGCGATCGCCTCCGGGGGCATGTAGAAATTGAGTGTGTGTGATAAATCCCCACGATATGCAGCAACAGGGTTGGCAACATTATCCACAATAGCCGGGCCGAGAGAGTTTACTTCGTAAATGGTGCCTTCTTCTCCCTCACGATATACCTGCAACATACCGGTGATGCCGGAAATCGGTCCGCTATTTGCAGTGAGGTAGATTCGAACCAGGGTGGGTTTACGCTGGTAGAGAGGCACAGAATTGTAGCCACATTCGGGGTTTTGCATGCATTGGATGGCCTGTGTGATTTCTATCGAGGAGATGGCGATATCCAGGCTGGAGGGTGTCGGCGGCGGAGTAAAAGTGATGCTGACCTGCGCTTCGCCCTGCTGGCCTGCGCTGTCTTCGGCAATGATGATGAGAGTGTAACTCTGATTCGGGGTAAACATTGCTTCCGCGCTGAAGCCATAGAGCGTGAGATAAAGCGTGGGATCCCCGCCGGCCGCGCTGAATCCCAGCGGACCCTGAGCAACAACTGAAACAGGGGCGGACGGAGGGCCGCTCTCGATGCGGTAGCGGACCGAGACGAGTCGACGGTCCTCACGAATCTGCGCGGTGAGGGATACATGTCCGCCGGTGCACACCCAGCCATCCATCGGCGAGGCGATCGTCACCTCGGGCGGCAAATCCACCGGCAGGGACCGGGTGCTGTAGACAAGCGTCAGGTCATCCACCAGGCGCCGTTCGAATGTGGAATATCCGCCAGCATCTTTGTATTCCAAAGTAGCAAACGTGATCAGATCAGTCTCAGCAACTTCCACTTTCAAGCAGTGGACAATGTCCTCAGGTACAGAAGGAAATACAATCGAACTGGTACTCAACAGCACCAGGTCACCGGCCCCCTCCCGATAGCCATAGGCTGAAAGGGTTGCAGTCACGGGGACGACCGCATAGATAGCCTCCTCCAGCCCGACGAACATCCCGACCGCTCGCAGGCCGCGGCTGAAATGCATGCGGATTGGCAGAGTAGTGCTGCCAAACTCGCCTCCTTCGATACTCCTGCCTGCCAGTGAACCTGAGTGTACGGCCACAGCCGGTGCAATCACCTGCAAACTTAATCCAAACGAGACTCCAAACCCGGCCTCCAGTTCGGTGTCCAAATTTTGACCGGCAGTGAAACTCTCGAAATCGATCACCACCGCCTCAGGGCCCAATCCCAGGTCAGCGCAGACAGAGGGAGCTTCAGCGGGTGCAGGTGTATTCGTGGGGGTGCGGGGAGGCGGAGGGGGCGGCAGAGTCGGTGGCGGGATTGTGGCAGCAATGATGACTGTAAAGAACGCATCCACCTTATCGACGAACTCCTCGCCATAACAGTTGCCGCACACGCTTACTTTATGGATCCCCGCCGAGGCGCCGGCAGGCACAGCCAGCGTGCGCGTAAAGGAACTGGTCGTGATCGAGAATGTCTGCTGAGTGGCATCATCCCACCGGACTTCACCGATTGTTCCGGTAAGAAACCCTGAAGCATGGATCGTGATGACTGTCGCGGGTGGGCCGCTGGTGGGGTCGAGGCTGATTGCGGCAACGGCAGCCGGGGCGGCAATCACAGCCGCCTCGGCCTGCAGACCCGCCAGTCCCAGTAATAAACTGACCACTGCGAGCAATCTCAGCAATTGCATACGAGCAAACCAGTTGTAAGATGGTATTTTCATATCAGCCTCCCAACGCTTCTTCGAGCAATAAGAAGTTTCCAGATTCCTTTTTTGCCTCGCAAAGAACCGCTCGGCATCAGGCAGGAGATCAGCCTGCATCGATAGATCATCTTCTTCCCTTAACCCATAGAAAGCAACGCGACGACATTGCTTCCATGACCACTATCATTATAAGGACATCTCCATCGAAATACAACAACGGGTTTATTTCCGAACAAGGTGATCGCCGATCTGCCAGCGCCAGCCTCTGCGCGGCCTGCTGGATCTTGCGCCACGGAAATATCCCCGCATGCGGGGGTAACCCTCCCGTAAAATAGTACCAGCAGTTCGTTATTGCTCTCGCGAATATCTGGATTAATTTTAGGCAGAGCAACTCATTGAGACAGCAGCCGCTTCAGGTCTTTCGCTCGTTCGTAGCTGGATCCCTGACCCATTCCCGGATATTCGTATGGGTGGAGGTTCTTGAATCTCGAATCCGGCCACGGCCGAAGAGCTTCGCGGTAGGGCCCCGACAGAAGGTCGTGGACCTCAGCGGCACCTTCCCATCCTATTAATTCGATTAAGATTTCCCGTAGTTCATGCCTTCTCCAAAAAGTATGCACCTTCATGCGGGTTGGAAGGGTGTCCTTCGTGCGGGTTAGAAGGGTGTCCTTCATACTCAGGTTGTAGTCGCTGATAAGATCGCTCCCGTCCAGCAGCCCGTACAGTGCAGAGACGATCACCAGACGGCCCTTGAATGCTGGATAGAGCCGGGATATACCGCTGCGGGCATAAATGATTCCTTGATATCTTTGATATGCAGGCAGGTACTTTCTATCCCCGGCATGGTCTTTAAAACCTAAGCCAGGGTTCTGCTCTTCATGTAAGATGGCCTCTATTTTCTGGCGAGCGCTCATGAGCTTTTGGAACGCGGTTGGAGAAAGGGTATCCGCGAGTTTCGACGGCTGGGAATTAGACTGCCCGCCGGGAGCTTTGCTGCCACTGCAGGGAATTAAAATAATTTTCATGGCTGAACCTCATGTTATCTTTTTCAAGCAGACTGAATTTACAGGGCAGTCCGGGCAGTTCGGGGTTGTCGGTCGGCACCGATTGGCCCAATCCACCATAGAGCGCCGTCTAATGCTCCCGGCCAGCTCGGATTCATGCGGCGCGCGGCTTCAACAGCTGCGGTTTCATCTTCCTTTGCGCTCATGCCGAGACGGTAAAGCACCCGTTTTGTGTGCACATCGGGTTTTATATCCATGTGGGGGCGGTCCAGGTCATGAAAACGGATTGGAAAGGCCTGCTCGATTAATAGAATGGCCAGGTTGGCAATTCCAGGACCGACGCCGTAGATGCTTAGAAATGTGCGCTTCACTTCCGCGGCGCGTTTACCGGTCCATATCCTCGCTGCGTCGCCGCCGCATTCTTCGACGACAATCCGGGTCAGATCTTGGACAGTTCTGGGGGCATCATTGACATATCTCGGCCGACGTGGAAGTCGGTCAAATAGATCTGCAAGTTGATCAATAGACATAGCATAAATCAGACGTGGATCCAGGTGGCCTAGCTCGTGCTTGATATCGTAAGGGATCGTCCAGATAATATCTGCTTTAGTGCCCCGATCCAGGCAGGTGGCAAGCGAAAAAGCATAGGGGTCGGTGGCGACAATCTCCGCCGCTCCCGGGACCATAACCGGAAACAGTTCTTCCGCTTCGATTGATTTTGAACAGGCCAGCAGTACTTGTGCGGCTGTTTTCATACGGTCTTGGATGTCAAGAGAATGATTCATGGTCATAAGCTCTCCCTGCTTTATGAAGATTCCAAAGTACACATTCCAAGCGCGCATACACCCACACTGCCCATTAACGCGGAATTCTGCATCGACAGATTACTTCTGTTCAAGTTTCTCGTATGCAGCAACAATGGCTTTCGCAAGCGCCTGGTATTGCCCGCGCCAACCGGATGCACGCTCTTCATAATCTTCATGCAATCCCCCCATGAGCGTTTCCAATTGCTTTTTGGTGAAGACGCCAAGCAAGACATATTTATCTTTTTCGATTTTGGTGATCTGGAATGTGATCGGGTAATCTTTAAAGGTTCTTGTTTTGCCTGCCATGTTATTTTCCTTTCTTGAAATAGCTCAATTCATCCAGCCTGCGGTGGGCTTCCCCGATCTCTTCCGGGGTGAATAATGGATGGTACTTTGGGTTATCACAGATAACTGCTTCCATCGACTCGTGAAGCAGGTCCAAGTGGTACAACTCGAACAACCCCGTTTGTGGCTCGGACTTCGCCAGCAGGCGCCTGGCGGTATCAACACCGCCGTGTACCGCCAGCATTTGCATGAAAATGGTCGGGAAATAATTGCGCGCTTTGGCCGCCTCGACCGTTCCTTCCAGGGCGTGTGTGAATTCTGCCTCCAGGCTCATGTTCCACCTTTCCCGATGAAATTACAGCTCCATCGTATTCAACAATTCCTTCAGCGCCAGCAATTCCTCTCTCGACAGCGTCACCCCCTTGCCCATCTTCTCGCCGTCCGGCGCCCAATCGCGGAGGTCATATTTCGGCTCCCGTTCGTTCCAACTGATCAGGTTGAGCTCCTTCGCCCAGCCCGAGTTGGACTTGGAAAGCACGCCGATCTTTTGGATAACCTCGAATTTGATGTCAGACATGGTAAATCTCCTCAAATTTTATCCAGATATTCAACCTGTATTCCTTCCGATTTCCACTTCCCCACTTGACCTTGCAAGCTGCCTCCCTCACTCGCGTGGATAATCATCACGCGCCCCGCAATCCGCGCTGCAAGGTCGTTTCGTTTCATGGATATTTCCTTCGTTACATATTTCTGATATTTCTTAAACGGCGAGATGACCAACATTCTGCCGCTTTCAATTTCTTCCTTCCAAGCCGCAAGGATACGCGCATTTTCCAGACTGCGACCCAAGACCACGATGATGGGGCATGTGCCTTTCAACAGAACAGCAAGCACTTCCTTCTCAGCAGGAGCATGGAAGCCGCTGATAATACCCGTTTTACCATGCCTCCATTCGTGCGCCAGTTCATGCGCCTGGAGCAGGTACCTGGCCGGGCAACTCGTGGATCCAAATACAGCCAACAATGATATGTCGAGTAAAGCAGGGTTACCTATTAAGGCAATTGCCTGGTCGATTCTTTGCATCTTACCAGTGGTGATTTTTAGGTCGCCGGCTTTGATTATTTTTGTCATGATTTTTACGAAATTGTATTTGACAATGGTTGTCAATTTTTGTATAATGACATTAACGTATTCACTCCTCTGTGCGCGAAAGTCGGCTTTGCATGCCGTGCTCCCGGTAACCGGGACTAGCTACAGAGGGGTGATCTTTTTTAAGTCGAATTTATTGCGCCGGGTGTACCAGTTTTTGGGGTATTTTTGCGTATCATAAAGGTCAACCAATAGGCTCACTTTCTCTTCTACAGTCTGGAAATAGTGCATATCGCCGCGGGTGAACGCCCGATAGACAGCCCAGTTCATGTAATCAATGATGCTCAAACATGGCTCACCCCTGGGGGTTTGGGCTTGGATATCAAATGCCGTGTTCACAGGTTGACCCCATTTTTCTTCGAAACGTTGTAATCCCTGGCGGATTGCCTCCGAAAGCGGAGCTTGGCGATCGCGCGATCCACGCTTCGCAAAATAGATGTGGTTCTCAGCGTGACGATGCAGTACATTCTCGAACAGGATTGTCACGAGGTGGTCGTAGAACTCGGTCTCACGGGCGTGGAAACTATTCCGGAATACCCGTTCGATCTTCCGGGCAACCACGAACTGCGCTTTGATATCTAGCGTGGCAATTAGCTTGTAAAACCGATAGCGGACCTCTGGTAGATCATCCGTAGCATGGAAAGCGACTGCGGTACGCTTGATGGATTGAAACCCCTGAAAATAGGGCTCATTCACGACTTCGGACTGTAAGGCAAGGACAGCTTGTCGGATTGCCTGTGGATCAGACATCTCCACAAATCCAAGCAGTAGGATGGGAGCGCAGCCTCCCCTGCCGACGATCAAATTGCCGGCCTCGTCATAGAAAGTGGGATCGCCGGATTCATCCACGAAGAACCAATGCTTATCGGTTTGTGTTTTTTTCATTCTTCCCCCTCCAGCCCGACGAACATCCCGACCGCTCGCAGGCCGCGGCTGAAATGCATGCGGATTGGCAGAGTAGTGCTGCCAAACTCGCCTCCTTCGATACTCCTGCCTGCCAGTGAACCTGAGTGTACGGCCACAGCAGGTGCAATCACCTGCAAACTTAATCCAAATGAGACTCCAAACCCGGCCTCCAGTTCGGTGTCCAAATTTTGACCGGCAGTGAAACTCTCGAAATCGATCACCACCGCCTCAGGGCCTAATCCCAGATCACCGCAAACAGAGGGGGCTTCAGCGGGTACAGGTGTATCTGTGGGTAAGCGAGGAGGCGGGGGGGCGGCAAAGGCGCGGGCGGGTTAGTGGGAGGAATGATGACTGTAAAGTTCGCATCCACCATATCGACGAACTCCTCGCCATAACAGTTGCCGCACACGCTTACTTTATGGATCCCCGCCGAGGCGCCGGCAGGCACAGCCAGCGTGCGCGTAAAGGAACTGGTCGTGATCGAGAATGTCTGCTGAGTCGCATCATCCCAACGGACCTCACCGATTGCTCCGGTAAGAAACCCTGAAGCATGGATCGTGATGACTGTCGCGGGTGGGCCGCTGGTGGGGTCGAGGCTGATTGCAGCAACGGCAGCCGGGGCGGCAATCACAGCCGCCTCGGTCTGCAGACCCGCCAGCCCCAGTAATAAACTGACCACTGCGAGCAATCTCAGGGATTGCATACGAGCAAACCGGTTGTAAGATGTGATTTTCATATCAGCCTCCCAACGCTTCTTCGAGCAATAAGAAGTTTCCAGATTCCTTTTTTGCCTCGGAAAGAACCGCTCGGCATCAGGCAGGAGATCAGCCTGCAACGATAGATCAGCTTCTGCCCTTAACCGATAGAAAGCAACGCGAGGCTATTGCTTCCATGACCACTTTCATTATAAGGACTTGTCCAACGAAATACAATATGCTGTACTCGTTTTCAGTACCTTTGTGGGATTATTTCCGAACAAGACGATCGCCGATCTGCCAGCGGCAGCCCCTGCGCGGCCTGCTGGATCTTGCGCCACGGAAATATCCCCGCATGCGGGACTTCGAAGCCCAGGTCGTCAAACGCCTGGTGTATTTCGAGCGCGCCGAGCAGGACGAGCCGCCGCCCCTGCTGGAACCGGCGGGTAAAAGATAGCACTCTGGTTTGTCAAGGAATTTTTAGGTTTTTTTTATACGGCTAAAGCGCCCGATGCTTATATTGGCTTTATAATAGCAAGAGCAATATTTTTATGTATTCAGGACTCGATCATGGTCGTCAATAAATACAAACTGTCCTTCACCGCAGCAAGCCTTTCCATCAGCGAATCAATTAAAATCGCTGAGGTTTATATGGATTGCAGGGATTGGGAGAAGACAAAAAACACAGTAGCAGAAAACAACCTGCTCCAATCCCGAACCAACAGCAGAACGATCAGAGTATTAAGAGAACTCATCCAAAGATTAAAATGGTTGTCGGATGAGCAACTAACCCTCCTGGTTGAGGGGAATCTTCAAGAGCAGAAATACTTGTTATGGTTTGCTGTTTGTAAAACTTATGCTCTTATAAAAGAATTTGCCGTAGAGGTTTTGCGTGATAAATTTCTAAGCCTGCATCTCGAAATTTCAGAGTTTGATTATGATGCTTTCTATAACCGCAAAGCGGATTGGAATGAAGAATTAGATTTAATTACCAAATCCACAAAAGATAAGTTAAGGGAAGTCGTCTTCCGAATGCTTAAAGAAGCCGGGTTGGTTACAAATAATAATATGATCATCCAGGCGATATTATCCAGCCGGTTGATCGATGTCCTGCGTACAGATGCACCGATGAGTTATGAGATTTTCCCTATTCAACAATCTGATATCAAAGGTTGAACTATGCCAGATCCGCTAAGTAAACCGCTCAGCGAAAGATATGATCATCTCCTGACTACGATCAGCAGTCAACGGTTTCTAAGGATGGAAGGATTGGGAAACGAGGTCCCCTTTTTTATTTGTCCATTCCAACCCCATGAGTTCGAGGAGATGAGCAAGATTTATGGACAGCTTGTAAACCAATTAAGAAACAAGGGGATCAGAGTATTAAAAATCAATTTATATGATCTAACAATTGAGCTCTTAAAGAAAAGAGGGGTTTGGGAAAAAGCCATTGAAGATGAGCAAGAATTAACGAAAGCAGAATTGAAGGAATTACTACAGGGAGTTCTGGATCCCGAAAAACATTTAATCCCTGCCATCGCTCAAAAAATGGAAAAGGATGAGTACGATGTTATGTTTATCACAGGGGTAGGTGAAGTGTTCCCATATATCCGATCCCACACGGTACTCAACAACTTGCAAAGCGTTGCCAAAGAAAAGCCAACAATTATGTTTTTCCCCGGCGAGTACAACCAATCCATTGAAAAAGGAAGTTCACTAAATTTATTTGGACAGCTTCTTGTAATGCACCCATAAAACTGGACACTAAACGGGCAGGTTGCTATCAACTTTCGCAGCAGAGAGCCACTGGCTCTCGAACTCTGCCGGGGTCAGATAGTTCAAGGAAGAGTGGACGCGCTTGCACATGTAAACATCTTCCA
>JBDRPT010000073.1:0-9929 GCA_043826785.1 Chloroflexota bacterium | reverse complement strand
GACACATTGCGAACTATTTGAGACTGTTAAAGTGCTAATCGAAGCTTCGTATGATTTCTTCCAGCGTGTCAATCAATGTCCCGAGAAAGTCCTATCCGTCATTGGGGCACATCCATCATAACTTTTGTGACTGTACTTAGTCCTCACAGGGGAAAACCTACTGCTCGTCTGGGACCAATCAGCCAGGATGACATCCACAGCGGGGTAAACGTGGTCGATTACAAAGGATACGTTATGGAATAAAATATCCTTACTCCTCACGCTGACCTTGCTCTTGCTCGGGGTCATCAGTTGCACTCCCCAGTCATTGACGTTGGAAGCGTCCGATGCAGGTGCTGAAATCATCATTACTCCGGGGGAGCTATTCCGCATTATCTTGGAGCAGAACTGTTTCTGGGATTACATCGCCGAAACAGCAGGAGCGGCTGGCGAACGAGCTATTGGATAAGATAGCCGGCCTTGTCCCGGTAAGCGCGGATTGACAGGGTACAATAGACCGGTGCCTGCCCCGAGCAAGGAACTTGCATAGATGTTGACCGTCCCTGAAAGAATCCTCTTCGCCCTCGCTGTCTTGGCAGCTCTGGTGGCGACCGGTTTTGGCGTCAAGCGCCTGGTCAATATCCTGCGCAGTGGCCGGGGAAAACCCGATTGGGGTGTAGTCCCCGCCCGACTGTTCGGCATCCTGCTGCGGGTGGCCGTCTTCCAGCCCGTTTTCCGCACCCGCTTCTGGCCCAGCCTGTTCCATGCCTTCGTCGGCTGGGGCTTCGGTTTCTACCTGCTGGTCAACCTGGTGGATGTCCTGCGCGCCTACCTGGCAGGGTTCGCCATCCCCGGCCTCGGCGGGGACCTTTTCCGCCTGGCAGCAGACCTGCTCTCGGCGGGAGTGCTGATCGGGACAAGCTTCTTCCTCGTCCGCAGGTTCCTCTTCCGGCCGGCGAACCTTTCCACCCGTGAGGGCGTCTTGCTCCACCCGAAAGCCAAAGCCGGGACCCGGCGTGATTCCGCCATCGTCGCGGGGTTTATCCTGCTGCACGTCGGTGCCCGCTTCGTAGGTGAGTCGCTGATCATCGCTTCCGAAGGCCATCCGGACCGCTGGCAGCCGCTTGCATCCACGCTGGCAGGTCTCTGGTCCGGGGTCAGCCCACAGGTGCTCAAGGTCGGCGAGCATGTCGCCTTTTGGCTGGCGCTCGGGTTGATCCTGGCTTTCCTGCCTTATTTTCCCTATTCCAAACACATCCACCTGTTCTTTGCCCCGTTGAACTTGCTGCTTAAACCAGGCCGGCGCTCGATCGGCGAGTTGAGCCGCCTCGACTTCGATGACGAGAGCATCGCCCAGTTCGGCGCATCCAAGCTGGCCGACCTCGGCTGGGAGCAGCTCATGGACGCCTATGCCTGCATCATGTGTTACCGCTGCCAGGAGGTCTGCCCGGCCTACCAGACCGGGAAGGTGTTATCGCCGGCCACGCTGGAGATCAACAAGCGCTATCACTTGAACTCGGTCCGGACCGGGGCTGAATCTCCCGCCCTGGCGGAATTTGCCATCCCGGAAGAAGCGGTCTGGGCCTGCACCGCCTGCGGGGCGTGCGTGGACATCTGCCCGGTCGGCAACGAGCCGATGCGCGATATCCTCGACATCCGCCGGGGGCTGGTGTTGATGGAGAATGCCTTCCCGAAACAATTGGAGAATGCCTTCCGGGGCATGGAACGCAACCTCAATCCATGGGGCGTGCCGCCGGCCGAACGGATGAAATGGGCCGAGGGGTTGGACGTGCCTACCATCGAGCAGAACCCGGAAGCGGAGCTGCTCTGGTGGGTGGGTTGCGCCCCGGCCACTGACGCCCGCGCCCAGAAGACCGCCCGGGCGTTTACGAAGATCCTGACCACTGCCGGGGTGAGCTTTGCGGTCCTGGGCCAGAACGAACAATGCACGGGAGATTCCGCCCGCCGGGCCGGGAACGAGTACCTCTTCTTTGAGCTGGCCAGCGCCAACGTGGAGACGCTCAACGCAGTCGCCCCCCGCCGGATCGTGACCACCTGCCCGCATTGCCTGCATACCCTGAAGAACGAATACCCTGCCTTCGGTGGACATTATGAGGTCCTCCACCATACCCAGTTGATCAACGAACTGGTCGGGGCGGGGAGACTGAAACTCCCGCAGGCAACCGTAAAGCAGCAGCTCAGCTATCACGACCCTTGCTACCTCGGGCGGCACAACCAAGTCTATGCAGAACCCAGGAAGGTGCTCAAGGAGACGGGGGTGACCCTGGTGGAGATGGCCGACCACGGGGCCAAGTCCTTCTGTTGCGGCGCAGGCGGGGCACAGATGTGGAAGGAGGAGCAGCATGGCACCGCCGGCGTCAACCAGACCCGCTTTGCCCAGGCCAAGGCGGCCGGTGCCGGCGTGCTCGCGGTCGGCTGTCCCTTCTGCCTGACCATGCTCGGCGACGCATCCAAAGCGGACGGCGGGACGGTGGCGGTCAAAGACGTGGCCGAAATTGTCGCCGAGCTGCTTGATTAACGGGTAGCGGTGGACGGTCTGAGACCGTCCACCGCTGCTTCAGGCGAGGGCTGGCGATGCCCTCGCGGGGGTTGGTAACAGATGGGTCACCCGTCAGGGGGACAATTCTTTTTCCAACTGGCTTTTGATATGGGCAAAGATGATGTTGAGCGGCTTGTTCCCCGGGCAGGCCTGTTCGCACATCCCGCACCCGGCGCAGGAGACCAGCCAGTTGACCACGTCTTCGCGCACCAGCCTGCCGTTCTTGGCCCGGCGCGGGTACTCCACCGAACAGATCGGGCAGACGTCCATGCAGGTCTGGCAACCCGCGCAGGCCTGGAACTGATCCAGTAATGCGTCCAGGTCTTTGGGGAGCACTTCCTGGAGACCCTGGATGACCCGCTCGCGGGTCCGTGTGTGGCGTTCGCTGATCTTGGCGATCATCTGTTCGCGCTTGTCCACCAGGGCAGGCTCGGCGCGATCATCCGTGATCGCATCCAACTCGGGGGCTTTGCCGCGGGCGTGGACCAGGACGGTCTGGCGGACAGGCAGGCCGAGCACCCCGATATTCAGGTCGCCGTCGGTGGCGCCAGGGGAGGCGCAGATCTGGCAGATCGAGCGGTAGCGATAGGCGACGATCCCGCCCTGCGGCGCGAACTTGAGCGCATCACGGGAGAGCCTTTTCCCCGCGCCTTTGCGGGCCGCCCGCCACTCGTACTCTTCCACCGGGAATGTGCCCAGGCAGTCCACACAGATCGCCAGCAGGTTGCGGGGGTCGAGGGCGCCGCGCGCAGCCATCTCGTTGAGCGAGCGCATCTCGCACGGTCGCAGGATCGCCCCGAGACGGCTTTGCGGCTGCCGGTCCAGGGCCTGCGCCACCCGGCGGGCGATATTTTCTTTCATCAGGGGCAGGAAGGGATTGACACTGGAAAGTTCGCCCGGGGCGCGCAAGACCTGCTCGTTCCCATCGGCCGGGACGACCATGGCATCCAACCCGGTCTGTTCCCAGACCGCCTGGGCGAATGTCTGCAATCTGCCCAGCGGGTCGCCGTGTGTATTCAATCTCCAGTTGGTATTCATCTTACGCCTCCTGTCCATCTCTGGATGCCGGCTGCGATGTAAAAAAGGTCACTTGTCCATTTGCTCTACCAGTGCTTCAGCAATATCCAGCACCCTGATCTCCTCGCCCAGGCCCTTGGAGCGGATGGCGTCATCGAACATGATCAGGCAGTAGGGGCAGGCTGTTGCAACGACACCCGCCTCGACATCGAGGGCATCCTGCAGGCGGCGGTGGTTGATGCGCGTATTGGCATCGGTTTCCATCCACATTTGACCGCCTCCGCCTCCACAGCAGAAACTATCCTCCAGCTTGCGCTTCATCTCCACCCGCTGGACGCCGGCCTGGTCGAGCAGCCTGCGCGGCTCGGCGTAGATGGCGTTGTAGCGGCCCAGGTAGCATGAGTCATGGTATGTAAGTTTACCCAGCTTGCCGTTGCCGGTGAAGGCCGGCAGCTTCAACCCGGCCAGGGTTTCGGTGTAATGTTCGACATGGTACTCCCCGCCCATCTGCGGGTATTCGTTCTTGAGGGTGTTGAAGCAGTGCGCGCAGGTCGCCACAATCCGGTTGAATTTGACCTTGCCGAGCACTTCGATGTTCTGCTTGGCGAACTCTTGGAACAGGTATTCATGGCCCATCCGCCGGGCAGTCTCGCCGCAGCAGATCTCGTCGAAGCCGAGCACGGCGAAGTCCACACCGGACCTGGTCAGCAATTCGACAAAGGCGCGGGTCACCTTCTTGTTGCGCTCGTCGAACGCAGCGGCGCAGCCAGCGAAGAAGAGCACATCCGTTTCTTCACCCGGAGCCAGTTCGCGCACCTGCAGGCCCTCCGCCCAGGCCATGCGATTCTCAGGCGGCATGCCCCAGGGGTTGCCCTGGCGTTCCAGGTTGCGCATCGTATCTCCGATCGCCTTGGGCATCTTGCCGGAGGTGAGCAATTGGTAGCGGCGCAGATCGACCACCTCGTCCACCGGCCTAATGAAGGCCGGGCACTTGACCATGCAATCCCCGCAGGTGGTGCAATGCCAGGGGTATTCCTCGGCCATCACCTCGCCGAGCAGCTCGCGCTCCGGGGAGGATTCGCCGGTCATCAGGCTGCTGACCATGGTCGCCCGCAGGGTCTGGATAAGCTCGCGCGGCGAATAGGGCACACCGCTGTATGTGGCCGGGCAGGCTTCTTCACAGCGACCGCAGCGTACGCAGGCATCGAACGAAAGCAACTGCTGAGAGTTGAACTCAGCGACCTTGCCAACCCCGAGCAGCTCGGTAGTCTCGATGTCTTCGATCTTCTCCAGCTCGCCCACCTTACGCCGCGGGCGGACGAGAATATTGAGCGGCGTGTTGATGAGGTGCCGCATCTTGGTGAACGGCAGCAGGGCGACGAGGCTCAAGGCCAGGATGACGTGGGTGTAGACCAGCGCGTCGTGCCACGCCGCGACCTGCTGGACCGTCAGCCCGGCCGCGGCCAGCAGGGAGGCGGTCCAGTTGCCGATTGGCGACCAGGCGGCCCACTCCGGTTTGGTGGCAAGCAGGCGGGTGCCTTCGTTGGTGAACCCGACGACGGCGATGAGGAAGAGCAGGAGCAGGGCGACAGTGTCGTCCCATTTTGTGTCGAGGTACTTCGGACGCCAGATGTAGCGCCGGATGGCGGCCATCAGCACACCGAGCAGGATGAAGGCACCGGCGATATCCATGACCAATTCGTAGCCCAGGTACCAACCGCTGCGCGGGAAGTTGCTGATCTCCCAGAGCAGGAACAGCTTCATCTGCAACAGGTTGATGGCTGTGCCGATCACCTGGATGACCACCCCCCAGAAGATCATGAAATGCATGATCCCGGGATAGGCTTTCTTGAGGATGCGCACCTGCCCGAGCACGTTGACCAGGAACTCGCCCACGCCGCGCCAGAAATCTATCCAGCGGATCGGGGTGCGTTTCGGTGTGATGGATGCTTCTGCGCTCATGAGTCACCTCCAACCTTGACGTAGATCTGCCCATCGACCAGCTCGGTTTCCAGGGTCAGCAGTGGCGCGGGTGGCGGACCGTCGGTCACGCTCCCATCCTGGGCGTCGAAATAGCCCTCATGGCACGGGCATTCGAGCAGTCCCGATTCCGGGTTCCATTTGACGATGCAGGCGAAATGGGTGCAGACGGCCGAGTAGGCTTTCAGGCCGGTTTCCAGGTGGACGACAATCGCCGGGTAGCGGCCGAACTTGACAATCCTGGCCTCCCCGGGCGGCAGCTCACTCTCCGGGCAGACCAGCATCGGCTCGGAGGGCATCTCCTCCAGCTTGGGCGGGTAGAAATAGGCCACCACGGGCGTGGCCAACGCACTCACGCCCAGCAGTGCGCCGGCGCCTTTCAGCAGTTTCAAAAAGTCACGACGGGTCAGATCGCTCATCTCAACTCACCTCTCCCCAGATAGTCAATGCAACCAGGATGATCATGCCAACGATGGAGGCAACCATGCGGACCCGCATTGCCTTTTTGGAGTCCTCCTTCTTATCGAGGAATGGCCAGATTACTACCACCACAAGCGCCAGCAGGATGGAGACGACTCCGAAGATGGTCCCATCGATGCCGAGGACTTGCGGGGGGATATATTTCAGCAGCTGGTACAGGGCCAGGAAATACCACTCCGGCTTGACGTGCAGCGGGGTGTTGAGCGGGTCGGACGGGTCCTGCAAACCGACCGGGGAAAGCAGACCCAGTCCGCCGACGATGAAGGCCAGCACCAGGATGGCGACCACCACGTAGAACTCGGTCTTGACGTGGTCGGGATAGAAGGGGACGCTGTCGTTCTCTTGCTCGGGATGTGTTGTGGTCATCGCTCTCCTCCTACAGTGGTTTCTTGATGCCCAGCTTGCGGATCATCATGAAATGCACCAGCATGAACGCAACCGTGAGCAGCGGCGTGACGATGATGTGCAAAGCATAGAAGCGGCCGAGGGTCGCCTCGCTGACATCCCAGCCGACCCGCAGGAACACCAGGATCAGGCCGCCAATGGCCGGGACGCTCCCGGCGATGTCCGTGGCGACGGTCGTGGCCCAGTATGCCCGCTGGTCCCAGGGCAGGAGATAGCCCGTGAACCCGAACAACAGGGTCAGGAGCAGCAACAGCACACCGCTGACCCAGTTCAGCTCGCGTGGCGCCTTGAAGGCGCCCATGATGAACACACGCAGCATGTGGGCGATGCACATGACGATCATGCCGTTGGCCGCCCAGTGGTGGATCATGCGAATGGCTGCGCCGAAACGGACCTCGTTCTCGATGAACTGGATGCTGGTGTAGGCTTCGGCTGCGGTGGGTTTGTAATAGAAGGCCAGCATGATGCCAGTGATCCCCTGGACAACGAACAGGAAAGCCGTGATCCCGCCCAGGCAGTACCACCAGCGCAGGGCAAATTTCGGCACCGGCTTTTTCAGGATCTTGGAGAGCGGCTCGGAGACCTGGTAGCGCTCATCGACCCATTCGACCGTCCGGGCGGTGAGCGATTTCCAAGGCTTGCGCTGGTTCCAGACACTCGCCGAGCGGTATACGCCGAAGACGAACACCAATCCGAAAGTGCCAAACACCGCCCAGCGGGCCAGGGGTGTCCACAGGTTCGTGTTCTCTCCGCTGATGTGACAGTGCAGGCAGGGGTCAAGCTGGGCCGGCGGCAGGTCCGCTGACAGCGCAGGTTGGCCTGCATCCCGGGCTGCCTCGACCTGGGCCCAGTCCAGCGGGCCGTTGACCTGGGCTGCTGCCGCAACCCGCCCATGGACGGCAGCCGCGGCGGAAAGCAACACCAGTCCGCCCGCCACGACCAGGCCGAGCCATACCAATCGTCGTTTACGTAGGGTCATTGTCCACCTCGCTATAGGGATATCAAACTCCTACCCTAATAGTACTGGAGGGGGCTGAGACTGAAATCCGTTCAATGCCTCAATTGACCTAAGGCGCGCGCCCTATTTCGGGCTTAAGCGCACTCTACCGACCGTTCGGTAGGGTGTGTGGACAAAAAACACCTCCCCGGCCCTGAAGGGTTGCGGGGAGGCCACGTGCCTATCGATGTGAGGGGGCCTTACGACAGCGATGTGCCGGGCTGGTCCGCCCTGTTCTTGCGCCCGACAGGCTTCGCCGAGCGCGACTGCATCCGCTTGGCCCGCCAGCCATGCAGGCGTTCGGTGCCATCGAACAGGCGTTTGATGTTCGGCCGCAGGGCCAAGATCAGCAGGAGCAACGCCAGGATGCCGTAGAGCACGTCCACCCAGGAGCCATGCCCGAGGAAGGCCCGCACGGCGAAGATGACCGTTGCCAGGAAGGCGACGCTCATCGTGGTTACCGAGGCGTAGCCGACCCCGAAGAAGATCAACGCGGCCAGCGGCAGGATGATCAGGACCGACGGCCACCACAGGCCGATGGCGCCCCCCAGGCTGGCCGCTCCACCTGCCCCGCCGCGCAGTTGCCAGCGGCCTGCGTCATTCCGCTTGAGGAGAAAGATGGAGTAATTGTGTCCCAGGATCGCCGCGATCGGGGCCAGGACGTGCACCCAGTGGCTGCCTGTGAACGCCTCCGCCAGCCAGACCGTACTGGCCGCCTTGAGGATATCCAGGAGCGCCGTCAGCACCCCGGCACCCCAGCCGGCGGCGCGCATGGCGTTTGTCCCGCCTGTCCGGCCGCTCTCCACAGAGCGGATGTCTTTACCAGTAAAAAGGCGCACCACCAACAGCCCGAAAGGTACCGAACCGATCAAGTAGGCTGCCAGGAGGATGCCACCGTGAACAGAGAATTCCATACAAGCACTCCTTTGGGGTCAGATTTTCCAAATGAGGTAACACACAAGAGAAGGATACGTTACTCTGTTTTTTGGATTTCCAGGGTGACATCCTGGACTGTCCCGCCTGCGATCCAGAAACCGCGTCCCTGCCATTTGCCCTCTAAGGGCGCCCAGATGACCTGCACTACAGAGTACGCCGCCTCGGCATGGTCTGTCGGGGAGGGATCGGCGGGGCCGCGCGGGTGGGAATGGTAGATGGCAAGCAGTTCCAGCCCCTGGCGTTCGAACCGCTGGAAGGCTCGCCACTGCGCCCGAGGGTCCATGGTGAAGCGCACCGGGCTGCGGTCGGCATTGGGCACCCCGATCACCAGCTCGACCTGCGCCCCAGTCCCGGCCAGCAGGCCGCAGGCTTCGAGCGGGCTGCAGCGGCGCACGTGGCGGCGCATCTTCTCCCAGTCGCCGCGCCGCAGGAGCAGCTTGGCCGGTTTCAACGGAACCAGATCGCCAACCCCCAGATCACAGAGAGCATCACCACCGGTTCGACCACCGCCCGGCGGAAGGGGTTGCCCTCGAGCAGACCGACCGCCAGGGTGGCCAGGGCATAGATCGGCCCGAGCAGGACCAGCCCATAGCGGACCGGCGAGACCGGCCAGGCGTGCAGGGAGGCACCGACCTGGGTGACCACCAGGGCGATTCCGGCAGCCCAGCCCAGTTCCCAGCGTTCGTTCAGGCGCAGGTGCAGGGTGCGCAAGGCCGTCAGGCCGGAGGTCAGGAAGAGAGCCGGGATGACCAGGAACAGCCGCGCCTCGGCGACGCGCAGCCCGATGGCGAGCATCAGGAAGATGGCGAATGCCAGGGCGGTCAAGGCGGCGGAGGCCAGCGGGTAGCGCGCATCGCCCGGGTCGACGACGATGAACTCGGCCAGGAAGATGGCCACCAGCAGGACACCGCTCAACCCGAAGGCGAGCCACCAGGTGATCCCGTTGGGCAGTGTGTTCAGTATCTGGCCGACCACCAACGTTGCCAGGGTGGGCAGCGGCCAGTGTTCGTGCGTCTCGCCCTTCTCCAGCGACGGGTGCGTGCGTAGGATCCAGTCCATGCCGGTGGCAGCCAGACCCGCGGCCAGGAAAGCGATGGCCGTGTGAATGTTGATCGTAAAACCCAGCGGGATACCCGGCAGCGGGATGAGCACATCGATGTCCGGCGTGCTGATGACGCGGGTCAGCGCAAAAGCAAGCAGCACCGCGGCGGTCAGCACGCTGACCCGGTTGGCTTCCGGCAGGTGGTTCTTGGACATGCCTGGATTGTACCTGCCTCTGGATGCCCTGCCAAGTGGAGCCCGCACGGGGTGGGGAGCGCCATGCAAGTCGCTGCGCAAGGAAAAGGAATAACAACCCCGATTCGGGAGTGGCCAAAAAGATTGGCTCATAAGCATCTCACTGCAGAGATCGCGGAGTTCGCCGAGAAAAAACAGGGAAATCTCTGCGCTCTCAGCGTACTCCGCGGTAGAAACACAGGAAGAGCCCACAATAATAGCCACTCCCCCCTCAATTTGGGAGTGGCTACTTTAGTGGGCTAACGAAGTCGATCAAGTGGGCAGGATAAGCTGGATATC
>JBDRPT010000072.1:0-7676 GCA_043826785.1 Chloroflexota bacterium | reverse complement strand
CTGGGTTCGGGCGGGTGCATTTCCTGCTCGTATGAGAGCTTCAAGTTCTTGGCGTTTTTCATCAGACAGTTCAACAAAGTATTTTGTTTTCATCCACCAAGTATAAACGATGTTCACTATTCAGGTTAGTAAGATACTAGGCCGGGTAACCCCCACGGATTACATATCCTCCGCCCAGAGAACGCCTATCTGGGCGGAGTTTTTTTATCTCCGGCAAAGTGTCCACCATTGTGACCTATATTACAGACGCAACGGTTCTAAGTGAGCATAATTAAAGCAACACAACCCCCGTCCGGGTGTTGATTCCAGCAAACCATCTCGAGAAGGAGAAATGGAAATGAACCTGTTCACTCTTGATAATCTATTCCTGTTGCTCACCGGCCTGGTCGCCATCTACCTGCTCTGGCTGTTCTGGGGCAGGTACAGCAAGGGGAAGGCCATCTTCGATATTTACTACCTGATGGGCTTCCTGGTGCTGCTCATCTCCGGCCTGCTGCTCATTTTCCTGGGCTACGACATCCTCGGCATGGGCGGCACGACCCTGTCTCCCTTCATCCTGCCGGTGGCCAGTCTGATCCCGCTCGGCATCTCTATCGGCCTGGTGGAGCAGTATTTCCCGCAATATAAGAAGGCCTTCAAATGGTTCGCACTGGTGGGTTTCCTGGCCATCGCGGTCACCAGCATCGGTGGGTACGGACTCGGCCGCAAGATCTCCGTACCGCTCTTCCACGGAGTAGCCGGGTTGGTCATCTTCCTCGGACCATTCCTCGCCAAGAAGGCCCCCAAGGGGTTCTGGTGGGTCGGTATCGGCGGGCTGCTGATCGGCCTGGGCGGGGTTGCACTGGCTTTCCTGTCGGTCGAGTCGCAGTTGCTCTTCTTCAGCCGCGCTTTTGTCTTCGCCATCCTGGCTCCGCTCCTGCTCCTGATGACCCTGGCCTTCACCATGGGCTTCGTCAAGGACATCCGCAAGTAATCCTCGCAGGTCACGCCGGAAGGATATCGCCTGAGGTTCGCATTCCGGCGTGACCTGTTCCTGTTGCCATAAGGCAAAGACTTCACCGATCTTATGTGATAATAGTACATCAAGTACGCTGGTACCATTCTTCACAAAGGAGCCGTTCATGCAATTCGTCAAAGACCGGTTTACATACCTTTTTAACTCCACCAAGGGCTTGATCCTTGTCGCCATCGCCATGATCGCCCTCGAGACGGCACTTTTCGGCATGCTCTCCGGGCCGATGGCTGAACTTGGCGTCAGAGACGTGGTCGTCAAAGCGTTTAACATGGATATGGTCCAGGCTGAGCGCGAAGGCCGGATCATCATCCTCTACCACTCGATTGCCATGGCCGTGGTCGCCATCGAAGTCTATATGATCACCGGCCTGATCGCCATGAAGGCATTTTATCGAACAGCAAGCCGTGTCCTGATCACGATCGGTTACCTATTTGCGATGGTCTTCGGCATGGGTTTCGCCTATTGGGGTCACAACTGGGCTTTGCACGGTTTGTACATCGCCGGGTTGACACTCATCTTCTTCAGCGGAGTGCTGCTCGCCATTGGCCTCTGGCCATGGGAGCAGGGATCTTTGCGAACAGATAAGGCCTACGCTGTCACCAGGAAGGGCCTCGACCTGGAACGGGCCACCTTCTTCACGATGGCGCTGGCCACCCTGGCTTCTGCACTCTTCGGCGCAGTCCCAGGCTCATATTTCGGCAACGGTTTCGAGACTTTCCTTGCCGAGAATATCATCCGCCAGCCGCACAAGACCCTGTTGGAAGACTCGATCATCGGCCACTTGCACATCATGCTCACCCTGATAGCCATTGCCATCACTCTCATTGTTGGCCGCTGGCTCGACTTCAAGGGCATCCTGCACAAGATCGCCATGCCGCTGATGATCATCGGGACCATCGTCATCTCCATCGGTGCATGGTCAGTGATCTTCGTGGCCTGGGCCCATACGATCATCTACGTCGGCTCGGTAATGGTCATGCTGCCGGCCCTTTTCCTGGTCATCTTCGGCTGGGATAAGTTCATCCGTGAGGGCGTGGCCGGGATCCAAAAGCCGACCGGCTGGCAGAAACTCAAAGCCCTGCTGCGTGACCCGCTGCGCTTCGGCCCGCTCTGGCAGATGGTCTTCATGAATTTTACTGTCAGCGGCGTGGGCATTTTCATGGCCGTAAAGCTGGACGAGATCATCCGTGTCTTGCCCTGGCGCGAGGAACGTATCACCCTCACCGGGCATTGGCATATCCTCTCAGCCATCATCGCCACCATCATTCTCTTCTACTACGGTGACATGATCGGGTTGAAAGGCAAGCTGCGCCAGTGGTATGGCTGGTCGATCATCATCCTTTCCGACATCGCCTTTGGCGCCGTGACACTCTTCGAGCTCAAACGGCTCTTCGTCAGTGAGGCCGAGCAACAGCCCCTGGTCAATATCCTCATGTTGTTGGCCGATTTCGGTCTGGGCATGTTGTTGGTCATCCTGGCGATGGTCATGATCTGGCGCATGCTCGACCTGTTCAGGAAGAAGGGCCGTTGGACCCTGGAACGGGAACAGGAAGACCTCTCCACGGAGGTGAAATAATGAAGCATACGATCTGGACGCTCTCCTTGATCGCCATTCTGCTGGCCTCCTGCGCGCCGGTAGACCTGAACGCCCCTGTCCCGGTTTACACCACCGGGGTGGACCCGCAAGCCTGGTCGCTTATCCCGGCCGGAGAATTCCTCTCCGGACAGTTCAACCACCCGGTCACGATCGAAAATGACTATGAGATGATGGTCACTCCGGTGACCGTGGCGCAATACGTCGACTTCCTGAACCAGGCCATGGCAAATGGAACCCTGACCATCGCCGCCGACCAAATCGTCGGGTTTTATCCCGGCGATGAGTTCCGCGGCGTCAACCACGAGGTCGAGATCACCCCGGGAGACTATATCAATGTGCCGTTCAGCGACCCAGCCTCGCGCTTCAGCTATGATGGCACGACTTTCTCTGTCAACGCAGGTTGGGAACACCACCCGATGACCAATGTCTCCTGGTTTGGTGCCTGGTCTTATTGTGGTGCCCATGACTACCGCCTGCCCACAGAGATGGAATGGGAGAAAGCCGCCCGCGGGACCGATGGCCGTCCCTTCCCATGGGGTGACGAGATCGCCCGCAACAACGCCAACTTCTACGCCAGCCGGGACCCGTTCGAGGATATGGGCTCCTTCGGCTCGCGCACCAGCCCGGTCGGTTTTTACAATGGCGGTACCTACGACGGTTATGTCACCCTCGCCTCGGCCAGCCCGTATGGTCTTTATGATATGGCTGGCAATGTCTGGCAGTGGATGGCCGATGTGTATGAAGGTCAGCATTACCGTTACATGCGCGGTGGTTCCAAGGACACCTACGAGATGGACCTGCGCGCCTGGGTGCGCAACAACGCCGCACCGGTATATTACAGCCCCGGCGTAGGTTTCCGTTGTGTGCGCAACCCCTGAGACCGGAATAAAGTATACTTGGGTGCAATCCCCTCAAGGAGCATGAGATGCCCTTCCCGGCAACCCTCAAGAAGAAGATCCGCCTATACTGGCCACTGACCAAGTCCCTGCAGACGGGCCTGCTGCTCGCCACCGGCCTGGCCGGGTACATGAGCGCCCGCTGTCCGGTGATGCACTGGTACACCTTCCTTGGCATGGGCTTGAGCCTGTACCTGGCAGTCGCCGGATCGACCATCCTTAACATGTGGTACGACCGGGATATCGACGCGGTCATGAACCGCACCCATCACAGGCCGCTGGCCTCGGGTCAGGTGTCACCGCGCGAAGCCCTGCACCTGGGCCTGACCCTTTCCATTTTGGGTGTCGGTCTGGCGGTCGTCATGTCCCCGCTTTTTGGTCTGATCGTCTTTGCCGGGCTTTTCTTCGATGTTGTAGTCTACACCCTCTGGCTGAAACGGCGCACCTGCTGGAGCATCGTTTGGGGCGGGATCGCTGGCGGGATGCCTATCCTGGCCGGGCGCGTGCTTGGCACAGGGACGATCGACGGCATCGGTATTCTCCTGACCCTGGCGGTGCTCTTCTGGATCCCGACCCACATCCTGACATTCTCGATGCGCTTCTTCGCTGATTACCAGGCTGCGGGCATCCCGACCTTCCCGTCCAGATACAGTTTCCAGGGGACGCGGGTCACGATTGCGATTGCCAGCGTCCTGGCCGCCCTCTCCATCAGCGCCGCGGGCTTGTTGATCGGGGTCGAATGGGGTTTCATCCGCCTGCTTGCAGTCATGTCAGCGGGGTTGCTGCTGCTGGCGATCGTCAGCGCCGTCCGCCCATCCGAGCGGATCAACTTCGGGTTGTTCAAGTATGCGTCCCTGTACATGCTTTCGGCGATGATCTTGCTGTCGATCTGACTTTACTGAGTTCGCTCCTATCCAAGCTTCCTCGGTTCCTCACCTGTTAATGAAAATCTCGATCCTGGACCGCATCCTCCTGTTACTGACAGTTCTCATAGCTGCTTTCCAGATTGCGGTCGGGATCGATGGGATGTCCGCCCTGCAGGTATTCGCTTATACGGTCAGTTTTGGCGTCCTGCTGGTGGCCTGTCTGCTGTTAATCATCCTCGGCTTCGAGGTGCTCGAAAGCCCAGCGGTGGTCATCGCTTCGACGGTCATCCCGTTGAGCCTGGCGCTCGGCCTGGCCTGGGAGTACCTGCCCGGGCTGCGTACAACCTATCTGGCCTTCGCCGTATTTGGCCTGCTTGCGATAGGGATCACCCGCCTGCTGCCCTTGCATGGCAGGCTGCCCGTGCTGGTGCTGGCCATCGTCCATGGCATCGCCGGGCTGACCATCTTCCTGCTCCCGATCAGCCTGAGCGTCAGCGGCCAGGCGCAACCGGGATTCAGCCTGGTCGGGGTCGGCGGGGCGTTGATCGGGATTGGCGGGTTGTTGCTCTACTCCCTGAAGACCGGGAGACCCATCCTGCCTCAAGCGGTGGTTCTCAAAGCCCTGCCCATCCTGTTCCTGCTGATGACCGCTGCTTTTGTGGCCGGGTTCGCGCTTTCTTAAATTCGTTCTCAAGGGGCTATCGTGACTTTTATCACATAAACAGAGCCGGGATGATGTCATACTGGAGATATATCCAATACAAAGAAGGAGGAACCTATGCGTACTAGCTGGTGGGCCAAATTATTACGGATCGTGGCGGTTATCTTGATGAGCCTGACTGCTGCCTTCACCCTGATGGGTGGCGCTGGGACGACTTGCGTCGCTCTCAACCCGACCGGGTACGAGGGGAAATTTGCAGGGATCGCACCCTTCCAATGGTTGTACATCCTTTTCGTCCTGGTAGGCATCGCGACCGGGATCATGGGTGTGCGCGCCGTCGTCCTGATCGTAAAGGGTACGAAGAATGCCTATCGCTACTCCCTCATTGCACTCATCCTTGGAACAGGGTTAAATGCTGTTCACGTGTTCGCCTCGCGTGCGTTGACTGGTCGTTCCATGCCTGTGGACGCTGTCCTCTATACCAACGTGTTGACCCTGCTCGTGTTCCTGCTCCTGCGCATCCCGGCCATCTGGCAGGGTGTGGACTTCGAGAAACCTCAGGGCGGCAAAGAGACCGGCCGGAACGCGGCCGCAATTGCCATGGCCCTCTGCGGCCTGCTGACCCTGACGATCCAATATGCCATGGCGCCAACGCATACCATCGGTGGCGTCAACTTCGCTGATGTCTGGCATGTCTCCCTGACCATTCTCGGCGCAGGTCTCATCCTGACCGGGATTGGGACCATGCTCTACACAAAATTCGCCGTGGCCCGCGGAGAGACGCTGGCTAACCAGGCGGGTTGATTCGGCTTCTCCCCCCCCGGCTCCTCAAAGGTCCGGGGGGGATTCTGAAAACCTGGGACGGGATTACACCCGTCCGGTTGCTTTTAAACTATAATCAGGGGCACACTCAAGCCCCAACCCGCATGGAGGTCCAATGAACCTGCTCTCTGTCCTGCTTGCCATGCTGCCCATTCTAATCATCCTTCTCCTGCTGCTCTGGCGGCGGACAGCCGCGGATACCGCCGGGGTCATCGGCTGGGCCGCCACCGTGCTGATTGCCTGGCTCTACTTCGGGACGCCACTCAAGATCGCCCTGACCGCCAGCCTGGCAGGCATGGTGGCTTCTTTACCGATCACCATCATGGTGGCAACTTCGCTACTGCAGGTATTCATCATGGTTGAGACTGGCGCCATCGCCCGGGTGGTCGCATTGATCAAGACCATCTCACCCAGTGACCAGGTGGTGCAGATCATGATCATCAATGTCGGGTTCGGCACCCTGCTGGCCGCCCTGGGAGCCACGCCTGTCTCGATCCTGCCTCCGATCATGCTGGCAATGGGGTACTCTTCATTCGTGGCGATCTCCCTGCCTGCGATCGGTTATGATGCGCTCTGCACCTACGCCCTTCTTGGGATTCCGGTGGTTGTCTTCGCCGGTTTCGTCGGCCTGCCGGTCGACGAGGTCGGGGGCTATTTTGCCCGGTTCATGCCGGTCATCAGTACCTGCATCGCCCTGGGAATGCTCTGGATCGTCGGTCGCTGGAAACTGGTCCTGAAGGGGTTGATCCCCGCCCTGCTCGCCGGGCTTTCGGCCGGGTACATTGCCATCGGCATGAACGAACTGCGACTGATCCCGTTGACCGGTATTGCCGCGGGACTGGGCGTGGTTATCGTGATGGGCATCTATTTACTGGCTATGCGCAAACCATGGCGCGACCGCAGCGTCCTGGATTCAACCGATCTTGCCGCCGAAAAGCGCCTTCCGCTGTGGGCAGCCATCTCTCCCTGGATCATCCTGGTCACCTTTGCTGTCCTGGTCAACCTGCCCGCCCTGCCCTTCTACGACCTGACCTTCAAGCAATGGGCCATGCCAGTGGAGATCATCCCCGCCGCCCCTGAAAAGCTGCGCCTGTTCTGGCAGGCGTATTTCTGGATCCTGGTTTCAACACTGCTTGCCTTGCCTTTGCTCAAGCCAAGCAGGCAGCAGCTCACGGCCTCGCTCAAGAAATGGCTCCAACGTGCTCCCCGCCCGGTGCTGGCATCCGCGGTCTTTTTCGCCATCGCCTACGTCATCAACCACTCTGGCAAGGGGGCAGACTGGGCGCTTGTCGACGCGAGCCGCAACATGGTCGCGGTCCTGGCCGACGCATCCTCCAGCGCATTCGGCCGGCTCTACCCGCTGGCCGCCCCCTTCCTGGGGCTGCTGGCCGGCTTCGTCAGCGGTTCAGAGGCCTCGTCGATCGCCATGCTGACAGCATTACACCTCTCGACCGCCGAGAAGATCGGCGCAATCGGCCTGCTGGTTGCTGCCGCAAGCGGGATCGGGGGCGGCCTGGCCAGCGTCATCTCGCCAGCAAAGCTGCAGAACGCGGCGGCCTCAATCGGACGGATCGGCGAGGAAGGCTCCGTCCTGCGGGTCACTTTCGTGATCTCACTGGTCATCACTGCTATCTGTGCGCTGATGGCCCTGGGATGGGCATTCTAAATAGATTTACTCTTGCAAAATCCGGTGCAAATCGGCCAGTGAATCCGATGTAAATCGGCCACCGATTCTGGAACAAATCGGCCAGTGATTCCGGCGCAAATCGGCCACTTTTTGGATAACATCGGAATTGGTGGTCGAAATCGATCGGAATCT
>JBDRPT010000071.1:0-25922 GCA_043826785.1 Chloroflexota bacterium | reverse complement strand
CCCGGAGTCCGACTGCCATGCTCTGGAGTACCGGCATTCGGAGTTTGGTTGAGTTCGGTAAGCGGTAAGCCCCCTAGCTCATCCAGTGCTCTACCTCCGGTACTAAACGCATGACGCTAGCCCTAAAGCTATTTCGGGGAGAACAAGCTATCTCCGAGTTCGATTGGCATATCACCTCTACCCACAGCTCATCCCATAATTTTGCAACATTAAAGGGTTCGGGCCTCCACGAGCTTTTAGACTCGCTTCACCCTGGCCATGGGTAGCTCACCCGGTTTCGTGTCTAATCCCAGCGACTATACGCCCTATTCAGACTCGCTTTCGCTACGGCTTCGGATGTCACTTCCTTAACCTCGCCACTGAGATTAACTCGCAGGCTCATTCTCCAAGAGGCACGCCGTCAGGCATAGCGCCGCGCACCCGGCTTTCACCGGAGCACCGACACGCCATTAGCCCTTCGACTGCTTGTAAGCTTACGGTTTCAGGTTCTATTTCACTCCCCTAACAGGGGGACTTTTCACCTTTCCCTCACGGTACTTGTTCACTATCGGTCGCCAAGTGTATTTAGCCTTGGGGAGTGGACTCCCCAGCTTCCTGCCGGATTAGCGTGCCCGGCAGTACTCAGGTATCCAGCGGAAGTCAATCCACTTTCGCATACGGGACTGTTACCCTCTTTGGTAGGCTTTCCCACACCTTTCTGCTAGCAGATTGATTTGTAACTTCCATATGCCGGACCCTACAACCCCAAAGAAGCAAGCCTCTCTGGTTTGGGCTGATTCCCGTTCGCTCGCCACTACTAGGGAAATAATCTCTTTTCCTCTGGGTACTTAGATGTTTAAGTTCCCCAGGTTCCCCTCTACTGGCCTATGTGTTCAACCAGAAGATGCTGTGGGATCGCCACAGCGGGTTTCCCCATTCGGAAATCCCCGGATCAAAGCCTGTACACGGCTACCCGAGGCTTATCGCAGTGTCCCGCGTCCTTCATCGGCACTTAGCGCCAAGGCATCCACCGTAAGCTCTTAGTAGCTTCTCCACGTGATACGGAGAAATTGATACTTTTCGGCCTACATCAATTCTATTACTTACAGTTACTATTCAATTGGTAAGGTGCTGTTTTCGCCGTTGACCGGCGAGCGATGCCCTTCACTTGCGTCAAGAGCATCGTTTGCCCGTCAACATTCTGATTTTTTACACAATGCGACCCGGCTCATCGCCGGGTCGCATAATTCTCCCACGCGATAGAAGCCAACCTTATATTAATTCAGTTCCGAGATCGTTAACTTCAAATCGGTCGCTATCCTTTCACGAATTCGCCACTCAGGTGGAGATGACGGGATTCGAACCCGTGGCCTTCGCCTTGCAAAGGCGTTGCTCTCCCGCTGAGCTACATCCCCAGATCAGTTATCAGTGTTCAGTCATCAGTATTCAGTGATCTACCTACTGATAACTGGTTACTGACCACTGATTACTGAACTGTGGGCCTGACTGGACTCGAACCAGTGACCCCAGTCTTATCAGGACTGTGCTCTAACCAGCTGAGCTACAGGCCCGCCTAGGATGGGCCTCAACAACTGAGGAGTGATAGGAAGTTTCTCTTCCCCACCGACTCTCGCCACCGCGGCGAGAGGTTTGGTAGTAGAGCGCCGGTCTGCCCGCGAGGGCCGGACCTTTGCTCGGTACTCTAGAAAGGAGGTGATCCAGGCGCACTTTCCAGTACGCCTACCTTGTTACGACTTCGTCCCAGTCACCGACCCCACCTTCGACAGCGCCTTCCTTGCGGTTAGGCTACTGGCTTCAGGTGTTGCCAGCTCCCATGACGTGACGGGCGGTGTGTACAATTCCCGGGAACGTATTCAACGCACTATGGCTGACGCGCGTTTACTAGCAACTCCGACTTCACGCAGGCGAGTTTCAGCCTACGATCTGAACTGAGGCCGGCTTTGGGGATTGGCTCTACCTCGCGGCTTAGCGACCCATTGTACCGGCCATTGTAGCGTGTGTGTAGCCCCGGATATAAAGGCCATGCTGACTTGACGTCATCCCCACCTTCCTCCGGATTGATACCGGCGGTCTCGTATGACACATGTAACATACGACGAGGGTTGCGCTCGTTAGCGGACTTAACCGAACATCTCACGACACGAACTGACGACAGCCATGCAACACCTGTTCAGGCTCCCCGAAGGGTCGTTCTGCTTTCGCTTCACTACCACCTGTATGTCAAACCCGGGTAAGGTTCTTCGTGTAACATCGAATTAAACCACACGCTCCGCTGCTTGTGCGGGAACCCGTCAATTCCTTTGAGTTTTAACCTTGCGGCCGTAGTCCCCAGGCGGTGAACTTATCGCGTTAGCTTCGACACCGACGGCTTTAAACCCGCCGACGCCAAGGTCACATCGTTTACGGCTAGGACTACCGGGGTCTCTAATCCCGTTTGCTACCCTAGCTTTCGCGTCTGAGCGTCAGAAACAGGCCAGGAGATCGCTTTCGCCACTGGTGTTCCTCCCGATATCTACGCATTTCACCACTACACCGGGAATTCCATCTCCCTCTACTGCTCTCAAGTCCGGTAGTATTGAACGACCTCTCCCAGTTGAGCCAGGAGCTTTCACATCCAACTTACCGAACCGCCTGCACGCGCTTTACGCCCAGTAAATCCGGATAACGCTTGCCTCCTACGGATTACCGCGGCTGCTGGCACGTAGTTAGCCGAGACTTATTCCTGAGATACTGTCCTTTCTCATCTCCCAGAAAAGCACTTTACGATCCGAAGACCTTCATCGTGCACGCGGCGTTGCTGGGTCAGGCTTTCGCCCATTGCCCAATATTCCCTACTGCTGCCACCCGTAGGTGTCTGGCCCGTGTTTCAGTGCCAGTGTGGGGGACCACCCTCTCAGGTCCCCTACCCGTCGTAGCCTTGGTAGGCCATTACCCTACCAACTAGCTGATGGGACGCAGGCCCCTCCCAAAGCGGATTACTCCTTTAGTCACAAGGACTCTAACCCTCGTGACCACATGCGGTATTAGCAGTCCTTTCGGACTGTTATCCCACACTTTGGGGCAGGTCACCAACGCGTTACGCACCCGTTCGCCACTAAGAAACCCTCGTATTGCTACAAAGGCTCTCCGTTCGACTTGCATGTATTAAGCACGCCGCCAGCGTTCATCCTGAGCCAGGATCAAACTCTCCGCAAAAAAATCGCTCTTGCGAGCGTAAGTTACGGAAATCGAACGACAGAACTTACTTCCTACCACTCTTCAGTTGTTAAGGTCCTGTTTACGAAGCGGGCTGAATTCTACCCGCGAGCCACCCGTCTGTCAAGGCTTTTAGAAGACGAAACTACCGATGTCCTATTTCAACATCGGCTCGCCAGACTGCTATGCTTGTTTGATCGAGTCTCTGACGTGTGACGTCGTCTTCTATTGTCAATGATCTGTCCGTCAGGACGAGATCGCGTGGGTGGTATCTCTACTCCTATTATACCTGTCTGACAGGCTTTGTCAAGGAATTGTGGAAACTGCCCGGATATTTTAAGACATCTCCTGCCGTCCGGTTAGCGCCCGCAGCAGGGTGTTCTGGTCGGCATACTCCAGGTCGCCGCCGACGGGCAGCCCGCGCGCCAGCCGGGTCACCTGGACACCCAGGGGGAAAATCCGCTGGTGCAGGTACAGGGCAGTCGCATCGCCCTCCATGCTCGGGTTCGTCGCCAGGATGACCTCGGTCACACCCCCCGCCTGGACCCGTTCGATCAATGGCTTGATCTTCAGGTCATCCGGGCCGATCCCCTCGATCGGCGAGAGCACGCCGTGCAATACGTGATACTTGCCCTTGTAGGCTCCAACCCGCTCCAGGGCAAGCACGTCCAGCGGCTCTTCGACCACGCAGATCACGGACGAATCCCGGCTGGAACTTTCACAAATCTCGCACTGTTCACGCCCGGCCGAGGTGATGTTGTAGCAGCGCTGGCAGAAAGCCGTCTGGGTCTTGATTTCCTGGAGAGCCTCGGCCAATCGACCGGCGAGCTCATCCGGGGCGCGCAGGATGTAGAACGCCAGCCGCGAGGCGGTCTTGGGACCGATGCCCGGGAGGCGTTCGAGCGCTAAGATCAGGTTTTGAATCGGGACTGGAAGCATAGCTCAGAATGGCAAGCCACCCGCCAGAGGACCCATCACCTGCTGCTGGAGTTCGCGAGACTGGTCCAGCGCCAGGTTGACCGCCGCCAGCACCATGTCCGCGAGCATCTCGGCATCTGCATCCTGGATCAATTCAGGGGCAATCTGGATCGACTGGCATTTCTGATCGCCGGTCATCGTCACCGTGACGGCGCCACCGCCAGCCGTGGCGACGACAGTCTCTTCAGCCAGTTGGGCCTGGGCTTCAGCCATTTGTTGCTGCATGCGCTGCAACTGTTGCATCATTCCGGCCTGCCCGCCCGCTGGACGGTTAAAACCTTTAGCCATTGGGTCTCCTCTCAGTCCTGGATATCCACTATTTCGCCGCCAGCCTTCAATGCCGCGGCCACCATGCCATCCGGCTTGACGTTGGCTGGCGTACTCTGCTTGGCGTTCGAAACAATGCAGCGTAAACCAACCTTCTGGCCAAGCTGTTGTTCAAGGACAGCGCAGACCGTTTCGACCTGCTCCGGCACATCCATCTTGGAACGGAGCACATCGCTGGCAAAACCAAGCACCAGTACGCCATCCTTCACTTCGAGCAATGCACACGAGTTTAGTAATCCATCCAAGGAAGGATGATCCGGGCGGATCGTGGCTCGCACTTGCTGCCAGACTTTGATGACCATCTCCAGCCTGGCCACGGGTGTCCCGGTCGGAGCCGCTTTTGGCTTGTGTTGCGCAGCGGATTCTTTCTGCGGTGGGGACTGTTCCTGCTTCAACATCCGCTCAGGGGAGGCGCGACCCTTTGGCTTTGCCTCCCTGGTTGGCTCGACTTGGGTTTCCAGCGCTGAAGCCAGCACCTCCGCCAGGGCCATTTCAAGAGCCAGGGCAGGCTGCCAGCCGCCACGCAGGTCCGCGGCGGCCTTGTTGAAAGCCTGGATCAAATCCACTACGCCCGACGGAGATAACGCCCCGGCCTGACGCTTCACCTGAGTGAGAGTCTCCTGGGAGACATCCACCAGGCTGGCATTGCCCAACTGGACCAGCAACAAGGTGCGCAGGTAATCGACCACCTGGCGGGCAAGGATACGGGCATCTGTGCCCGAATCGAGGGCGCGGTGAATGGCGTCCAGTCCGGCACCCGGATCCCGGTCCAGGACCGCATCGACCAGTTGTATGACCGTCTGGCTGGTGGCGGTGCCAAGCACGGTTTCGGCGAGCGCCAGGGAAATATCCGGCCCGGTCGAAGCGAGCTGGTCGAGCATCGAGATGGCATCCCGCAGGCTCCCGGTCGCCTGCCGGGCGATCAGGGTCAATGCTGCGGGTTCAGCCTGCAGGTTTTCCGTCTTGGCAATCATTTCAAGTTGGGCGATGATCTCGTTGACCGGAACCCGGCGGAACTCATGCCGCTGGCAGCGCGAGAGCACGGTAGCTGGGATCTTATGGATCTCGGTTGTCGCCAGGACGAAGATGGCGTGCGGGGGAGGTTCTTCAAGCGTCTTGAGCAGGGCATTGAACGCCGAGGTGGAAAACATATGGACTTCATCGATGATATAGACTTTGTAGGCCCCCTGGTTGGGGGCAAAGTTGATCTTGTCGCGCAAATCGCGGACATCGTCAACGCCCGTCTGGGAGGCAGCGTCGATTTCGATCAGGTCGAGGAACCGGCCTTCATTCACCGCCTGGCAATGCGCACATTGATTGCATGGGCGCGTTGCAAGGTCATCGGCCAGGCAATTGACCGCTTTTGCCAGCAGGCGCGCCGCGCTCGTCTTGCCCGTGCCGCGCGGACCAGCGAACAGGTAGGCATGGGCAACGCGGTTCCCAGTCACGGCATTGCGAAGAGTCTGGACAACGTGCTGCTGTCCTACAATTGCTTCCCAGGTTTTTGGTCGCCATTTTCGATAGAGAGCTTGAGACATGTTTTCTTTACCAGAATGAGGGGTTAAGGTACTTGATAGGTGAAATGAAGGTTGCCCTGATTGTCATATAACATGGCTTTCTCGCCCGCATCCCAGACCGGGATGACACGATCCCAGAAGAGGTTCATGGCGGAATCGGCGCCAGATGCGGTGTGAAGTTGTATTGTACCACCCGGGAAAAGGGTGAGCTGCGGGAATAGATAGGTGTTACCGTCCTCGTCCTGCAGCCTCCAGTCGGTCAGCACAACCACTCCCTCGCCGTTGTTCTCAAGAACCACTATCTCGCTGGCGGCAGTCCCTGCGCCAGAGACTGAAGTGATCGCCACCTGGATATTCCCGAACACGGAGGCTGCGTCGACGGTTGCAGTCGCTGGCGGCGTTGCCAGGTTGTACTCCGCTTGCCGTGCCCGGTCATAGAAGAACAGGATGATCCCAGTTACCAGGGCCGAGACAACGGCATTCAGAAGCAGGTATAGTCCAAGTTTACGGCGGTCCATGCTGCTCGTATGATAGCACAAAGCGCAGCGCGAGAACAGAGAATCCCCTATGATCTGGTTACGGGCCAACTAAGGGGCGATGACCGCCTGTATCTCCTGCCAGATCCCGCCGCCGTTGACCGTCCTGACCAGGGCAATCAAATCTTCGCTCCGGGCGACGGCCCAGCCATGCAAGGGGCTGACAAAACTGAACTGACCGTCCCAGTTCACCTGCTTGACCTCTGTCCAGGTCTGGCCTCCATTCACCGTCCTGAAAATCGTCCTGCCCAGGGCAAAGCCTTCGGTCGGGCCAGAACTGGTCCATAGCAGAGACCCAGACGGGGCAGAGCGCATCTGCCAGCTTTCGCCCCCGTCCGCTGTTGTAAAGAGATAGTAGGAAGATCCAAGAGTAGACCCGTCTAATGTGAAGCACTCCAGGATGAACGCACCCTGGCGAGGCGACCAGAGTACCGGCGCATCGGTTCCGCAATAGCCGTCCGCTTCCGATGGGGCGGTGGGAGGCAGAGCCGGGGCAATTTCCTGCCAGGTCCGGCCCCCGTCGGTGGTCGTCAGGATGAACGGGTTCCAGCGGACACCATGACAATTGATCGTCAGCCAGCCATTACGCGCATCGGCGAAGGCCATGCCTGTCTTGCTGCAGGATTGGATCCCGCTGGGATCGTCGTAGGGAGTGATCACCTGCATCCAGGTAGACCCGCCATCCTGGGTGGAATACAGCGTGACATAGTCGTGGTGCATGCCCCCGCCGAGGTGGGCGAGAAACCAGCCATTGATTGCGTTTGCAAAGACAAGATCGGTAGGGACGAAACCTTCATATGCAACCGCGGTGTCGATATAGCCGGGCTGCCAGCTAGCACCGCCATCCTGCGTATGCCAGACAATGGCATAATCCGGGACTTCCCAGCCGCCCTGGATCAGGAACATCACCCAGGCCAAATCAGGGTCATGGCGATCGAAATATCCGATAGCTTCCTTGATGTCATCCGGTCCGGTGGGAGCCGGCTCCGGGGGAGTGACATCCCGCCAGGTCAGGCCGCCATCCTGGGTTCGCAGAACGTGGTCTCCTGCCCGGTCGACAGCGCCGATCGCCCAGCCGACGGTCGTGGTAACCATCTGGATGGTTGTAATCTCGACCTGTTGCCCGGCAGGCAGGCGCGCGATCCCGGGTCCGAGCACGGGGGTTGTCGGCGAGGCCTGAGGGGGCAGCGGACTCGGGACAGCTGTTGGAGAGGCGGGCACTGTCGCAGTCTCCGCTGGCGCAGGCAGGGTTGGAACCACTGCAGTGGGTGCAAGCGTGGCAACAGGAGTGGGGAATAGACCACAGGACAAGGTCATCGTTCCGACCAGGAACAGAACCGCAACTAAGCGGGATCGTAGATTTGCCTTCATAATAGCCTCCAATCCTTATGCTATTAGTTTAGCACAAGGGTCAAGCCCCAGGAAGCATCCACCCGGGGGATGGGGAGGAATTTTGTTCTCAGGGAAGGATATCGATCAACGCATGGCCAGTGCGACCCAATCCCCCATCTGGCGGCTCTCGGCCAGGGAAAGGCCATTTTGTCGAGCAGCAGCTATGACCCCTTCGGCCTGCTCCTGCAAAATGCCCGAGAGGATCAAGGTTCCACCCGGGGCAACCAGTTCCGCAAGGCCGGCATCGAACAGCCGGATGATCACCGGGGCGAGGATGTTGGCAATGACCAGCGGGGCCTGCTGGATAAGGAAATCACCCCTCAGGATCTCGGCAACGGAGCCAACCCCGAGGATGAGTTTCTCAGCGACCCCATTGACAGCTGCGTTCTCCCGGCTGGCCTTGATCGCCGGATCATCAATGTCCACACCCAGAACCCGGTTGGCGCCAAGCTTGAGGGCGGCAATCGAGAGGATTCCCGAGCCGCAGCCGACATCGATCGCCACGGATTGGTCCGCAGGCCGATTGGGATTCTGATCGAAATGCAATTCGATGAGTTCCAGGCAGAGTTGCGTCGTCGGATGCGTCCCGGTGCCGAATGCCATCCCGGGATCGATCTTGATCGCGACCCGGGCAGGGTCGGGCGTCTCCAGCCATGCCGGGACGATGATCAGCCGCCTGCCAACCGGGATCGGCTGGTAGCGCGATTTCCAGGCTTCCATCCAGTTCTGGTCTGCAATGGGGGTGAATGTCGGGGCGGGCAGCGGTTGGATCATGCCCAGGAAGTGCAGAGCCTGCTCCAGGTTTTGGCGGGTCCCAGCGATGGCATCATCCACAGGAAGGTAGGCCCGCACCGTGACCGGCCCGGTCGGCGTGCCTTCGTCTTCGTCGCTGAAGAAATCCACCCCCTGTTCGGTGGTCACTCCGTTGGGGGCGAAACGCGCCAGCACATCGGCCACGGCCTCGGCCAGTTCGCCGTCAACAGTAAGGGAGACTTCAAGCCAGGTTTGCATTTTTCAAAGCCAGGTGTTCTATTACCGATATTATCAGAACTTACAGATTCAGACAAACCAATTGGATCAGCGACGACCTGGATGAGCACAAGCATGCCATGATCCTAAAGCTAAGAAATCTTGAGTTCGTTAAAGTCGATCTTGGATATTCAACAAAATCCGCCCAGGGCAGGGCGGGATTCATTATTTCTATTGGCGGTTTTCAACGGGAAGTCTGGCCAAGGCATTCTAGAGCCCTGGAGATCGTCTCCCTTTGGGCAGGGAAGAATTCGGGCAGCGCAGTGGTGTCGAAGTACTGGATGCGCGCCACCTCATCATTCGGGACGAAATCGCCGCGGACCCCAGTACACAAATAGACCAGTTCGACATGCCGTATTTCCGTGGAGTTCTCGACAAACAAGAGTTCACCAGTTTGGACATGCAGCCCTGTCTCCTCCAGCACTTCCCGCTTGATGGCCTCGACCGGGTCCTCGCCGAACTTGATGTCACCCCCCGGCAACCCCCAGGGGTATTTCCGGCGATAGGTATGCTCACAGAGCAGGAGTTGCTTCCGGGCGTTGAGGATGACCGCCGCGACCGTCACCTGGTAGCGCGGCCGGACGATGAGCGAAGCCAGCTGTTGGATCCTGATTGGCAACCAGCGCCAGACTGCCAGCAAGAATTTCATCAATCGATCAACCGCCCAGCACCTCGTTCAGCCAATCGAGCACGCCCTTTTCCTGTGGCTTTACGGTCGTCCCCAGAGTCTCGGCCAGTTTCTCGAACAATTCGCGTTGTTCTTTGTTCAGCTTGGCGGGGATCTCCACATTGACGATGACCCGCTGGTCGCCACGCCCGTTCTTGCGAATATACGGTACTCCGCGGCCCTTAAGCGTGAATACCTTTCCAGGTTGGGTGCCGGAAGGGATCTTGAGCTTCTCATCCCCCTCCAGGGTTGGAACTTGGATATCCGCGCCCAGCACAGCCTGGGCCACATTGATATCCAGGTTGAGCAGGATGTCATTCTCGCGGCGCTTGAAGTACTTGTGTGGCTGGACCTGGATGAGCAAATACAGGTTGCCCTGCGGTCCGCCGTTGACCCCCGGTTCGCCTTCACCGGCCAGCCGGATCTGGGTGTTGGTATCCACCCCGGCCGGGATGGGCACGACCTTCTTGACCGTCTTGCGCTCCAAACCACCCCCCCGGCAGGTTTGGCACGGCGAAGCGATGACCTCGCCCTTTCCGTTACAGGCCGGGCAGGTGGACGATTGCATCATCGAACCAAAAATGGTCTGCCGCACCTGGCGGACTTCGCCCCGCCCTGCACAGGTTGGGCACCGTTGCGGGTTGGAGCCCGGTTCGGCCCCGGACCCCCGGCAGGTGGCGCAAATTTCATTGCGGGTGACTTCAACTGTCTTCTCAATCCCAAAGAATGCTTCTTCGAAGGTCAAGCCAACCTGGACTTGCAGGTCACGCCCCCGGCGGGGACGGCGGGAGCGGGCGCCACTGCCCCCAAAACCGAAACCAAAGCCGCCCAGGATCTCCTCGAAGATATCGCTGAAGTCCATGGAGGCATAGTCCGGCATGCCGCCCATCTCCCCGAGACCGGCACGGCCAAACTGGTCATAACGGCGGCGCTTATCCGGGTCTGAAAGGACACCGTATGCCTCGTTGATCTCTTTGAATTTCTCCTCAGCATCCGGCTCCTTGCTCACATCGGGATGGTACTGGCGGGCCAGTTTCCTGAACGCCGCCTTAATCTCATCGACCGAGGCACTGCGCGGGACACCTAGGGCTTCATAATAATCACGTTGGGTCATGTTTCATCTGGATTAGGTCCAGCAGGCCAGGGATTCCCAAGGGCCTGCATCCCAATCGCTATTCCTTTACTTCAGCATCGACAACATCAGGCTCCGGGTCAGGTTCCGGTCCACTGCCTTCGGGCTGCTGGTCTTGATATGCGGAGGCGCTGATCTTCTGGATCGTCTGGCCAAGGGTATCCACAGTCTGGCGGATGGCTTCGGCATCCTCGCCGTCCTTGACCTGGCGGACCTGGTCCATTTCCGCCTGTAACTGGCTATTGAGGTCCTCGGCGACCTTCTCGCCAAGGTCGGCCAGCGTTTTTTTAGCCGCGTAGATCGAGTTATCCGCTGTATTACGCGCTTCGATCAGGTCACGGCGCTTGCGGTCCTCGTCAGCGTTGGCTTCCGCCTGCGTACGCATCTCCTCGACCTCTTCCTTCGAGAGACCGGAGGAAGCCGTGATGGTGATGTGCTGGCTACGCGCTGTAGCTTTATCCAAAGCAGTCACCTTGAGGATGCCGTTGACATCGATATCGAAGGTGACTTCGATCTGCGGTATGCCGCGCGGCGCCGACGGGATGCCGTCCAGGATAAACTGGCCAAGCGATTTGTTATCGACGGCCATCGGACGCTCACCCTGCAAGACATGGATCTCCACCTGGGTCTGGCTATCGCTGGCTGTGGAGAAAACCTGGCTGCGCCGGGTCGGGATGGTCGTATTCCGTTCGATCAACGGGGTTGCCACGCCACCCAGGGTCTCGATCGAGAGGGTCAGCGGGGTCACGTCGAGGAGCAGGATATCCTTGACCTCGCCGCCCAGGACGCCGGCCTGGATTGCCGCGCCGACCGCGACGACTTCATCCGGATTGACGCCTTTATGCGGGTCTTTCCCAAAAAAGCGCCGGACAGCATCATGGATCGCCGGCATGCGCGTCATCCCGCCCACCAGGACGACCTCGTGGATATCCCCGGCTGTCAACCCGGCATCCGAGAGCGCCTGGCGGACCGGGGTAATGGTGCGTTCGATCAGGTCACTGGTCAATTGCTCGAGCTTGGCGCGCGTCAACGTCAATACAAGATGCTTCGGTCCGGAGGCATTTGCCGTGATGTAGGGCAGGTTGATCTCGGTCTGGACCATGGTCGAGAGCTCGATTTTGGCCTTCTCGGCAGCCTCCTTGAGGCGCTGAAGGGATTGCTTGTCAACCCGCAGGTCGATGCCGTTGTCCCGTTTGAATTCCTCGACCAGGAAGTCGATGATCCGTTGGTCGAAATCATCCCCACCCAGGTAGGTATCGCCGCTGGTCGACTGCACCTGGAAGATGCCCTCGCCCACTTCGAGGACCGAAATATCGAATGTCCCGCCGCCAAGGTCATAGACAACAATCGTCTCGTTCTTTTTCTTATCCAGACCATACGCCAGGGAGGAGGCCGTCGGCTCGTTGATGATCCGCAAGACTTCCAATCCGGCTATCTTGCCGGCATCCTTGGTCGCATTCCGCTGGGCATCGTTGAAATACGCCGGGACGGTGATCACCGCCTGCGTGACCGTCACGCCAAGATAGGCCTCGGCGTCACGCTTGATCTTCGAAAGGATCATCGCGGATACTTCGGGCGGGGAATAATCCTTTCCATCAAGCACGACGCGCACATCCCCATTCTCCGCGCTGGATACCGTATACGGGACGCGCGGCAGCGTTCGTTGCACTTCGGCATCTTCGTACTTGCGACCCATAAAACGCTTGATCGAAAATATGGTGTTCTGGGCGTTGATGATCGCCTGGTTACGGGCGACGCGGCCGACCAGCCGCTCGTGGTTCTTGTTGACTGCAACGACCGAGGGTACCAACCGTTCTCCTTCGGAGGATGGGATGACGACAGGTTCATTCCCCACCATCACTGCACCCACCGAATTGGTCGTGCCCAGGTCAATGCCAATAATCTTACTCATAAATTCTCCTGATCTATGCTGATCCCCAGGAGCCGCGTAGGAAAAACCAGCCCTGGAATAAATGCTCTATTGGGCGACGCGTACCAACGCCGGACGGATAATGCGCTCACCGAGCATGTACCCTTGCTGGATTACACCAATGATCTGCCCGCTTTGATGGTCATCGCTCGGTTCGTGGGAAATTGCTTCATGAAAATTCGGGTCGAACAACTGACCTTCTGTCTCAATCCGCTTGACCCCTTCCGCATCCAGGGTGCTCTGCAATTTCCGATAGATAAGCTCGATCCCATCTGCCCAGGCCAGATCGGCCGGTCTGGCAGTAAGTGCCCGCTCCAGGTCATCCAAGACCGGTAGATAGCGTTTGATCACATTTCCGGCCGCGGACTGGTATGTATCAGCCTGTTCGCGCTCAACGCGCCGGCGATAGTTCTGGAAGTCCGCAACCGCCCGCTGCCATCCGTCTTTAAACTCCGCGGCCTGCGCCAGCGCTTCCTCGAGCTGCGTCTGGAGACCTTCCAGAACCTCGGGGCTGATTTCAGCCTCTTCCGCGGGGATTTCGATCTCTTCAGGTGTGGTTTGTTTCTTTTTTGTGCTCATGCGTAAGTGTCATCTCCAACCATAGTTTCCGATACCAGGCCGCTTAACAGGTCAGCCATAAAGCGGACCGTGGGAATTGTCCGCGAATACGCCATCCGCATCGGGCCGAATACTCCAAGCGCTCCAGAGGCAACTCCAGGGATGCCATAGCGCGCCATGACTACCGAACACTGTTTCAATTCCTCCCATTTGCCCTCACCGCCGATTACCACCTGGACAGCCCCCATATGTCCGTTGGCCATCGTCCGCACCAGCAGTTCTTGCAACAACGAGCGCTCTTCGAACAGGCGCACTGCCCGGCGGACATCGTCTGATTCAAGGAACTCCGGCTCAGAGAGGACATTGGTCAAGCCGTCCAGATAGATATCTCCTGAGACGCGCTGCTCGCCCTGGTTCATATCTTGAAGGATCAAGTTGAGAATATCTTTCTCGAGAACATCCGGACGAGGCGTGAGGGCGGCAATCTCATCGATTGTCTTCCCTGCACAGACCTGGTTCAGCCTGATCGCGGCGGTACTCAACTGCTCCTGGACAACCGGCTCCGCCAGGGTCAGGAGTTGCTGGCTGACTTCTCCCCCCACAAGCACCAGCACCATCAAAACCTGCCGTCCTTGTGTAGATATCAGTTCCAGGTGCTTGAAACCGGAACGATCAGCATGCGGTGCGGTGATAAGCGAGGCCGCTTTTGACTGGCTGGCCAGAATCGAGGCGGCCAGAGGCATCCATTCATCCACGTCGCGCCGGGCCTGGTAGAACTGATGTGTAATCGTATGCCGGGCAGTTTCGGGCAGATCGGCCGGGTAGACAACCCGGGCCACAAAATAGCGGTAGCCTTCCTCGGTTGGGACACGACCCGCGGAGGTATGCGGCTGGCGCAGGTAGCCCAGTTCGGTCAACACAGCCATCTCATTCCGGACGGTCGCCGAGCTCATTTCGAGCTTGAAGTCGTCGACGAGCCGCAGAGACCCGACCGGTTGGGCAGTCTCGATATAATCTCGCACAATGAGGGCGAGGATGATGCGCTGGCGTTCGCTAAGTTCAATCATAGATAATTCAGTACGGTAAGAAGATCTGTCTCCAGATATAGGTTTAGCACTCTAAAGGCTTGAGTGCTAAATCGACGCCAATAATCATACCATGCTCAAAAATGAGCGTCAATAAGAGGAGTATTAGAACCTAAGTCAGGATTCGTTGCTATAAGAAGGGCGGATGCGAGGATCCCCCCTTCCAAGCACACTGATTCAGGTTCAAGACGATTTCCGGCGCAAATATATAAATAACCCAACACCCGCTGCGAAAGCAATGGCTGCCAGGCACAGACAACCAAGCGCGCCGACGGCCCACCAGACCCATTCGACACCCAGCGAACTCTCGGCGCGCATCGAATTGACCTGGCCGATCACCAGGTTCCAGGTCAGGGTTTGACCTGCCGTTTCGTCTGCGTTGTTTGAGCCTACTACCCCGGGGACGGTCAGCGTCCAGATGAAATCGATCGGGAATCCGATGTCTTCGCCCCCGCTGAGATCGATGGAAACGTCATAATAAAACATTTCATCGACAATTTCCAGCCGGTTGATGCTGATATCCATATCAGCATAGATAGCACTCAACTCATCCAGGTCCGAGAATGTCGATTCAACTATACACCAGGTCTCATCGCCGCGTTGCTCTTCCCGGATGGTCGCGCCGGCCGGCAGTTGTGAGCTAAGATCCCCCCACATTTCCTGGCACAGATTCACTCCCTGGTCGATGGGGATCTCCAGTAACTCCGCCTCTTCGGAGGTGAATCCAACTGAGATGGTCAATCTCCCCGAGCCGTTATCAGACACCTGGGTGCCATATTCCAGGGAACAGCCCGCCAACCCCATCGCTCCCACCACAAGCACCCCGGTCAACCAGCGAATTCTGCCCATCGTAGCCTCCTTTGTATCCATCTGATTAATTGTAGGCGAAAACAATGGGTGAGGCAACTTTCAATTTTGGTAGGTCTCCGATTTCACTCGTATCCCATCGGGTGGCTTTGGTGCCACTCCCAGGCGCTGGCGAGGATATCCTTTAAGTCAGGATATTGAGGCTGCCAGTTCAACTCTTCCCGGATGCACCGAGAGGAGGCAACAAGCCTGGCCGGGTCGCCGGGGCGGCGTGGGGATTCAATCGCCGGGATAGGGTGACCGGTGACCAGGCGGGCAGCCTCGATCACTTCCCGGACCGAGTAGCCATTCCCGTTGCCAATATTGTAGATCAGCCGATCGCGTCCATCCAGCGCTCCCAACGCAAGGAGATGCGCGCCGACAAGGTCGCTGATATGGATGTAATCACGGATCGCGGTCCCATCCGGGGTCGGGTAATCGGTACCGAACAGGTACGCCGCTTCTGCCTGACCCAAGGCCACTTGAAGCACCCGGGGGATCAGGTGGGATTCCGGTTGGTGGGCTTCACCACGCCCCGGCAGGGCTCCACAGGCATTGAAATAGCGTAACGCCGCATAATGCAGACCGTGGATCTGCCGATACCACTCCAGCGCCTGTTCGATCACCAGTTTGGTGTGGCCGTACACATTGGTCGGCCCTAGCGGCGATTGCTCTGTCAGCGGCTCATCGCTGGACTGGTAGACTGCTGCCGTAGAAGAAAGCACGAACTTGGCGATCCCGGCCCGGTTGGCCAACTCGATCAACTGCAAGGAGTTCACCAGATTGTTGGCATAAAACTTGCCCGGGTCTTTCATGCTCTCTCCAGCCTCGATGAAAGCGGCAAAGTGCATCACGGCATCGAAGGGTTCCCCGCGCAAGGCATCTGCCAGCCTGCCGCCATCTGCCAGATCGGCATGGACAAAGTGCGCACCGCGGGGCAGCGCCTGGCTGTGCCCAGTGACCAACGAGTCATAAACGGTAACCTTGTGACCTGCCTTGAGCAAGGCATCTGCCGTGGCAGACCCGATGTACCCCGCCCCCCCGGTAACAAAAATATTCATTGCACTCTCCGTGTTCCGATTCTTATGCCGGGGACCATCTCCCTGTTGTTCCCAATTCCCGGGTCCCGAGGATTATAACTTGGAATCCCGGGCAGGGGCCTCACCATCCAGCCGCATACCAGCGCAGGTATTCTTCTAGGTGGCTGCGCCAGTATATCTCGTCGTGAAAGCCGGTATTGAGGTGCCATTCGTGCGGCAAGTCGAAGTCATCCAGCATCACCTCAAGCGCACGCGCTGCATCCAGTTCCAGGTCATTCTCGCCGATATCGAGGTAGATGCGCGGCGCGGTTTGTGGACTCAACTCCCCGAGCCAATCATCGAGGTGGGGAGCATCTTCCCAGAAGACGACCGGCGAATGCGCGCCGAGGGATCCGAACAAATCCGGCCGAGAAAACCCAAAGTGCAATGCCCAGCCTGCCCCGCGGGATAGCCCCCCAACCGCCCGGTACCGCCGTCCCGGCCTGGACCGGTAGTTCGCCTCGACATATGGCAGCAGGTCTTCGATGAACGCCTCGTTGAAACCATAGGCGTCCGGTTGCCGCCACAGCGGGTCGAAAGGCAACACAATGATGAACCCGTCCAACTCACCAGCGGCGATCAACCGGTCAGCAAGCTCGGCTACACCAAGCCGGATCCACTGGTCATCCGTGTAAGTCTGGCCATGGAGCAGGTAAAGCACAGGATAGCGGCTGCTTTGTTCCACTGCATAACACGGCGGGAGGTATATGCGCAACTGTAAATCGCCGTCAAGATGGGCAGTCTCGACGGAATGGGTCTCGACCGTGCCGCCCTGAAAGAGGCAACTCGCCTCGGGCGGAGGGGTTGGCTGCAGATCCTGCGTCGGACTGGAAACTGTCGTCGGGTTGCTCCCACCAGCACCCGGTTCCGTCGCGGGCCGGTTTTCCGGCGCGCAGGCCAAGGGTCCGGCGATGACCAGCAGAGACAAGATCAGTCCGATGCATAGAGGCAGTACCTTTGCTTGACGTCCTGGCATAATACCGATTATACTCACGCCTCACGGGGTGTAGCGCAGATGGCCAGCGCGCCACATTTGGGATGTGGAGGTCGGCGGTTCAAACCCGCCCACCCCGACAGACCGCTGAGACCAAACTGCTCAGCGGTTTTGCTTTCAGAGAGTATTAAATCGCAGTAAAATAGTTACGGAGGTATCATAGCATGCCACGTGCCAAATTCGACGGAGTGATCGAAGCTGTCCGTTATGCAAAAAATGGGGAGATCGCCCTCGTCCGCGCCTACGAAAGGCGTGGGCTCATCTGGTCGGACCAAATCCTGTTAGGCCGTCAGGACCTGGTGGAACGCCTGAAACAAGGACTTCGCTTTGTCACCGGTCTACGTAAACCATTTCTGGGCGGGGTTTTTGAAATCAAAAAAGCCGTACACTACACGGAGCGCGGTAAGAGCGGATTTATTGTAGCCGCCGATGGCGCGACCACAGCCAGCGAGCAACATCCAGAAGGAAGAGATGCGCTGCCCGGGATCCCCATCTTTTAACCGTTCAATATTGCGCTCATCCATCAGGAGGGCTCTTTTATGAAAATCGTTGACCGCACCCCATACTTTAACGAACAAGGCAAGATTGGGATTTTTGACAAATTAAAAGCCATGATCACCTTTGGCCCCGACTGGCTTCCAGAAGTGGAAGCGCAGAAGTCGATCATTGTCGTGCTAGAAAAGATCCTGGACAGGAATTACACCCTCCTGCGCAATGTCACGCTTCCCGACCTGGAGATCAGCATCCCGGGCATCCTGGTTGGGCCTCCGGGGGTGTACGTGCTGTATGTCACCCACATCAAGGGCACTTATCAGGCAAAAGGGGATAGCTGGGGGGTGTACACCGCGAACAACTTCAAACCTGCTGAAATCAACCTGATGACACGCACGGCACAGATGGGCCGCGCCTTGGATGTATTCCTTCAACGCCAGGGGTTTGAGGGCATGGCAAACATAGAGCCGATCCTGTTGTGCGCCGAACCCACCCTGCATGTTGACAGCCAGCGTCCAGTCGTCCGCGTGGTCATGCGAGATGCGCTGGAACGCTTCGCTGCTTCCATCACCCAGGCCCGTGCCGTGCTGACACTCGAATCCGTCCGGAATATCACCGAGCGGGTACTCAACCCCCGCTCGAAAGACCACCAAGAGGAACAGGCTCCCGCTCCCAGCCAGTCAACAGCCAGAGCCACCGAAGCAGGCGGGACGGAAAGCGGCGCCTCTGTACCCGCATTCTCGGTCACGGAATCTGATTCGTCCCCAGACAGTGAATTCGAAACCTGGACCGCCGACCGTTTCGGGTTCAACGTCCCGGATGATGGCCAGGGCGAGAGTAGCGACGGCCAGGCTGGAGTCGCGCCTGGCGAGGCCGCACTGATCGGCGAAGGTTCGTTTGGAGAAGAAACCGACGCTTCGGTCAGTTTCGACGACTTGTTCGAATCGATCGAGGCGGCTGAAAGCCCACAACAGAAATCCCCCGGCATCTTCTCGCGATCCCAACGCAGGGTTCGTTTCTCGCGCAGGCAGTGGATCCTGCTCGTGGTAATCTTTATTTTCGAGTGCATCAGCCTGGCGATCTTTGCATACCTGATCACGATCTACCTATAACTGTGTCTCGACAACAAAAACGTCCCTATCTCTCCATTATCATCCCGGCGCACAACGAAGCGCGCCGTCTGCCGCTCTCCCTGGAGCAGGTTTTTGCTTTTTTAGGTAAGCAGGATTTCTCTTCCGAAGTTATTGTCGTTGAGAACGGCAGCACGGACCGGACTCTTGAGATCGCCCAGGAATTTAGGCGCACTTATCCAGACCTGACCGTCCTGCAAGAGGATCTTCCCGGAAAAGGCCGCGCAATCCGCCGAGGAGTCCTGGAAGGAAGCGGGGAATTCCGTTTTATCGCCGATGTCGATTTTTCCATGCCAGTCGGCGAGGTTCTGCGTTTCCTGCCTCCGGCTTGCGAGAGCGATATCGTCATTGCGTCGCGCGAATCGCCTGGCGCGGTCCGCTATGGGGAGCCGGCTTACCGCCATATCACCGGCAGGGTGTTCAATACTCTCATCCGCCTGCTCGTTCTGCCGGGACTGCAAGACACCCAGTGTGGCTTTAAATGTTTCCGGGCTGCGGTCGCTGAGGATATCTTTCCACTCCAAACGCTGACAGGCTGGTCTTTCGATGTGGAATTGCTGTTCATTGCCCGCCAGAGGGGGTATTCCGTCCGCGAGATCGGCATCCCCTGGTACTACAACCAGGAGAGCAAGGTGAAAGTCCTGCGCGATTCGTGGATCATGTTCCTGGACCTGCTGACAATCCGCCGCAATGCCCGTCGAGGTCTGTATGACCGCGTTTGAACACGCTGACCTGCCCAATCATCCCCACATCGCATACGAACGCCATTTCTGGCGGAAGGGCTATACCCGAATCGCCGGCCTGGACGAGGCCGGCCGGGGTGCGTTGGCCGGCCCCGTGTGCGCCGCAGTCGTCATACTGCCTTGCGGTCGCCAATCGCTCCTGCGGACCCTGAGCGGGGTGCGTGATTCCAAACAGATGAGCCCTCACGAACGCGACGCCTGGGCGCCGCGCATCCAAGAGACGGCTTTGGATTGGGGGGTTGGATTTGCATCCCCGGATGAGATCGACATACTTAACATCCTCGGGGCCACCAGACTCGCAGCGATGAGAGCTATCGACTGCCTCAGCTCCAGCCCGGACTACCTGCTGACCGATTACCTATTGCTCTCGGAAGTACCCCTGCCTCAATCCGCGCTGGTCAAAGGCGACCAACTCTGCCTGAGTATCGCTGCAGCCTCCGTCCTTGCCAAGACCTCCCGCGACGCTCTGATGCGCCAGTTGGATGCGCAATACCCCGGGTATGGGTTCGCCCGCCACAAAGGCTATGGCACAACCATGCACCGTCAGTCTATCGTCAGCCTGGGTGTCTCGGCAGTCCACAGGAGGTCCTTCTCTCTCCTGGCAGGATAGAAGCGCCTGCTCAAGAGCCGGACAAAAGTCCAGTTCCCGGTATCCCCCCAGAAAACAAAGGCATCTTACTCGCCCAGGGTGAACACCCCGATCTCCGGCGGGCAGAGGAAGCGCGCCCGGGGCAAGCCAAAGCCTTCCATCCCCAAGCCCCGGTTGACATACAGGAGCGTCTGGCTTACCAGGTACGGACCCATCTCATATTGTTTACCATACTCGGAGAATGTCACCATGGCTCCATAGAACGGCAGGCGGACCTGACCGCCATGGGTATGCCCAGCCAGATACAGGTCCACCCCCAGAGCTGAAGCGGTTTCGATCAGGTCTGGCGTATGGTAGAGCAGGATGGTGTAGGCTCCGGACGGGACCTGGAGCATCAAATCTTCCAATGCCCGGCGGTCACGTTGGGGGGAACAACAGGTCACTCCAACCAGGGTAATTTCCCCCTGTGGGAAGGCTAAGATGACGAGTTCATCATTGAGCAAATGGATATCCAATCCAACGAGGACATCTGCCACCACCCGGGGGGTGTCCGTGGTACCCAGTACCGCATACACCCCGAAAGGAGCCTGCAATTGGGAAAGGACAAAGCGGCTGTCCTGCAAGGACTGAGCATCGTTTAGGTAGTCCATATTGACATAATCGCCGGTCAGAAGGATAAGATCGGGCTGCTGGAATATCGCCTCAGCGATCACCCCCCGCTCACGCCGGGTTGTCCGCTCCACATGGAAATCGGAGAGATGCATGATCCGCAGAGGCTGATCAGTCACGTTGTGGGCATCGCCCAGGTTGATCTCGGTCATTGTCAGGCGAAATGGCTCGATATACAAGCCATAGAAGGCAACGGCCGACAGGCCAACCTGCATCGCCAGGGAGAAAACCAGCAGACCGGAGCTTGTCCGCCGCCCGGATCGGGCCGCGGCTAGCATCAGAACCGCGACCACGACCAGACCGAAGCGCACAGCCGTAATCAGGGCCAGTGGCAAATCAACCGGTCCATAGGAGAGGCCAAGCCGCGGTAGGGCCGCTAACATCGCCCAATCCGCCAGTCCGCAGCCAATTGCTACCCCACCGAGAAGGAGCCAGCGTTGGCGAAAGACACCTGGAGCCCTCAACCCAAGCAGAGTGAAAATGACCATCAGGATAAGCGGAAGGAATCTGATCAAGGGCATTACCACCAGTTGGAATAGCAGGGCGGCCTCTCGGCCGCCCTGATTACAGGCGATTAATTTCCAAGCCGGTCCCTGAGGCGCAAGAAGAATTTGGTGACCTCCTCGGCAATCGCCGGGATGAGCGCCAGCCCGACCACCACGCCCCATTCCTGCAGGGTCAAGAAATGGGTATTGAAGATCGGCTGCAAGAAGGGCACCGAACAAACCAGTAGCAAGAGGCTCAGGGACAATCCGACGGCATACTGCATGTACCGGTTCGAGAACACGCCGATGCGCAAGAGCGAGGTCTTCTCTGAGCGAACTGTATATGCACGGAACAATTCGCACAGAGACAGGGTGACAAAGGCCATCGTCTCGGCTGTTTGCACATCCACACCGCGCCAGTCGTGTTCGATGAGATAGGAGATCGGGTTAGTCCCGAGAGGCAAGAACGCACCGGGCTCCAGGTGCCAGAGCAACCCCAGCCCAAACGCCAGCAACACCGCGCCCGTTTGCGCGAATGTCTGGACGATCAATCCGACCCCCATCGTGCGATTGACAATCGGCTCGCGCTTGGCCCTTGGGCGTTGCATCATGATATCGGGATCGCCCTTTTCCATTGCCAGTGCCAATGCGGGAGCGCCATCCGTGATCAGGTTCAGCCACAGCAACTGGATGGCGGTCAACGGAGTGGGCAATCCGGCCAGAGTGGCCAGGAAAATGATCATGATTTCGGCCACGTTGGAAGAGAGCAGGAAGAAGACGAATTTGCGGATGTTGCTGTAGATGACTCGCCCCTGCTCCACGGCAGCGACGATACTGGCATAATTATCGTCGGTTAACACCATGTCGGCCGTTTCCTTGGCCACATCCGTCCCGGTGATCCCCATCGCCACACCGATATCAGCGCGTTTGATCGCCGGGGCATCGTTGACACCATCCCCCGTCATGGCGACGACTTCGTCATTGGCCTGGAGCGCATCCACGATGCGCATCTTGTGTTCGGGTGAGACGCGGGCGAATACGTCTGTATGGCGGATCTCGCTCTTCAGTTCGTCATCGGACATACGGTCCACATCCGCGCCGGTGGCAACTTTATGACCGGGCCGCAACAAGCCAATTGCCTCCGCGATCGCCCGGGCAGTGTTGGAATAGTCGCCGGTGATCATCACCGTCCGGATTCCTGCCCTGAGGGCGTTTTCGAGCGCCGGTTTGACTTCCACCCGCGGCGGGTCGATCATGCCAATGAGACCGACAAACACCAGGTCATGTTCGAGTTCTTCCACCTTGACCTCGGTATCGGGGACATCCTTCTCAAGGCGATAGGCAACACCCAACACTCGCAGGGCATCCTGAGTCATCGCATCATTCGCCGCCAGGATACGCATGCGCTTCTTTTCATCCAGCTTGCGCGGAGTATCGTCCATGCCTTGATAATGCGTGCACAGGTCCAGGACCACATCCGGCGCGCCCTTCATGACGATCACATCCCAGCCACGGTATTTGTCATCATAGAACGGCGAGATATCCTCCGGGTGCGGGTCATCCACATCATGGATGGTGATCATGCGCTTGCGGTCCGAGTCGAATGGGACCTCACCTTCGCGCGGGTACGCCTCGGCAATATCCACCTGGAAGGCGCCTGCTTTTGCTGCCGCAACGATCATCGCCCCTTCTGTCGGGTCACCGACGATGCGATATGTCTTCTGATCATCTGTCTCACCGGTGACTTCCAATTGGGCATCGTTGTTGAGCACACCCAACCAGATGGTGGTCAGGGCTGCCGGGTATTTTATGATCTCCGCCTTTTTGCCCCCGACCTTGAATTCCCCAACCGGTGCATAGCCTGTCCCGGTGATCTCGATGAACTTCCCGTCCGCCCACAGGCGTGTAACGGTCATCTCGTTCTGGGTCAGCGTTCCGGTTTTGTCAGAGCAGATCACCGTCGCCGATCCAAGCGTCTCCACGGACGACAGTTTGCGGATCAATGCATGGCGGCGGATCATTTCACGCATTCCCAACGCCAGGCTGATGGTCACCACCGCGGGTAAACCTTCAGGTACAGCCGCAATCGCCAGGCTGACGGCGATGATGAATACTTCGGTAATCTCTTTTCCGTATTCCTGGATATAGGCCAAGGGACCGGTAAAGAGCCCACCGATCTCGGTATAGTTGACCAATGCGACCGCAAACACAACCGCGACCAACAACAGGGCGCCGATGGACAGCGATTTCCCCAGCTGGTCCAGTCGGCGCTGGAGGGGAGTCTCTTCCGATTCGACAGTCGAAAGCATGGATGCGATCAAGCCGAGTTGGGTATACATCCCGGTGCTGGTTACGACGCCCCTTCCGCGGCCGTAAGAGATCAGCGTGCCCATGAAAGCTGTGTTGCGACGGTCACCCAGGGGGATGTTCGCGTCCAGGACCGCTGATGCGCTCTTCTGGACGGGAAGTGATTCCCCGGTCAGCGAGGCCTCCTCGACCCGCAGATTGACCGCTTCGAGCAGGCGCATATCTGCCGGGACATAGTTGCCAGCCTCCAGAAACACGATATCGCCGGGGACCAGTTCGGGCGCGGGTACACTGACCCGGCGGCCATCGCGCAAGACCTGCGCCTCCGGGGCGGCCAGTTTCTGCAAAGCCGCCAGGGCCTCCTCGGCACGGCGTTCCTGAACCAAGCCAAGGATCGCATTCAAAACTACAATCGCAAGGATTGCTGCCGCTTCGACATAATCTCCCAACAGAGCCGAGATGACCGATGCCACGACCAACAGGATGACAACAAAGCTGTTCAATTGGCCCCAAAGCGTCTGGAGAAAGCTGGGACGCGGTGCTTCGCGCAGTTGGTTCGGCCCATAGTGCTCCAGGCGCTCTGCTGCTTCGGCTGCGGTCAGGCCATTCTGCCTGACTTTCAGATGGTCAAGGACATCTTCCGGTGAAAGGGCATGCCACGATTCCAGTTGCTTCCCCTGATCAGCATCGTCCTGCAATTTTGGTTTTTCCATTATCGAGCTTCTCCTGAAAATTGATCAATAAGCCTTGACACTCGCCGGTTACACGGCCTCTGGGGTGATGCGCGTCCCGGGCAGGATCACCGCGTTCTTGGGAATGAGCACAATCCCATCTTGGACCACCCAGTTTTCGGTAACAATCTCGGTGCCGCGCGGGAACGGACGGATCACCACCCGGGACCCGACACGGGCGTTTTTATCCACGATCGCTCCTTCTATGTGGCAATGGTCCCCAATGCCAATCGGAGGTAATTCCTGTTCATCCTCTGCCCCGGAACTGTAGTAATCCGAGCCCATCAAAATGCTATCTTTGATCTTCGTCCCGGGGCCGATGATCGAGCGGACACCGATGACCGAACGAGTGATCTCGGATTTCCGGATCTGGCAACCTTCAGCCAACGAAACATCCTTGAGGACACTGTCATAAACCATCGACCCGGGCAGGAAACGAGCATGCGTATAGATCGGCCGGGCTGGATCGGATAACAGAAAGGGGGACGCCGTCGAAGTCAACTCCAGGTTGGTCTCGTAGAATGATCGGATGGTCCCGATATCCCGCCAGTATCCGTCAAAATCAAAACCGTAGACTGCTAGGGTAGTTATCGCGTGGGGGATGACATCGCTGCCAAAGTCATCGAAGTCCGGGAATCGGGTTAGCAAATCGACCAACACCTTTGTCTTGAACAGATAGATACCCATCGAGCCCAAAAAAGGGCGTTTGCGATCATCTCGGTTGATAAACTGCTTTTGGATTTTTGACTCTTGTGGTTTTTCTACAAAGGCGGTGATGCGCTCCTGCGGATCTCGCTTGAGCAAACCGAAACGGGATGCGTCTGCTTTGGATACCGGTTGGACAGCAATGGTCACATCCGCCTGCTTCTGCCAGTGAAACTCAACCATAGCAGAGTAATCCATCCGATAAAGGTGGTCGCCGGCCAGGATAAGCACGTTCGGCGCCCGGGTAGACTGGATCTCGAAGATTTGCTTGCGGACGGCATCCGCAGTCCCCTGGTACCAGTCCACGCTATCGGGTGTCTGTTCAGCAGCCCAGATCTGCACCCAGCCGGTATGAAAAGCATCGAAGTTATAGGTTTGGGTAATATGGCGGTGCAAGGAGACTGAGTTGAACTGGGTCAATACCGCAATCCGGTAGATCCCCGAGTTGATGCAGTTGCTGATCGGGATATCGATCAGCCTGTATTTCCCTGCAATCGGCACTGCAGGTTTTGAGCGCAGCTTGGTCAGGGGATAGAGACGTGACCCTCTGCCACCTCCCAAGACAACAGCCAGGACGTCATTTAAAGTAGGCATGGTTCCTCGCGAACATGTTGCATTCACCAACGAGCATATTTTACTCCAACCGGCATCCACCAGGCTGGCCTGCTATTGACATTCACCAAAGTTGGTTAAGATCGAGACCTGCATGTTGAAAGAAACCGAGCAGGATGTCCGGTCGCTTTCGCAAACGAGAAAAGCCTTTGTTCAAGCTGTTACGAATTTCTGTCTTTGAGTGGAAGATGGCA
>JBDRPT010000070.1:0-30958 GCA_043826785.1 Chloroflexota bacterium | reverse complement strand
CAAGAGAAGGAGGCATAGGAGGTGGGCTCACTTTCAATGTTAAAAAGGGTGCATTTTCAATGTTAATTTTCGTGTACAATTACCAAAGGTGGGTGCGTTTTCGATGTTAAAATGGGCTCAATTTCAATGTTAAAAAACACTCGAAAAAGGCGAAGAGTTGTGGTTATTCATACAACCGGCAGGTACAGCATCTTTCTATCCACAACACGGACCAATCGAAATCAGCGATGATGGGAAATGGGCATCAAGTGTTTATGTTGGGTTGGACGATCCCGCAGATACAGGGCGTGGTTTTTTGATTGTCGCTGTCCTAGCCGACGCGAGCGGAAGTGAAGCAATTCGAGAATATTTTGCCCAGAGTGGATCGTCCTATATCGGGCTGGAGCCACTGCCTCCCGGGGTAAGAATCGTTTCATATGTACAAGTTGTACGAAAGTGAAGCATAAGGGCGCAGAGACGAACTCTGCGCCCTTATGCTGATTTCATGAACGCGATTCAAATTATGGTGTAAGTTCCCCCAACTCTTCAGTAAACATGGTAACCAGATAGGTAACAAATGCAGACATTGTTTTGTTATTTTCTATGCACCATGTTTTTCGAATGTCATCGTATTTCAAATAAACGCCATCGAAGTCTATTCCCACCTGTATGCCAATTTGCGGATCGAGGCCGCTCAAATCCGGGATGGGCAGATCAGGATAATACTTTTTTGCTTCCTCAAGATATATCTCCAAATCTCGGATGATAATCTGTACCTTGCCCAAGACGCGCACTCGAGCAGATGTCTCGGATTGAAACGTTGTTACATAATGATCATCGCTCCAGTCCATGGGGATTGCAACTGCTATGGTAATCCCTTCCGAACAAACCACATCCAGAGCCTTTTGCGCATTTCCTGATGTAAGCGCGCGGATATACTGGCGAGAAATTCGTTCGTAGGGCGCACACCCGCTCAGACCTACCAACAGAGCAATCGAAAATACCAGGAAGGAAATGGTTTTGGAAACGCGGTTGATCATATTGCCTTTTCCTTTAGGGTTAGATTGAAATCTTCTTGCAGGAGGCGATAATGGGATGGCCGATCCAGATCGGTATCCAGCCCTTCTCCCAGACCCAGAATTGGGTTTTTGAAGGCATGCAAGAGCACCTGTTCGCTTAATTTGACCTCCTGTTCAGAGTGCTTACCCGAATATAGTTCTTCTACGAACCCTGCCGCGCTCGCCTTCGAAAGTTCTTTCAGCCAGCCAACAATTCTGCTCCGCTTATTCGAATCAAGATCTCTAATGACCAAGAATAATCCATCGCCACCCGAATACGTTTGCCTGGCCGATACTTGAATGGCCGTCAATTGCTCAGATGACAATCCCGTTTTTTCTGCCAATTGATCTGATTTTCCTTCAGCAATAATATCAAGGATGGTCTGCTCCGCTGCGGCGAATTCAAAAACCACATCATAGAGGTTTTGAGGATATTGGCGCACTAGCGAAACAGCCTCGGTATTGAGGACTAATCCCCATTCTTTCAAGTCCTGCACCAAAAAAGCACAAACACGTGTCAGCACATCCCGCTTTTCGGCCGACCAGAGTTGGATGCGATCCAGCAAGATTTCGCTGATCCTGTGTTCGATCTGTTCCTTCAGCATCAAATTGATTGCCTTGCGGCCATCCATTATCATCCATTTATTTCCTGAGCGCCTTAAAGTTTGAATGGGATCCCGAAGCCGGGCAGGGATGATGAAACTGGCCTGGGCCAAATCCTCTTCATGAAGCGAGACGCCTGCCAAATGCTGTCGAGCAGTAAAACGGATATTCCCAGAATCCTCGTTCAATGCCGCCACCCAGGCATCCACATCCTTGCGCTTTAAATTCTTTTCAACGACCTCTCCCGCCAAGTATATTTCCGGGAAACCATTCTGATCAACAGTTTCAAACCCGTGACTGAGCACATATACCTGGCCGGTCGGTACGCCAGCACGGGCTTGTTTTCTTCTGCCAAGCGTGAAAGCGGCTAAAACAACATCAAACCCGATCTCTGCTGTTGTTCCTACAGGCAATGGGGGATTCTCAAGACGCGCTTTTTGCTCATTCGAAAGCCATTCGGCTAGAGTGGCCCTGAACTGGGCAAGAAAATTATTGATTTTCCCCCGCAATTCCTTTTCCTCGGGCTCGCGACCTTTAATCGGCCTCCCTTGACGATCAAGAATGCCATTTCGCTTATGAACTAAAGCGGCACGTTCATCGAAGAGCCGGGTTAATTGGCCGATCAAATCAGAAACACTTTGTTCGGACATAGTTATGCTCCTTCCAGGGAATTTATCTGTCAATCATTGAAATTGAGACAGATAAAGAAAAATAGCTGAGAGCGTAATAAGAACAGCAAAAACAGCAGCAATGACACGTGAAATATCAAGCAGAAAATTAGTGAACTTACCATAATTAGTGGGAGTGGTTGATAAAAACATTTTCTTAAATAGGAGAATAATGCCGCCTGTACCCCCGCCTCCTACTAAAACAATGAGTATGATACCTGCAATGATATTTGACATAAGAGATTCCCACAAACCTAACATCTTGGCCCCAACAAACAGCACCAAGATAATAATCGCTACACCCAAAACAAATGATGTCACTGCCAATGGTTGCCAATGAACCTTTGGCAATAGAAAGAAACAAAATCCGAGCAACAAAAAAATGAATACTATCGCGCCGACGGCTCCAATACCTCCGTTTTTAATTGTTCCAACTACGCTTGGAGTTGAAGCAGGTGTAGCTGTTGATGTAATATCAGGTGTTATGATCGGGGACTCAGAAACAATAAATTCTTGGCAAACGTAACTATATAAGAAGGAGACTCTTTGATCAAGGGGTGTACGACTAGAAAAATACACTGGAGTATTCAGCGGTTGATTGATCTCCCACCAGTTCAAACTCAATGCGCCTAGTTGACTCGGTCGTGAGATGAGTTCGTGTTGCGCGTCTAGCAAATAAAAACTTTCATCTGAAAAGCGCATGGTAATTAAACGAAGTTGCTGAGGATGGCACTTTATATTTAGTGGAACTTCTCTAGTAGAGCGAATAATTTCTCCTAAGTAGACGCTTGGGTTCCCATCCACTCTCCTACAGTCTACATAAATCCCAATCATCCAGTCCCACACTTTTAGATCTCTTACAGGATTAGTGGTATTTATAGATAAAACAAGGATGTACTTATTTGGATCCAAATAGTTTATTTTTTCGTAAAAAGAATCTGTCCATTCAATCTGCAAATCAGCAAGGTCGTTATCATCCTCACCAAAAAGAACCACTCCTAACGGAATTGTCAAATGCCAGGTAGAGGCTGCCGCTTCAAGATTTTCTTCTGTTGTTCGCCCTGTGTTTTCTGCTTGTGAACCCTGTGTCACAACTATCACCATCGAATCTGCTGAACGATTGTTGTTTTGTATGTCATCTGAGATTGTAGTCAACGTCTGTTGAAAACCGTCTGCTTGACTAGTATGAAGCTCACGCCTATATACAATCCGTTCATTAATAGAACCGATAATATCAAGCAGATCTTCATCAAGAGTAACAATACGTGGATACTCACTTCGTGGCCATAAATTATTAATGTTTTCCGGAAATTGGGTACTGTATTGATAAACAAAGGGGAAAAGTCGAGAATCAGACAACCAACCATAGGCCGTTGCAAACTGCAAGATGATATCCGCAATTTCACTCCGAAATAACCCGTTAGGATCAGCTTGGTTGGCAGTCAAACTTTCATCAATCAAGATATATAGAAAAATTGGTCTCGAGAGCGGTTGACTAATCTCGTTCATTTCTGTATATTGACTGGCACTTGCTTGCCATCCATAAAAAGAACCTAAACTCACGAATAAGAAAACCCCTACATATAAGAAAACTTTTGCTACTTGACGAAATGTACTATTCCAATGGCGTCTGCTTTGTGGCCGCATAGTTGTTATCCACCCGAAAAAATTGTCCCTAATAAAGACTAGGCCTGCGTTGCAGGAATCACGATATCCTTCTGATGATTCCGGCGCCTATCTTGATTATGGCGAACATCCTGATAATACCGTCCGCGTTTTTCCCATTCGAACGCACGATTGACAATTAATACCAAGACACCAAGAATGAACAGGCTCACGTTCCAGTTGGAACTCAATCCTAGCAAATTAATCCACCCCTGGGTAACGATATCGGTGACCCAGGGCAAGATGTCGGCCGGGATCCAACTCAACGTGGACAGGTATGGAACAAGGAAATTCACCGCCAATCGTAAAAGGACGATAAGCACAGCCTTGACAACCAACACCCATAGCGTGGCTTTTGCCAAGAATACTGCTACCCCCAAACTGCGAGGTGGCCGGGAAGCATATATAAGATCATTATACAATCCGATTCTTCTCAGGAAATCCGCTTTCAGCCACCGGTCCAACCAGAAGAAAGCCTGCCAAAGAATCAGCCACGTTCCTGCACAGGAAGCGAACAGGCGCAATGGGCCGGTAAAAGGAATGTTTACAGCGAAACTCATGAGCGACAACGTAATCGGCAACGCGATATCATGCGCGGCAACCGACGGCCCTATTCCAATGCCGGGAGCAAAAAACGCGAGTGTCACGATCACCAGAGCAAGCCAGGCCATAGTTACTCCTTTTGGTCAGCTTTTTTTTTCACTATTCCACGGATGCAACCAATTTCATTTGCTTGCCGTGAACATATCACAAGCCAATCCGGCCGCCAGTATGTACTGATCTTGCCTGTTGGTCCGCCAAGAGATTGATTATCAGGAACAACAACCAAAGTGAATGGTAAACGGCCCTTCAATTCACTACTCGCTCCCATCGGGTGCGCATGTTGGAAAAGCCAGCGCCACTTCACCCCATCTTTAAGCGTTTCGGTTTCGTCCACCAGCAAGTAGGTCTCCATAAGCTGAGGCTTGAATTCCTGCAAAGCCCATTTCGTACCCAATTCCCTAAACGCCTTTACTACTTCCAGAGGAGAGGCGGGATGTTGAAACAAGGGCAAGAGATGTTTCGCAATAATTGCAGTCTCCGCTTTTCGATAGTTCTCATTCTCGCGCATGGCCTCAACATTGGCTTTCCGGCGCGCTTCACTTTTCCAACTTGGGATTTCACGACCGCTCTCTGGATCACGCCAAATGGAAGCTGATTCTCCTTCCAAAGGCTCCCATTCTTCGGCGCGTTTACCCTCTTCTTCGGCACGATCTGCCTTGACCATGACCGTCTCTGTTCCAAGCGCCCGTTTGAAATCCAACAGCCAGTATTGCGTTCCATCCTCGCGGCTGGAGGCCGCATCACCGGCATCGTCGCAACCAGACTGCACCCGTTGATATTCCTCCCTTATCACCGCATCAATATTCCCAAAGGCTCTGCGAATGGGACGCAGATGGGCTAGGACGAGCAGACGATAATCGTACAAAGTCTTTGCAACTACACTTAGCACACGTTTTGTTAAGCGAGAGTTAATCTCCCTACGAATACCCGCCAGTAGCTGGCGCGCCCGTACTTGCCAGACAATCAGTTCAATCAGGCCAAGAAGTACGAGAGCGGCCGCGGGAACCAGGATAATGACCCATTGATCCCAGTGCGTAAGCACATCCAGCAGGCCATATAACAAGGGCCAGGCCACAATCAACTTCAGCGCCGCCCCCCACCCGGAAGAGATGCTGCGTCTTAAACGTTCATACCTGCGTATTGCGCCTTCAAGCACCAGAGCGTCTTCGGCAGCCGCGGCTTCCCAATAAGTCGCCGTTCCCAGAGGAGAAGGTTCTACATCGTGACCGTTGTACTTAATACCGACAGAATGTGTTAACACATCCATGAATTTTCGGATTGAATACCTGACAGCCTGAAGACCAGCGGGCCAGTCATCATTAGGGTCAAGAGGCATTCTTCTGTTCTCGCCAGCATAACTGTTTCGGTCCAGCAAAAAAGCAAACGTATCCAGCAAGCGCCGATATTCGGTCGTGGTGCGCTGGCTTAACTCCTTCTGTAAAGCATCATCCAATGCCTGATAGTTCTCGGCCAGCGGAACAGCAAGCTTTTCATGCGCCGGTAGAGGAATGGGATGGAGCAAATCAATCAACTCAAGAAAACCGCGCTTGACTCGATCAATTAACTTTTCAAATAGTGATCCGTGGAATGCTGGGGGTTTTTCTATCTCGCCAAGCCACCACTCTGGCTTTTTCCCAAAAGCGACTCTGGCAATATTAGAGGTTGGCGTCAGGTGGCAATCTTTAATTTCCTGGCCTTCCGCATTGAAATTCCAGCCGTGAGCTTCCATTATTTCTTTGACGCCAAACTCATTTTCCCCTCTCAAAAGCGCTGCCTGGAATTTCCGCGCCTGCGCATCCATAGCATCATCCAACTTGCGGCGCTGTATCTCGTTTGGAGGCTCTTGAATCATCGGCTCAATGAATTCTTTCAAGACCTCAATATGGAACCGCTTGCGGACAATTGCCAAATCCACCATAATGGAAGCCGCCCCCAAGGCTATCCATTTCACGGAACGACGATCCTTACTGATAACATAGTCAATGGCCCGGCTAAACTCTGATGTCACAAACCCCGCTACTACGTTCTGGCATGCCTGAAGCACCTGCCCGGTCTCAAATTTAGTCCCGCCCCAGCCTTCTTTGCTCAAATACACGCGCGGCCAAAAAGGCTGTACTTTTGCAGCATCAATCCCTGGTTCACCAAGCAGGATCAGGATCAACGAATAAAGCGCCCGGTTTCCAATCCTGGATTTGACTGAGGCTGCTAGTTTTTCCAACCAGCCACTCACCACATCCAAATCCGTTTTCTTTAGCAAATCGCAAATCACTAGAATCTGTAACTGTATAGGGTGATCTGCATCCGGAAGATATTGCACATAGCCTTTATCCACCAATCGCTGCCATAGCTCATGTTTCAAAAAGGGATCCAATTGATTCGAAATATACCCCTTTTCCACTATATCGGTTGGATTTAAAACCGTGGTCCAATGCAAAAGCCCGTCGGCAACATAAGGCTCAAGACGCCGATCCAAAGCCTCACGAAAATCGGCAAACCTGGCAAGATTACCGCATGGAATGATCAGGGTTGGAACAAGATAGTGTATGTTACTCGGTGACCAGCCTTCAGGTTCACCCTGTTTGGGCAGATCACGGGTTGAAGTCAATGGGCACCTCCTGCGACTGCCGAACCCGCAAAATAACTTGGCTTCCTACAGGTATGAATTCAGGCAAAAAGCTGACTCTGTAAAAATCGCGCACATAACCGAATAGATTCTGGAATTGGTTGGCAACTGTTTCAAAGTTTTCAGCATAATAGAAGCCGCAACCGGCAGAAACCAACTCCAGTGATTCTTCGTCCACTTTATCCGTGACACCAACGGTGCAAATATCCACGCCTTGTTCGGCGGCCAGGCGTGCAATCGTTCGAGCCCTGGTCGGATCGTCGCCTTCCAAGTGATGGCTGTCATTATCGCGGCCATCGGTTAATATCAACAAATACCGGCTGTCACTTGTACAAGATTGGGCAGCATTTAAGCCCTCCAAAATGCCGTCCCATAACGCCGTCAACTGGCCCGCTCCCTGTACTGCGTTTGAGTTTAACGGATCAGCCGCAGGGGACTGTGCAATCCGAATTTGATCACGGTCGGAGAATATTACCATTCCAAGTTCGTCGCCTGGTTTGCGCAAGTCATTCAATTTTTGGATGGCAGCTCTAATGTTGCCGATACCTTCATAGATTGATCCGGAATCATCCACAACCGCAACCAAACAAATAGGATCATCGGCTCGACGTTCTTCAAGGGTGAAAGAAACTGATTGTCTATTCACCATGAGTGAGAAATCACTTATCTGAAGGCCCGGCAGAAACTGGTCGTTTTCCAAAACCCGCACATCCGCGAAAACAAGAGAAGAACTTCGCTGCGAACGGATAACCTCGACTTGTATTGTGGGAGTTGGAATTGGTGTTAGTGTACACCTCTCGCCAAGCCGTGTCTGGCGCTCCTGAATTGAACTGGCCAAATCGGTGTAATCATATTGGACCGCTAAACCATAGGCCTCATCCAAATCTGCCCTTGCAGATTCGCACAGAGCATTCCGGCTATCACCAGAGGATGGAGGAATTTGAGCTATAGTGATACCGGCTTTCTCAAATAAAACCAAACTCAACTCCCGTGAACATTCGCTGGCACATTCTTGGGGGATGAGACTCATTGAGATATCGGTGTTACAAGCACGAGCAACGTCTTCCGCGCCGTCTAATCTGCCCGTTTCGCGCAACGCTTCAGCAAGGCTTGCTTTCTCACAAACACTTGGGTTGCAAAACACCGCCTGAACGCTCGGCTGCCGGCTCAAGATAGCCCCGGAAATTGAAACAACCACCAAGATCAGGACAAATTGACCAAGCACAGAAATTAATTTTGTCACTGGCGAATCATTCTGCGTGAGCAGAGAATACAATAGACCAGCCAATGTGCCTATGCCTGCGAACGTATAAAGAAGACTCTCTTGCAGGTGAGGGCACGCAGAATCTTGGAACAGCCAGTTATTACCAACCAAAACAGCTGCTATACCACTTAGTAAAGTGAATAGCATCCAAAATTTGCGTCGCGAAATTCTTTCCATAGGCACCTATCCTTACTTGTTTTGCTAATTGTAAAGTGAGTAGAACTGCGAGATTTTCTGAATATCCTCATCCTCAAGTCCCGCTTCACGCATTGCCCGTTCATACAAAGGCTCCCCGCCTGCACCTGCGGTAACAATCTCAAGTTGCCCTGATGTTGTATTCGGAAGCGGTTTCTTCGGCCAGTTTGCCATCGCTTGCTTCACATGAGAAATCAGAGGACGGAGCAAGAAGGCAGGCGCCGAACTGGTATCGCCAACCTCTGTGTTTAAAGAAACACCATGGAAGGCCAGAACATAGAGACCGATAGTGCCGAATTCCGTAAAAATATATCGATAAGGTATGTTATCCGTTTCACCCCTACTACGCAGTTGCTCACGAAGCTTGCGGGAAACCTGGGGAAGAATACGATAATAGTATTCGAGCGTGGGGTTTGGTGGGGTAGCCTGCCACCAAGCACCCTCATATGCTTCTCCTTTGCTGTCAACCATCTGACCAATGTTGGTTGCCAGAATATTCTGAACATCCACAATATCAGCGGTGGTCTGTAACCCAAGGACAAAGCGCAATCCCTCTTCTGTCAAGCCTGTTGCACCGCGCAGCACTTCTTTTCTAAATTGATCATGTTCGCCCTTACGAACAGCATCTCTTAGCAGACGTAACCAGGTTTTCTGTGATAAAAGATCCAGTACATGGGACAGTTCCGCAGCATACACCATGGTTGATGGCGTAGTACCAACGCTGTTCTTAACAATATCATATTCCTCGTCGGCTTTGTCAAGCACTTTTCTCGTCTCAGAGAGTTCTCGATCCAGCATATTTGTGGCAGATTTCTCCAACTCTAACAGATGATTGCTCGCAGTAAGGGTCCGCACAAATGCGCCCAGTAAACCAGCAGCCTTAGCCGCTTTCTTGTCACTGCTGCTTAGGATATCAAAACTATGAAAAACCCTTGATATCTGCTCAGCTTGACGGAGCAAGTCTGCCAGCCAGCCAGTGCTCAGTATGGAACCATCCTTATAATCCATGCCTAACAGACACCGAGACCACGCCTTGACGCGATGTGTATTGTCAATATACGCAAACCATTCTGCATTTTCTTCAACAGCAGCCGGCACCATAAGCGGGACAGATCGTTTTCCGCCCTCTGCTGAAATCTCTTCATCCACGCGGAATTCAACGCTGATGTGATCGAGATCTATTTCCAGGAGATCGCGGATGGATTTTTTCCAATCGGAGATAAGAATCCGGATTGGTTCCAGACTTTTCGGGACACCTGCCAAACGATAATTTGGGAAGCTCCAGCCCGCTTTTTCCATACGACTTAATACATATTTAACGTTCTGGGCATCGCTAATTCTTTCATCAAGAGATGAGGCGATGAACTCAGGTTGTGGCCTTCCTAAAATATATACTCGTTCATAATTTGGTTCAACCAAATCTATCAGCTTTCCCACAAGTTGCTTCAGGGTTTCAAAGTATTTTTGCTGACTGCCAAAATCCTTGCCCCAGTACCCTGTTCGGACCAGCACAATCGGAGCACCGAGATTATTCACAAGCAACTTTTGAATATCATCTTGCAACTCGGGGAGCATGATAGACTTGCAAGCCATCTCAACAATCTCGCCGCGAATTGGCTTAGCTGCATCTCCTTTGCCGACATCCGGTAAATCCAGATAGAACCAGTTCGTAACTGCTAGAGGATGTTTCTTCTTGATATCGAGCATAAAAGCCGCATCTGCTGCAACACCAAAAAATGTGTTCAGTGCCGTTTTATGATTATTCACTGAACGGTAAGTAAGTTGGCCAACGCGGATAAAGTTGATTGAGAGAGGCGTGTCAGAAAAAGTATTACACACAAACTCGGCCAAAGTAGCGCCAACAAAACGATGAGTACCCTCCCCTGTTCCTCCTGCTGTGGAAGAAATGATCCAGACATCAACAGGGTTCTCTGGGCCTATGTCACGCCCATATTGGGTGATCATATCTCTCACAGATTTTTCAAGCGCTGTGCGGTTAAACTTGTGGGCGATCGCTGCTTTCCCGACAGCCGGGGATTGACTCAGACCCCACTCCAGAGTCCTCGCCGCAGGGAATTGCTCAACTAGGAGCTCTGAATGCGCCTTTTCAGGCTCATTATTATGCTTGGGTGACGAAGCCAACTTTTCTTTCACCTCGTTGAACGCCACTGCCGTGGTTCCAACACGTTGATCAAGATCAACGTAGAGTGAACGCTGGTCTTTTACTTTCCAGTTCTTACTTACATTTTCCTTAGAAACGTCTATCTGTATTTCTGCATCTATTCCCAACACTGTTCTCTGACCAAGCAATCTGTAGCCTGTTCCTCCGCATACGATTAAGAAACGATTAGTCATGTCCGTCCTCCTTAAAATGGCAGAGTTATGAAGCTATTTTGATTTCCCGTTTTTATTAATAATTTTTTTGGCACGCCGCTGTGTAATTTCCCATTTCCAGAGAGATAGGAATACTATACAATAATTCTTGAAAGGATACAAGTGGCTTATTCTGTGTTTGCGTAAGTAGTAGAATCCCCCTCCACCAAATTTAAAATGTCCCCTTCGACAGGAATAGGGCACCGCCATCGCAGCGCTGACGGCATTCATAAATCCTGCGCTATTTCCCCCGTTCGGCCTGCCTGCCGAAATAAACGCCTGATCCTCATTTCCACCCACCCATTCACCTATGAATCGAAAAGGTGGCCAAGTGCCTCTTTCCATCCGGTCTCCCGGTGCTGATCGAGGCGCTTCGCCACCTTTCTTGAATTAACGTCCCAGGCTAATTTGATCCTCAGCCGGTTGCGACTGCTATCTTCTCATTTGCCTTCGTTGATGGCTTTGGCTTCCATAAAACCATCGTACGCCAGAACAGTGTTCACCATGAAAACGGCGACGAACATGAGCGGGTACAGATCGGGCGCAGCCGCCTTCAAGTTGAACTCCACGTAGGTCAGGACCAACGCGCCCAGGGTCAGGACAACCCCGACAACCTTGCGCCGGCCGTTATAAAGCGTGCCCGGTCCCATGAAGAAAAAGTTCAGTATTGCTGCAAGCCATGGTTTTTTCATCGTTTCATCTCCTTGAAATTTAGTTTCTATTAAGGTTTAACGGCAGCAAAGAGCAAAATTATGCGATAATATTGGGAACTTCGTCCAACACGAGCGCCTATTCAGGCTTCAATCGGATCCACAGGCCTAATCCGGGCTGGCGGCAACCGCAGCAGGAAGTCTTGTGGCTGCCAAACGGGGTCCCCCCCGGGGGGCGATGCACAAGAGACATCTCCGACCGACCGAAGCACATTTCATCCGCCCAAGGAGACAAGCAAGCATGACAGCAACGACGAATTCCGCTATTGGCAAAACAACCCGTTCGCAGTTCTGGATGCGCATGGGGATCGGTGTAGCGCTGGCCGTCGCCAGCGCCGTGATGTTGACGATGGCATTCCCACCCTACCCGTTCTGGCCGCTGATCTTCATCGCCGCGATCCCCTTCCTGCTGGCGCAGAGCCACGTCCTGCCGGGCAAATGGTCCAGCCTGGCGGGGATGGTCTTCTTCATGGAACCTAACCCCCTCGTCAACCCCAGGAAGGATCCAGTCACAGGCTAGATGACCCTTAAACTGCTCACCCAGGCCGTCGGCCCCTGGCCGATGAACACCTACCTGATCGTCTGTGGGGAGACGGGCGCCAGCGTCATCGTCGACCCCGGCGCGGATGCCGCGTCAATATTGGCACTCGCCCGGGGCACCCGCGTGGACAGGATCCTGCTCACCCACGGTCACCCGGACCACTGCGGTGCGCTGGCCGAGGTCCGGGCTGCGACCGGGGCGCCGGTTTATATCCACCCTGCCGACGCCGAAATGTTTTCCCTCACCCCAGACTTCCCGCTCGCCGATGGCGAAGCGCTCATGATCGGTGCTGCCGCGATCCGGGTCATCCACACCCCGGGGCATACCCCGGGCGCGACCTGCTTCGACATTGGCAGCGGCCGCGTCCTGGTCGGTGATGCCCTGTTCACCGGCGGCCCCGGGGCGACGACCTGCCCGCAGGATTTCGCCGTGACCATGGTCATGATGCAATCCATCATCTTCACCTGGCCGGACGAGACAAGCTTCCACCCCGGCCACGGTCCCGCCGGGCGGATCGGCGCCGAACGCCCGGCCTACGAAGCCTTCTTCGAGCACGGCTGGCCGGCGGACCTGCACGGCGACGTGACCTGGGAATAACCCCCGCAACCTGCCCTGCCGGCAGCCTATGCGGGCACAATTGATACAAAAAAGAGACGGCGGTCTGTGAACAGATCGCCGTCTCTTTCATATTCAGGCAATGGCGTGTTTTTCCCGTTGTTAGAACAGGCGTAACACCGCCTCGCTGACCAAGGTGAACAACGCCGCCGGCAGGAACGAGAGCGCCACCGTACCCAGGGCGCTGATCGCGGTGGTCAGGTTGAGCCAGGGTTCACTCTCGACCTTCGCCTCGCCCTCGCGCATATACATCATCACCACCACGCGCAAGTAGTAGTAGGCCGAGATGAGCGAGGTCAGCACGCCGATGACCGCCAGGCCGACGAAACCACCTTCGATCACAGTGCGGAACAGGTAGAACTTGCCCACCAGGCCCAACGTTGGCGGCATGCCGGTCAGCGAGAGCATGAAGATGGTCATCGCCGCAGCCAGGGCCGGTTTGCGCCGCCCCAGCCCGGCGTAATCGCTGATCTCCAGCCCCGTCCCGGGTCCCTTCTCCAGGGAGATGACCACCGACCAGGCCCCGAAGGAGGCCAGGGCATAGGCCACCAGGTAGAAGAGGGCAGAGGCGACCGAATCGGCACTCACCGCTGCCATGCCGAACGGGACCAGCGCCATCAGGATATAACCGGCGTGGGCGATGCTGGAGTAGGCGAGCATGCGCTTGATGTTGGTCTGGGCGATGGCGATCAGGTTGCCGGCGAACATGGTCAGGGCAGCCAGTGCCCAAAACACGGGCACCAGGTCCTCGCTCAGCGAGGGGAATGCGGTCACAAAGACGCGCAGCAGGGCGGCAAAACCGGCCGCCTTGGCGCCGACTGCCATGAAGGCCGTTACCGAGGTCGGAGCGCCCTGGTAGACATCCGGCGTCCACATGTGGAATGGGACAGCCGCAACCTTGAATCCAAAACCGACCAGGATCAGCGCCGCACCGATCAATGCCAGCCAGGGAGTGGCCTCAACCGTCGCCAGGGCCGCCGCAATCCCCCGGATGGAGGTCGTCCCGGCCAGGCCGAAGACCAGGGCGATGCCGTAGACGACGAAGCCGGTGGCGAAGGCACCGAGCAGGAAGTATTTCAGCCCGGCTTCCTCCGAATCGAGCCGCGGGTGGGCGAAGGCGGCCAGCACGTAGAGCGGGATGGAGAGCAGTTCCAGCGCCAGGAAGACCACGATCAGGTCAGCCGCCTGGGCCATCAGCATCATCCCGCTGATGCTGTAGAGCATCAGGGTATAGTACTCGCCGCGCTCGATCCCCATCCGCTTCAAATAGCCGTAAGCCACGGCAACGCCGAGCAGCCCGGAGCCCAGGATGAGCGTGTTCAGGAAGGTGGCGAAACCATCCAGGATGATCATCCCGTTGAAGGCGGAGAAGGAGAAGCCCAGCCGCGAGATGCTCAAACCGAGGGTCAACGCCAGGCCGACCGCCGCCAGCAGGGCGGTGATGCCCTTGCGTCCCCTGGGGATGAACAGGTCCACCAGCAGGAGCAGGCTGGCCCAAACGACCAGGACGATAAGGGGGAGAATTGTGTAGAGGTCGGATAGCGTCATAATCGCTCCATCCCCTTACCCTTATCGCTCTGCCCGTGGGAGAGGAATAAGGGTGAGGGAGATTTTTAGTGGAACACCATCAGCAGTTTATCCACCGCCGGGGCCATCAATTCGAAGAACGGCTTGGGATACAGGCCAATCCAGAAAATGAAGACCAGCAGCGGGACAAGGGTGATGATCTCGCGCCAGTTGATGTCTTTGAGACTCTTGTTCTCGTCCTTGTCCAGTGGGCCGAGGAACATCTTCTGGAACATGTAAAGCATGTAGACCGCGGCCATGATGACGCCCAAAGCAGCCAGGCCGGCGAACCAGGGTGACCCAATCGCCTGCGAACCGAACGCGCCCAGCAGGATGGTGAACTCGCCGACGAAGCCGTTCAGACCTGGCAGGCCCATCGAGGAGAGGGTCACGATCAGGGTCAGCGCGCCGTAGACCGGCATCACCTTCCACAGGCCTCCAAAGGCTTCCACGTCACGCGTGTGGCGGCGCTCGTAGATCATGCCGACCAGGAGGAACAGCGCCCCGGTGCTCAGACCGTGGTTGATCATCTGCAGGATGCCCCCCTGGACGCCCAGCGGATTGAGGGCGAAAAGGCCAAGCATGACGAAGCCGAGATGGCTGACCGAGGAATAGGCGACCAGCTTTTTAATATCTTTTTGTGCATAGGAGACCGCTGCGCCGTAGATGATCCCGATCACCGCCAGCAGGGCCATCCACGGGGCTGCCCGGACCGCAGCCTCCGGGAACATCGGCAGGTTGAAGCGCAGGAAGCCGTAGGTGCCCATCTTCAGCAGGACGCCGGCCAGGATGACCGAACCGGCTGTCGGCGCTTCGACGTGGGCATCGGGCAGCCAGGAGTGCAGCGGCCACATCGGCACCTTGATCGCAAATGCCGCCGCGAAAGCCAGGAAGAGCCACAGCTGGATGCCTGCCGGGATGCCGCCCATGGCGATCAGATCCGGCACGGAGAAGGTCTTCTGGTAGATGCCCAGCCACAGGATCGCCAGCAGCATCAGGATCGAACCGGCCATGGTGTAGAGGAAGAACTTGATCGCCGCGTAGATACGCCGCGGGCCGCCCCAGATGCCGATCAGGAAGTACATCGGCACAAGGGTGAACTCCCAGAAGATGTAGAACAAGAACAAGTCCTGGGCCAGGAAGACGCCGTTCATACCGACTTCGAGCAGCAGGAAGAAGATCATGAAGTCCTTGACCCGCTCCTCGACCGCCGTCCAGGTGGAGAGGATCGAGAGCGGGGTCAGGAAGGTCGTCAGCAGGACGAGCAGGATGCTCAGGCCGTCCACGCCCATCGCGTAGGTGATGTTCCAGCCCGCCACCTGGATCCAGGGCAGGGTCAGGCTCAGTTGCAGGTCGGGGTTGGACTTGTCGAACATGGTCAGCATCCAGATCGACAGGCCGAAGGTCACCAGCGAGACGAGCAACGCCGTCCAGCGCAGGAGGTTCTTCTTGTCCGAGGGCAGGACCAGCAGCAGCAATACACCCACCAGCGGGAAGAATGTGACGAGATTCAGGGGATTGGTAAAGAATTCCATAGTTCGCCCTCGTTTCTATTTGAGGAGTAGATATCCAAGAATGGCCACCACACCGAACAGCACCGCCAGCGCATAACTGCGCACGAAGCCGTTCTGCAGGCGGCGCAGGGAGACCGAAGCCTGTTTGGTCAACTCACCCAGGCCATTGGCAATTGCGTCGATCCCGCCCTGGTCGACCCGCAGGTCAAGCACTTTCCGGGACAGGAAGTTGTAGGTCCCAGCGATGACCTTGTCGTGGAACCAGTCATGCCAGAAGCGCCAGTCGATCACGTCAGCCAGGAAGCGGGCGATGTCGACATAGCGGTCCACGAAAACCGCCCAATAGCCCTCATCGACAAACCACTTGCGTTCCATACCGGTGAAGAGCGGTCCGAGCACCTTCTTCAGCGGGTCCTCCTGCCCGGCCCGCAGCGGGTTGCGCATGTACAGCAGCCAGGAAAGCCCAATGGCGGCCAGCGCCAGCAGGGTGGAAACACCCGCCACGACCAGGTCGAAGCCGAGGACTTCCACATGCCCGAGGGTGTATTCCAGCCAGTGGGCAAAGTTGTGGAACCCTTTGAAAGGCAGGTTGAGCGCCCCGCCCAGGACCGACAGCCCGGCAAGGACCATCAACGGCACGGTGATCAGCTTTCCGCTCTCCTCGGCTTGGGCGGCAGCAGCATGGCGCGGCTTGCCAAAGAAGACCATCCAGACCTGGCGGCCCATGTAGAAGGCTGTCAAGAAGGCAGCCGCCGTGAGAAGCCAGTATACGGCAGGGTAATGCTTGCTGGCATCCAAAAGGATCTCGTCCTTCGACCAGAACCCGGCGAACGGGAAGATGCCCGCCAGCGCCAGGGTACCAACCATGTACAACCAGAAGGTGACCGGCATCTGCTTGCGCAGGCCGCCCATGTTGCGCATGTCGCCAGGGTCAAAGACTTCCTCGTGATGGTCAGCATGCCCGCCATGGTGGGCGGCTCGGTGATGGCCGCGCTCCAGACCAAGGATGACCGAACCGGCCGAGAGAAACAGCAGCGCCTTGAAGAAGGCATGCGTAACAAGATGGAACATCCCGGCCACGAAGGCACCCATCCCGACCGCCGCGACCATGAAACCAAGTTGGCTGATCGTCGAGTAGGCCAGGACTTTTTTGATGTCATACTGACCGACGGCAATCGTCGCCGCGAACAGGGCTGTCACCGCGCCGACCATCGCCACGATGAACTGTGCCCCCTGGACGGTCACATACAGGGGCGCCGAACGGGCCACCAGGTAGACGCCCGCGGTGACCATCGTGGCGGCATGGATCAGCGCCGAGACCGGGGTCGGGCCGGCCATGGCATCCGGCAACCAGACGTAGAGCGGGATCTGAGCCGACTTGCCCGCCACGCCGATGAGCATGAACAGGGTGATGGCGATGACGACCACCGGCTGGGCGGCGGCGATCTGCTCAGCCTGGACAAACACCTCGCCGAACTGCAGGCTGCCGAAGTACCAGAACATGGTCATCGCCGCCAGGATGAAACCAAGGTCGCCGATGCGGTTGGTGATGAAGGCCTTCTTGGCAGCGTTCGAGTTGGCCCAGGAAGGCCGCCCGAGGGTGTCCATGTCGTACCAGAAACCGATCAGCAGGAACGAGCACAGCCCCACGCCCTCCCAGCCGACGAAGAGCATCAGGTACGAGTCACCGCTGACCAGGATCATCATCATGGCAATGAACAGGTTCATGAAGACGAAGAAGCGGGGAAAACGCTTTTTATCTTTCTTGAAACGGACGTCCTCATGCATGTAGCCGATGGCATAGACGTGGATCAGCGTGCCCACGCCTGAGACGACCAGCATCATCGTCACCGAGAGGGTGTCGACGCGGAAGTTCCAGGGGATGTCGAGTGTCCCGATCTTGATCCACTCCGCAAACGGGACAACCTGCGCCTCCCCATGGCTCGCCCAGAGCGAGTAGCCGAGCAGGACCGAGACGACGAAGGCCAGGCCGGAGGCCACGCTCGCCACACTGCCGACCGCCTTTTCGCCCATCCGGGCGCCGAAGAGCAGGTTGACCAGCAGGCCGATAACCGGGAAGAAGATGATCCAGGGGACCAGGTTGAAGAACAGTCCGGAAGTGGTTTCGCTCAGCATCATCGGCTATCCTTTCAGGCTGTTCAGCTGGTCCACATCGATGGTCTGCTTGCTGCGGAAGATGGCCACGATCAGCGCCAGGCCGACCGCCACCTCCGCCGCCGCTACCGCGATCACGAAGAAGACAAAGATCTGACCGTCCAGGATGTTGAAATGACGGGACAGGGCCACAAAGGCCAGGTTGGCAGCGTTGAGCATCAGCTCGATCGACATGAAGATGATCAAGGCGTTGCGCTTGATGAGCACACCGAGCGCTCCCATCGAAAAAAGGACGGCCGAAAGGGCAAGGTAATAGGAGAGAGGGATCATCCTTGGGCTTCTCCTTTCTCTTGTTTGGTCAGGACGATGACACCGATCATCGCCACGAGCAACACGATGGAGGTCACCTCGAAGGGCAGCAGGTACTGGCTGAACAACTGGTTGCCCAGGTCTTGCAACGCCTCGACGGTGTTGACCTCCGCTCCGGGGTTGGGGATCGTCGCTGCCAGGCTCAGGCGCTGGAAGAGCAGGATCCCGCCCTCCACGACCAGGATGGCCGCCAGCGTGATCGCCAGGGGCCGCTGCCAGGGCAGCACCTTGCCCTTGGGCAGCTTCTCTGCGCCCAGGAGCATGATGACGAACAGGAACAGCACCATGATCGCCCCGGCGTAGACCGTCACCTGGACCATGGCGATGAACGGGGCACCTAGCAGCAGGTAAAAGACCGCCACGGTGGCGAAGTTCAATACCAGGAACAGGGCTGCGTAGATCGCATTCCGGCTGGAAAGCAAGCCGACAGCAGTCAGCACAGCAACTGCGGCCAGGATCATAAAGAGGATGAGAGACAAATCCATAGGCGGTTCCTTAATCCTGCGGGTCTTCCATCTGCGGCACCGAGCGGGTGAAGGCGCCGGGGGGAGTCCGTTGCGGGGTCGGTTTGCCGTCTGCGGAGACGGGGTCGATCAGCATATCCTTCGGGTAGATCGCCTGGCGGCGGTCCATGAAGGAGAGTTCGTAGTTGTCGCCGAGGACGATCGCCTCGGTCGGGCAGGCGTCCTCGCAGAAGCCACAGTAGATACAGCGCAACATGTTGATTTCATAGGTGCTGGCGTAGCGCTCGCCGGGCGAGTAGCGCTTCTCGTCGCTGTTCTCGGAAGATTCAACGAAGATGGCGTCCGCCGGGCAGGCCGCCGCGCACAGGGCGCAGCCGATGCATTTCTCCAGGCCGTTATCGTAACGTTTCAGCACATGCCGGCCGCGGAAGCGCGGCTGCATCGGGCGTTTTTCTTCGGGGTACTGGACCGTCACCGGCCGTTCGAACATCGAGCGGAACGTCGTCCAGAGACCACGCGCCAGTTCGACCAGAGGCTCAACGACGCGCATACTCTTTCCTCCTCAATGTATGGTCGATCATCGCAATGACCACCAGCCCCGCCAGGATGGATGCGCCCGGGATGGCCCACAGGAACAACGCGTGCACCTGCTCGGCCAGGATGATGCCCGTCGCGGTGATGAAGACCACCGCCAGCGAGAGCGGCAGGAGCACCTTCCAGCCGAAGGCCATCAGCCGGTCGTAGCGGATGCGCGGGAAGGTCGCCCGCACCCAGATCATCCCGAAGAGCAGGGCGACGATCTTGATGAACATGTACACCGGGCCAAGCCAGGGAACCTGCCCGACGAATGGGCCATTGTAGCCGCCGAAGAACAGCGTCGCCCCGATGGCGCTGATCGCAATCATCTTGGTGTATTCGGCCATAAACAGCAGGGCGAACTTCATGCCCGAGTATTCGGTGTGATACCCGGCGGTCAGTTCCTGCTCGGCTTCGGGCATGTCGAACGGGGCCCGATTGACCTCCGCCAGGGTGGCGATCAGGAAGATCGCCGCCCCCACCGGCTGGAGCACAACGAACCAGACCGACTGCTGGGCAGCAACGATGTCGGTCATGCGCATCGTCCCGGCCAGCATGATCGCGGAGATGAACGACAGACCGAGGGCCAGCTCGTAGCTGATCATCTGGGCGGTCGAACGCAGGCCGCCCATCATGGCATACTTGTTGTTCGAAGACCAGCCCGCCAGCACGATGCCGTAGACGGCAATCGAAGCCACCGACATGATATAGAGTACCCCCACGTTGATGTCGGCGATGTAGAGCGTGATCTCGCGGCCGAAGATGTTCACGCTCGGGCCAAAGGGCACCACCGCGGTAATGACCACCGCCGGCACTACCGTGATCACCGGTGCCAGGTTGAAGAGCAACCTGTCCACTTTGGCGGGGGTCAGTTCTTCTTTAAAGATCAACTTCAAAGCGTCGGCGATGGGCTGGAGCAGGCCCCATGGGCCGGCGCGGTTGGGGCCGATGCGCATCTGGATGCGGGCCAGCATCCTGCGCTCCATGTAGGTCAGGTAGGCAAAGCCGCCCAGCAGCACCAACGCCAGGACAAATCCTTTGATGATCCATTCAAGTATCAGGGCAAAATCCATGGCTGCCTTCCTTATTTCCCGGCTTTCAATTCGACCACGGCCGGCGCGTGGACCGGCAGGCCCATGCTGCGCGGCACCAGCGCCACCGAAGCCGGGACGGTTTCGTCCAGCACAAGCGTGGCGGCTGCGCCGTCGACCAGGACCTGCGCGCCCGCCTCCAGCTTGAGGCGTTTGGCCGTCTCCGGGTGCAGGATGGCCGTCGGCCCGCCGATGCGCTGGTGAAGCAACTGCGCTGAGAATACGGTGATGCCGCGGTCGTACAGGCGGGTCACCGGAACGGCCAGCCACTGGTCCTCCTTCGGGCGCAGGGCCGCGGCCTGTCTGCCGGCTGCGGGGACGGCGGTCAGGTCGGCCAGGGCAAGCTGGACGCCCAGGCCCTGGCGGTTCTCGTAGCTCGTGCCGCCATAATACAGGTCGTCGCCTCCAACCGGAGGCCATTGTTCGCTGACCTCGGCCAGCTTACTGTAGGAGATACCGGCAAAGGGAGCCACCGCCGCTGCAATCCGGTCCATGACCAGCGCAGGCGAGCGGCCTTCCAGTTCAACGCCAAGGCGCTTACCGATCTCGGCCGCGATCGCAAAATCCGCCCGGGCTTCGCCATGCGCCGGCACCGCCGGATAGAAACGTTGGACGCGGCGTTCCCCGGACGTGAAGGTACCCTCGCGTTCGGTAAAGGCCTGGGCCGGCAATACGACATCCGCCAGTTCGGCCGTCGGGGTCAGGAAAAGCTCCTGGGCGACGACAAAAGCAGCCCCCTTCAATGCGGCGGCCAGCGCCGGGTCGTCTCCGGCAGGGTCGGCTGCCACAATGTAGACCGTCTTGCCTTTGAGCGCTTTCGCCAAATCCGCCTCCGGGCGGTAGCCCAGCTCCCAGGCGCCCTGGTCGTTGGCCCGCGGCCAGACGCCGATCAGGCCGTTATTGGGCCGGCCGTGATGTTTGCTCGCGACCAGCAGGCTGGCGCAGGCGCCGGCCAGGGCGGACGTCCCTTCCAGGCCAAGGCCATCGCTGCCGTAGAGCACCACCAGGTTTTCTGCGCCGGTCAACGCCTCGGCGACCGCCTTGCCCGGCTTGGAGTTGAGCAAGCCGGCGATCGTCTCGGCCTCGTCCCCGTAGGCATAGCGGACCACATGGCGAGCATATTTCTCCAACTTGGTCTCGCGGGCTGCTGCCAGGATCAAGGTTGCGCCGCGCTCGGCGGCCTGCTTGACCCGCAGGTACCAGAGCGGCGCTTCGTGATACAGGTCCGCGGCGACGACCAGGATGGCCGTCCCGGGGCCCATGCTGGCGAAATCGGTCCCGGCCCCCACGCCGAGTTGACCGCTGAGCTCGCCGCCGCCCATGTTGGTAACCAGGCTGGCCCTGCCACCGACGCCGTCTGCAAGGCTTTTCAAGTTGAACAGGTCCTCATTCGAGAGCCTGCCACCAGCCAGGACCACCAGGTCCTTCCCGGCAGCGGTGAACTTCCCGGCGACCTGTTTCAGGGCGCTCTCCCAGGAGGAGGTACGCAACTTCCCATCTTTGCGCAACAACGGGCGGGTGACCCGGTCCTCGCTCTCGCTGAAATGGTAGCCGAAACGGCCTTTATCGCAGATCCATAATTCGTTGACCTGCTCGTTCTGGCGCGGCACGACCCGCTTGATGACCACCCTGCCGCCGGACTTGGCCTCGCGGCGGGTGCTGAAGCTGATGTTGCACCCTACCGGGCAGTGGGCGCAGACCGAGGCGGAAGCCTTCAGCTCCCAGGGCCGGGCCCCGAAGCGGAAGTCCGCGGTGGTCAGCGCGCCGACCGGGCAGATGTCGGTGGTGTTTCCCGAAAAGACCGAGTCGAAGGGCGGGGTCGAATTGGTGATGATGTCGGTGGCCCGGCCGCGCTGGTAGAAGGCCAGCACCGCCTCGCCGGCGACCGTCTCCTGGAAGCGGATGCAGCGGGCGCACTGGATGCAGCGCTCGCGGTCCAGGTAGATCAACTCGCCCAGGGCGACGTGCTTCTCAGCGTGATGTTTCTCATCATAAATGAACCGGCTCTCAGCCGGGCCGTAGGCCATGGTCAGGTTCTGGAGCGGGCACTCGCCTCCCTTGTCGCAGATCGGGCAGTCGAGCGGGTGCGAGCTGAGCAGGAACTCGAGGATCTCCTTCTGCCCGGCCTTGGCCCGCTCGGAGGTGGTCAACACGACCATCCCCTCCGAGACCGGGGTGGTGCAGGAGGTCTCGAGCTTGGCGCCGAACTGGACCTTCGGCTGGCCGCTCTCCATCACCACCTGCCCACTGGCACGGTCGACCACCGGGCGGCCGATCTCGACCAGGCACTGGCGGCACATGCCGACCGGTTCCATCTTCGGGTGGTAGCAGAAGACCGGGATGTCGATGCCGGCCTGTTTGGCGGCGTTCACGATCGGGGTCCCATCGGGGACAGTAACCGGCTGTCCATCGATCGTCAGAGATACCATTTTAGCCATGCTTGCCTCCCACCCGGGCAACAAAGTCGGCCGGGAAGCGTTCGATGCCAGAGACAACCGCCATGGTGGAAAATTCACCCAGCGCGCACAGGCATTTGCCCTGCATCTGCTTGGCAACGTTGAGCAGCAGGGTCACATCGGTTTGCGAACCCTCGCCGCTGTGGATGCGCTCGATGATGTGCTGCATCCAGTAGGCTCCTTCTCGGCAGGGGGTGCATTTGCCGCAGGATTCATGTTTAAAGAAGTGGATCGTCTTGTCGATGACCCAATCGATCGAGACGCTGTCGTCGATCACGATGACCGAAGCCGATCCCAGGTCCGCGCCCAGGCTGCGCACCGAGGCGTAGTCCATCGGCGTATCCAGGGCCTGGTCATCCGCCACGATCAGCGCCGAGGAAGCCCCCGCCGCCATGATCGCCAGGATCGGGCGGTCGGCGATGATCCCGCCGCCGTGGGTGTAGATCAGCTCGCGGAAAGTCGTCCCGAAGGGCAATTCATAGTTTCCGGGCTTCTTGACCCGTCCGGAGAGCGAGAAGACCTTGACCCCGGAGCTGTCCTCGGTGCCCAGCGACCGGTACCAATCGGCGCCCTTCTCGACGATCAGCGGGACGTTGGCAAGCGTCTCGACGTTGTTGACCACTGTCGGCTTGCCGTAGAGGCCGTAGGAGGGCGGGAAGGGTGGGCGCATGCGTGGCTGGCCGCGCTTGCCCTCGAGCGATTCGAGCAGGGCGGTCTCTTCGCCGCAGATGTATGCCCCGGCGCCGAGGTGGGTATGGATGCGCAGGGAATAATCGCTGCCGAAGACCTTGTCACCCAACAGGCCGGCCTTTTCCATTGCGATGATGTTGGCGTCCAGTGAGGCCGCCACCTGCCAGAACTCGCCGCGCAAGTAGACATAGGCAACATTGGCCCCGACGGCATAGGAGGCGAGCGCCACGCCCTCCAGGAACTGGAAGGGGTTGCGCTCCATGATCTCGCGGTCTTTGAAAGTGCCCGGCTCGGACTCATCGGCGTTGGCCACCACGTAGTGCGGCCAGTTGTCCTTGTCCATGAACGACCACTTGACGCCGGTGGGAAAGCCCGCACCGCCGCGGCCGCGCAGCCAGGAGGCCTTGACGATCTCGGTAACGTCATTGGGTTTGAGGTGGGTGAGCGCCTGCCGGTAGGCGGCGAAACCGCCGTTCTTGCGGTAGACGGCCAGGTTGTCGATATCCGCGATCTCGCGGTGACGGAGCAGCAGGTGGGCCATTATTCCACCTCCTTGCCGGATTTGCGCAGTGCGGCGACCAGCTCCATCGTCTTGTCCACGGTCATATCCTCGTGGTACTCGATCCCATCCGGACCCTGGAGTTGGAACATCGGCGCCTTGTCGCAGCCAGCCAGGCACATCACCGCCTCGAGGGTGATCGTCCCGTCCTCGGTCGTCTCGCCGACCTGGATGCCCAGGTTGGAACACAACTCTTCGAGGAACTTGTCGGCGCCGCGCAGGGCGCAGGGCAGGTCGGTGCAGACCTGCATGCGGTATTTACCCGCCTGCTTGTCGTGGTACAGGGTGTAGAAGCCGACGATCTCGGCCACCTCGGTGGTAGTGATCTCGATCATGGCGGCGATCTCTTCCAGCGCGGCCTTGGTCACGTAGCCCTCTTCCCTTTGCGCAAGGTAAAGCAGCGGCATGACCGCTGAGCGCTTCTTCTCAGGCGGGTACTTGGCCAGAATTTTCTTTACTTCCTGGGGATACTTTTCAATCAGACTCATCGGTCCACATCTCCCAGAACGATGTCAATCGAGCCGATGATGGCCACCAGGTCGGCCACGTAGTGGCCTTTCGTCATCACGGGCAGGCATTGCAGGTTGTCGAACGACGGCGTGCGCCAATGGACCCTGTATGGCTTGGGACCTCCATCGGACTCCAGGTAAACACCCAGCTCGCCGCGCGGCGATTCGACCGCGCTGTAAATATATCCTTTCGGCGCATTGAAACCCTCGGTCCACAGCTTGAAATGGTGGATGAGCGCCTCCATGCTGACGCCGATCTCGGAGCGCGGCGGCGGGACGAACTTGTAGTTGTTCGAGCGGACGGGACCGAGCGGCAGGCGCTGCAAGGCCTGTTCGACGATGCGCAGCGACTGGCGCAGCTCCTCCACCCGCACCAGGTAGCGGGCGTAGACGTCGCCCTCGGGGCGGGTCGGGACCTCGAACTCGTACTGTTCGTAGCCCAGGTACGGGCGGGCCTTGCGCAGGTCCCAGTTGACCCCGCTGGCGCGCAGGCTCGGCCCGGTCATGCCCAGGCCAAGGGCCTGTTCGCCGCTCAGCTTGCCGATGCCCAGCGTCCGGTCGAGGAAGAGCGGGTTGCGGGTCAGCAGCGCTTCGTACTGGTCGACCCGCTTTGGGAACATCTTGATGAAGTCCCTGACCGCTTTTTCGAACTCGACCGGCACATCCCGCCACAAGCCGCCAGGGCGGATAAAGGTGGTCATCATACGCTGACCGGAGCACATTTCGAGGATGTCGAGGATGTACTCGCGTTCACGGAAGCAGTACAGGAAGGTGGACATGGCCGCCACGTCGAGCGCCGCGGTCCCCAGCCAGATCAGGTGCGAGGCGATCCGCTGCAGTTCGACCAGGATGACCCGGATGGACTGGGCGCGCGGCGGCACGTCCAGGTCGACCAGCTTCTCGACCGCCATCGAATAGGCCAGGTTATTGCCGACCGTGTTGAGGTAGTCCAGCCGGTCGGTCATCACCTCGGCCTTCTGGTAGGTCTTGGCCTCCATGTTCTTCTCGATGCCGGTATGCAGGAAGCCGATATCCGGGATGCAGTTGACCACGGTCTCACCATCCAGTTCGAGCAGCAGGCGCAGGACGCCGTGGGTGGACGGGTGTTGCGGGCCCATATTGAGCAGCATGGTCTCGCCCTGGATGGCGCGGTCGGAGACCAGGTGCTTCAGTTCATCAACGGTCACTTCTTGGAGTTGGGTCATGGCGCTATTCCTCGGCGTAGGGCTTGCGCAGGTCGATCTCTTCGAAGTTGAAGGTGAACTGCGGCTCCTCGTAGCCCAGCGGGTAGTCCTTGCGCAGCGGGTGGCCTTCCCAGTCCTGCGGCATCAGCAACCGGCGCAGGTCGGGGTGGCCCTCGACCTTGATGCCGAACATGTCCCAAAGCTCGCGCTCGCGCCAGTTGGCGTTGGGATAGATGCCCGAGACGGTCGGCAGCTTCGGGTTGATGCCCGCCACCGGGACGCGCAGCCCCAGGCGCAGGTTCTTCGAAACCGAGGTGAACTGGTAGAGCACGTGGAAGCGCGGCGCCTCCTGCGGCCAGTAATCCACCGCGGTCAGCGTCGAGAGCAGCTCGAAGCCGAGGGCTTTCATCTTTTCGCAGGCTTCGATGAGCTGGTCGGGTTTGATCACCACGGTCACGTCGCCGCGGGATTCCGAGGCGCTGGTCTCGAAGGCTTTCTCCATTTTGTCAACAACAGGTTTCAGGTTCTTCTCCATGGCCGCCTCGCTTATTTCTTGCCGGGGGCGAACTTGTCCCGGCTGACCTTGTCGTGCAGGGTCAGGATGCCGTGGATCAGCGCCTCGGGGCGCGGCGGGCAGCCGGCCACGTAGACATCCACCGGCACCAGTTCATCCACACCCTGCATGACGGCATAGTTATTGAAAATGCCGCCGCACGAGGCGCAGTCGCCCATGGCGATGACCCACTTGGGTTCGGGCATCTGGTCGTAGAGCCGGCGCAGGACGGTGGACATCTTGCGCGAGACCCGTCCGGCGACGATCATCAGGTCCGACTGGCGTGGGCTGGGGCGCATGAGTTCCATGCCGAAGCGGCTCATGTCGTAATGGGAGGCCTCGGCGGCCATCATCTCGATCGCGCAGCAGGCCAGGCCGAAGAGCATCGGCCACATGGCGCGGGTGCGCGACCAGTTGACCGCCTGCTCGAGCGTGGTGGTGACCACGCCCAGGTTGGCAAGTTTCTGTTCTAGTCCCAATCCAAGGCTCCTTTCTTCCAGGCATAAACATACCCGACCAGCAGGATGGCGATGAAGATGAGCATCTCGACCAAACCAAAAAGGCCCAACTGGCGGAAGACGACCGCATAGGGCAGGAGGAAGACCACTTCGATGTCGAACAGGATGAAAAGTACCGCAATGAGATAGAACCGCACCGGCATCCGGCGGGTGCCCGGGCCAATCGGGTTCATGCCGGATTCGTACGGCATGGACTTTTTCTCACTGAGGCGGCGCGGGCCGAAGAGCAGGCCCAGACCAATGGCGATGAAACCGATCGCCGTAGTGACGATGATAAACGCAGCTATTGCGGCATATTCGAGCAGCATACTGCCTCCTCGTTGTAATCTTTAGCACCGGGGGGAAAGTATAACATAAGACCGCGAGCAAAGAAGAGAAAGCCTGTCAAGGATAACTAGGATAGGTTTTTAATCACACCGGGCAGACAAGCCCCCCGCAGTTACAGGTGGCGGATGGTATGATTTATGCTAAACGTGAAAGACTGATTTTCCCCATGCAGATATTCACGCCTTGAATGTTACCCTAATCTACCCCAAATAATCCCGCAAATGCCGGCTTCTCGTCGGGTGCCTCAGTTTTCGCAGCGCCTTGGCCTCGATCTGGCGGATGCGCTCGCGGGTCACGTTGAAGTAGCGGCTGACCTCCTCGAGGGTGTGGTCCTTGCCGTCGATCAGGCCGAAGCGCAGTTCGAGCACCTGGCGCTCGCGCTCGGAGAGCGCCGCCAGCCGCTAGTTCCTCCTGCCGTCCAACACGCGTTTGAGCTGATCGTCCACCCCTGCGGGGTACTTCGTAACAGCTTATGGGCGGTTTGCATAAAAACCCAAACGTTTAGGGCTTTATGCGGCTCAAGGTTAATCAGGAATGAAATAATTATAGCATTTCTCGCAGCTTGCGAGCGTGGGCCTGGATAAACTTGCGCCGCGGCGAGCCGGATTCGCCCATGATGGTCGAAGGTGCAGTCGGCGATTGCTTCAATGGTTTACCTCTCCCCGGGGGACCACAATTAGAATAGAGGCCCGGAGCTGAAACAAGGATCAGGGGCAGATCGTTCCTCTTTCCAGATAATCCCCGCCTAGGATTGGGAAAAGGTCTAATAGATAGATAGCGTTTTCCATCTCATATGCAAGATATCTGCCATCTGGAGACCAGGCGATTCCCCCCAGCATTCCATCTCCCAACGCTTCTTCGTGTATTTCAATGCGACATTCACCATCAACGTTCGCAAACACTAGAAAATCATCAAATAATTCCTGTGAATATGTGTAGGCAATCTGGCTCCCATTTGGTGACCAGGAGGGGCTGCCACTGTTGTACCGGTCACTTGTAAATTGGACAACTTCATTGGTATCAATGTCTAAGAGCATGAGTAAAGTTGGATTACTAAAATCATCGTGTTTAATCGAAAAAGCCAGGTATTTATTATCCGGCGACCAATGTAGTGAATCTAGTCGGATGACATTCTCGGAGTCAAAAATCACTGTTTCACTCCTTATTTCCAAATCGATCAAGGAAATGGTGACCTGGTACGTATCCCCCGATCCTGAGGATTCCTGCTGCATGACGGCAACTCGAGTTCCATCTGGTGAAAATGCACCAACAAATCCATCACTAATGATGTCCGGTGTTCCCCCCGTATTACTGTCAACAATCCCGATTCCATCCCAATAATGGTAGATCAGGATGCTGCCATCTGGTGACCAAGACAACAGGATACTTTCCTCAATGAGCAACCGAACCTCGCTGGTATCGATATCCAGGATATATACAGCATCAACATTAAATGGATGTATCAGGGTATACGCGATCTCTTCTCCGTCTGGGGACCATACCATATTTCCTAAGGTGCCACGATTTTCAACGGTAATCGGCATCGATGGCGGGTTCACTGTTGCAATGGGTGTGACATTCGGTATATCCGTTGGAACGTGAGTACATCCAGCGATGAGAAGTACACATAAGGCAATTGAAGATATTGCTTTTTTCTTGTCCATTGTCACCTCAACTTATACAAGTATTCGAGAAAATCTGCGTATTGGCGGACCCCTTTTTCTACCAGTGATGGAAGATCAAGCCGATCCATTGCCAGGCGGATATGATCAACAATCATCTGTTGGTTTTCACCATACGTACCATCATAATATGGCAATAACGCCCCAGATGCATATGCCTCTTCTCCTTCAGTGCCGTAAATCATCATGGCAACCCTCACCCTGGCTAGTTCCCTGTAGTTCCACGGCCGCATGAGACTCATGGGATTTGTACTCATTATCAGATCAAGAGCATCATTTTGCTCACGTTCAATCTTGTAAGGTCTGGACCCTTCTAGTTCCTCATAAAACTTGAAACCTCTCTGCCACCCGAGTACTTCACCGGGTACCGTCATGGCGAATAACGGTCCTTGTCGAAGATGCTCGGTTTCATGTACTATACCGGACAAGAAGTACGCGTCCCGACGGGCTGGATCATCAATAAGGAGAATGTTTCCAACTGACCAGGCCGCGCCTGACCCTGTCAGGTTCGTTTGCCGGAAGTGAACACCATGCTTGAGAATATATTTGACGGTCCACTCTGCATCTGCATGACCAGTTGCAAGCAGGTCATGTAATAAATCAGCCTCCCAAAGTTGGTACCCGGGGTATAACCTCGCCAATAACAAATCCTGCCGATTGGTAAACCGCTCGCCTTCATCAGCATAAGATGGGTATAGGCTTCGTCTCATATTCTCAATCTGTTGTCTTGACTGAATAATTGCATCATTATTCCGCTCTGTGACCACGACTGGGTCAAGCATTGAAATCTCCCGTTCCGCCTGCAGGGCAGCTCTATGGTGAGCTGATTTCACCAGGGCTTGCTGGTGTTGCTCCCTAACCCATGTTGGATCTCGCTCTTCTATGGATTGCAGGTCAGCCTCCAGATTCACCTGCTGGGCCCTGACCCAGGCCTGGTACTCGGCATAGGCTTTTTCCTGCGCTCTCAACTGCGCATTCATCCGCGCCGCCTCGGCCGCCTGGGCGGCTTCCTCCTTCTTGCGCTTCAACTGCATCTCGAGGGCATACGCCATCCACATCCCGATCAGCCCGGCCGCAGCCGAGCCCCAGAACAGGTTGTCGGATGCCAGGCCGGGCGCTTCCGCTTCACTGGAGACGAGCGTCTGCAGGGAAGTATGATTGCCAAACTGCACGGTCACAACCGGGCGGGCAGGCTCAGGTTGGGTTGGCCCGGGCGCAAGCGCAGCCCCGGTCGCCTGCTGGACGAGCGGCGGGGCCGTCGCCGCCGGGGATTGGCCTCCCGAAGGCAGCACCGCCACCGGCGCCTGGCCCCCCTGTTGGCTCGCCGGTGGTGCAACTACCGCAGTCGGCGGTATCGCCGTCGGGACGATGATCGTGAAACCAAGCGTCTCCTGCGCCGTGTTCCCGGCCAGGTCGCGGGACTCCAAGCTCAGGCTGCCGCTTCCAGATGGAAGACCGCCCCCATCCCAGCCCAGGCCGGCCGAGACCGGTCCGCTGCCGCTCGCCAGGGTCACCCCGCCGGATGTCAACTGCCACCCGGCCACCCCGCTGCCGCCGTCCGAAACCGAGTAGTTCAGCGCCAGGCTGTCCCCGCAGCCGGGACAGAAGCTGCCGCCACCGGTCAGCACCAGCGCAGGTGAGAGCGTATCCACCCTGGCCGTCTCCCCGGCCGTGGCGATGTGCCCGGCGGCGTCCATCGCCTGCAGTTGCAGGCTGTGGACCCCGTTGCCCAGGGTCAGCGGGCCAGTGTAGCCCGTCCAGGCGCCGCCGTTCAGGGTATATTGCAGCGAGACCACCCCCGAAGTGGCATCGCTGGCCGCAGCCGTAACGGTCACTGCCGAGACAAACCAGCCATTGTCGCCAGGAACCCCGGTCACATTCCCCCCCA
>JBDRPT010000069.1:0-6345 GCA_043826785.1 Chloroflexota bacterium | reverse complement strand
GGCCGCGACGGTCCCGCCGCTCGTCCAGCCAGGACAGGCCCCGGAGACCGCCTCCGCCCTGCCTGAGCCTGTCCTGCCTGCCCTGGCGGCCAGGCCAGGGAGCGGAGACGAAGGACCCTCCCGCCCGGCGGTGACCGTGCAGTTTGGGGACAGGCTGCCGCTGGAAACGTTCATCTCCAGCGGGGTGGGCGGCGGGGGATCCCCCTCTGGATTGGATTCAGACAACCTGTTCTGGGGATCGGCTGCGGCGGGGCTGATCGGTGCGGGCATGGCCTATGCCCTCGAGCAGCAGAAGAAGCGCAAGGCGGAGGAAGCCGCCCAGGCGGCTGAGGCAGCCCGGATGAATGCACAATTGAGGGCACAGGAGAAAGCCTATCAAACCACATTTCCAGGCAACCAGTCAGGTCTGGGACCTGATTTGGGAGAAATAGAACTGGCTGATATGACCGAGCGAGAGCGATTTGATGCATACAAAGAACAAAAAGATCATCGAAGTGTATTCAAACTCGCCAGCCCGACATCGATTCATCCTTCAGATACGGTAGCAGCCGGTCCGATACCCACCAGTCCTACTCGAACAGACGATTGGCTTGAGCAACAAGACCCATCTTGGCGCGAAGAAAAGTCCCAAATTGCTCTATTGCTCTCGTATGTTCGTAGGATTGGTTCAGCTACACGGGAGTTCTACCAGCAGAATATCGACACAGCATTAGTAAGCATAGGATTAAGGCATGGGCATGGGTACATACCCATCGCGCCAGCAATCCCGGCAGAGATTAGCAGGTATCCTCTCAGCGATGCAAAGCTGGGAGAGTACTATGAGGCGGTCAGGAATGGCGATATTATCGATAATGTAGTCTTCGCCCAAAACGGCTTGAGGATGTATACTGCCAGGAGTGTAAATGTGCGCGCCGGTGCTGGGATAGATGCTTCGATTCTCGTAACACTCGAGAAAGATGTATTACTCACCTGGTCTGGGATAGCACGCCGGGATGATGGCGGGAACCTTTGGTTCAAAGTGCTCCTTGATGATCACCAGGAAGGCTGGATCTATTCACCCTTCCTCACCCGCTATATTCCTGAGCTCGCTAGACCCGGAGATGGTCCATCTATCGTTCCATGGATATTCTCGGCCCCCAATCCAACTGCACTCCCCAATCAATTCATCACATATACAGATCCAAACTTGGATAATGATATCAAAGCAACAGAAGTCGGGTACAAAACAAATCTATGCGGTTATTTCTGCGCTGCCTTCATAGCTAATATAGGTATCCATGATATTATCCAAGAAGTAAGGACAAACCTACCAACCGATTATCGAAATTACATTATTCCGAATAAAACCCATCCAATCGATGCAGTGGTGCGGATACTTAATATCTATGGGTTTGAATGCCGGGAGTTTTCCTCAAGCATGTACGACAGCATTTCAAACTCACAGATCATCACTCCTGGAAGCATTAAAAGAAATATTGATGCAGGAAATGTACTTGTGGCTGGAGTAGTTATTGACGGGAGCGGCCGGTTAGTGGACGAGAGTAGGATTGGCCATTGGGTCGTGGTGACTGATGTCATCCTTAGCGGCACGGATGCCTGGGTGGATATATATAACCCTTATAATAACCAAAGAGAGTTCTACAGTTATAAGGAGTTCATGGCCTCGTTCTATAATTCTCAGACCGGGAATGCCCGAGGTGTATGGGTGAGGCGTAGGTGATGATACAGGATCATTCCCCTTTAGTGAAAATTGACCCATTGCACCGGTTTCGATAGAATCCCTTATCCTGGAAACAGCGGCAACTTTCTATTTCATAATGATGTGCTGATCGATGAAACCCATAACCGGCTTAGGTAGCAGGAGATCCAATGCAAACATCCGATGGCAAGATCCGAAAAACGACAATTACCGTTTCATCACTGATCTTGGTCTTGACTTTATCGATGAACATGTGGGGTTGCAGTGTTGCAGGCCGGATCACCCCAACGGTCACACCCAGAGATACACTCGAAGCGTCCATAACCGCATCCTTCACGCCAATTCCTCCCACTATAACGCCAACCGCAGGGCCGACGACAGAGACGCTGGGCATAACGATGTCGATCGAGCAAGTAATCTCCCCGGTTACGCTGACCCCCAATCTGATGGATCTCTCTCCAGGAATTTATATTGTTGACACAGAATACTCGCCTATCAATCGGGACATAATGAGATTGAATACCCGCTATATCAGCCTGGATGGGACGATCCGAGGAGAATGGACAATTAGCTGGCCATACGAGGAGATTGATGAGTTGACAAATGAGTATTGGGGGGGGTCTATAGACTTCTTCCTGACAGAGATTGGCGGAACACCTGCCATCCGATATTTTGGCAGTGCATACGACTCGGATAGGAATAGTGAATACCTGGTCGCTGCCGTGAATCTGGAAACGCTGGAGGTCTCACGATGGGCCATCCGCATCCTTCGCCCAGGAATTCAAGGAGCAGGCTCTTATGGAGTTTCGCATGATGGACGGTGGTATGGTCTGGGGCTCACTCCCCATATTGGTAGGGGCGAGGGTGTTAGCGAACCTTATGTGATCGACCTTGTAACGAACACGGCCTGGTCCATCCAGCCGGCGGGGTTACCATTATGCCGCCAATACTGGCATGGGCGCTGGACGGTAGACAATGTGCTGTATTATTACTGTGAAATTACTGCCACCAGCCAGGTGAGGGATGTTCTTGTCTGTACCTATTCTCCTCCGGATGGAGAGATAGCTTGTTACCGTGGGGATTATGACCCCATTGATAGTTTTTCTCCGGATGGTTCACATGTGTTGATGAATCGACCGCGTACATTCAACCCTGAAGGTCCCTACTCCGAACCAGCAATGTATATCCTTGACCGGAGTTGCATGTTCGCGGAGGAGTGTCCCCGTCTGGAACACCCATTTTGTCTTGGTTCAATATTGTGTGATTATGCATGGGATCCAACCGGGAGGTATCTTACCTTGACGAACAAGTTCCATGGGGACAGCTCGACCGACCTTTTGGTGATCGATGTCGAGCGAGGGGAGGAAGTGCATCGACGGGATAATGTCCCGGGGTTATGGTTTGTCAAATCTTGGTCTCCAGATGGGGAATGGGTGTTGTATTCTATGCAAAGCTCAACAGATCATGGGATCAAGTTGTATTCGCCGGAGAGTGGTATTGTTCGGCCAGTGGATATTGGTTTTACTATCGGCTGGCTGGTGATCCCCTGATGGCATGGACCCCGCGATCAGCCGCTGCATTGATCTGCTTCAGCCTCCTGTTTGGATCATGTGTCACCGCCTCGCCAACCCCGACCAATATGGTCGCGACTTCGGCGACCAAACCGCCTGCTGCAACCGCGACAGTGACTTTCTCACCTACGCGGACAGCTTCTGCGACGCTGAGGAGCACCACCCCGACCAGGTCGTACCCGGATATACAAGTGATGGATGAGGGTCTCATCCAGATCGGGTTGATGGAGGAGTTCCTAGCTTTACAACCAGGACAGTACCTCATTTACAATAAGGTCGAAGGTGATGAGAACAATACCCTACGCCAATCTTATATTTCCATTACACAACAATACCGCGGATCCATCCTATCTTCGACATCGAGCGAAGTGCTGCTCCAAGATGACCCGAGGATGCCAGACTCCTGGAGAACGGATTGGGTTCGTATTAACCGAGACATCCCGATGCTTTATGTTGTTTTACAAAATTTAACTGACCAAGTATTGATCCGGGCACTCAACTTGAGAAACGGAGAAATGCGCACCCGGAGGTTAGTTGCTCAGTCTGGATCGGAATGTATCCTTCTAGAGCGGTCGAGCCCGAATGGGGAATGGCTGCCTGTTTTGTGTAAAAGGGGGAATGTTAGCGCCCTGTACCTCTTCGATCCTGTCCAGGGATCTGTGAGAGCAGCCGTTCTGAGTTCCAGCCCTTGCATGCGTTACAGTGTCCGCACCAATTGGTGGGGACGATGGATCGATGATAACCAGATCTGGGTCTATTGTGAAACGGGAGGAGGTAGCTTTACTGAGGCAGGCTGTCTTGTGTCTTTGGATAGCGGCGAATATGCCTGCCGGGAGGAAGTGGATGGATTGGTGGCTGTTTCCCCGGATGGCGAACGGATCATCTTGGGAGCAGATACTGAATTCATAGGAGATCATTATTATTACATCACGGATGTGGGCTGTTTGACGGATGAGGCCGCCTGCCAGGAACTGGGCAGGATCGAGCAGATGGTTGCTGGATTGGGCTCAGTATTTGTCTGGAATCATACCGGCAGCGAGATCGCATATTCAACAGCCTGGTCGAACGATAATACCAATTTCCACACCATCCTGGCGCTGGTGGATGGGGATGATTACACCCTGCGGGTTGTCGTCCAGGGGATACCAGGCGGTCGCTATGTCAGTGGTTTCTCGCCGGACGATCAGTGGGTCCTTCTTGATGGTGATGGCAAGGTGACCTGGGTATCGGTGGCGACCGGATATCTGCATCAAATCGCAGATGCCCGGTTCCTCGGCTGGTATATAGTCCCTTGAGCGCATCCAATTATGACCAGGCACAAGCACAGCCGGATTGACCAGGTGCGCAAGTCCATCTTGAGGATCATCGGGATCCTTCTCGTTATTGTCTCCCTCGGCTGCGGCCCAGGCGTGGACGCAGTGCCATCGGCGATCGTTCCCCCTACGCAGCCTGTTCCTTCGGCCACCGTCACGGCTACTGTCCGGCCAACATTAACTCCATCACCAACCTCAATTCCATTCCCGGTCGAAGTGATCGATCTTGGCAGCCGAGAGATCGAGATTTCACAAGAGTTTTTGACATTATCGCCAAACACTTATTTGTTGTATGAAGAATTCATCTCCGGCTACCCAGGCAATGAAAATTCCTACGTCTTTAGGTATATGTCTCAAGATGGGACAAGGGTTGGCTTGATCCTCGATTCAAGCACAAGCGGGTTACCATCGACATGGTGGTCGGTAATTCGATATTTTGATTCACAACCTTTGATTTTTATGGCAGGACGTGGTTTCTCAGACGGGTCGATTATCTTTCGTGTCAGTCTACAGAGTGGAGAAGTTCAGACATGGCAAATCATACCGCAAGGAGACATTGAGTGTCCCACAGCTGTTCCTATAATTTCTCCGGATGGACGTTGGATGGCGGCCGATTGTCTTTGGCAAGGCAAGCACTATATTTATCTAGTGGATTTCGCTGCAAGCGCAGGGATGGAGCTCTCCCCACGCGGGTATGAGTGCCGGGGTTATGGTTGGGAGTTCACCTGGTCCCCTGACAATCAGCTTCTCTCCTGGTGCAGGGTTGGCTATGATCGCGCCACCGAGTGCCTCGTCTCTCCCCAAAATGGGGGCTACCAATGCCAGACTGGTGATTTTGATCGGGTGTTGAGTATGTCTCCAGCAGGCAACATAGCGGCTTTTTATAGTCATTCTGATAATCTGGATGAACGATATATCTATTTTGATGATGCTGCCTGCCTGCAGAACCGGCAGACCTGCGCGGAGACCTTTAGGATCTGTGATGGACCAGACAGTTGTGATTACGCATGGGATGGTTCGGGAGAAAACCTGGTGATAGTAAGAACAAGAAGTTCCAATCTACGGGACTTCCATACGTATGTTTCGTTATTCAATATTGCTGATCGCAGTACCGAGGAATTATTTTCAGGACAACCCGGAGATTGGCTGTTGGAGGGTTTCTCGCCGGACAACCGGTGGGTGGTGTTTAGTGCGGGTGAAGTTGCCCTATTCTCGCTGGACAGCCATCTCCTCCGCCGGACTCCAACCGAGGGCGGATTCCTTGGCTGGTATATAGTCCCTTGAGCGCATCCAATTATGACCAGGCACAATCACGGCCGGGTTGACCAGGTGCGCAAGTCCATCTCGAGGATCATCGGGATCCTCTTCGTTGTAGTCTCCCTTGGCTGCCTTCCAGGGGCGGACGCTGTGCCATCGGCGACCGTTCCCCCTACGCAGCCCGTCCCTTCGCCCATCGTCACAGCTACTACCCGGCCATCGCCTACGCCATCACCTACGCCATCACCTACTGAGATTCCATTTCCTGTACAAGTTAGTGATGTGAGTACGAGCAGTATCGAATTAGATCCTTCTTTCCTCGGTCAGTCATCAAACACATACCTGTTGTATGCCTCTGGATCTGTTGTGTTTTGTAAAATAAAACGAGCCCACCCCGGCTGAAAATTAACTTCGAAAACGAGCCCACTGTAGCCGACCTCCGGTAATATAAGACTGGAGGCGAAGAAGGAGATGAAAACAGTGGACGACTATGAAGCCATTCGCA
>JBDRPT010000068.1:0-6205 GCA_043826785.1 Chloroflexota bacterium | reverse complement strand
CGCCGCGGCGCAGGTTCATCCAGGCCCACGCCGGCGCATCCATCGCCTGCGAGACCTGCGAATTGATTTTTCGTTAAAATACACCGCAAGGCATACATCCCGGCTCAAGAAGCTGGCTGGACTCTGGCCCAGCCCGGGCGGGGAAGCGCTCGAAACGATGTCCTCCGGCTTCCATCTGCTCCCCTTTCTTCCCCATTAAAAACACTCTCTGGCGAATCCTGGCCCCCGTCGTTCGCCCTTACACGGCCTGCGGTCGGAGTGTTGTTTTCTATGATTCGCGTTCCGTGAATCAAGGACCCGGCCATGGGTTGAGCACAGAATCCGGACTCAATGCCGTATTAATAACGTATTAAATTATTGAAATAGTTATATAATTGGTATGTGTGGATTCAACTATTCCTAACGCCTTGATAATGATTCGAAAAGGAGGAATTGCGCCCATTGACAAATAGATTAAAAACGAATCCCCTGTAATCAGCACTGTCTGAACTCAATTTGACGTTGTAACCAATCCAATCAGGATCGATCAACATCATCCAGGAGAGAAAGATTATGAGAACCTTTCATCGTTTAATCAGTGTGCTTATCATCCTCGGACTGGCGTTACAGGTTGGCTCGCTTAACGTACGGGCCGAACCTTCCATGCTCCCGGAAAGCACCGTCACATTCACCATCCTGCATACGAATGACTTTCATGGAAATCTGGAACAATATTCGGGCGGCAGCACCAGCAATCCCGGCATGGCGCGGGTTGCCAAGGTCATCAACGACGTGCGCACGGCAGTGGGCTATGATAACGTCCTGCTGCTCGATGCCGGTGATCAAATGCAAGGCAGCCTGCTATCCAACATCCAGCTGGGCGAGCCAACCATTGCTGTCTTTAATGCGATGGGCTACGCTGCGGCCACCTTCGGCAACCACGAGTTCGACTGGGGGCAGGATGTGCTCATGGCGCGCACGACCCAGGCAGACTATCCCTACGTCTCCGCCAATATCGTGGTGAACGACACCGGGAACTGCAATACGGCCGGCTGGACCGCACCGTCCTTTGCCCAGCCGTATGTGATCCAGACCGTCGGCACCGCCCCCAACACCGTCCGGGTGGGCATCATCGGTGTGACCACCACGGAGACGCCCATCATCACCATCGCGTCTGCAACCGACGGGTTGTGCTTCAAAGATCCGGCCAACTCCATTCTGTATTACTACAATGAACTCAAAGCCAATTCGGATGTCATCGTCGTTCTCAGCCACCTCGGCTACACGGATGGCGGATATGGCTACGGCATTCCGATCTACGGCGACCAGACCCTGGCCCAGAAACTGATCACTGCGGGCAAACCGGTCAACCTCATCATCGGCGGCCACAGCCACACGGATGTACCCCTCCCGCCGCTTGTGATCGGCGGCATAACCACGGTCGTCCAGGCTCGTTACAATGGCCGCCAGGTCGGCCGTGCAGACATCACCGTGACTCCCAGTGGGACCGTCACGATGACCTGGTCGAAATTGAATCCCAGCCCCAGCGGTGCACCCGACCTCGCCATCGAGGCGCTGATCGCCACCTACACCAGCGACCCGGCGTACCAGGCTTTGATCAATCAGGAGATCGGTTGGACCGATGTTCCCATCGCCCGCTTCTATGACGGCGACTCGCTCATGGGGGCTTTCGTCAACGATGCCATCTACAACGATCTGAACACCGATGGCACGACCGCAAACGACGTCGATATGGTCTTCAACAACCCGGGCGGCTTGCGGGCGGACATCGTCTGCAGTGCCTATCCCTGCCAGATGACCTACGGGATGTTGTTCAGCGTCCTGCCGTTCGGCAACCAGACGGTGGTCGGGGATATGACCGGCGCGCAGATCCTGGAACTGCTTCATCAGAGTGCACTCTTGAGCAAGGGCGCCATCCAGATCGCCGGTCTGCGCTATTCGTTCTACAACTACCGGGGAGGCACCCCGGTGGCGACCTACGCCTGGGGCGCGTTCGACGTGTGCGTCATCGACACACAGACCCAGAACTGTGATCTGCTCGACCTCGACAGGACTTACCGGGTGGCCACCAACGAGTTCCTGGCTCCCGCCGGGCAGGATAATTTCTTTGCCTTCAAGTACATGACCAATATCAGCTACTGGGGCGACATGTTGAACGGCGTCAACCGCTGGGTCAGCACCACCTACCCCCAGGCCAATCCGTACAACGGCGCGCTGGATGGACGCATCACCCGTGACGGCAACAGCGCGGGTGGCAGCATCGTCCCCATCACCATCCTGCACCACAATGACATGCACGGCAACCTGGTCAGGGGCTCGTATGTTGGCTACACCCAACTGGCAACGTTGATCCGCCAGGAGCGCGCCTACAATCCCGATCGCACCATCCTGCTCAACTCGGGGGATAACATCCAGGGCGACGGGATGACGTTCTACTTCAAGACCGCCCCGCTGGGTTATGCAGTCGACGGGACAATCCTGATGCCTCCTTTGAACACCAATCCGGTCATGGCTGCCATGAACGTGATGGACTACGCCGCCATGACCATCGGCAACCATGAGTTCAACTTCGGGAACCTGGTCTTCACCAGCGTCCTGGAGCAAGCCAATTTCCCCGTCCTGCAGGCCAACGTCAGCGATGACGGCCAGTACGGGCTCAGCCAGGTGCCGGTGGAACCCTATGTGGAGATCTTAGTGGGAACCGAAAATATCCGCGTTGCCATCATCGGCATCGGGAACCATCGCGTACCCAACTACGAACTGCCCAGCAATATCCCCGGCCTCACCTTCAGCAACCCGCTGGTCACCGCCCAGCAGTACGCCGACCAGCTGGGCCCGAGCAACGATGTGGTCATTGCCCTGACCCACATCGGATTCTCCCCCAACCCGGCGAGTGTCGAAGTGGACAATAACGTGGACACCGTCATGGCGGCGCAGGTCTCCGGGCTGGATGTCATCGTCGGCGGGCACAGCCACACCAACCCGGTCACAGGCTTCGGGGCCTACAGGTACCTGCCGACCATCGTGGGCGGCCAGGACAACACCCCGGTGATCATCGGCCATGCCTATCGCTACAACAACACCCTGGGCGAGATCATCGTCGGTGTGCGCCTACTGCCGGGTGGAGGCTATGAGGTCGTGAGCCAGGCCGGGCGGTACCTCTTGGTTACGAGCGCCACGCCGGAAGATCCGGAGATCAGTGCCCTTCTCGCCCCTTACACGACCCTCTTTAACACCTACAACAACACGGTCGTCGGGCAAACCACGGTACCGATCGACGCGCTCCAGGCCTATACCCAGGAGACCAACGCTGCCAACCTGCAGGCCGACGCCGCGGTGTATACGCTCGAGCTGAACGGCATCGATGTGGACTTCCATCTCTCCGGCGCCATGGCCAACCGCAGGGTCGCTGTCGGCGCAACCCCCGGCAGCCCTGTAACGCTGAAGGTGAGCGACATGTTCACGCTGATGCCTTACGAGAACTCGCTGGTGGTCCTGGAAATGAACGGGCCGCAGATCAAGGCGGTGCTCGAACGCGCTTACCGCAACTACTATTACTACAAGTACGTGCCGGGCTATGGTGGCTACTCCTACTACACCACCTGCATGCTCGACATCAACGCTATCGGCCAGATCACCTACAACGATCTCTATCCGGCGCCGTACGATCCCACCCGGAGCTACGTCGTTTCCCTGGAGATCAACGGGGACGAGATCGACTTCAGCGATGCCGACACCTACTACCGGGTCTCCACCGTCAACTACCTGGCAGCGGGTTCGTGCAACTTCAACAATGGAGGCGTCAGCCTGTGGCCGCTCGACCAGATCGTGCACGACACGCAGTACTATGTGCGCGACGCCGTGATCACCTACATCGACGCGCTGGACATCGTCTCGCCTGCCATCGAAGGCCGGTTGAACTTCATATACGATGTCGAACCGCCGGTGATCACGATCAACACTCCACAGGCGCTGACCTACCTGCGGCCCGAATCCCTGACCCTCGACTTCACTGCCAGCGACGCGGTCGCCGGCGTGAGGCGCATCTGGGCCGATCTGGATGGCATTGCGGTGACAAGTGGGCAGGTCATCAGCCTGTATAGCCTGGCGATCGGCGAACACACCCTGACGGTGTATGCGGTCGACAAGGCCGGCAACGGGACCAGTACAACGGTGCAGTTCAACGTAACGGCCACCCTGCAGAGCCTGACTGCCGGCGTCAGCCTCTTCTATGAACAGGGCCTGATCACGAACAGAGGCGTTTACATTAGCCTGCTCAGGAAGCTGGGGAACGCCCAGTTCTCCCTGGACAGGGAGCGAATACAGGCTGCCGCCAATCAACTGCAGGCCTTCATCAACGAGGTAGAGGCCCAGCGCGGCAAACATATCACCTCGACCGCGGCCGACAAGCTCATCGAAGATGCACTCTGGGTGATCGCACACCTGGAATGATGCAGGTCTGTCCGCAGGGGCTGCCCCTCACTTCGGGGCAGCCCCTTTTGCTTTTAATATGGCGGACTTCCCGATCCCCTTCGCCTGCGAGACCTGCGGCTCGTGCGCCGCCGGGAACTGCGCCGGCTGGGGGCGTTGACTTGCGCCGGCACACCCGGTTGCCTGACCCTGTTGCAATCGAAAAACCGTAAGTTGCATTTGGCTGAAAAAGCAATATAATTATGTCTATACAGATCATCCCGATCGAGGAGGGACACAGGATGGTCACCGGTTGCGTGACCATGATGAAACCCGGAAAACCCCACTTGAAGGTCATAATCAGCGCAGCCAGCCTGGCCCTGGCGCTGCTCCTGGCGTTCCCGGTGCTGGCCGATTACCCTTCGTCTCCGCTCAGGGATTACCTCGGTCCGAACCGCACGGTGACGATCTGGAACTGGGAGCGGCGGGTTTGCCGTTACCAGGCGGTCTACGACCCGTCCGGGCCCGGATACTTCGCCTGCTCGCTGGAGCTGTACTACACTCCCTCGAGCTCCTGCCCGGCGACGGGCAGCGTGGCCGGGTTCTTCAACCCGGTGTCCTGCGTTGGCTGGTCTGAGAACTACTGTGTCACTCAGGGCTGTGTGATCAGCCTGAACAGCTCGATCGACGACTGCAGCTCCGGGCAGACGGGCTGCACCAGCGTGTCATCGACGATCACCCATCCGCCGGCAACGGTCTCGGGGTCGGTGGGTTGCGCCCAGCCGGGGGTTGGGGGCTGGTGCGCCGGTGGGGCCGCCCTCGGCTTGAGCGGGAGCGACACTTCGACAAGCTCAGTGCGATGACCGCTGACCGGCTACAGCATCACCCAGCTGGAGGGCACCCGCAATGGCGTAGACTTCGCCTGTACGGGCTCGTCCTGCTCGGTGTCACTCGTCGAGGGGTTGAACGACTTCAATTTCTGGGCGCACTCGACCTGGGGCGATACCTCCCTGATGGGTGCGGCCTCCGGGCGGCTGGACAGCGTCCCGCCGCTGGTGGGCGGGAATGTGACCGGGGTTCCTGGCGACAATGGCTGGTTCGTCTCGGCGGTGACCGTCACGGCTGCGGCCAGCGACGCCACCTCGGGGGTGGTCTCGCTGCAATGGTCGCGCCTTCGGCGACCACAATACGCCCTCAACGGCGGCGCCTGGACGGGCTACACTGGCGCGCTGACCCTGGGCAACGGGGTCCACAGCCTGCAACTGCGGGCGATGGACGCCGCCGGGCACATCGCCACGGCCGGGGAAACCGCCAAGGTGGACACGCTCTCACCTGCGCTTGGGTTGACCGGTGGCGGGAGCTTCTGTCCGGGCTGCGGGGGCAGCCTGACGGTGAATTACTCTGTCTCGGATGGGGGCAGCGGGGTGGCCGGGTGGCAGTTGACATCCGGCGGGGTGACCCTGGCGAGCGGGAGCGGCCCGGCCTCGGCGAGCCTGGGCCTGGAGGGGCGTGACCTGGCCGGGAACACCTCCCAGGAGACGCTTGGGTTCACGATCATCGTCCCGACGGCGATACCGCCGACAGCGGTGGTCGTGCCACCGGTAAGCCAGTCGCCGGTGGCGGTGGCGGTAGCGCCTTCGGGAGGCCAATCCCCGGCCGCGACGGTCCCGCCGCTCGTCCAGCCAGGACAGGCCCCGGAGACCGCCTCCGCCCTGCCTGAGCCTGTCCTGCCTGCCCTGGCGGCCAGGCCAGGGAGCGGAGACGAAGGACCCTCCCGCCCGGCGGTGACCGTGCA
>JBDRPT010000067.1:0-42895 GCA_043826785.1 Chloroflexota bacterium | reverse complement strand
AACTTGTATGTCCAACTCAATCCGGTTCAACTCCGAACCTCGATCGACGCAAAAGTGGCTAAACTTTGGAATATCTCACGGTAACATTCCGCTTTGAGGCAACGTATCCCCATAGTAACATTTTGCTTTGAGGCATCACGCGGCACACCGCATACAAACGCAGAACAGCGGGAGCCCGGAACGAACACTCAGGATGCTCCCGCTGCGAAAAAGCTGGCAAATCGTCAGCTGCTATTCCGCTTTTTTCTTTGCGGTGGTCTTCTTCTCGGTGCTCTTCTTGGCAGCAGTCGGCTTCTTTTCAGTTGTTTTCTTGGCAGTAGTCGCCTTCTTCTCTGCTGGCTTCTTGGGAGCGGCCGCCTTCTTCGCTGCTGGCTTCTTGGTAGCTGCTGCCTTCTTCTCCGCCGTCTTCTTGGTAGCTGGTGCCTTCTTCTCGACTGGCTTCTTGGAAGCAGCCGCCTTTGCTTTCGGGGGAGCCTTAACTTCAGCCTCAGGCTCAGACACGACTTTCGCATCGGTTTTCGGTTCTTCCAATTTAACCGGCTGTCCGGCGAGAGTAGTCAGGTGCTTCATCAGACGGGATTTCCGGCGGGCAGCGTTGTTCTTATGAATGATGCCTTTCTCGGCGGCCTTGTCCAGAGCCGAGATGGCCGCCAGCACAGCTGTCTTGGATTCCTGTAATTCGCCAACCTCGAAAGCGGCGAACGCCTTTTTGACAGCGGTGCGGGTGTTGCCGCGGAAGACGCGATTGCGCAATCGGCGCTTGTCATTTTGCCGGTTCCGCTTAATTTGGGATTTAATATTAGCCAATTTCCTTACCTCCAGGTTCTTGCCAGTTGCACGGTGTGCTCGCGTACCGCGAAGCGGTATTTTACATGATGGTGGGGAATCTGTCCAGACCAAATACATACCTGACCAAATGCAAACCGATTCTGCATCCTGCCCGCAGGATCGGTCAGATGGGATGAGGATTGATACGACTTACGAGACGCATTCGAACTTCTCGAACGCTGCCCCGCAGACCGGGCATTTGCCATCCAACGGACCTTCGTGGGTGTAGCCACAGAACGGGCAGACGTAGTAGTCTGCCGTCGATGCCTTCTTGCCCATCAGCTCGAGTGCCTTGCGGTAGAGTAGCTCGTGGACCTTTTCCACTTCGTAGGCCCACTTGAACGTCCGGGCGGCTTTGCTGTCGCCTTTCCCTTCGGCGTCAGTGATCATCGGAGGGTACATCGAGACGACCTCGTAGTTCTCGCCGTTGATCGCTTCCTGCAGGTTCTCAGCCGTGGATTGGATCCCACCCAGCACCTGGAGGTGGTTGTGGGCGTGCACGGTCTCAGCGGCGGCTACGGCGCGGAACAGCTTGGCAATCTGGGGGTAACCTTCCCCGTCTGCTTTTTTGGCGAAAGCCAGGTACTTACGGTTGGCCTGTGACTCGCCGGCGAAGGCGGCTTTCAAGTTATCGCTGGTCTTGGACATGGTGTATTCTCCCTTGTTCTAGATTGAAACCTAGCTATATTAAATCACAATGTCCACCTTTTCATCCCAGACTAGGTCACATCTCAGGGGTGATAAAAATCCTTGATTCGTTTTGGCGCGATCCACCGTTGACTCCCTCCAGCAAAGCGGGTATGATGAAAATACCTCAGGCTGGCCGGGCGATCGCGGCACTGCGATGCGGTGTCGAGGAAAGTCCGCACTCCAAAGAGCACGGCGTCGGATAGCACCCGGGGCGGGAAAACCGCCGTGAGGCGTTAACCTGCCGGAAAAGGGCCACAGAAAAAAACAGCCGTCTTCGGGCGGTGATGGTGAAAAGGTGGTGTAAGGGACCACCGGCGCCTGCAGTAATGTGGGCGGCCAGGTAACCCCCGCCGGGAGCAAGGCCAAGCAGGGACGAAGTCGTCTGAGGACGGCGGGAGGCTGCTCGTCTCCTTATGTGCACCCCCTAAGGTGGGGGCGCCAGTCCCGGGTAGGCCGCTAGAACGGTGCGGTGACGTGCCGTCAAGAGAGATGATCGCCCAGATAGATCGCTGGGATGACCTCCTGAGCTTCGGCAAGGGACGTAAACCGGCCTCCATCTATCGGACAGAATGCGGCTTATAGGCCAGCCTGAGGATCCTTTTTACATTGCTTGGATTTCGACAATAACCCCGCTCAGGGGTTCATTCTATTCTGAAGCTCTCCTGGTATTCGAATCACTTGGAAGAAAATTTGCAGAGTCTATCCACAATTATGATTTTTTATATTCTAATTGTAGGGTTTGGTATAATATTTTAACAACAAGGGGATCAGCTTGGTTTGATACTCACTTCGGGGATGATCAAGGAGGAGAATCATGAAAAAGGGTTTCGTCCTATCCGGTCTGTTTGTGGGAATTGTCCTGTTCCTATTTGCCTGCACGCCACTACCTACTTGTCCGCCTGGAAATCTGGTCGCACCAAATCTAAGCAACCCGCCCATGTGGGGGATCGTCTCAAACCTGACGCCTACGTTATCCTGGGCTTATCCGGATGCAACCTGCGTCCCGGAACAATACAATGTCCGCCTCCGAACGGGACCCTTTTTCAGCGATGACCTGGGTGGTACGACAGCTGGGCCAGTGACGAATTGGACGCCTTCTACACCGCTGGAACCCGGCACGGAATATTCCTGGGGCGTGCATGCCATGGTCGGATCATCGTCTGGGCCTTTCGCCGGGTCGCGCTATTTCTTCACCGGTCCGATGTGCCTCACCCAGGCTCTGGTCGCGCCGATTCTGCTCGAACCTGCGGATGCCGCAATCGTCAATGACGATTGGCCGAGGTTGATCTGGGATTACCCCAATCCCTGTCTGCCGGAAGGCTATCGGATCGACCTTTCCACCGATCCTTCCTTTGCCGATACCAGCTTGAGCGGGGCCACAGGAAACCCCTCGACGCGTTGGGCGGCAGGCCTGCCCCTGGATGATTGTCAGCTGTACTATTGGAAGGTGGCACCGGGCAATGGCACGACCCTTGGACCGGCTTCAACCACCCGCTCCTTTCGCATCGACGTCAATGGCACCTGCCCGGCCATACCGGCGGCCATTTCCGGAACTGTCTTTCACGACCTGTGCGGAATTCCCGATCTGGGACCGTTGCCCAACCCCCTGCCGGCTGGCTGTGTAGACGATGGTGGCGGAAGCGCTGAGGCAAACGGGATTTTTGAACCTGGCGAACCTGGAATCGCTGACATCGTAGTCTGGCTGGGATCGGGAGCATGCCCGGCAACAAACTTGAGTTCTATTCCGACAAACAGTAATGGAGAATATTTCTTCACGGGACTCTCACCCGGGACCTATTGTGTGAGTGTCAATGCTCTGGCAGACAATAACGACCTGCACTTGATCCCGGGGGGTTGGACCGCCCCGATCGGGGGAATCTCCGCAGAAATCGCCAGTTGGACTGTCACGGTCACCGGCAGCGAATCTCTGGACAGCATTGACTTCGGATGGGATTACCAGTTCCTGCCTGGCTGGGGTGAGTATGCAGCTGTGACAGGCATGATCTCTGCCCGGTACCTCCCGATGCTACACCCCCCAACCCGCTGCCCGCTGGCTGTGTCCTTGATGGAGGGGTTGTCCATGCGGATGGAATCCGCCAGCCAACTGAGCCCGGCATCACGGGTGTTGTCGTGGATATCGGCCACGGGGAATGCCCCTCAGCCGGGTTGGCTGAAGCTGTGACGGATGGGGACGGTCTGTATACATTTTACGTCCACACGCCGGGAGATTACTGCCTGCGCATCAACGCCGAGGGAGATCCCAACGGACCGATCCTCCTGTCCGGCCAGTGGACGATGGTCCCGAGCGGTCATATGGGCATGACCTTCAGGGCGATCTCGCTGCTTGCCGGCGTTGGTCTCCCAGACCAGGACTTCGGTTGGGATTTCGCCAACCTGCCGCTCGCATTCACCCCGCCAACGTTCCGGGTGTTGATGAACGCCCATTGCCGGTATGGTCCAAGCCAGGCCTATGGCATTGTCACTTCATTTGGAGTAGGGGATACATTCCCCATCGGGGGGATCAGCCAGGATGGCAATTGGGTGTATTACGCCCAATATGGCTGTTATGTGGCTAAATCTACTGGTGAAATTCTCGGAACGCAGGCTGACATCCCTGTGGTCACTCCGCCTCCGCTACCCCCGACTGACACACCCCAGTTCTCTTGTTCGAATTTCACCGACCCACAAAGCTGTTCCTCCCAGTATCCGTACTGTGAATGGTATCTGCCTGCCCTGGGCCGGCCTTACTGTCGCAACAGGTAATGGATTTCCCATAACAACAAAAAAACTAGCGCTCCGTAAGGCGCTAGTTTTTTTACTTGAAAGAGGGAAAATCCCGGACGGGCAAGGTAGCCCGGTGACTCCGGGTTACGGCTTGACGTAGACGTTATATTCCACGATCCGATCCCCAGGTGAATATTCCGCGATCCCATCGTTGATTATGGTGAGAAATGTCGCCGTCGTGCTCAGGTGATGCTCACCTGGAGCCCAGTCCGTCAGGATAGCATAGACCAGGCGACACGACATGCCTTGGGCAGGGTATGAAAACTCATGCAACAGGTCCGGTGACACTTCCTGGTCGTTGAGGACGAAGGACAATCTGATCTGGGTATAGTTCAGTGCCAGGGTGGCTTCATCCGCTGCACACCAACCATACACCCAGGCAAGGTCGGTAGACCGGTTCAGGGCAACTGTATAGGTAACGGTCCCGACCGCCTCGAGCTGATCCGACTCATACACTTCACGGGCTTTCTCATCCAGGAAATCAGCCCCACCGATGAGCATTTCCTCGGCGCGAGCTTGATCTGCAACCAGCGTCGGGGGGCCAGAGGGGCTGATCCCAGCACCAAGCGGTTCGAGCACGGACCGTTCGCCCACTTGCAGGACAATGTCATCCTCGGTCATCACCGTCTCGGGCGTGATCGGGACCAAAAGGTTCGGCTGGACTCCAAGACCCTCCAGGAACAGCTCGCCCTCCGGGGTCAGGTACCGGCCTGTCGGGAACTGCATACTGAATCCTGCCGGCATTTCGATCTGGCCGCGACTCACCTCAGCGAAAATTCCCGAACTGGGGAACATCCCGACCACCATGGCCCCGGGCACCTGGCTGAACCCGTAAGCCTCCTGCTCGCAGGCGCTGGCACACGCCGGACCGACAAGGATGACAATCTTATCAAACCGGTACTGGTTCCCATTCGGAAGGATCTTATCCAGCAACCCTTCCGGTTCAAACTGGCCTGTGCTTTCACTGAAATAACAGGCTTGCCCCAGCGGGATCTCCTGGTCGGTCAGAAAACCGGCCAAGCCGAGTGGCGTCCCACCGCCGTTGTAGCGCATATCGATGATGATCCCTGGGACTTCGGCATCTGCGAACGCAATTAATGCGCGCTCGAAAAGGCGGATGGTCAGTTGGATATCATCGGCTTCCGAATAGACCGCGATGTATCCCACACCAGAGTCCAGGAAGCGGAACTCCACCGGCAGCAGGTTGGTCGGCGCGTTATAGTAGATCGATGTGCGGCTGAAAGAATCCCACTCTGCGACAGCGGTCAAGGTGACCGTCTGTGATTCTCCGCCCGGATTGGCGAAAGTCACTGTCGCTTGCGTATCGGGCTGGGCGCGCAGGAGGTAGCGGGTCTGCTGGTAGCGGATGGTGCTCTGCTGGGACATCGGCAAGGACCAGGGGCGAACTGCGGAAACCGCCTCGTCAACTGGCTGGTCGTTGAATGCGATCAGCTCCGCGCCGAGTTCGAAGCCGGCCTGTTCTGCCGGGCCATCCTCCAGGAGATACATGACAATGAATCGGCTGTCGTCCAACTCGCGTACAGCAAACCCGAACCCACCCGAAATGGCCTCGCTGAAGAGTTGGTATTGTAATTCACCTGCGGATAGGGCGACATGTCCATCCATGAACGCCCAGGTGAAATCGCGCAGCGCCAGGTAATACGCATTCGCGTCCTGGGATGATTCGGCCTGCTCCACGCGCGGGCGCAGGTCGGTAATCAGTGCATCATAATCCGGCTGCTTCCCTTCGATGCCATTGAAGGCATAATTGATTTTCAGGAAGTCCACCAGCGCGTCGAAAGCCTGGGTATACGACAGCGCCGAGAAGTCTTTCACGCTGTAATCAGCTGGCTCGTACAGGGTGATTTCCGGATCTGATTCTCTTGTGAAGGAGAAGGGTGACTGTTCGAGATCGACGATTGTCCAGCCAGCCTGGACCGGGGCTACCGGGTCATCTCCGGTGAAGAGCAAGCCGTCATCACCATAGCCGCTCGGGAAGGATTGCCGGTCATCAGGTGCCCAGATCACCAGGACTCCGCCGTTGACCTCGTCATCATTCTCCGAATCGGTCTTCACGGAAGAGAAACCACCCGGCCAACCGAGCGAACGGTCATCACCTTCGGAATACGGCCCGCCATAGACATTGGGCCAGTAGGAGACAGCGAAAATCTGCACACCCATGTCATCCTGGCCATTGTTATCCACGTCTGCGAAAGTACCACCAGGGCGGGCGGGAAGCTGCAAGAAATACTCAGCATGCATGCTCTCCTCATTCATATCCATAAAACCGAGAGTTTGTGATGACACTGGAATCTCCCACTCTTCATCCCGGATGACAAACCCGTACATATCCACCAAGGCAACCGCATGCTCTTCAAAGATATAATTAATGAAGGCATTCGTAAAATCCAGCGTCCCATGGATCGAGGTTGGCTCGGTATCACCTGCCACAGGGGTTGGAGTGACAGGTTTTGGAACGCAGACTGAGAATAACAAAATGACCACTAGAAAGCCGGAAATACGTGCTGGGTATTTCATAATCACCTCTTCAAAGGGAATTCGGCATATTATAATATTAAGCGGAACTATTATATGAAGTCCATAACCCATTATCGACAGCTAATCAACGAAGAATTGCAATCGGCTGAAGATGCCCGCCTGGCAGGCAATGAAGGCCGGGCAAGGGTCTGCGCCCGTCGAGCCACCGGGATTGCCATCCGGGAGTATTTTCAGATGGAGGGGATCAACCTGCCAACCCGCAGTGTAATCACCTTGTTGGAGAAGTTCTCCACTCTTCCCGGGATCGAACCGGATCTCCAGCAAGCGGCCAGGTACCTGACCACACGCATCACCGAAGATCTCAAGCTGCCTGTGACCTTAGACCTGATCGCAGAAGCTCGTAAACTCTGTGATCAACTCATCCCTCTAGGCGTAGATCCGCCGGTCGTTTAACGAAAGGAATTCACAGCTCTATATGGAAAACCAGAAAGACATCATCCTTTATGGGACGACCTGGTGTGGGGCCACCCGTCGCAGCCGCGCCTTGCTCGACCGTCACAAGGTCCCGTATGCATGGATCGACATTGATAAAGATGAAGAAGCCGCCGGATATGTTGAGCGCCTCAACAATGGCTACCGCAGTGTTCCAACAATAGAATGGCCAGACGGCTCCATGCTTGTGGAGCCGTCCGATCATGAACTTGAGAAAAAGCTGGGGATAGAATAAACCGGTTTCAAAAGCGGCTTGGTAAACGCTGCTGCCGTTTCTCGAGCAGAGTGATCAATGCCCGCCCTGCAATCACAACAAAGACACTGAACGATAAGAGACCGGCTAGAACGGCCAGGATAAATTTCAGATCGGAGAACCGACCTGCTATCCCCGGCGGTTGGAGAGACTGGATGCGGCGACCAAGTCCATGGACAAACTCCTGCCTTGGCAGGATGGGTTTGAGCGCGCCTGCAATTTGATCTTCAAAGGGGAATTTTTCTATTCTGGGGGCATTCATCATGTCTTCTCCCCGGCAGGATACATCACCACACCAACCGTTCCCGGGCCTAGGTTGGCTGCAACTGAAATTGAAAGGTTGGTCATGATCAGATCGCGCAGGTTAAACCTTTCCCTGACCCGCTTGCAGAGTTCATCCCCGGAAATTGGATCCCGGGCATGGACAACTGCCGCATGGACTGGATCCTGTTTATATCTAGATAACTGGATCTCCAAGACACGCTCGAAGGCCTTGTTGCGTGTCCGGACCCTTTCGGCCATCTCGAGCAGTCCATTCCTCAGGATCACGATTGGTTTGACATTCAACGCGGATGCCAGGGCTGCCTGAAGTGTCCCCACCCTGCCGCTCAAGCGGGCATAATGAAGGGTATCCAGGGTAAGGACAATATTGACCTGTTTCTTGATCTCATCGAGGCGCTCGACGATCTTTTCCAGGCTCGAGCCCGCCCGCGCCAGGATTTTCGCCTCCCGGCACATCATCCCGATCGCAGCCGATCCCGCCCCGGAATCGAAGGGGATGACGTGGAACTTATCAGCGAGATCCCGGGTCGCGGCCAGCGCGGAATCAAATGTCCCGGAAAGTTTGCTGGTAACATGGATGGAAAGGATCGTATCTCCAGCGCTAGCTATCCGTTGGTAGAAATCCTTGAATTGAAACGGGCTGGGTTGGGATGTCTTCGGGATGATACCACTCTCGTCCACCAAGCGATAGAAATCCTCGTCAGAAAGGTCTACTCCCTGGAGATAGGTCTTCTCGCCAAAGTGAATATTGATCGGGATAACCTGGATACCGAACTCACCGACCCATTGACTCGGCATGTCTGCTGCGCCGTCAGTGACAATGTGTAACATAATCACTCTCCTTGCGGGTCATCGCTAATTTCGATTTCATCTCTTAGCGCCAGGAGTGTCCGATGGTAGAGACTTTTCACAGCGCCCTCGCTTCGGCCCATGATCTTACCAATCTCTGCGTTAGATAAATGCTCAACGAATTTCAGTATCAGCAAATGTTGCCGGTCAGGGGGCAAGCGGCGGATCAAGCGCAACAGCCCTTCGTTTTCCTGGGACTGGACTAGCCTGATCTCCGGAGGGTCGCCCTTGAAATGAATGGTCGGTGCATCGGATAGAGGGATTTCCTGTCGGCGGCTCCGATCACGATGCCAGTTTGCAACCAGGTTGTGAGCGATCCGATACAACCAGGCAGAGAAAGGTACGCCACGGTCGGTATAGTTATGGATGTGATGCAAGGCCCGATAGAACACCCGGGCAGTCAGATCCTCTGCGTCATGCACATTTCCGGTACGATAGTAGACATAATTGTAGATACGATCCACATAAGTCTCGTACAGGATCCCAAACGCTTCGCGTTCGCCCTTGGATGCACGGGCAAGGATGTCTTGCTCTATGTATTCCGGCACTCAGCTCACCTTACCGGACGGGCTTGCTATTGATAACCCCTCCGGATTAGAGAAGTTTCAGGGAGAGTATATCACGAGTGTGCTATAATCTATTTTGCCAGGAGTATCCTGGCCTTCGGGGATGACAGGCTTCGACGGAGGAGGCTGGTCCCGGAATGCGAGCCGAGAGGCGCCGAACTCGCAAACTCAGCGCAAACAATCAAGTGCCAATCGCACTTCCTATGCCGCTATGCCCCTCGCTGCATAAGCGATGAGCTAACCGGTCGGTCTCCTAAAGCGAGGCCGCGCCCCCCCGTCCCGTACTCCACCGGGTGATGGGATCGGGCGTCACAAAGGTGGAGTGCCGCGCACGATGCCGCTGCACGCGCGAAAGAGGGCTTTTGGGCCCAAGCGGCTGGCTGCTGGTCAGTTTTGCCGGCTGAAGGACCCGCAGCGATAAGCCTCAACCGGATACGCTCGTAGATTTCCGCGGGTCGATTCTTTCGGACGCGGGTTCGATTCCCGCCATCTCCACAAGCAACGCGCCTCCCCGGAGGCGTTTTGCGTTCGGACGGGGCCCCCATGGGGGATGTTATTCGATTCCCGCCATCTCCACTGGGTACGCCACATATTGTCTGGGTGTGGCGTACCTTAAATAAATATTCGAGTATTAGTATTCAAACACCGGTTCTATTCTCTGGAAAATCATTCGGGTGCTGAATGATTTGCTTTTACATATATTATCTATTCCTCACTGTATGCTATACTATGTATATCAACTATGGGTGTAATCGCCCGAAATACCCATCTCTAGAGAGGAGAAATATATAGTGAAAACCCGTACGCTCTCACCGTTTCTGGCATTAGCAGGTTTGATTTTAATCATTGGCCTCGCCTGCGCCACGTCCACACCAGTACAGCCAACGAACCCGCCGCCGCCACCCCCGCCGCCGCCAGCGACAAATACGCCCATTCCACCTCCGACCCCCCAACCAACCCCCCCCCCGCAACCCCAGGTCACGGAAGCGCCCGTATACTTTACCGAAGATTTCTCCGGCGATCTGGACAATTGGTCCTATGAGGTCATCCTGGGGGATGAAGATGATATGACCATCTCGTTCGACTCGTACATGACCGTTCAGTTGGATGATCCCGACCTGTATGTCTATTTTTACTATGAACCATATATCTATGAGAACGTCCGCGTAGACATGATCGTCAGAAACTCGGGCCGCAACTCCAATAACGTCAACGTCGTCTGCAATTATTCCAATGCCGGCTGGTATGAGTTCACCGTCCAGAACGATGGCCTGTACAGCATCTGGGCATATGATGCCATCACCGGCGATGGGTATGTCATGCTGCAAAGCGGTGGTTCGACGGCTATCCGCCAGGGTCGCGACACGAACGTGATCACCGCAATCTGTGAACGCAATGAATTGACCCTGGGCATCAACGGTGTCGAAGTAAAGAATTTCCGCGACACCATCTACAACATGGTCGAAGGTCAGGTCGGGCTTGGCGTAAATGTCTCGTATCGGAACCCGGTCGTCCCGGTGATCGTCACCTTCGAGGCCTTCCAGATCAGCGAGCCGTAGGCCACGCTAGTAATGGTCTGAAAATAAAGCCGCTCCATCAAACAGAGCGGCTTTTATATTTTCAATTTTTCTACACAGCGTTAACGTTATTCTTGCAAGCATCGAGTATCCTAAAGCCATCTGAACTTTTTGCGGGATTCCGCGGGTTAATTTTTCACCTGTAAGGAGAATACACATGGCAAAAATCATTGGTATCGATCTTGGTACCACAAACAGCGTCGTCGCTGTAATGGAAGGCGGCCAACCGACCGTGATTACGACAGCGGAGGGAGGCAGGCTCTGTCCATCAGTGGTTGCGTTCAGCAAAACTGGCGAGCGCATGGTCGGGCAGACTGCTAAACGCCAGTCTGTAGTCAACTCTGAAAACACCATCTATTCAATCAAGCGGTTCATGGGCCGACGATATGACGAAGTCGAGACCGAACGCAAGATGGTCCCCTTCCAGATCATCGAGGGACCTCAGAAAGAGGCACGCGTACAAGTTCCGGCCAACAACCGTGAATACGCTCCACAGGAGATCTCTGCGATGGTGCTCGCCAAGCTCAAGACGGACGCCGAGGCATACCTCGGCCAGACCGTCACCCAGGCGGTCATTACTGTCCCGGCGTATTTCAACGACAGCCAGCGTCAGGCGACCAAGGATGCCGGTAAGATCGCCGGCCTGGAAGTGCTGCGGATCATCAATGAGCCGACTGCATCAGCCCTGGCCTACGGGTTGGACAAGAAGAGCAACGAGACCATCCTGGTGTTCGACCTGGGTGGCGGAACTTTTGACGTTTCCATCCTCGAGGTGGGAGAGGGCGTGATCGAGGTCAAGGCAACCAATGGCGACACCCACCTCGGCGGCGATGACTGGGACCAGCGCATCGTCAACTGGGCAGCGGATGAGTTCAAGAAGGACCAGGGAATCGACATACGCCAGGACCGGCAGGCACTCCAGCGGCTCCGCGAGGCAGCTGAGAAAGCTAAAATCGAACTCTCCAGCATGACGGAGACCGAGATCAATTTGCCATACATTACCGCCGATGCTTCTGGCCCGAAGCATATGGCCTTGAAGCTTTCCAGGTCCAAGTTCGAACAGATGACCGAAGACCTGCTCAAGCGCTGCCGCGGCCCATTCGAGTCTGCCCTCAAGGACGCCAACATGAAAGCCAGCAAATTGGATGAGGTTGTGTTGGTCGGCGGTTCAACCCGCATGCCGATGGTCCAGGAACTAGTCCGCAAACTGACCGACGGCAAAGAACCCAACAAGGGCGTCAACCCGGACGAGGTCGTCGCGATCGGGGCAGCCATCCAGGCCGGTGTACTCGGTGGCGAAGTCAAAGATATCCTTTTACTCGATGTGACTCCACTCTCTTTGGGCGTAGAAACCTTGGGGAGTGTAATGACGACCATGATCGAACGCAACACGACCATCCCGATACGCAAAACCGAAGTCTACTCGACTGCGGCTGACAGCCAGACCGCAGTCGATATCCACATCCTGCAAGGGGAACGCCCGATGGCTGGTGACAACATGTCGCTCGGCCGCTTCCGGTTGGACGGTATTCCTCCTGCGCCGCGTGGTGTCCCGCAGGTCGAGGTCACATTTGACATCGACGCCAATGGCATTCTGAACGTTACTGCCAAAGATAAGGCCACCAGCCGGGAACAGAAGGTGACCGTCACCGCATCCACAAATCTGAGCAAGGACGAAGTTTCCCGTAAGGTGGAAGAAGCCAAGGAATACGAGGCTGAGGACAAGAAACGCCGCGAACTTATTGACGCCCGCAATACTGCTGACAACCTGGTTTACCAGACAGAGAAAATGCTGCGCGATCTAGGCGAAAAAGTCTCCGCTGACGAACGCGCCAAGATCGACGACAAGGTCAATGCTCTCAAACAGGTCGCTCAAGGCGATGACATGGCCGCCCTAAAGAAAGCCAGCGATGAGCTTCAGAACGTCCTGCATGCTCTGAGCCAGCAACTGTATGCCCAGGAGCAGACTCCCCCGAATGGTGATCCGCAGGCCTCCGGTCCGGAGACACCTCCCTCAGGGGATGATGATGTCATCGACGGAGAAGTCCGAGACGCATAGTTCAGGGGCTCTTCAACCTAAACGGGGCACGCGCTGCGTGCCCCGTTTACTTTTGTACTATAATCGCAGCATGCAAAAACGCTCAAAGACCATACTCATGGTCATACCGGTTGCCATCCTCCTGCTCGGGATTGTATCCATGCTCCCGCCGGTACGCAGCCGCCTTGACGATCTCCGGACGCGCATCCGCTATGCCCTCAATCCACCCGATCAGGCGGTGTTCGTCCCCACCCAGGCGCAACTGGACCTGGCTGTTACGCAGACGCTTGCCGCGCTACAGGCAACACCAACACACCTGCCTGACAAAACCATGAGCATCACGCCCACGGTCACCCCAAACCCGCTGCCGGCCTACATATCCCTTCCCGGGGTTATCTATGTGGACCAACACAACCGTTGGAATTACTGCGGGCCAGCGAACCTGACCATGGCGCTAAATTTTTGGGGCTGGATGGGGAACCGAGATGACGTTGCAACCGTAGTCAAACCTGGGGTGAACGACTCGAGCCTTGACTTCATCCAACGCGGCAAACCGGATAAGAACGTAATGCCTTATGAGATGGCCGATTTCGTCAACGAGCATACCGACCTGCGGGCACTCTACCGCTATGGTGGGGACATCGACCTGCTCAAACAGCTGCTCGTCGCCGGGTTCCCGACCGTTGTGGAGAAGGGCTATTACGAGCGCGACTACACCGGAAAGGTGGCTTGGTTGGGTCACTACTTATTTGTCACCGGCTACGATGAAAGTCAAGGCGGATTCATCGTCCAGGATGCCTGGCTCGAACCGGGAGAAAATATCCTGAGCGAATATCCGGTCTTTATTGAAGGTTGGCGCTCGTTCAACTATTTATTCCTGATTGTCTACCCACCTGAGCGCGAACCCGAACTCCTCGAGTTACTCGGTCCATGGGCCGACCCAGCCTGGGCGCGGCAACATGCCCTGGACATCGCCAACCAAGAGATCCAAAACCAGACCGGGATCGACCAATTCTTTGCCTGGTTCAACAAGGGATCCAGCCATGTCCTGTTGCAGCAATACAATGATGCCGCTTTCGCGTTCGACTACGCATTCAGCCTGTACGCCGCCCTTGGCCAGGACGACCTGCAGCGACCCTACCGGATCATGTGGTACCAGACCGGCCCCTACTGGGCATATTTCTATACCGGGCGCTATCAGGATGTAATCAACCTCGCCAACACCACTCTCTACGATACGATCAGTGAACCGACCCTTGAAGAAAGCCTCTACTGGCGTGCTATGGCAGAATTTGCCCTGGGAGACAGCGCCAATGCCTATGCTGATATGCGTCAGACAGTCTACCTTAACCCAAATTTCTCCCCAGGCTGGCAGATGATGAGCCAGTGGGGAATCCAACCATGAAAACCATGCGCATCCTACATTTTGCTGACGCCCACATCGACATGGCCAACTATGGCCGCCATGATCCAGAGACGGGTTTGCCTTTGCGCGTGCTGGATTTCCTCAAATCGCTGGACATCATCGTCGACACAGCCATTGAAGAAGGGGTTGATCTGGTCATCTTCGCCGGAGATGCTTACAAAGACCGCACACCGGCTCCAACCTTCCAGCGGGAGTGGGGCAGGCGAATCATCCGCCTTTCAAAAGCCGGCATCCCGACCATCCTTCTGGTCGGCAACCATGACCTCTCCCCAGCCCTGGGCCGCGCCCATGCCATCCAAGAGTTCGAGACCCTCGAAATACCTCACGTCCGGGTCATCGCCAGGCCAGCTTTCCTTTCATCTGCTGAACTGGGGCTCCCGTTGCAGGTCATTGCCATCCCCTGGGTATCCCGGTCCGGGTTGATGGCTGCCCTGGAGATCAGTGGCCTGGAGACTGGCGAAGTCTTCTCGGAGATGGAGGAACGCCTGACAGCTTTGATCCATGGCTGGCTCGATGATGCCGACCCGAACCTGCCTGTTGTCATGACCGCCCATGCCTCGGTCCAGGGAGCGAAGTACGGCTCCGAGCGGATGGTGATGCTCGGAGCAGACCTGGTGTTGCCCGGGTCATTGGTCAAGGATTCTCGGCTGGATTACGTCGCCCTGGGACATATCCACAAGCCGCAGGACCTGAATGAAGGCAGCCATCCACCGGTCATCTACCCGGGCTCGATCGAACGGGTCGATTTTGGGGAAGCGCGCGACGATAAATATTTCGTCATCGCCGATCTGGCCAGGGGGAAGACCAGCGTGACGTGGCGCAAACTGGAACACATTCGTCCGTTCATCGACTGCTCGGTCGAACTCACAGCGAAGGAACAGGTGACCGAAACATTGCAGGCCGCCCTGCCGCCTGTGCAAGAGTTAAAGAATGCCATTGTCCGATTGACTGTGGTCTACCCCCGCGAGATGGATATCCTGATCGATGAACCCGCCCTGCGCGCCCATGCAGCGGACTCGTTCGAATTCCACCTGGTCAAACGGCCGCAGATCGAAGCCCGGATCCGCCTGCCTGCCGACCAGACGGTGAGCAGCCTGACCCCATTGGAATTACTGGACCATTACTGGAAATCCATCAACACTCCTGCCGAGGAGGTCGAAGCGCTCACCAAACTTGCCGGCGATTTGATTGCAGGTGATACTCTCCAGGATGATGATTCAAGAACGTGAATCCGACACGGTGGATCTATATTTCCCCCCATTTTGATGACGCCGTCCTCTCCTGTGGTGGCTTAATCTGGGAACAAACCAACCGGGGGATGCCGGTCGAGATCTGGACGGTCTTTTCCGGTGACCCGCCTCCTGGAGAAGTTTCTGCTTTAATCACGACAATCCACCAAGTCTGGGGGACGGGTACCCCCGAAGAAACCGTTACCCTGCGTCGACAGGAAGACCGTGACGCCGCAGCGATTGTCGGTGCAAGCGTACGCCACCTAACTTTCCCGGATTGCATTTACCGCCGGTCAGCGGATGGTCAACTCTTGTATACTGAGGATGTCTTCGCACCCCGCCACCCCGCCGACGCCGGCCTGGCCGAAAAGATCAGCTTCGAAATCGCCCAGGAACTGCGCGGCGATGACCAGGTGGTTTGTCCTTTTGCCATAGGAAGTCACCTGGACCATGTCCTTACCCGGGATGCGCTCGAGGGCCTGAAACGCCCCCTTCATTACTATGCTGACATCCCTTACCTGTTAAAGGACCCGGGAGCGATCCGGGCTTTCCGTCTGGGTCTGCGCGGCAAGACGTACCGGGTCACCGCAGAGGGCCTGCGCGCCTGGCAGACCGGGTTTGCCGCCTACGGATCACAAATCAAAATGCTTTTCGAGACATTCGACCAGATGCAGATTAGCACACACGACTACTGGGCTATCAGGCACGGGGTGCGATTATGGGCGTCCGGCCATTTCCAGCAATCTTGATTTTCATTGGGAATCATGTATAATAGCTGCGCGTAGGGCAACCTACACCACGCATCTCTGAGCAGGAGATGCATTGTATTTATATCAAGGATAAAAAAATGCCATCCACTTTCCTGACCCGCGAGGGATATCAGAAATTACAGGAAGAACTCGAATACCTGCGTAAAGTCAAACGCCAGGAAGTCGCTGAACGACTGCACGAGGCGATGGAAGGCGGGGAACTGATCGAGAATGCCGAGTATGAAGCTGCCAAGAATGAGCAGGCGTTTGTTGAAGGGCGCATCCAGGAACTCGAGATCACCCTGGCCTCGGCACGCATCATCGAGAAAAATAGCAAGGACAAAGCCGGCCTCATCCAGGTCGGCTCGACGGTGACCATTCAGGAAGATGGCAGTGAACCGGAGACGTACACCATCGTCGGTGCAGCCGAAGCGAGCCCGCGCGAAGGCCGGATCTCCAACGAGTCACCCATCGGGAGAGCGATCCTGAACCACAAGGTAAACGAAGACGTCACAATAGAAGCACCAGGTGGGACCTACAAAGTCCGCATCTTGAAGGTGAGCTAGGCCTGGGGTAGCCTGTCACAGGCCCCGCGCATCCTGCCTGGGAAGCGCGGGGTTTTTTCTTGTATAATCCTGAGACAAGTGAGGATCAAATGTCCGAATACACATCCCTGGAAAAAATCCGTCTTGCCAAGATCGAGGAATTACGCCAAGAAGGCATCGAACCATTCCCGATGCGCGCCCAGCGGACCCATACCAGCATCCAAGCTATAACTGCCTTCGAGACTGCGGAGAAGGCTACAGCCGAAGGACAGACGCCAGCCGAGATAACAGCTACCCTCGCCGGGCGCATCCGGGCGACCCGGGCAATGGGCAAGATCACTTTCGCTCACATCGAGGACGGAGATGGGCGGGTCCAGTTGTTCTTGCGGATAAACGAGCTCGGTCAGGAGCGAGTGGATTTCTTCAACAAGATGTTCGACCTGGGCGACTTCATCCAGGCTTCCGGAGTAATGTTCCGCACCCGTACCGGTGAGGTGTCGCTGCACGTCCATGCCTTCACCATGCTGGCAAAGGCGGTCAGCCCGCTACCAGCAGCCAAAGATGAGCTCACCGAGGTTGGTGAAACGATCCGCCATGCCGTGCTGGAGGACCCGGAGTTGCGCGCCCGCCAGCGGTACGCCGACCTGGCTGTCAACCCGGAGGTCCGCGATGTCTTCCGCAAACGGGCAGCGACGTTGCGCGCCTTGCGCGCATTCCTGGATGGAAAAGACTTTCTCGAAGTCGAGACACCCATCCTGCAACCGATCTATGGTGGTGCCGCGGCCAAGCCTTTCACTACATTCCATAACCAGATGAAACAAAACCTCTACTTGCGGATCTCATTCGAGTTGTACCTCAAGCGTCTCTTGGTGGGCAATCTGGAGAGGGTCTACGAGATCGGGCGTGACTTCCGCAATGAAGGCGTATCCTACAAACACAACCCCGAGTTCACCCAGCTCGAGTTCTACTGGGCCTACGCGGATTATGAGCAAGTTATGCAGTTAACCGAGCAGATGGTTTCGACCGTCTGCCAGCAGGTGACCGGAAGTATGAAAACCCATTATCAGGGAACCGAACTGGACTTCACCCCTCCCTGGCGGCGGCTGGAGCTGCGCCAGGGGCTTAAGGAAACCTCCGGGATCGACATTGCCGATCACCCCGACGCAGAGAGTCTGTACAAGGCCCTGGTGCGGACCGGGAAACAGCCGGATCCCAAGGCTACCCGCGGCAAGTTGATCGACTACATGCTTTCAGAGTTCCTCGAGCCGACGTTGATCCAACCGACTTTCCTGTACGACTACCCGCGTGATATCTCCCCGCTGGCAAAGTCCAAGCCCGAGGACCCCCTGACCGTGGAGCGTTTCGAAGGGTATGTTTCCGGGTTCGAATTATGCAACGCCTTTACCGAACTCAACGACCCGCTCGATCAGGAGCAGCGCTTCCTCGAGATGGGCCGTGATTACACTGCTGACGATGAAGAGAAACATCCCCTGGACGAAGATTACCTGCGCGCCATGCGCTATGGCATGCCGCCAAACGGCGGGTTCGGGCTGGGCGTGGACCGCTTGGTCATGCTGTTGACCGACAAACGCAACATCCGCGAAGTATTACTCTTCCCACACTTACGCAGCGAAGATTATGATTAACCCCCAAAAAAATACCCCGGCACTCGGTGCCGGGGTTATCAATTAATAGACTTTATTGGCAATTAGAAAAAACGTCCCGAAGGTTGCAGTCGGGCGCTTAAAATACTCGAAATAATCCTTCGGGACGGTGTTTATATGTTATCACCGATAATGTCTAATGAGGATTACTCTCCGTCTTGCCAGAGTTTTATCGAATTCCGATTTGAGGATTTCACAGCATAAAGTGCTTCATCGGCGCGGTTCATCAGCGGATCAATTGAATCCGGATTCTCCCCCTCAGCATTAACGCTGGCGACCCCTATGCTCACGGTCAGCGAAATATCTCCGGCTGTCGTAGTGACTCGAAACTCCTCGATCAGCTTCCTTAATCGCTCACCGGCTTGAAGGGCTCCTTGGGCATCCAGCTCAGGCATTAATATGACAAACTCATCGCCTCCATAACGCCCGATAATGTCAGTACTGCGTAATTTCTGCTGGCACAGTTCAACGAGGGCGCAGAGGACCTTGTCGCCAACAGGATGGCCGTAAGTGTCGTTCAAGCGCTTGAAGTGGTCGATATCAAGAATGAAGAGAGCAAAGGGTCGGTGATAACGGATAGCACGCTGTAATTCCTGGTCCGCCACAACATGGAAGTAGCGGCGGTTATAGCAACCAGTCAGTGGGTCGAGCGTAGCCAGCCGTTGGACCTCCTGGTAGAGTTGCGTACGTTCAGTGATATCCGCGGCCAGGAGAACCACCTGATCCTGGGTTGAATCATCTTTTTCGATCTTAGCGATCCGTCCCTCGAACCAGCGTTCTCCGCCATCGGGGATCGGGATCTTGTATTCGATGGTCTGCGTTTGGCCAGTGGCGATCGCCCGCTGGATCGCACTGATCATCAGTTCCGCCACGGATCCAGGCAAGACATCCCGGACAGAACGTCCCTGGATGTCATCAGGAATTTCTCCTATCATGCCGACATTGTCAGTCAATATTTCTAGGTAATGTCCCTGCTCATCAAAAATGTACAGCAGGCTGGGTAGGGCATTGATAAAAGCGCTCAACCGACTCTCCCGCTCGTGTAATTGTTCCTGCGAGTGAGTCAGTTCGTGGATGTGGGCCTCCAATCTCTGGTTTGTAGTTTGCAATTGCAGGCTGAGGCGCTGGAGTGTCATATGAGTCTCCACACGCGCCATCATTTCCTCGATCTGGATCGGCTTGGTAATGTAATCCACTCCCCCGGTGTTAAATGCCCGTACTTTATCCTCGACGGCATCCAAAGCACTAATGAATATGACCGGTATATCCCGCGTTCGTTCGTCTTCCTTCAGCCTCAAACAGGTACCGAAGCCGTCCAGGTCAGGCATATTCACATCCATCAAGATCAGGTCGGGCAGGTGTGCCTGGGCCAGGACCACCGCTTCCAACCCGTTGTCTGCAACCTCCACACGATACCCGTGGCTCTCAAGGATGCGCATCAAGAGCTTCAGATTCTCGGCCATATCATCAACGATCAGGATATTGCCTTTAAGCATCGTCGTCATATCGCAATGCCACCATCGTAATGCACTATACTATAAGAAAGCGAGTTAATCATCGCCCTTCCATTGCAATCCAAGGCTGGCTTTGGGGTACAATAGCCTTGATGGACGAAATCGCCCTGATCCATTCCGCCCAGCGCGGTGACCTGGACTCCTTCAACCGATTGGTCTTGGCATATCAGGACCAACTCTTCAATACAGCCCGGCGGATCATGGGCGATGACGAGCTGGCTGCAGACGCCACCCAGGAGGCCTTCCTGTCCGCCTTCCGGGCTTTGAACTCCTTCCGGGGTGGTTCCTTCCGAGCGTGGCTGTTCCGCACGGTCACCAATGCCTGTTACGACGAACTACGCCGGAAGCAGCGCCGCCCGACGATCCCGCTTGAACCGCTCAACCAGAACGAAGACGAAATTGAAACTCCCGGCTGGCTGGCGGACCCATCCCTCTCCCCCGAAGAGCAACTCGAACTAACCGAACTCGACCATGCCATCCAGCACTGTCTGGACCGCTTGCCGGTCGAGTTCCGCTCTGTAGTCATCCTGGCTGATATCCAGGGGCTGGATTACGCTGAGGTTGCATCTGCACTGCATACGCCGATCGGGACAATTAAATCGCGGCTGGCACGCGCCCGCCTGAGGCTGCGCGAGTGCCTGCAGAGCTTCCGGGAACTTTTACCTGCATCATTCCGTCTGGAAAATGGGAGCCGCGCATGAGCCGACAGCCATCTTTCCATGACATAAAGACCCTCTCAGCATCTCTGGACGGACAACTCACCAGGAGCGAACAAGTCCGGATGGAAGCGCGCCTCCAATCGGACCCAGGACTGCAAGCCTCACTGGAGGACCTGCGCCAAGTCCGGGCATTTCTCCGCCAGGCACCGAAGCGGCGTGCCCCGCGCAACTTTACCTTCTCCCCGAAGACAGCCCGGGTGAAACCACCGGTACCTCGATTGGTCCCCATCCTGAACTGGGCTTCCGTTGTCGCTGCCCTGCTCCTGTTCTGCGTCTTTAGCGGAAACATATTCGGGAACGCATTGCTGAACCTCGGCGCTGCTGCCCCGATGTTGGCAAGCCAGGAGACAGGCTATGGTGGTGGATCCCCAGAAGAGCCTCCTATTGCAAACGACCAGATAGAGAGCATGGCAATGTCCACCGAGGCTGCTGTCCAGGAGGGCGGACCATTGACTGCCGCGCCAGAAGGCACCCCAATCCCGGATGTTGCCGTCGGACGTGCGCCTGCAGAGCTTACCCAGGAAGTTGAAGCCCCTTCACTCGAACCCCGGGCGCTGAAGCCTGATGATCAGCCCAGCATGCTAGCGATCATCATGACCATCGTCCAGGCGGGCCTGCTCTGTCTCGTTGTCCTTTTGGCCGGGTCGGCGCTCCTCCTGCGCTGGCAACGCGATCGCTCCTTCCTCCAGAAACTCCGCCGCAAATAATCCCAGCATTAACCATCCTTGCTCACCCTGAGAGTGGTGTTTACATATTTATGGTACATTTAGCTCATGGCTCTCACGGATGAGATCAATTTCTGCCCCCGGTGCGGTGAGGCCCTCGGCCTGGCTCCACGCTTTGGCCAGGAGCGGCCGGTCTGCCCCGGGTGCGATTGGGTCTACTTTAGAGATCCAAAAGTCGCGGCCGCTGCGCTGGTCGTCCGCGATGGGAGTGTCTTGCTTATCCGCCGGGCGAACGAACCCTACCGCGGATGCTGGACCCTCCCGGCCGGGTTCCTGAATGCCGGGGAAGACCCGGCCCGGGCTGCCGAGCGTGAATGTCAAGAGGAGACCGGCCTGGAGGTCCGGGTGACCGCGCTGTTTGACGTCATCCCCAAGCGCGAACACCTGCGCGGCGCAGATATCATCATCTGCTATACAGCGGAAATAATCGGTGGTCAACTCTGCCCTGACGACGATGCCGAAGAGGTTGGTTTCTTTCATTTTAACGACCTGCCACCACTTGGGTTTGAGGCCACCCGCCAGCTACTGGCCAAAGCTCAAGGTGGCTAGATTTTTATCGCCAACTCAGCCCACAAGCACCAACTGATAGACTGGCTTATTTTTCCGCCTAGAAACCATGGAAGGAGGTTTTTATGAGTAAATCGGACAGTCCTATTTCCCTCCGCTTTGAGCTGCTCACTGCCGTCGCCATTGCCCTGGTCTCGCTGACCACCGCCGTGGCTGCCTGGCGGACAAATGCAGTCGGTTCCAAGGCCAGTGATGTCATCCAGCAGGCGCTTATCGATGCTGTCAAACAGGAGGCGCTTGCCAACGAGAACTGGCGCCTGACATATGAGCAAGCCGGTTACGCCCGGGATTATGAGATCGCCCTGGCCGGGATCGAAGCCCTGGACGCCAGTGAAGACCCGCATGCAATGGAACTGGCTGCCAACCTGCGCACCTTCCTGCTTCCGGGCCTGCAACCGCTCGGGGATCCTTTCATCTCGGACCGGCGCTACCACACCCAAGAGCAAACTTTTGATATCGCCTTGCGTTTCGAGCACCTCCAGGCCGAGGACCCCGATATCACCGGACTGGACCCGCAGGCATCCCTCAGCCTGGCTGGCCGCCATTGGAGCGAGCAGCGTTGGCTGGTGACAGGGACTGTATTGATGGTAACCAGCTTGTTCTGGCTTGGTCTGGCCCAGACCAGCGGTAGGAAATTTCAATTAATCACTTTTTTCTTCGGGTTCGGGCTCTATCTTCTCGGGGTGATCTGGTTGGTCGGTGTTGAAGTCGTATTTATGCTCATCAATCGAGGCGGCCTATGAGCCTTGATACTCCCCAAACCAAAGAAGTTAACCGCCAGGTCAACCCGGACCGCTGGAAGAAGGTCATCATTTTGCTTACGCTGATCAACACCGTTCTGGTTGCGCTCATCGCCGCGCTGCAGACGGATGCTTCTACCCGCTCCAGCACGGCCAGTGCGGAATCGCAGTACTTCGCCATCCTGCTCTCGAGCGAATTACTCTTCCAGGGCATGCAAGGCGACTACGACCTGAATACCTACGCCGCTGTGTTAATCAACTCGCAGGAGGCACTGGTGCTGGAGTACACTGCCCTTCAGCGGCAGGTGGCTGACGATCTGACTGGCTATCAGTCAGCAATAAGTGAGGCTGCCGCAGCCCAGGCCCGCTCGGAACGGGCGGCAGAGTTCTCCGTCTTCCTATCCAATCCGCGCTATGCACCGGAATCCGAGTTCGACCTGCCCGACATGGATGCCTACATGGCCGCGAGAACCGTGGTCACCAATGCATTACTCGAAAAGCAAAACGCCGCTGCTGACACCTATCACATATGGAATGGCAAGGCAGATTCCTACGTCGCGGTGCTTACTATTCTGGCAATCGCCTTCTTCCTGCTCAACATCGCTCAGTCCACCCGCCCTGGCCTGCGGTTGTTCTTCGGCACTTGTGCCCTGCTGGTGATGGGCATTGCCAGCCTGTGGACACTGATCATCCTGCTCGAGTGACCGCTACAGACCCGGAACGTCGCACGGTGCAAGATATCCTCATCCGTCCGGCGGTTCTGCTGGATGCCGCCGCGGTCGCTGAACTGTGCACCCAATTGGGCTACCCGACCAGCCCAGAGCAGGCTGCCCGGCGTGTCAACCAGATCGCGCGCCTCCCAGACCACGGGTTATTCGTTGCTGTTGCGGACGGGCAGGTCGTCGGCTGGGTCCACGTCCATGCTTACCCGCTCCCGGAGGTGGATACCCACGCTGAACTGGGCGGGTTGGTAGTGGACGAGCGCGTTCGCAACGCCGGCATCGGCCGGATGCTAGTCGAACAAGCCGAGAGTTGGTCCCGAGGGCAAGGCTGCAGGTTCCTTTCCGTCCGCTCGAATATTGTCCGGGAGGCTGCCCATAACTTTTATCAACGTCTGGGCTTCGAACAGTTCAAGACCCAACATTCCTTCCGTAAACAACTCTGACTCCCCACCCTGGTTTGGAACTCCAACCCATCCATGCTACAATGAATCCAGGTAACCCCGTCTATACACTCAGGAGGCAGAAAGATGACTACCCCTGACCTGCGCCCCTCCCCCATCGCCGGGACCTGGTATGAAGGCAGACCGGACGCGCTGGCCACGCAGGTTGACCGCTACCTCGACCAGGCGGAACTACCCGTGCTGCCCGGGGATGTCGTCGCTGTGATCGCCCCGCACGCTGGTTTCCGCTACTCCGGACCGGTAGCCGGGTACGCTTTCGCGGCTGTGCGCGGCCGGAGCATGGACCTGGTCGTGGTGGTCTCGCCGATGCACCAGCCCTACTCTGAGCCGCTCTTGACCACTTCCCATAACGCCTACAGCACCCCACTCGGCCCCGTTCCAGTGGATCAGGATGCCGTTGCCGGCCTGGATGCGGCATTACAATCCCGCCTTGGCCATGGTCTCAAGGCGGTCGCTTTCGACCAAGAGCACTCGCTCGAGATCGAGTTGCCCTTCCTACAACGCAGCCTGGCGGGTGAATTCCGACTTTTACCGGTGATGGTGCGCGCCCAGACGCCGAAGGTTTCCCAGGAACTGGGCGCTGCCTTGGCCGAGGTACTCGCTGGCCAGAACGCCCTGCTGGTTGCCAGCACCGACCTCTCCCATTTCTACGATCAAACGACCGCCAAGGCGCTGGATTCCGAAATGCTGCGCTGCATCGAGGCCTTTTCTCCGGAGGAGATCTTCCAAGCAGAGCGGACCGGGAAAGGCTTCGCCTGTGGTCACGCCGCCACTGCGGCCGTCCTCTGGGCGGCCCGGGCATTGGGCGCCGACGCCGTCAAGGTGCTGCATTATGCCACCTCCGGCGATGTGACCGGAGACCATACAGCTGTGGTGGGATACGCTGCAGCTGTGGTGCTGAAAATCGATTAAACTACGAATTATCGCAATTCCCCATCAACAACCAACATTTCCCACACTCCCGGTGATATGGGGCACATGATGATTCCCTGCAGGATACACATCCTGACCAGGTATGGTAAAGCGAAACTGTAACATATCGCCCTTCCCGTTATAATATTCCCATGGCATACGCACGCGTCGCTGTCAACGTACCAACCCTGAGCGGTGAGTTCGATTACCACCTTCTGGACGAACTAGCAGGCCGGGTCATCCCTGGTTGCTTGGTGAGCGTCCAATTCGGCAGACAGACCGTCCAGGGAGTGGTATTGGAATTGGTCGATATCCCGGCAGTGGCGGAGACGAAACCGGTGCTAGAACTGCTTGACCCACAGCCAGTGGTCACTGTTCCCCAGATCGTGCTGGCAAAAGAACTCTCCGAGCGCTTCTTGTCCCCGCTGGCAGGGTTCATAGACCTGCTGCTCCCGCCCGGCCTGGGCCAACAGGCGGATACACTCTATCAGAAAGCAGCTGCCCGGCAAAATCAGGACCTATCCGCCACGCAAATGCGGATCCTAAAATTGCTGGACGAGCGCGGTCCCCTGCGCGGTAGGCAGATCGAACGCCACTTCCGCAAAGTGGACTGGCGAAAATCCGCCGAGGCACTCGTCCGCTCCGGGGTACTGACCCGCCAGTCAGTCTTGCCCCCGCCATCTGTGCGTCCGAAAACCATCCGCAGCGCCCAACTGGCAGTATCTCCAGAGCAGGCTGAAGCAGCCATGCAGAGCCTGGGCCGGACCGAGGCCACACAATCCCGCCGGGAAGCCACCCTACGCTTCTTGATGCACGAGCCCGGTCCAGTGGATGTCACCTGGATTTACGCCGGATCGGGCTGCAAGCTGGCTGACCTGCAGGAGTTGGCTGAGCGCGAGCTCGTGCTGCTCCAGGAGAGTGAGGTCTGGCGCGACCCGGTGGCCAAGGTCCGGCCAGAGGATGGGTTCGAGATCCGCCCCGAGTTGACCGAGCACCAGCAACGCGCCTGGGAGACAATCAGAGCTACATTCGAACAGCGAGACGCAGGCCTGCCCGTCCAGTCTTTGCTGCTCCACGGTGTGACCGGCTCGGGTAAGACCGAACTGTACATCCGGTCTGCCCTGGAGGCAGATCGGCGCGGCCGCCAGGCGCTTATCCTCGTCCCGGAGATCGCCCTGACCCCGCAGACCGTACGCCGTTTCCTGGCTGTCTTCCCCGGGCGGGTCGGCCTGATCCATTCGAAGCTCTCCCCTGGGGAACGCTACGACACCTGGCGACGGGCGCGCAGTGGCAGGCTGGCGGTCATCATCGGGCCGCGCTCGGCGCTCTTCACCCCTCTGCCGGATCTAGGATTCATTGCCATCGATGAGTGCCACGATGGTTCCTACTATCAGTCCGAACCACCTTTCTATCATGCCGTGACCGCAGCCCAGGCATATGCCCACCTGTGCGGCGCGGTCTGCCTGTTGGGTTCAGCCACCCCCTCCATTGTCCAGCGTCACCTTGCGGAGATCGGGGAGAGCGTCCTGTTGGAGCTACCCGAGCGGATCGTCCAGCCCGGGGACGGCGAGGCTGTGACCGGGTTGCCGCCCATCCAGGTAGTCGACATGCGCCAAGAATTGACCGGCGGCAACCGCGGCATCTTCAGCCATCTGCTGGTCGAGACCCTCGCCGGAGTGCTTGCCCGCGGCGAGCAGGCAATCCTGTTCCTCAACCGCCGCGGGACGGCAACGTATGTATTCTGCCGGGAGTGTGGTTATGCTGCCATCTGCCCGCAGTGTGACTCACCGCTGACATACCACACCGAGCACGTAGACGTGATCGTGCTGGCTCGCACGAGGCAGGAAACGCTCTTCTGCCACCGCTGTGGTTACACCCGGCAGATGTTAGAAGTTTGCCCGCAGTGCCGCGGGAACCAGATCCGGACCTACGGCCTGGGCTCCGAAAAAGTGGAGGCGGAGTTGCGCTCCGCCTTCCCGCGGGCGCGCACGTTGCGCTGGGACTGGGAGACCACCCGCCAGAAGGATGCCCACGAGATCATCCTGAGCCACTTCGCTGCCGGCCGGGCAGATGTACTCGTCGGAACGCAGATGTTGGCCAAAGGTCTCGACCTGCCGCGGGTCACCCTGGTCGGGATCGTCCTGGCAGATACCGGTCTTAACCTGCCCGACCCTTATGCTGCCGAGCGGACTTTTGCGGTATTGACCCAGGTGGCAGGCCGGGCCGGTCGCTCGGAACGTGGCGGCCGGGTCATTTTGCAGACATACCAGCCGGAGCATTACGCCATCCAACACGCTGCCGGGCACGACTACTCCGGGTTCTACCAGCGGGAACTATCCGAGCGGCGGAGCCTCGCATATCCGCCATTCAACCGCCTCGTACGGATGGAGACCCGTCACATCGATGCAGTCAAGGTCGAAGAAGCGGCCCAGGATATGGCCGCGAAACTGCGCACCTGGCTCGCTGCTGACACCCGCAAGGAAACGACCCTGATCGGCCCGACACCGTGCTTCTTCTCCCGGATGGGCGGCCTGTACCGCTGGCAGATCATCCTGCGCGGACCTGATCCAGCATCCATTTTGAAGACGAGATCCCTTCCCGGTTGGCGGGTGGAAGTGGAGCCGGTCAGTTTGCTATAATGGGGTAGTGATCACGCCTGCCCACAATTGAAAGGGCTTCGATCACACGGAGGATTGTAATGAAGATCAGTTCACGGATTGTCCTTCTCAGCGCAATGTTCATCCTGACCTTGAGCCTGGCCGCACCTGCCCAGGCGGATGTCGCCCCGCCGGCCAACCCGCCCGGGTCAAACCCCGAGCCGGGTACAGAAATCACCGCGGTGCGCATGGTCAGCGAAACAGTGCGCATCCTGATCGAAGGGGATATCGCTGAAGACAGCCGGGGGCTGGCTTATGTAACCGCGGATTTCAGTATGCAAAATACAGGAAACCAGACTGAAACGATGGATGTGCAATTCCCGATCAGTTCAAACGACGGCTTTTTCCGCTATCCTCGCATCACCGATTTCAGGGTCACTGTAAACGACGCACCCGTCGAGACCTGGGAGATCCAGGGTGAAGACCCGCGCTGGGGGGGTGACTCAGTCCCTTGGGCAGCCTTCACTGTCTCCTTCCCGCCCGGGGAGCGGGTGTTCATCCAGGTACGCTACACCCTGACAGGCACTGGGTACGATACAGACCCATTGGTGGAATATGAGTATCTCCTCTCCACCGGCGCAGGCTGGCATGGGACGATTGGCCGCGGCGATATCATTGTCACCCTGCCCTACGAGGCCAGCCCACAGAACCTCACTTTCTACGGGGCGGAACAAACCACCGTGACCTATAATGGAGCAGAAGTCCGCTTCCACTTTGAAGATATCGAGCCTACCCATGGTGACAACTTGACCATCCGGATCGTCTATCCCCTGACCTGGAGGCAAATCCTGTGGGAGCGTCAGAACATCGCCCGGAACCCCAACGATGATGAGGCCTGGGGTCGCCTGGGCCGGGCATACAAGGAGTCGATCCGCTATGGCAAAGGATACCTGCGCGATGACCCGGGCGGATTGGAGTTGTACGAACTCTCCGTTGAAGCCTATGAACAAGCCACTGCCCTCGATCCGGACGATGCCTGGTGGCATGCTGGATTTGCCGACCTGCTCCTGGCAAAGGCATTTTACATGGGTGGCGGTTCCGAACTCTTGCGCGCCCTGCATGAGCTGGACAGCGCCATCCGCCTCGACCCGGATAACCCGGTCGCGTTGGAACTGTTGGAAAATATCAGCTACTGGATGCCAGAAGCCGTCGTCCGCCAGGGAAATACCTTTGTCATCCTATACCTGACCGCCACACCCCAGCCTATCAGTACACCACTTTCGACGAACACCCCTCGACCATCCACTCCCGTCCAGCCAATGGCTACCCCAACTTTCCCATCGACACCCGTGCCACCTTCATCGCCTTCGTTGTGTGGCGTATCCCTGATGGCCCCGCTTGGGCTGGTCTGGCTGGCCTGGCGATTAAAGAAACAGAACCTCCCTGGAACCCTGGATCGCTGACCGGTATTCACGCTGCTTATAGTTGTCTCTCGCTTTTGACCCAAGCCGGGAGAAAAACCTATCTTTTGCTATAATCAAGCCATCCTACTGCTTCTTGTATAAAGCTGAACTGAAACAGCCCTAAAGCAGGTGGAAACGACAACCTTGTTCAAATATTTTCGCAGTACCCTGTAACTCGGAGGTGATTCGATGCATTCCTTTTCGCGCGGCTGGTCGTTCTTAAAACAGGCTTGGCAGATGGCCGGTAAAGATATGGATCTGATCAAGCCATCCATCTATGCCCTGTTCGTTGGATTTATCGTCTCGGTCATTTTTATCATTCCGATGGTTGGAATCGGATTCTTGTTTGGGGGAGATAGCAGCAGCATCGGTCGGGTGCTTTTATTTATCCTCGGGGCGGTCTTGATCTTCGCCCAGTATTCCGTTGGCTATATCTTTTCGGCGATGACCGTCTACCTGGTTTTTGGCTACCTGGCAGAAGGTGATGGCCGGATGGACAAGGCCTGGGCAATCGTCCGTCGAGACTGGCTGGATATTCTCAGCCTGGCCGCAGCCTCCACGCTGGTGAACCTGGTTAAGAACGCAATCAAGGGCAAGGGGAAGTCCGGGGCACGCAACCTGTTCGCCGGCTTGCTCGATACAGTCTGGACCGAGGCCGCCTTCCTGATCCTACCCGCGATGGTCATTGAAGATATCAACATCAAGGATGCCCTCAAGCGGGTCGGGTACATTATTAAAAACAACCTGCTCCTGGTCGGTATCAGCACGGTCGGGGTCAAAGCCGTCAATGGGCTGATCGGGTTCCTGCTTGGGGCCGTTGGGGTCGGCCTCGGCCTGGGCGTCGGGCTGGGGATCGTCTCGCTGACCGGCCCGGAAGCGGTACTCGGCTGGGTCCTGGGCGTCGGACTGGGCGTCTTGCTGGCCGGGATCTTCATCATGGCCGCGACCGTGATTACATCCTACTCTGCTACCGCCTACCACACCTGCCTGTACCTGTGGGCCCGTGAGGTTGAAAAAGCCGGCGGGACAACCCAGGTAAGCGCCCCCGCGCCGTTGGCCGCGGTCTTGAACGACTGAGTATGCAGCCTAGCCAGAAACGGATCCTGCTCACCTGGGATGACGTCGACCGCCTGATCGATTCCCTGCTGCCGAAATTCCGCGGCGAGTTCCAGGCATTGTTGATGATCACCCGGGGTGGCATCATCCCCGGCGGGATGCTGGCCGAGCGCATGGGGCTCACCCGACTCTTGACCGCAGCAGTGGATTTCCCCAGCCAGGGAGAGGCGCAACAGACCCGTTTGATGGCCTGGCCCGAGTTCATCCAGTTCCCATCTGACGATTCGCTTGATGGACTGCGGATCCTGATCATCGACGACGTTTGGGGTTCCGGGCGGACAATGACCGCAGTCAAGAACCGGGTCCTGGCGGCACGCGCCTTCCCGGATACCTGTGTCCTGCACTTCAACCCTTACCGCAGCCTGTTCGGCAGCCTGCGCCCGGACTACCACGCCGCGGTCACTGATGCCTACGTGGTCTACCCCTGGGAGGTCGACCATGGCGCTGACAAAATCCTGGCATCGGAGATGATCTGAAACCCTATGCATCTCATCAAAGTCCATTCTAACGGGATCGTCACAGCCCTGCACAAGAATCCGTATTTCGAAGACCTGAGCAGGGAACATCGCCTCGCGATTGCCAGGTGCACGAAATTGGTTGCCTTCGAGCGTGGGGAGACCCTTTTTTGGGAAGGAGACCCGAGCTCAGGTTTGCACATCGTCCAGGAAGGCAGCATCAAGCTCTACCGCGTTTCACCACAGGGCCGCCAGTATATCGTCCGGATCCTCATGGAGAACGACACCTTCAATGAGGTTTCGGTCTTCGACAAAGGGAACAACCCGGTCAACGCAGAAACCCTGGAGGCTAGCCGCGTCTGGGTGGTGGAAGCGGAGTGCGCGCGCGACCTGGTAAAACAAGACAGTGCTTTCGCCCAGAAGGTAATCAATAACCCGGGGCTGAACCTGCGCACACTGGTACATGCCGTCAGCGAAATGGCCTTCTATCAGGTGACCCACCGCCTGGCCAGGCTGATAATGCAATTGCCGGAAAGCGGGCTGGCTGGACACCGGGGAACGCGCCTGACCCAGGATCAGTTGGCCGCCCGGTTGGGGACCGTCCGTGAAGTGGTCGCCCGCTCCTTGCGCGAGCTCGAGCGTAGCGGGGCGATTCGGGTGGCGGACCGCAGGATCGCAGTTAGCGATGAGGAGATCCTGCAGGAGTGGGCCCAGGGTCCATGGAATTGATCCACGCTAACCAACTCGTAATAAAATCAACCCGGTGAATTACGAACCGGGTTGATTTTATTAGACATTATCGGTGATAACATATAAGCACCGTCCCGAAGGATTATTTCGAGTAATTTAAGCGCCCGACTGCAACCTTCGGGACGTTTTTTCTAATTGCCAATAAAGTCTATTATTTTAGGGTTCAGTTTCCAGGTCTACGGCACCGGTGTGGGTACCGGGTCCAGCAAATAATAGATACCAACGATCAGTAGCGAGGGGTCATCAGCGGCCTGGGCGGCTAGCATTTGCGCCTGGCGGGCCAAATCGGTGGCATCCCTCAGCATTCTCAAGGCCTCCTCCGGGTTGTGAAAGCCCATGCTGTTTTCGGCCGAGATAAAATCCCAGCGGAACTGGGCCTGGCGATGAAGCTGACGGGCCTGATCCAGTAATGCCGCATCCGCATTCGGACGGGCGGCAGCCGCCTGGATGGCAAAGATGGCATCGATGATGGCATCTTCAGTAGCAATCTTGGCCTGGAAGACACCATTCTGGTTCTCGTTCACCCGGGCAACCACAAACCCAACGTCCGTATGGCACTGGCCACAGGCCAATTCCGGGTTGAGCAACGGGCTGTGGACGTCGTGGGACGAAAATTTAGCCGCCCCATCGCGCGTATAGGGCATGTGGCAATCGGCGCAGGCAACCCCGGCCAGGTAATGCGTGCTGTTGGCTGTATAGAATTCGAACTCAGGATGTTGCGCCTTGAGCATGGGTGTCTCCGCGCCGGGATAGGTCCAATCCTGGAAACCCAGGTCATCGTAATAGGCGATGATTTGCTCCACGCGTGTGCCATTCTCCCACGGGAGAGTCAGGTATTTGTCTTCCCCGGCAAAGTAATATTCCACATGGCAATTAGCGCAAACCACCGTGCGCATCTCCTGGCGGGAGAACGTGGTCCAGTCCAAGCCCTGGGCTTCGAGGGCTTCTGCCAGCGCCGGATTGGTAACCATCAGGCGCATCGTCCCAGCTTCGTGGCAGTTGGCGCAGCCGATCGGCTGGTCGATACTCTCTCCCAGTTCGCTGAAAGGCGTCCGGTCGTATTCTGCCATGCCCAGCTCATCCCAGAGTTGCGGGTTGTTGGAGCTCTTGCACGAGTAGCAGGTTCCGGGAGTGGTCTGATTGACGCGGCGGGTCGTTTCCACATCAGTCAAACTGTTCATGTGGCCACGATCGTCATTGTAGTCCCGGCTGAAACCATAGCCCATGAACAAGAGCACCTGGCGTGGGTCCCGCTCGAGATGAGAGAAGGCGCTCGACCCGCCATAGGTTGTATCGGCGTTATTTCCCGCTGTCAGCAGCAGGGCTGAATACTGGTTCGGAAAGTTGATGCCCCAGAGGGATGAATCCGGCTCCATGGGTGCGATCTCCACGATCGGGGCAACGCCGCGTTCGGGCAACGGCTGGTTCTTGAGATAGAGCAAGACACCGATCAAGCCCGCGGCTAGAAGGATGATGATGCCAACCAAGATCAGATTCATATATTTCTTCATTTCTCGTCCTCCGAATGTTGGTAAGGAAGGATGGATATTCCCCGGCCTCCATGGGCGACCGTCCTGTGACAGTCCCAGCAATGGCGCTGATCGGTTGGATCCCGCATTACGATTTCTTCGACAGTCGTCTGGTGACAACGGATGCAATTCTCCTGGATGACCTCCTGCGACTCTGGCTTGGCGCGGATGGCGTCCGGGATGTCGCCCAGGATGAAGGCCGAAACGTGATGGTACCCGGACATGGCCTTGACGTAATATTTCGGGATCAGGGCGTGAGGTGTATGGCAGTCTGCACATACGGCGGCCTGTTGGTGTCCGCCATGGAACCAGCCTTCATAGACGGCATCCATGACATGGCAGTTATTGCAGGTGGTCGGGTTGTTCCCCAGATAGGCGGTAAAGTCGGTTGCATACAAACCGACCGCCAACACGGCCAACAACGCGACAATCCCAACGATCAATGGTAACCGGGACATGCTCATCCTTTCCACAGTCATCGCTTGAAAAATTCCATCGCTCGATAAAATTATAATGTCTTTCTGGAGCGAACGGTGTGACTCAGGTCACATCCGCTGGCGAGTACTTCCGCCCCTTCCAGGTCACCCCCCGCCCCGAGATCACTTTGAACGCCGATGAGAACATCATTGCCGCGAAGACCGCAGCACCGAGTGGAGTGGTCAGGGCGTACCAGGCGGAGATACCCATGCTTCGCGCCGCCAGGACTCTCCAGAAGACCAGGTAGCCCCACAAGGCAACGCCTTCCAGCATGACCAGTAGTGCCTGCAACGCGCCACCCAACAGCCACCAGATGAAACCGCCCAGCATCCAGGCTGGCAATGCCAGCGCAGCCATCAGGCTGAGGGTCGCACCGAAAGCCCCCATCAGGAGCATGGCAGGGCTGCCTTTCAACCCCAAGAAAATGTTCTTCGTCCATCCCTCCCACATTTCTATCAGCGAGGTATACATCCGGGTGCTGGCCACCTGCCGGCCATCGGCGATCACCAGGCGATGCCCGGAACCCTTGACCAAGACAGCCAGATCCTTGTCTTCTACGATCGAGTTCCTGATGGCAGCATGACCGCCGATCGAAGAATAAATTTCTCGCCGGATGAAGATAAACTGCCCGTTGGCGATGGCGTCCTTGCGTTGCGGATCGTTTACTTTGCGGGGTGCAAACCCCACTGAAAGGGCGGTAAAGACCAATGGCAGGATGACCTTTTCCCAGAATGAACCCAGTTCCTGGGCAGTCAGGATGGTGAACAGGTCAGCGTGGAACTGCTCGGCCTTGGAATACACAGATGATAGCGCCTGCGGAGCGACAAAGGTATCGGCATCCACGAAGCAGAGCCACTCGCCGTGCGCCAGCGCGGCAGCCTGGGTAAGAGCATGCGGTTTCCCTGCCCAGCCTGCCGGGAGTTCAGATCCGCTGTGCACCTGCAGGCGGGTGTCACGGGCAGCAATTTCTGCCAGGATCTCAGCGGTCGCATCGGTCGAGCGGTCGTCCAGCACCAGGACTTCGAAATTGGGATATGTCTGGGCAAGCAGGGCTTCGACACAGCGACGGATATTGCGTTCCTCGTTGCGCGCCGGAACGATCACCGAGATCAACGGACCATCTCCAGGTGGTTGGCCAGGCGCAACGACCACATCCATCTGGTGCTGGTTGTGCAGCCAGGTGATGATCGCCACCCCGATCAAGCAGGCAAAGGTCGAAAAGACAAGGTACCACATGGTTTTTGTTCAGGTCACTCCATGCATCGGCTGACCGGTTTACACGACCTGGACAGCCGAGCCGCGCTCGGTCTTGGTCACTTCGATGCGGTTCGGGAAGGCATCTTTTAGTTCCTCGAGATGGGTGATGACCAGGATCTTGGCAAAGTCGGGGCGCACGGCATTGATCGCTTCCACCAGGCGTTGGCGCCCTTGTGCGTCCTGCGAGCCGAAGCCCTCATCGATGACCAGGGTCTGCAATCGGGCTCCCTTCCGCCGGGCAAGCACCTCCGAAAGGGCCAGCCGGATGGCGAAATTGATCCGGAATGCCTCTCCTCCGGAAAACATCTCATAATCACGCACACCAGCAGCATCGCTGATCTGGATCTCGAGAGTCTCTTTGAGGTCCTCCCGGTTCTTGTCCCTGTAGGCAGCCTGAGTTACAAAGCGGACCGACATCTTCCCGCCGGATAGCCGGTCGAGCAATTCGTTTGCCTTGGTCTCTATCTCCGGCAGAGCCTGTTCGATCAACATCGCCGGGACCCCATCTTTTCCAAAGGCGCGTTCAAGGGTTTTGAATTGCGCGGCCTGGCCGATCAACTCTTCACGCTCCGCCTCCAGATTGGATTTCCTCAGGCGGAGATCGTCCAAGACGACCACCTTCTGGCGGGCTGCACCGACCTCCTGATTGAGCATATTCTCGCGCTCCTGCAACTCAAAGAATACCTTCTCAATGGACTCGTAATCCGGGGATTCTGCTTCCATGGCTGCAAGCGCTGCTGAAAGAGAAACTAGCTCCGCTTGTTGGCGCTGGACATCCGCCTGTAAATCGGTCATCTGGGAACGCAGGTTGGTGATCTCCTCATCCAGCGGCTTGAATGCCGCTCGGGCAGACTCAAGTCGCCGATAGGCCTCTTCCGCCACCCGGCCATCGTTCTCCGCTTTGCGGGCAGTATCATGGGCGGCGGCATCATATCCAATCCCGGCCAGTTCCTTGTCCAGGGCGGATAACTGCACCCGAGCATCGCCGGCAAAATTCTCTGTGTCAAGGTTGCCGGATATTTTCTTCAGGCGACCCTTCCCCGTGGTTTTCCACTCCTTTGCCTTCTTTTGGAACGCGGCCAACTTTTCGGTCAGTTGAGCAACTGTGGTGGTTGCCGTCAGGTGCTCACGCTCGGTACGGGCATAATCCTCCAGTTTGATTTTAACCCGCTCGATCTCCGCGGTGAGCACGTCCATCGTGGAACGGTTTTCCCGGTAGCGATCACCCATCCTCTTACCATCGAGGTCCAGTTTTGTGAGTGTAGACTCGCGGTGCTCGGGGCTGAGAGGCTGACCGCACACTGGGCACTCAGCTCCCTCTGCCGCCTGGAGTTGTCCGATGCGCTCTTTGACCAACTCCATTTCGGTTTTCAAGCCTTTATTCTCCATCCCCAATTCCGCCAGCTGCTCTCGGGAAACCCGGAACAATTCCTCAAGGTCGGCTTTGGTGGCCAGTTCCGCCGCGAACGTTGCGACATCCTGCCGGGCTGCCTGCAGTTGCGTTTTAAACGCTTCCGCGTCCACTGCCTGATCACCAATTTCCTTCTCGAGTGCTACCATGGTCAGCTTTTCCTGCTCGAGTCGGGCGCGCTCTACAGCGATCTGCTCTAAAAACGGTTGGCGCAGCCTCTCCTGTTCGCGGAACTTTCCGGCCACACCTTCCCAGCGCTCCAGATCCTCGCGGGCAGCGATCCAGGCTCGATATCCTGTCTCAACCTTTTCGGCATCGGACAACAAATCCGCCAACCCTTTGCGTTGTTCATCACGATCAGCAATCCGGCGCTCCAACCCGGCCAGGTTGGCGCCCGCCTTTTCTAGACCCTGGCTGAGGGTCGCTACCAGATGGCGCTGGGTCTCGAGAGCAGCACCCACTTTGCGGGCGCTATCAAGGGCGGATTCCTGACTCTTCCGGGAAGCAGACAAGCCTGCCAACTGCCCTTCAAGGTCTGCAAGGCGTGCTTTGCGTTCTGCCTCTTCACTCAACTCGGCATCAATCTCCTCGACGCGGCTGATGATCAGCTCCACGCTACGCTCGATCCGCCTACGCCGGTCAGTGGCACGATCGCGATAGACCTCCCAGATATTCAGGCCGAGCACATTGCTGAGAATGTCCTTGCGTTTGCCGGGAGATTGCTGGGTAAACTGGTCGGCTTTCCCCTGCAGGAAGAACGCGGCATTTACAAAGGTCTCATAATCCAAGCGCAAGATCGATTCCAGCCGGGCCTGGGTCTCGCGCAAGGTGCGTTCACTCAATGGGCGCCATGTATTCTGCTCCCCCTCCGATTGGCGGATCTGGAATTCCAGCACAGTTGTCTTACCGCGGGCAAGGCTCCGTTGGACACGATACACGTTCTCCTCATACCCAAACTGGAAGGCCACTTCAGCCGCCTGCGACCCGAGGTTGATCAGCGAATCGTCCCGTTTGCGGGCTTGACCAAACAGAACCCAGGTGATGGCATCCAGCAGGGATGATTTACCCGCTCCATTCTCACCTGAGATGCAAGCGAGATCGAAACCGGTGAAGTCAATTTCGACCGGCTCGCGGTAGGAAAGGAATCCGGAGAGTTTTAATGACAGGGGGATCACAAGGCTATTTTAACCCATCATGCTAGGCTCGTACCAGTCTACTTGCCCATCAGGATGACTGATGTTATCATAACGCCGTGATCGCAACTCTGAACCCTCGCAACAGAAGGCGCTTGGTCCTGACCGTCATCATCCTGGCAACCCTGCCTTGTTATTGCCTGGGGTTCGTCGCCGTCCAGTACGCACCCGGGCCGGTCTACCCGACCGGCACACCCACGACCACCGCTACAGCTTCCGGGACACCGGTCACCCCAACGATTACGCTGACGCCATCCCTGACTTCAACATCGACGTATACCCTGACCCCGACCGAGACTCCAACTCCAACGGAAACACCTACATACACACCGACGCACACCCTCACCAATACGCCGACAAATACGCCGACAAATACCCCATCACCGACGAACACCATTCCCCCTGCGACCATTACTCCCACCTTTACTCCCACACCGACGCCCTAATGACAAAGATAACCTCATGCCTGACATCACCCCGTTCCTTAAAGAGTTGATCACCGCTCCCGGCCTCTCCGGATATGAAGGTCCGGTTGCAGCCCTGATAGAAGACCGCTGGAGGCCGCTTGTGTCCGAACTCAGTCACAGCCGCCTCGGGTCTATCCATGGCTTCCTTCGGGGTACAGGGACATCCCCCCGCCCTTCCATCATGGTGGCCGCGCACATGGATGCCATCGGCCTGATGGTCAACGGGATCGCCGAGGGGGGGTTCTTGCGTATCAGCCAGGTCGGGTCGGTAGACCCGCGCGTCCTGCCCGGGCAACCCGTTACCGTCCACGGGCGGGAAGCCATCCTCGGCGTCATCGCCCAACCTCCGGCGAAACTCCTGCCCCCCGAGATCGGGGCTAACCCGGTCCCGCTTGAATACTTGTTTGTAGATATTGGCCTGCCGGAGAAAAAAGTGGCTGGCCTCGTCCGGGTCGGTGACTTGATCTCCTTCGCGACCGAGCCGACCGAAATGGACGGGGATCTCCTTGCCGGTCACTCCCTCGACAATCGCGTCTCGGTTGCCGCCCTGACCCTCTGCCTGGAGGAACTACAATCCAGGCCACATGTCTGGGATGTGTGGGCTGTCGCGACCATCCGGGAGGAAGTCGGTTTGATTGGTGCATACACATCAGCGTTCCAGTTGCGGCCTGACCTCGCCCTGGTGATCGATGTCACCTGGGCCAAAGCCCCGGGAGCATCCGACTGGAACACCTACCCGCTTGGAAAAGGCCCGACATTGGTCATGGGGGCCAACATCCACCCGGCCGTCTTCAAGAACCTCAAAGAGCTGGCAGAGAAGCTGGAAATTCCCCACGCCATTGAATACGCCCCTCGTCACTCAGGCACAGATGCCTTCGCAACCCAAGTGACCGCTGAGGGGATCCCAAGCGGGGTCATCTGCATTCCTCTACGCTACATGCACACACCGGTAGAAATGGTTGCCCTAAAAGATATACAACGGGCAGGCCGGCTAATAACTGAATTCATCACCAGCCTGACGGTGGATTTCATGGACAAGGTTACCTGGGAATGACCGGAAACCTCCTGGACAACGAGAAAATTATGGCGCCCTTTGGAACCTCGCAACTCAAACTGCTCGAAAAGCTATCCAACGCATCAGGGGTCTCAGGAGACTCTGCGGAAGTCCGGGCGATCGTACTTGCTGAGATCAAAGACCAGGTGGACGAGGTCAAGATCGATACCATCGGGAATATCCTGGCAACGAAATCTGGGTCGGCCAAGAGCCGCTTGCGGGTGATGGTCTCCGCCCATATGGACGAGATCGGGTTCATGCTGGTAGCCGATGACGGCGAAGGCGTTTACCGCTTCGAGGTCGTCGGTGGAGTCGACCCCCGCCAGCTCGTCGGGAAACTGGTGACCGTGGGCAAGGAGAAAATCCCGGGCGTCATCGGAGCCCGTCCAATCCACCTTACGACGGCAGAGGAACGCAACCGCCCAATCCCTATAGATACCTTGCGTATCGATGTCGGCACGACCAAGAAAGCCAACCTCGGCGACCGGGCTACCTTCGCCACCCAATTCAAGCGCAACGGACAGGTGATCTTTGCAAAAGCCCTGGACAATCGCTTTGGCGTCGCCACGTTGATCCAGTTGATCAAACATGCGCCTGCCAACATCGACCTACTGGCAGCGTTCACCGTTCAGGAGGAGATCGGATTGCGGGGCGCCCGTGTCGCTGCTTACACGCTCAACCCGGATATAGCAATTGCGGTCGATTCAACCCCCGCCAATGACCTGCCTACCTGGGACGATGAAGAAAACACTACCTACAACACCCGGCTTGGATGTGGCCCTGCCATCTATACCGCCGACGGTGCGACCATCTCCGACCCCCGCTTGGTCCAGCTACTTGTAGAGACTGGAGACGCAGAAAAGATTCCCTATCAGTTCCGACAACCTGGGGGTGGCGGGACCGATGCGGGTGCCATCCACAGGGAGCGATCGGGGATCCCGTCTATCTCTGTATCAGTGCCGCACCGTTATGCCCATACAGCTGTCCAGGTTGCCCGTCTCGACGACTGGAAACATACGATCGCCCTGCTGGAATCCACCCTGAAACGGGTCACCCCGGGATTGTTGCGCTCGAAGCGGTAATGCCATCTACGGCCTGGAATGGAGAATGATCTTGGCCTACCACCGATAGAACGAACAGGAAACTTAATGAAACCACTCATCCAGAAACTCACCGAAACATTCAGCCCATCCGGATATGAGCATGCAATCCGCGCGGTCATCAAAGAGGAAATCAAAACCTCTGTGGATGACATCCGCGTGGATGCTCTCGGCAACCTGATTGCCCGTAAAGGACCGACTGGCACCACGTCCAGTAAAGGTGGACGCAGAATCATGGTCGCAGCCCATATGGATGAGATCGGCTTGATCGCCACCCATATCGACGAGAATGGGTTCATCCGCTTTACGGGTGTGGGCGGGATCCGGCCGCAGGTCCTGGTCGGCGCCCGGGTGCGTTTCATCGATGGCACGCCGGGTGTGATCGGCATGGACCGTCTCACCGATCTGACCAAGGCTCCGGCACTTGACCAGGCCTTCATAGACATCGGAGCGACCAGCCGCAAGGATTGCCCGGTCAAGGTTGGCGACATCGCCGCGTTCGATCGGCCCTTCCTCGACCTTGGCAAACGCATCGTCGCCAAGTCGATGGACGACCGTATCGGTTGTGCGATTGCCATCGAAACCATGCGTAAACTCAAGGCTACGCCTCATGAAATCCATTTCGTCTTCACAACCCGGGAGGAAATCAGTCTGGCCGGAGCACGGGCATCAGCCTTCCACGTCGATCCAGACCTAGCCATCGCCCTGGACGTCACCGGAGCAGGAGACACGCCAAAGGGCGCGCGGATGTCTGTTGGCTTGGGAAAAGGCCCGGCGATCAAGATCAAGGATTCGGGCATGCTCGCCAGCCCAGAGATCGTCCAATGGATGATCCAGACCGCGGAAAAAGCAGGCATCCCTTACCAGCGCGAAGTCCTCGAGGGCGGGACGACAGACGCGGCTGCCATCCAGGTCTCACGGGCTGGAATCCCGGCAGGTTGCATATCCGTCTCCTGTCGATACGTCCACACACCTTCAGAGATGCTCGATTATGATGATGTCCTGAATGCGGTCAAGCTGTTAAGTGCCCTCTTAAGCTACCCGGTTAGGTTTTAGTGAGACCAATCAATGTATCTAGGGTCGTCCTGGCGACCCTCGTTTCAGTATTGGTTTTCACGGGGTGCAGCCCAACGCCCACGCCCTCCCCAACCCCCGCGCCTGCCCTGACTACAACCCCATCACAAACCCTTCCGGCGATTGAAGCATCTCCAACCCCTGCCGAGACCGTTTTGCGCATCTGGCTGCCTCCCCAGTTTGATCCCACCAACGGGACCCCAGCCGGGGATTTGCTCCAGGAGCGACTGGATCTCTTCGCTGCAGCCCACCCGGGCCTGCGTATCGAGGTGCGGGTCAAGGCTGAGAGTGGGCCAGTTGGTCTGTTATCCACCATGCAATCCGCCAGCATCGCCGCGCCGGAGGCGCTTCCCGACCTGGTTGCCCTTCCCCGCAGGGACATGGAGACTGCCGCAGCCAGCAACCTGATTATCCCCATTGATAACACCCTTTCGCTGACAGATGCTCCCGACTGGTTCGATTACGCACGCCAGCTTGGCAGGATAGACCAGTTCACCTACGGGTTGCCATTTGCAGGTAATGCCCTGGTCCTCGTCCAACATATATTTGAAGGGGAGGTAGTTTCCCTGACCTGGGAACCTTTCCTGGATATCACCAGCGGTTACCGACTTGTTTTCGCAGCAGCCGACCCACAGGCGCTGGTCACGCTGACACTTTATCAATCGGCCGGTGGAGACGTAGTCAATGATATCGGGCGGCCCGAGTTGGACCCCGCCATTTTGGAACGGGTGCTGGAGTTCTTCCAGACCGGTTTTGTTTTCCAACCTTCATTCACTTACCAGACAGATGAGCAAGTCTGGCTGGCATATCGGAACCGTCAGGCTAGTGCGGCTATTCTGTGGGCTTCCACACTGCTCCAGCAATCACCCGCATCCATGCTGGTACAGCCCCTGCCCGGTCTGGACGAGGGGTCGTATACGCTGACAAGGACCTGGGTCTGGTCGATCCTCCATAATGAAAATGAGAATTCTCGCCAGGCATTGGCCGCCGAACTGGTGTTGTTCCTCACCCAGGGCGAATTCCTGGCTGCCTGGACAGCAGCAGCCGGTTACCTTCCGACGCGGCCATCCGGATTGGATGCCTGGCCGGATGCACTGGCAAAAGTCTGGATCGAAGAGACGATCCGCTCATCCCATCCTCTCCCCCCGGATCAAGTCCTGGATATCATTGGCCCCGTCCTACGGGATGCTGTAGTCCATACTCTGGAAGGACAAAAAACACCTCAGGAGGCTGCCCTCGAAGCAGCAGATAGCTTGCGATAATAAAACTGGCGCACCCCTGGGTGCGCCAGTCTGGTTCATCAGGGGGTGATTGTAGCCGAGTAGAAATCCATGTATTCACCGGCGGGATAGTCATCCCAGCCATCGTTGATCGTTTCGTCAAAGATCATAGTTGTCACGATGACATGTTCTCCTGGTGACCATTGACGGATCACCCCGAAGTACGAGCGACAGACTCGGTCTGTAAATTCATCATCAACCAGGTTTAGGTCCGCCAGGGAGATCTCGCGTCCATCCAAGGAAACCACATAACTGATGTGTTCATAGTTTTGTTCAAGGATCGACCATTCCGTGGTACACCAGCCTAATATGACCTGCACTGGTTGGCTTTGCATGCTGATACTCCAATTTTGGACTGCGGGGGTCAAGGACGGCTGCCAGCCAGGGACAAGCTCGGCCAAAGAGGGGTAATTGGCTGAACCCGGGTAGAATGCTTCAATATCAAGAGATTCAAATGCCTCGGGCTGCTCGGGCACGAGCGAGGCTTCCGTTGGGGCGGACAGTGGCATGGGGATTGGGACCAAATCGGATACTGAAGATTCCGGCCCAAAGGTTAGATACAATCCCATACCGATAGCCACTAGGAGACAACAGAAACAGAATCCTAAAGCTGCGAGGCCAATAATGATCCAGACCCTATTGTCCCCTTTTTTTGTTTCCTGATCGGTTCCTTCTTCCATAATAACCTCCACTTTCCAGAGCTATTGACATTCACCAAAGTTGGTTAAGATCGAGACCTGCATGTTGAAAGAAACCGAGCAGGATGTCCGGTCGCTTTCGCAAACGAGAAAAGCCTTTGTTCAAGCTGTTACGAATTTCTGTCTTTGAGTGGAAGATGGCA
>JBDRPT010000066.1:0-36106 GCA_043826785.1 Chloroflexota bacterium | reverse complement strand
CAAGAGAAGGAGGCATAGGAGGTGGGCTCACTTTCAATGTTAAAAAGGGTGCATTTTCAATGTTAATTTTCGTGTACAATTACCAAAGGTGGGTGCGTTTTCGATGTTAAAATGGGCTCAATTTCAATGTTAAAAAACATTGGAGGATATAGTGGTTTCTGAGGATACCCTCCCTGCTTGCGCCGATGCGTTCTATCGATCTGATTGAGCGTTCATTACGCAGGTCTGTTTTGAATTGAACGCGGATACATCCAAGCGTTTCAAAGGCGTATTTCATTAATAAATACTTTGTTTCAGTATTGACTGCCGTGCGCTGATACTCCAGTCCGTACCATGTCCCGCCAATTTCAAGCCCTCGATGTGTGGGACAAATCTCAAGATAGCGCGTCCCGCCAATCGTCCTCCCATTAGCTTTGTACACCACTGCAAAAGGCAGGTCTGTGCCCTGCTCCTGACGCTGGAGAATGTCATTGACCCAAGCTTGCATATCTGTCTGTGTACGGCTGAGCCCGTAAAGCATCAGATTCCAAATGCGATCATCGCAACCTACTGCTGCCAAGTCGGGGACATGGGCAAGCGATAATGGTTCCAGACGGACAATTTGCCCCTCAAGCGTGACTGGGGTTGTGAATAATCTGAGATTGTCCATGATTCCTGTCTTTAGAAAACACTGACGGGTGGCTATGCGCATGTCAGTGATTGTAATTCTGGAATATCAATTCGTCTTCCGGGTCGGTAATCGAGGCATTGCTGGTCCTGCAATGGCCAAGGATTCCGAGAGAGCCGCACGCATCGCCACCCGATCGTCCCAGGGGTGTTCAACCGTCCCAAAACACATCGACTGTTCATGTCCCTTCCCGCAAGCTATGACAATATCCCCTGGTTTTGCCAGACGCACGGCAGACCGGATCGCCTCGCCACGGTCAGGGATGCGCCAGAATGTGCGGCCTTCCCGGCCGCCCTTCGCTTTGGCGCCTTCTGCCATCTCGGCAAGGATGCTCTCTAGGGATTCTGTGCGCGGGTCCTCCGCGGTTAATATAGCCAGGTCGGCGTAAAGAACCGATGTTTCGGCCATCAATCGCCGCTTCTCGCGGTCACGTAAGCCAGCCGAACCAAAGATTACGATCACGCGCCCTGTGGTCAGTTCTCTGGCTGTCTCCAGGGCTCCCTTCAAGGCATTTGGCGTATGGGCAAAATCAACGATGGCGGTGAAATCCTGGCCCAGGTCAATCCGTTCCATCCGGCCAGGGATCCCTTCCATCGAAGCAATACCATTCGCGGCAATTTCCGGGTCAACCCCAAGGCCGACAACGGTCGCCGACAATGCCGCCAGTACATTGGAAACATTGAAAGCGCCAACCAAAGGGCTGGTCACCTCGACAGAGAACCCTGGCCCAGATGTGTTGAAACGGATTCCCGCGGGGGTATAAACCACAGATTCTGCCCGGACCTGTGCCGCGGCGTCCAAGCCGTAGCTGACCTGGAATCCGGGGATAATCCCGGAGAGATGGGAATAGGAAGAATCATCGCAGTTCAGGACTGCCATTCTTGGGTTGCCCTTGGGTTTTGTCCGTGTGACAGCAAGGGATTGGAACAGGCGTGACTTGGCGGCGCGATAATTCTCAAACGTCCCATGCTCATCCAGGTGTTCGTGAGTGATGTTTGTCACCACCCCGATATCGAATTCGCAGGCGTCCACCCTGTACTGGGCCCAGCCATGCGAGGTAGTTTCCAAGACGACATGGGTCAGCCCGGCCTTGCGCATCAAGGACAGGTACCGTTGAACGTCCGGTGCATCTGGGGTAGTGACATGGAAGCCGGTGTCCAGGACCTGGTCACCGATCACGGCATTCACCGTCGAGACCAAACCAGCTTTGATGCCAGCAACCCGAAGGATTTGATAGATGAGGTTACAGGTCGTGGTCTTGCCGTCCGTACCGGTGACACCTACCATGGTCAGGCCACGGGCGGGATGACCATAAAAAGCAGCGGCCAGGTAGGCCAATGCCTCTTGTGAATTATCCACCCGGATATATGGCACCCCCAGCGCCTCCAAATGCTGCTCTCCAACCACCGCAGACGCGCCGCGCTGAATGGCATCCCGGATGAACAAATGGCCATCGGTAACATTCCCTTTACGGGCGACAAACAAATACCCAGGCTGGACCTGGCGATTATCCAAGACCACGCCGGATATCTGGGCATCCCCCCCACTCCACGAGATGATAGGCAGGGGAAGATCGTCTAGCAGGCAGGAAAGTTTCACCATCATAATCATAAGCATGTCAGGAGATAAAAAAAAGAGGGTCTTGGTTCAATCTTCACCAAAACCCTCTAATCTGTCAAGGGTAACCTAGCGCAGAGTTTGACGCAGGCTTTCCAGCTTTCCGGCGACTGTCCCGTCGAGGACTTTATCTCCAACCCTGATGAGCAACCCACCCAGGATGACCGGGTCGACACGGAAGGTTACCGACGCCGCCTTGCCCATCCTCGCCAGGACATCGTTCTTGACCGCTTCCTGTTCGCTGGCCGTCAAAGGAAGCGCCGATGTGATCTCAGCGTGTGCGCCACTGATCTCCACGCCCTCCAGGACAACCACCTTTCCTGATTTAACACCTGAGAAGAACTCGGTAAGCAGGGTATGCTGGCGCTTCTCATCCAAAGCTTCACCAATCAATTTCTGGGCTGCAGCAATGGAAAGGGCTGCCACCTGGCCACGCAGATCGCCCAACATACGGACTTTCTCCTCATCGAGTTCTGCAAGTGCTGCCTCACGGGCTTTCGCAGCCTCGGATTCCGCAGCTGCCCTGACGTCCTTCGAGGCAGTTTCAGCCCGCTCGGTCGCTTCACGGACCATCTGTCCCGCCTTGGCTTGCGCTTCAGTGAAGATCTTAGCAGCATCTTGTTCGGCATTGGCGCGTGCTTCAGCAGCTACACGACTATCCTCAAGTCCCTGAGCGATCTTTTGACGGCGGTTTTCCAAGGCATTGATGATCGGTTTATATACCAATGCCGTCAAGATCAACATGATCAAGAGGAAATTTAATGTATGTACAAGGAAATAACCTAGATTGATCCCAAGTAGTTCCAAGGAAGACTCCTTTCCTCAATTAGGCAACAAAGACCATCATCAAGGCAACAACGAGAGCATAAATAGCTACAGCCTCAGCAAACGCGGCTGCCAGGATCATGTTGATCTGGATGGCGCCAGCGGCATCCGGGTTCCGGGCAATCCCCTGAACAGCGCCCATACCCGCAAGGCCAATTCCCAATCCGGCGCCGATGGTGCCGATCATAGCGATTCCCGCGGCTAGGAGCTTCATGCCCTCTACAAAGAATTCGTTGAATTGCATACCGTTTTCCTCCGTTACAAAGATATTAGACCATTTCTTAATCAGACTAATGTGCCTCAGCATGTTCCTCGTCGTGGCCACCACTGTGCGAATGCGTAGCCATGGTCATAAATACGAGGGTCAGCATAGCGAAGACAAATGCCTGGATCACGCCGAAGAACAACTCAAGAGCCAGGAACCCCGACTGGAGTACCAGGAACAAGGAACCCATCAAAAAGAGCAGGATGGCGCCAGCGAACATAACGCCGAGGAGACGGAAGGCGAAGGATATGATGCGGGCAACTTCCGCCATAAGTTCCAACATGCCCACAAAGATATCAATAAGAGGCATGATCATGTCAAATGCCCCGATCTTCTTTTTGGTCCACATCTTCAGGAAATTTCCGAAATTAAAGAATTTCGTAAAATAACCCAATCCACCTGCCCGGACACCGATGATCTGTACACCGAGGATGGCAATCACAGCCAATGACAGGGTGAAGCTGAGGTCTGTTGAGGCAGGTCTGACAAATGGGATAATGTTATATCCTCCTCCATGCTCGTCGTCGCCACCTTCTGCGAGATTTGCTTCTCCAGATCTTTTTTCGTGCGTCACGTCAACCTGCCCGTTATCAGCACTTTGCTCTTCCCCAGGATCGTAAATATAGGCCATAAAACCTAGCGACTGGACCGGGTAGCCATGTTGTCCCTCGGGAACTTCATGCAGCCAGCCAACGCTCTCCACGCCTGGGATCAGCTTCATCAAATTGACCATGAGGACGAGCAGGAAAATTGTGGCCATCACCGGAAATATTTTTTTCGCCCATTTCCCTGCAGTCGTCTGAGCCAGATTGTAGAGCGCCTCGATGATCATTTCAAAAACCCCGGCCACTCCCTTGGGGATACTGCCCGGTTTTCGGTAGGCGCGGAAGACCGCGATCGCCGCAAGGATGAGAATGATGTCGGCAATAAAGACCGATACCATCGTATTGGTCAAAGCAAAATTACCAATAATGGGCAATTCGACGACTGGCGTAAGAGTCTCAGGTGCCAACTGGACATGTGGACTGATCGGTTTATAGATCCCAGCAACGATGATCTCAAGGACGATCACCGCTACGATAATCCAACGCTTGAAGCCCAGATGAAATGACTTACGGGGTTTCGTCACGGGACGTTACCTCCTCAGGATTTTCAATTTGTCGTCCCAAAACAGGAGAAATTGGAACAGACGATTTGACCACAAGATAGATGACCAGCATCGAAAACGGGACGCTGGTAATGAAGAGAACGATCATCAACCAAGGCCGCGTCCCGAGAAGGCCATCCAATAACCAGCCAAGAAAAGCGGACCCTGCTGCCACCGCGAATGTCAGACACCCAATTTTACCAACAACGGTGATAACTGTCTTGCCTATTAATGACTGCCAGGGTTGTTTTTCGAGTTCAGGCTGGTTCACGTTTGCGGATTATATCATACTAGAATAGGTTCAAAACTGCGCTGCTTGCGAGATCGAACCAAGGGGCAAAAGCCACCCCCATGACAACAATCCCGACAGTCAGTACGAGCAAAGCCATCGAATACGCCGGAGTCAGAGGAACCGGGTTCTGTTCTTCCGCTTCTCCCTCCATCCGGTAAAGATAGACATATTTCAGAGCTGTCAGGTAGTAGTACAAACCGAAAATGGAGTTCAAAACACCTACTACAGCTAGCCAGATCCAACCAGCTTCGATCGCTGCGGCGAAAACAAATACTTTGGCTACAAAGCCTCCAAATGGCGGCATTCCCGCCAGGGAGAGGAATGCAACCAGCATGACGAGGGAAAGAGTTGAGTTTCGGCGATTTAATCCATAGAATGCCGGGAACTCCTCAGATCCGGAAATACGTCCAACCGCAGCGATCACACCAAATGCAGCCAGGTTGGTCAAGAGATATGCCATGATATAGAATACAACCGTAGCGACTCCAAACTTTCCGTAGGCGACGAGACCGATCAACGCGTACCCAGCATGGGCGATCGACGAATAGGCCAACATTCTTTTTATGTTCTTTTGGGCCATGGCGATCAGGTTCCCAACGGTCATCGTAAGGGTTGCCAGGATGGCAATAATCCAGATCCAGCTATCGGACAAAGACGGCATTGCCGTGATCAAAAGACGCAAGATGACCGCGAACCCGGCTGCCTTTGATGCCGTGGACAGGAATCCAGCCACAGGTGTCGGAGCACCTTCATACACATCAGGAGCCCAGAAATGAAAGGGGAACAGGGATACCTTGAACGCCAAACCGACGAGGACGAGGAAGAGGAAGCTCACCGTAAGGAGGTTCAACTCCCCCAACCCAGCGCCGATCTCAGCCAGGTTGGCCGTCCCACTAAACCCATAGACCAGGCTAAATCCATAAAGCATAATCGTGGACGTCAGGGTACCGAAGAGAAAGTATTTGAATCCGGCCTCGTTGGATTTATCGTCATTGGTCATGAATCCAGCGAGGACATAGAGTGGGATCGATGTTGTCTCAATTGCCAGGTAAAGCATGACCAAATCCGCCGCAGCAGCCATCAGGTTCATCCCGATCGTCGCTGCCAGGAGAAGCAGGTAAGCTTCCGCCCGACGGCCAAGATGCTCTGTGTCCATAAATAACAACGCTGTGACCGCTGCCGCGAAGATGAAGAACATCTTAAAAGTAAAGCCCAGCAAATCGAAACGCACCATCCCACCAAGGGCCAGGGTGGGTTCACCCGGTCGCCCAATCAACAGACTGACGATCAGGGTGGCAAAGAGGCCTGCAGCGGTCAGCCAGCCCAGGTTCAACCTGCGATTCGTTTCTTTCCAGAACGGATCCAAGACGAGGACAACCACCCCCAACAATAGGAGCATAAGCTCGGGAAGGACAGCTATCAGGGTATCGGGAGCAAAGGTTGACACTTATACACCTCCCAGGAGTGAGAGTACGTACTGAACGCCCGACTGGACCCATGGAACCATCAGCGCGGGAAACAACCCAAGACCGATCATGATGGAAGACAAAAAGACTAGGGCGGCCTTGTCAAGCATATTAATCGGGCTGATGTGCCCTTCAAACTCTGCAGGCATTTCACCAAAGAAAACTCGTCTAACGACAAGCAACACATACGCTGCTGTCACGACGATCGAAATCGCCGCAATGACCGCGATCAGCCACTGGGTCTTCCAGATGCCCATAAATATGGGAAATTCTGCCACGAAACCGGAAAATCCTGGCATACCCATGGAAACAAGGCTGCCAATGATGACGGCTACCGCCACTATTGGCAAGGGTTTAGCCATTCCACCGAGTTTGGGGATCTCGCGCGTATGTGCCCGGTCATACACCATCCCGACAGCTGCAAAGAAGAGCGCTGTCATCACACCGTGGGAGAACATTTGCACTCCTGCGCCGATCAACCCTTCCGGGGTAAGCGTGGCAAAACCTATCATGACCAGGCCCATATGAGATACCGACGAGAAGCCGATCACGTATTTGAAGTCTGTCTGCACCATGGCGATAAAGGCGCCATAAACAATATTGATCAAAGCCAGGTAAATAATCCAGGGCATATGGAACTTGGCGCCCTCCGGCAGGAGCATGATGCCCACACGCAGAGCCGCAAAAGCGCCCAGTTTCATCAATACACCCGCATGGAACATCGACACCGCAGTGGGTGCAGCAACGTGACCATCTGGCGACCAGTTATGGAATGGGAAGATCCCACCCAGGACTGCAAAGCCAAGGAATACGAACGGGAACCAGAGTTTCTGGAACTCCGGAGAGAAGTTGGCTGCCGCCAAGGCCAGCATGTCGAATGTTTGCGCGCCACTCGTCCAGTACATTGCCAGGGCACCGACCAGAGCAACGACCGATCCAATGAACAGGTAAAGGGTCAGTTTCATCGCCGCATATTCGCGGGTCTGAATCCAGCCCCAGATGGCAATGAGCAGGTACATCGGGAATACAGCGATCTCATAGAAGAAAAACAGCATGAACAGGTCGAGCGAAACAAAAACACCAAATACGCCCGATGCCAGGATAAACAGGAAGGCAAAAAACTCACGTGGCCGGTCATCGATCCCCCAGGAGATCATCACCCCGGTCACCATGACGATGCCGGTCAGAAGGACCAGCGGGGCAGACATGCCATCGACACCGAAGTAAAGGCTGATACCGAGCATCGGCATCCAATCGTAGCGCTCGATAAATTGATATCCGGCAGCGATCTTATCATATGAGAAGTAAACCCAGATCGAGAGCAATAAAGCGAAAGCAGCCGCCGAGAGTGCGGTCATCCGAATCTCGGTCTTGCGATCCGGCTTCATCAGCAAGATGATCAAGCCAGCAACCATCGGGGTAAAAACAATGATACTCAGCACAGGAAATTGCATGGCTCACCTCTTTAGAACAGCATGGTCACGGCCTTATTAATCACATCCACGATCCAGGCCGGATAGACACCGATGACAAGGATTAGTACCATGAGTGGGACCATCACGATCACTTCGCGAAGATTGATATCAGATACATGATCGACCCACTGTTTGTTCACCGGACCATGCAGGACTTGTTTAATTCCTTTCAAAATATATGCACCCGTGAAGAACAACCCGAGCATGCTGATGGCCGTGTAAACCGTCAAGATGGGCCATGTCCCCCGCACAACCATGAACTCCGACACAAACCCGTTCAAACCCGGCAGACCGAGAGAAGCCATGCTCGTAAAGATCAGGATACCACCATACAACGGTACCAACGGGAATAAGCCACCATATTCATTCAGGTTGCGGGTGTGGGTTCGATCATAGATCACACCGACGAGGAAGAACATCCCGGCCGCTGATAAACCGTGGTTGAACATCTGTAAGACTGCACCGTTCAAGGCGATATGAGCATCCAGCGTTCCAGCAGCCTTGGCCGCTGCGGCAATCCCAAGGAGGACAAACCCCATGTGGTTTACCGATGAATATGCAACCAGCCGCTTGAAATCTGTCTGCCCGTAGGCCGCGAATGCTCCGAAGACGATCGCCATCGTAGCCAGGAAAGCGAGCGTCCCGGCATATTTTTGAGCTTCGACCGGGTAAAGTGGGAGGACAAGGCGCAGAAAGCCATAAGCTCCCAGTTTCAACATGACTCCGGCCAGGATCATCGACCCGGCCGTAGGAGCCTCGGTATGTGCGTCTGGCAACCAAGTGTGGAATGGCCAGACAGGGACTTTCAAAGCAAAGGCGATCACAAACGCCCAAAACGCAACAGCCTTGACGGTGGATACAGACAGGCCCAGGATCGTCCCTGACGTCAATGCATTCCATTTTTCATAAAGGACCGGCAAGTCATAATCACCGAATAACACACCCAGCATCTGGATCGCCAAAAGGAGGCCAAGGGAACCCGCCATGGTATACACCATGAACTTCAGCGAGGCGTAGTTGCGCGCCTGAACTTTGATACCACCCCAGATTACCCGCTCCCCTTTCTCCGAGCCCCACTGATTGATGAGGAAGTACATCGGGACCAAGCCGATTTCCCAGAAGACGAAGAAAATCAGGAGGTCCAGCGCTAAAAATACACCCAACATGCCAGTCTCAAGGAGAAGGAACAAAATCATGTAGGGTTTGACCCTATCCTGGATATTAAAAGATGCCAGCAGGGCGACTGGGGTCAGCAGTGTGGTCAACAGAACCATCGTCAAGGATAGCCCGTCCACGCCGATATGGAAAGTGGAGTTTATCGCCTCATACCAGAGATAGCGCTCTTCGAATTGGAATCCGGGCATACTCGGCCGGAAGGCAAACCAAAGGTAGATCGAAAGACCGAGTGGTACCAGGCTGGCTAATAAAGCAACCCAGCGGACGACCTTAATCTGCTCCTTGGGCAGGAACAAGATTACCAAGGCCGCAAATACAGGAAAGAACAGGATAAGGCTCAACAGGTGGTCAGTAATTAAATCCATTGTCTGCTCCTATCCTCCTAGGCCGCCAAGAAGTAATATACAACCGCTATCGCGATGAAAACCATCAAGGATGCCACCATATAGAACTGTATTCGTCCGGTTTGGATGATCCGGATGCCGGAACCGGCTTTTTTGACAGCATTACCTGTACCGTCACAGAATAATTCATTAACTACCGGTTTGTCGATGTAATTACGGAAGAAGCTTCCCAGGAACAACGCGATCCGGGCGACACCGTGCAAGATGCCATCGATTATTTTCCGGTCCATAAAAAGGTAGGTAAACTTTTCTGCAACCCAATAAGCCGGTTTGATGAACAGAACCGAGTAAGCCTCATCGAAGTAATATTTGTTCTTCAACAATGGAATTTGCAGGAAATCTTGTTTTGGCGATTTCACATTCCTGTAAACCAGCCAACCGAGGATGAGACCGCCGAGTGCAACACCCATCGATGTCAGCAGGGGGACAACGCTGAACGTCGGCGCTTTCGGTACCTCAGCCAAAGTGTGCCCAACAAAGCCATGGACCCAATTTGGGATCAACCCGCCGAAGACCGGGAACTCTTCCGGGATTCCTGCCCAACCAATCCCGATCGCAAAAATCGCCAAGACAACGAGGGGCGCGGTCATAGTCCAAGGAGTCTCATGCGCATGTTCAGCTTCTTCGGTGCGGGACTTGCCCAAGAAGGTTAGAGTGATCTGACGCATGGTATAGAAGGCAGTCAGGAAAGCAGCCACCGCCAGAGTGATATAAACTGCAAGATGACCATGTGCCCAGGCATCCGCCAGGATTTCATCTTTCGACCAGAAACCCGCAGTGATGATCGGGAAACCAGCTAGCGCAAATCCACCGATCAAGAATGTCCAGAATGTGATCGGCATCTTCTTCCGCAAGCCTCCCATATTGAACATGTCCTGTAGGTCAATCTTGTGATTACCAGTATGCAAAACACCATGCTCCATTCCATGGATGACTGAACCGGAGCCCAGGAAGAGTAATGCTTTAAAGAAGGCGTGGGTGATGAGGTGGAAAGCAGCCGCCACGTAAGCACCGATCCCCAGGGCTGCGATCATGAAACCAAGCTGGGAGATGGTAGAGTACGCAAGGACGCGTTTGATATCGTTCTGCGCCACCGCAATCGTAGCGGCGAAAATAGCAGTAAAAGCACCGATAAATGCTATCACCGACATTGCAATGGTGAGACCGTGGCCGGACCAATCGGCGGTAATCAACGGGAACACCCTGATTAGCGCGTATACCCCGGCTGAGACCATCGTCGCCGCATGGATCATTGCGCTGACCGGTGTAGGTCCTTCCATCGCATCCGGCAACCAAACATGGAGCGGCCATTGGGCGGATTTGCCCACAGTACCGATGAATAGCAGAAGGCCGATCAAACCTGCTGCGGAGAGCCCTGCGATCGGGGTAGCAGCCTCTGCCAGGGCATGCAGCACCTGAGGCTGGAAAATTTCACGGAAAGAAAGGGTTCCAGTTGCCGAATAAAGATAAGCAATACCCAGGAGCATAAAGACATCCCCCACCCGGGTTGTCATGAATGCCTTTACCGCCGCATTCCGGGCCGAGGGCTTGCCGTACCAGAAACCGATCAACAAGTATGAACACAGGCCCATGATTTCCCAGCCTACGAACAAGGTCAGCAGGTTATTTGATACTACAAGTGTGTACATACCAAATGCGAACAAACTGATGAAAGCAAAAAATCGGGAGTACATCGGCTCAACGGAAAGCACTGTGTGCTTTTTTCCCTTGGCGCCTTTGACTGTTGCCCCATGGGGAGGAAGCCCCTTGACATCGTGGTCTCCTGCGGGTTGGCCGTAATTATGGTATCCAATACTGTAAATGAAGATCATCAACACGGTCCAGGCCACAAAGAAAACCGTGGCGGCTGACAGGGGGTCAATCAAGACTCCAATCTTGAGCCAGCCCGTCCCGATTGGGAGCCAATTAATCGCCGACTCGAACACTTCTTCGCCGAAGTGGGCGAGTCCAAGTGAGCGGGCAAAAATGTACATGCTCCCCAACCACGAGAGGCCGGCAGCGCCAACAGCTACAGAATGACTAAGACCGCGCCTCTTGTTGGTAAAGAGCACTATCAGGGCAAAGGAAAGTAGAGGTGGGAGCGGTAACAACCAAATGATCAGCTTTTCGAATTCCATAACGTCTCCTACCACTTCATCAGGTCGATGTCATCGGCAACAATTGTGTTGCGTCGTCGGTACACAGAGATAATCAGCGCCAGTCCAACGGCAACTTCTGCGGCTGCGACCGCAAAGACGATGATCGCAAAAACCTGTCCTGTCATCTGCACCGGGTCCTGATAGCGCCAGAAGGATACCAGATTTATGTTGACCGCGTTAAGCATCAACTCGATCCCGAGCAGGATGGCAATCGCATTTTTCCGGGACAGGACACCGAACAATCCAATGCTGAACAAGACAGCAGAGAGAATGAGATACCAGGAAAGCGGGATGCTCATCTCGACCTCCTAAGGTTTCCGCGATACAGCTATGTACACAGCACCAACCAGCGCGGCGAGTAGTAATATCGAAGCCACTTCGAACGGCAGCACGTATGCATCCGGGGAGACTAACGCATGTCCCAATGCAAGGACCGGATCAAAGTCCGGTGGAATGGGGCCTGCGATCCGGTTGATCTCTGGCTGTCCGACCAAGGCGGAGACCAGACCGGCCAGCACCAGCAAACCGATCATGGCTGCGATCCACCAATCCTTGCGGTGCTGAGGCCCCCGGTCGCGCATTTCCTTGCGCGTCAGCATGACTGCGAATATGAATAATATGGCAATCGCACCAATGTAGACGACAACCTGGACAACAGCCAGAAAGCCGGCTTCGAGAATAGCATAAAGGATCGCTACACCAAAAAGCGTAGCCACCAACCACAAGGCAGCATGGACGAGGTTGCGGGACACAACTACCATCACCGCAGAACCGATGATCAATGCAGCAGTAAGTAGGAAAACGATTTGAACAGGAGTCATGTCAATCACTCCACTACTAATGATGTGCAGGGGGAACAGGGGCTGGAATGTTCCCTTCTGCAAGCCTGCGCTCCCGCCGGCTATATACTCGCAGGATCTCGATCGTGATCCATGCGATGATGAGATTCGCGCCAAAGATCAGCGAGGCAAACAACCAAGTGTCCAGACCAGATAGGACCTTGTTTAATACCGCAGTAACTACTAACACAAAGAAAGCGAACGGCGTGAGAAACTTCCAATTGAAGGCAAGCATATGGTCAATGCGGATGCGCGGCATCGTATACTTGACCCACATGATCACCCAATAGCCAAACATCGCCTTGGCAAGGAATACCAGGAACCCGACTAGCGGATATTGTTCTAAGCCAAAGAATCGGTAACCGCCAAAGAAGAGAATGGCCATTAAACCGCCAAAAGTGAAGGCATGCAATAGTTCACCGGCATAGAAGAGCCCGAATTTCATCCCAGTATATTCAATATGGAAACCGGCCACGATCTCCGACTCGGCTTCATTCAGGTCAAAGGGTGCCCGGCCCAATTCTGCAATCGAGCTGATCAAAAAGACGAGTGCTCCGAGAGGGGAAAGGATGAAATACCAGATGGGATCCTGCGCCTCGACAATTCCCCTCACGCTCATCGTCCCGGAAAGAATCGTCGGGATCAACAACGCCACAACCATCGGGATTTCATAGGAGATCATTGTCGCTACCATGCGGAATGCTCCGATGAGGGCATACTTGTTATTAGAAGCCCATCCCCCCATGATGATCGCCAATGTACCCAGGGCGCCGGTGGCGACAAGGTAGAGGATGGCAACATTCAGATCGACACCGTAAATATTCGATGCAAGCGGCAAGATCGCCCAAAGGAAGATAACAGACGCCAACGCCAAAACGGGGGCCAGGTTATACACTACTTTGTCCGCACCTGCGGGCGTGATATCTTCCTTAATGATCAACTTGATGATATCGGCGAAGGGCTGGAATAATCCATACGGTCCGATCCGGTTCGGTCCGACCCGGTCCTGAAACCGGGCCACAACCTTTCGCTCCACCCAGACCAAGAAAATCGCCAGCATCATCGAAAACAGGATCAGGCTGATGATTCCCAAAGAGGCAATCAATACGTTTGCCGAGTCCAAGGTCATGCCCCATCCGGTCAGGATGCCTCGCAACCACTCGGCGATAAAATTGATTGGATCACTCCAGAACGTCATGCGCCACTCCTTAGAACAACGAAAAGGCTGAGAGGAGATTTCCTGTCAGCCTTTGGTATTGGCATAGGTAGATTAGACCCACTCCAACATCCCTTTGCGCCATACATAAACCAAACCAACCATCAGAATCAGGATGAACACAATGCCCTCCACAACCACAAAGAGAGGAAGCTGGTTCATCGCCAGCGCCCATGGGAAGAGGAAGACTGTCTCGACATCGAAGATCAGGAACACAAGCGCATAGATATAATACTGTGCTTTAAACTGGACCCAGTTTTCCCCAACGGTCTCTATACCACACTCATATGTGCTTTGCTTGATTGGATTTGGTTTGCGGGGTGCAACAATCCGAGAGAGGATAAGCGGCACGATTGGGACGATGATTCCGATGACAAGGAACAAACCGATATAAAGCCACTCATTCTGCATAATCCGAACTCCACTAAAATCGAAAGTTGTCTTACATCTCCGGATAACGGGCGAATTTTACCATAGAAGGGGCGAGCTCATGATTTACCTTCGAATGAATTTCGGGTGAGTTTTGTCATCATTTTCACTCATTTTTTTCCGCTCAACTCTCTGACCCGGACCCACACCCAGCGGGAAAATATCTCTAAAATATGAAATCCCAATAATGGGCACAGGAACAGACCAATTACCCCTGCAGCTCGGATATGGCTGGCCTTCAGCCCAAGGAATGCCTTCGTTATTGTTTCAAAGGGGAGGACAGCGATAGCTCTTTCGGACACAGGGTTACCGTCTGTCCCGATGATCCGGAGATATACCCACACTTCGCCAAGATAGTGGATCTCCTCACCTGCTTCATAGCTCCAATAAAAAGATGTGTTCTTACCGGGTGCGAGTGCTTGTTCAGCCACATCGGGAGGTAAGACTGCCGTACCGGTTAAATCCATCCGGGTGATAACCACATAATTGACATGCTCGTTTTGCCAGATGTCATCCGCGGGATCCATGGCAATCGATAAACGGACAATCCCCCCGTCCCCGACATTGACGGTTTGAGACCATTCCAAGAATAAAGAAAGATTGCCATTCCGAAGATTTTGTCCCGAGAAAGACGAATTGTCAACCTCGACAATGGTTAACCGGCTTGTCAAGGACTGTGGCCAGTAACCCCAGATCAAAAGTCCTACTGAAGAGAGGAATAAAACTGCTACACCAAGATTACGGATGCGATTTGCCATGATTTAATTATATCCTTGGCGTTTCTTTGTGTTAAACTGAGCCCAAATCACATGGTAGCACAAGGAGATTGAATGGGACAATACCCACCAGAACCATTCCGCATCAAAATGGTTGAACCCATCCGCTTGATCGGCGCGCAGGAAAGAATGGCAGCGCTCGAAACCGCAGGCAATAACGTATTTTCGTTGCGTGCGGAGGACATCTTTATTGACCTGCTCACCGATTCAGGTACCGGTGCAATGAGCCACGACCAGTGGGCCGCCATCATGCGAGGGGACGAATCATATGCCGGGGCAAGATCGTATTACCGGCTGCAGGAGGTGGTCAATGATGTCTTCGGTTTTCGTTTTTTTGTGCCGACACATCAAGGGCGGGCGGCCGAAAACATTCTCTGTGCAGTCCTGGTCAAACCGGGGACATATGTGCCTTCGAATATGCATTTTGACACAACCGATGCCAACATCCGCGCCCGTGGGGGAAGACCGACAAACCTGGTTATTGATGAGGCTTTCGATCCGGCAAACCTTCATCCCTTTAAGGGCAACATGGACATCGCGAAACTGAATGCTTTCATCGAAAAGACTGGCGTTGAGAACATCTCCTTTGGGATGATGACGGTTACGAATAACGCCGGAGGCGGACAACCCGTCTCTATGGAAAACCTCCGCCAAGTTGCAAAGACATACAAGTCTTTTGGGATCCCATTTTATCTTGATGCCGCCCGGTATGCTGAAAATTCCTTCTTCATCAAGATGCGCGAACCCGGATACGCTGATAAACGCACAGTGGAAATCGCCCGCGAGATGTTCGCCCTTGCAGACGGGATGTGCATGAGCGCCAAGAAAGATGCGATCGTAAATATCGGCGGTTTGTTATGTGTCAATGACGAACGGGTACACCAATTGGTCTCCAATGAACTCATTCTCCGCGAAGGTTTCCCGACTTATGGCGGATTGGCCGGCCGGGATCTGGACGCGATGGCAACAGGGCTACGCGAAGGCCTTGATGAGGCATATCTCGCTTATCGCTTACACCAGACAGCTTACCTTGGGGAGAGGATAATGAATCATGGAGTCAATATCGTCGAGCCGCCAGGTGGGCATGCCATCTATGTCGACGCCGGTAATCTGCTGCCACATATCCCCCAGGGAGAATACCCTGGCCATGCATTGGCCATTGAACTCTACCGAGAAGCTGGGGTGCGTGCTTGCGAAATCGGGTCGGTCATGTTTGCCCACCCGGATCCAGATTCCGGCCAAATGATCTATCCCAAGCTCGAACTCGTACGCCTGGCGATCCCACGCCGCGTCTATACCCAGAGCCATCTAGATTATGTGGCCGACGCGATCGGCCGGATCGCCAAGCGCAAAGAGCAATTGCGCGGGTATCGTTTTACTTACGCGCCGGAATATCTCCGTCACTTCACCGCCCGCTTCGAACCGCTTTAGTTCAATCCAAAGTCAATAATCAGAAAAAAGCCTCCATGGGCATCCATAGAGGCTTTTTGTTTTCAGCGTTGATTACTCTTCACAGGCTTTTTTCAGCGTTCCTCATCGTGTTGAATGCAGATATTGCGACCTCAAGCATTCCTTCATCCGGGGTACGGGTTGTCAGCGACTGCAATGCCAAATTCGGCCTGACAATCAGGCGGATAAGCGGGGATTGGATATGCTTGGCTGTCCAGCGGATGTACTCATAAGCAACCCCCGCCAGAACCGGTATCAATAATATCCTGCTGATCATTCGCCAAGCGAGTGGAAGAGGCCCAAGCAATGTAAAAAACAGGATCGATAGAAGGACCAGGGTAAGGAGGAATGCAGTGCCGCAACGGGCATGTTCCAGGGGGAAGCGATCAACGGATTCCGGCGTCAGGTCCGCGCCCGCCTCGAAAGCGTTGATGGTCTTGTGTTCTGCACCATGATATGCAAAGACCCTGCGAATATCCGGCATGAACCCGATCCCCCAAATATACGCGACCAGGAAGAGCAATCGAAGGAGACCTTCGACCAGATTGCTCCACCATGGACTCAAGTGCAGATATTTCTCTGTCAGCCACCCAAGCCCGGCTGGCGCCAGGAAGAAGACGCTGATCGCGACAACGAAGGTCAAACCAAGGAAAAGGTATAAGCCCGGCCCTTCCAGCTTTTCGTCATCGCCCGATTGGGTGTTGGCTGAGAGAGTCAACATCCGCAATCCAAGCCCGAGCGAGTCCCACAGTAGGGTTAAGCCCCGCAGGAAGGGTATCTTGCGGATCAACGCCGACTTGTATATCCCAGATAAGGATTCGGTGTGTGTAACGATGGTCCCGTCTGGTGCCCGCATGGCTACGGCACAGGCATTACGTCCGCGCATCATCACACCTTCAATGACCGCCTGGCCTCCATAAGTAATCAGTTTCTCATTCATAGTTACTATTATTCACTGTCCCAGTATAAGAATTAGGACTATTGCATGTCCTGTAAGATAAAGAAATAATGTGCCAATGCTTCAATACCTCGATACCAAGTCGGTAGATGTAACTTTTCGTTCGGTGCGTGCAGGTTATCATCAGGCAAGCCGAACCCTGTTAGGACCGATTCCATACCAAGTGCATTTTGGATCAAACCGACCACCGGGACACTGCCTCCCTCCCGCTTGAAATACGGTCGGACCTGCCAGGAGGCTTCCAAAGCCGCGGATAAAGCCCTAACTCCGAAGTGGTTGCGTTCACAAATGGATGCCTTAGCACCTCCCATGGCGTTCAATTCCCAGCGGATACCGAGGGGCACCTTTCTTTCAAGGAATTCTATCAACTGGCGATGAACTGCCTCGGGATCCTGATCCGGAACGAGGCGCATGGATATCTTGGCCATTGCCCAGGCGGGTATTACCGTCTTCGACCCCTCGCCAGTAAAACCGGACAGGATCCCATTTACGTCCAGGGTCGGTCGCGCACCGACTCGTTCCACAACGCTGTAACCGTCCTCGCCATACAACACATTTGCTCCACTATTTTCAAGGAAATACTTGTCATCCATCGGCAGACGGGACAGTTCGCTGCGCTCTTCTTTACTTAATGGCCGGACCGTCTTATAAAAACCAGGCAATGTGACCCGACCTTTGGAATCGTGCATGCCGGCAATCAGATCTGCCAGGACAATAGCGGGATTCCGTGTCACCCCCCCATAGATCCCTGAATGCAAGTCTGCTGCAGGACCGTGGACACGCAACTCAAAATATGCCAACCCCCTCAGGGCATAGGTTATAGCCGGCGCGTCGGGGGCAAGCATGCCACTATCTGGGTTAAGGCAGAAATCCGCGCCAAGGATGTCCTTATGCTTCTCAATAAAGAAAGGCAGGCTAGGTGAGCCGATTTCTTCTTCCCCTTCTATGAGCCATTTCACATTCACCGGCATCGGACCATTATTAACAATCGCCTCGACGGCTTTTAACGTTGCGATCACCTGACCCTTCATGTCAGATGCGCCGCGTGCATAAATATTTTCACCGCGGACCACTGGAGTGAATGGGGAGGTTTTCCAGAGGTCAACAGGGTCAGCAGGCTGGACATCGTAATGACCGTAGATCAAGACTGTCGGGGCACCTTCCGCGCCCAACCACTCACCGAAAACAACCGGATGACGGTTTGTAGGGAAAATGTTGACTCTTTGCATCCCGATCGCATTAAGTTGGGAAGCTACCCATTCGGCCGCCTGAACCATATCCGATCCATGCGCCGGATCTGTAGAAATAGAGGGGATGATCAAGAATTCCTTAAGTGCCCCGAGGAACTTTTCTTTATTTTTTTGAATATAGCCCTGGGCTAGATTACGATGGTTCGACATAACACTCCCTTGCTTGATGGCAACTATCCTGGATCAGCACAATGACTATGATTTTCCGGTTTCGCCCTCTCGAAGTTCATGGTGTCACGATGAGCTCCCTGGTTTGTTCAACTGCCCGCCGGGTGACTAGATACCAGTCAGCTATTGTACTGAATCGATCTCGCGGTTCGAAGATTGGAGCCACCTGAACCCCCCGCACACGGACGTCCACGCCGTATGTAAACACAGGATAGAACAACGGCAAAGCCGGCAATTCCCGCCCGAAAATCACTTGGAAATTTCGGTATAACCGGGCGCGGATGTTGAGATCGACAATAACGCGCCCTTGCTCGAGGTACTCACTTGCTGTCCGGTTGTCCCATTGGCTGTAATTTTGTCCACCACTGGCCTCAGCTTGATGCCAAAAGGGATAAGGGTCCGGGTCGTAGGATCGTGTGAAATCCAGATCAACCAATGCCGCTTGATAATCCCTGGCAGCAAGACGGGCAAGCACTTCCTCGTATGAGACCGCCTGCAATTCAACCTGGACGCCGATCGATGCCCAGTTATCCCGGATCGTCTCAGCCATCAAAACGTAGATTTCCTGGTCGGGGTGAATCAGCGTAAAGGACAAAGGTGCCCCATCCAATTCACGTACTTGCGATTCGCCCCGGAGAAGATAGCCTAACCCGTTCAACATGTTTATTGCCATTTCGGGATTGTATGGTATCTGTTCCATTCCTTCATAATATGCCCAAGTACCCGGCAACAGCGGGCTATTCGCGATGATCGCCTGGCCATTGAAGTGATGGTCAATCATCCATTGACGGTTGAGACCCAGAAGCAGGGCGCGACGCACATTTTTATCTTGAAGGAATGAGACCTCGTCACTGCCCAGATTCAATAAAACAATCGTTAATCGCGGCAATCGGCTGGAATACAAGTCGAGGTTTTGTTCTGCAAGCGCAGCAGGCAGGGTATCCGCTCCAACCTGGCTGATCCCCGACACATCTCCATTACGATACGCAGCCATTGCTTCTTCATCGGTAGGATAATATTGAAATACAACCTGTTCGATATAAGGGATTTTTCCGTAATAGGTGTCAGATACCACCAACACGACACCTGTAATCTGGTTATCCTCTACGAGCAATTGCTCGAAGCGATATGGCCCGCTCCCCACAGGAGCAAGATTGAATTCGACATTGATGAGCTGGTCGGCAGGTACCTCTCCCAGGATGTGTTGAGGCACAATCCCAAAAGTCAGATAGTCCAAGAAGGGGGCGAATGGTTCGGGGAGCCGGAACTGGATCGTGAGATCGTCCAGCCGGATAACTTGGATAGAATCCCAGACTAGGCGGATATCCTCAGGAAGTACAGAGTATTCGCTCCGCATTAACGATAATGAGAATATTACATCATCGCTTGTCACCGGTTGACCATCATGCCAGAATGCATTAGGCCGCAACGAGAGGTTATAGACCATCCCGTCCATCGAAACACCCCACGACTCGGCTAAATCGGGGATTGGCATCCCTTGTGAATCGAACCTGATCAAGCTGCTAAAGATCAGTCGATCGATATCTCGATCTGCGGGGTTATTCCAATCCAAAAGGGGATTGAGGCGACCAAACGAACCAACCAAGCCTTCCGTATAAATGCCTCCGCTGGCCGGTTCCGCGCTAATCGGAGCGAGAGTCGGCTGTTGCGCGAGAAGCAACGTACCAACAATAGCCAAGGTAATAACGATGACAAGAATTTGCCAGCGTAGTCTTTTCATGATAGAAAAAAAACTAAGGCCGATCGTGGATCAAGGTTCTACACTTCAGCGATGGCCCTCTTAAATTCGTATCCTAGCGGGAAATGATTACTGTCGAAATCGCCAGAATAAAAAACAAGACACTGAAGATGATTGTGACCCAGAAGAGGATTTTCTCAATACCACGCCTGGCAGTAAAAACACCACCCGTATCCACTCCCGTCAAACCACCTAAGCCTGCCCCTTTGCTTTGTAGGATGATACTCACAATCAAAGCAATAGATGTTAAAATCAACGAGCCAAAAAGAATGTTTTGCATACTTCCTCCAGTTAAATTAGCCGACAAATTATAACTGTTAAGCAGGGTAAACGTCAACCAAGAGGCATCCATGGATGAACTGATCCTCAACCTTCATATGCACACAACCTATTCCGATGGCACCGGGTTGCATTCAGACCTCGCAGAAGCTGCTATAAAAACTGGGGTGGATGTTCTCCTGGTGACCGACCATAATGTCTGGGTCCAAGGGGTTGAAGGATATCATCATAAGGGAAAGAAATCTGTTCTTCTGCTGGTCGGCGAGGAAATCCACGATCAAGACCGTCACCCACAAAAAAACCATTTGCTTGTATTTGGCACCAGGAGGGAACTAGCCCCCTTTGCTGATAACCCGCAGACATTGATCGATGCGGTAAGGGATGCTGGCGGGATATGTTTTATCGCCCATCCCATCGACCCGGCATTACCCGCGTTCAACGAGGATGATATCTCATGGGAGGCCTGGGATGTACTTGGATATACGGGCATCGAGCTCTGGAACGGCTTCAGTGAATTGAAAGTAGTCGTCAAGAACAAACTCCAGGGGCTATTTTATGCCTACTTTCCCGAAGCGATAGCCCGGGGTCCAATTGCAGAAACCCTGTCGCTATGGGATCGCCTTATGGGCAAGGGAAACCGGATTGTTGCAGTAGCAGGGTCGGATGCCCATGCCCGTCAGATGACCTTAGGTCCACTTAAGCGAGTGGTCTTCCCTTACGAGTTTCACTTTACGGCAATTAACAACCACATACTCGTCCCATCAAAATTAACCGGTAATATCGATGAAGATCGTATCATGGTGCTCGACGCCCTGGCAAAAGGCCATTGCTTCATCGGGTACGATCTGATCGCACCGACCGGAGGCTTTCGTTTTTCCGCCCACGGGAATGAATCCAAGGCGAGCATGGGTGAGACGATACCTGCCCGTGGGGGTGTCACATTGCAGATAAAAATTCCCGCGAAGGCAGAGATTATCCTAATCAAAGATGGACGGATAATCAAAAAAGCTAAAACCGAAGCGCTGACTCATGTCACAACAGAGCCCGGTGTTTTCCGCGTCGAAGTATATCGCAGGTTTCTTGGAAGGCGCCGGGGATGGATCTTTAGCAATCCAATCTATATTCGCTAACTGCAATCTAACCTTGCATTCGACCTCCCCAAATCTGCATTTATAGCGTAAAATAGGCACCGCTCTAGTCATGTCTATGCATGACAGCTTTCCGCACCCGGCCTGCCTACGGCAAGCGACCGGGAGCAAATCCCATGGAAAGGAGGTTTCCCATGCACAAGTATGAGTTAGTCTGTATCATCCATCCCGACCAGGACGAGGCTGCTTTTAATGCCATCGTCGAAAAGGTAAAGGGGTGGATCGTCGAGGCTAGCGGAACGGTGGATAAGGTTGATGTCTGGGGGCGCAAACGCCTGGCATACCCGATCCATAAACAGGCCGAAGGTCTATTTGTCCTCTTCAATATTTCTCTTCCGCCTGCCGGATCCAAAAGCCTAGACCACAACCTGCGCTTCTTGGAATCTGTTATCCGCTACATGATTACCGTTGTAGACTAAGTAGCCCATGTGTCTGGTCTCTCTCTATTAATAAGGAGTAAACAAGATGGGTCGAGGTTTAAACAAAGTCATGCTGATCGGCCACCTTGGGCGCGATCCCGAAATGCGCTATACACCTTCCGGGCGACCGGTGACAACTTATTCGGTTGCCACCAGTCGGTCATGGAATACGTCTGACGGGGAACGCCACACCGAGACCGAATGGTTCAACATAGTGACCTGGGGCAATCTTGCCGAGATATGCAAACAGTATTTATCCAAGGGTCAACAAGTGTATATCGAAGGTCGATTACAAACCCGAAGATGGGAAGACAAAGAAGGCGTCAAACATTCAACCGTAGAAGTCGTCGCCACAGAAATGATGATGCTTGGTGAGAGGCGCGAAGCCAATCAAGTCCAGACGACCGGGATGGAAAAGTCCGAACCTGTGGACGAAAACCAAGCCGGACAGGAAGACGAATTCCCATTCTAAGGCATTAGGTAGGTTAGAAAGAATGGAGTTATAAAATATGGATTACACCAATGAACGAGAAGAGCAGGGCGGCGAACGACGTTATTATGCTCGCCCAAAGATCTGCCAATTCTGTGCAGATAAGCACCTGGCGATCGATTACAAGCAAGTTGAAATCCTGAAAAGGTTCGTCACGCCAGATGGCAAGATCCGTCCACGACGCCAGACCGGTACATGCGCCAAGCATCAGCGTAACCTGGCCGGGGCAATAAAACGCGCTCGCCACATCGCCTTGCTGCCCTTTACAGGCAGACACTGGGACGAGGATCGCTAATCCACAACCATGGAAAAGGGTATGGGATTTTCCATGCCCTTTTCCGGTCTCGAGGGAATAATGGCCAAGAATAAGCCGTCAAGAATCGTCTCGAAAAAACATGTCGCTCGCCTTGAACGGGAACGTCGGCAGGTCGCGATCATCACCTACACCACAATCGCCATTGTTTCGATTGTGATCCTCCTGATCGCTTACGGGATATTGAATATCACTGTTCTGCAAGCCCGCCAACCAGTCTTAGAGGTAAATGGTGACACCATCGGGACGGGCGAATTCCAATTGCGGGTCCGGATTTACCGGCAACGTAAGATCGGCGAATACATGCAATACGATTATTTTGCGAATGCTTTTGGAATGGATATGTCCCAGCAATTGCAGCAGATCCAGCTCGAATTGATGAGCACCACCGCTGTTGGCCAGTCCGTGCTTGATGGCTTGATCGATATCCTGTTGATCCGCCAATATGCAGAAGCAAATGGAATCGTGATTTCCGAAGAAGCTATCCAACGTGAAATCGAAGCCCAATTGGGATATTTCCCGCTTGGGACAAGCACACCAGAACCCACGGCAACGATTTTTTCATATCCAACCTTCTCTGCAACACAGCAATTCCTGATCACTCCTGCCCTGACCGCTACCCCATTTCCAACCCTGACTTCCGCCCCAACAGTGACCCAGGACCCGAATATCCCGACCTCAACCCCCATGCCAACCGCAACACCTTATACACTCGAAGCCTTCGAGACGGAATATGCCGATACCCTGGATAATTTTCGTGAGATTGGCATGGACGAGGAGGACTTTCGGCAGTTCTTCATTACTGACCGACTAATGAGGGAAGCTGTAATGACTGCCACCACTGCAGATATGGAACCATTTGCCGAGCAGGTTTGGGCAAGACATATCCTCGTTGGAGATGAGACGGTTGCCCAAGATCTCTACCAACAGTTGCTTGATGGTGCTGATTTCGGATCGCTGGCTGTGGCTAATTCTCTGGACACCGGTAGCGGAGCAAATGGCGGAGACCTCGGGTGGTTTGGACGAGGCCAGATGATCCCTGAATTTGAAACGGTGGCTTTCAGCCTTGAGGTTGGAGAAATCAGCCAGCCTGTCCAATCGCAGTACGGTTGGCATATCGTTCAAGTGATTGGACACGAAGACCGGCCTCTCACCGCTGACGAGTTCAATCAGCAACGTGAGCTCCGTTTCCAGCAATGGCTTGGGGAGCAACGCGCTGCAGCACAGATCGACACCTATGATGACCGGTGGAAAGACCGCGTCCCAACCGAGCCTGATTTGCAAGAGGCGATCCTGTCATTGCAACAACAACAGGCCGAACTCCAACAAACCGCACAGCCATAATCAGGGACAAAAGTATAAAGAGAGCGGATGGTGAGTGCCATCCGCTCTCTTTGCATTCGAAAATCAACGAAGGTATTCGTCTGAGACTTCGTCGAGTTTTAGACTGATAACCTGACTGGTCGAATCGCGCCCCATCGTCACTCCGTAGATAACGTCTGCCGCTTGAACTGTATTCCGGTTATGGGTGATGATGACAAACTGGGTATCTTTGCTCAGTTCATCAAGGAGATCACGGAAGCGGCCTACATTTGCCTCATCGAGCATCGCGTCGACCTCATCCATCACACATACTGGTGTCGGCGAAACCTTCAGCAAGGCGAAGACCAGCGCAATAGCCGTCAGAGAGCGTTCGCCACCCGATAGGAGAGACAAGCCCTGTTCGCGTCTGCCGGGCAAGCGAGCTTGGATTTCGATGCCAGTGTCGGTGAGGTTGTCCGGATCCGTAAGCACCAATCGTGCACTGCCCCCCCCAAATAAACGATGGAAGATAGATCGGAATTCTTCCGCGACTGCTGTGAATGTCTTTGAAAATTCAATCCGCGTGATCTCATCAAGTTCAGCGATGACTTGGTGGAGGTCGGATTCCGCCTTACGCAAGTCCTTGAGTTGAGACTGGAGGAACTCGCAGCGCTCCTTGACCGCCTCATATTCAGATTGCGCCTCCGGGTTAACCGGACCCATGCGGCGCAGTTGCGCCCGCTGTCGGGTCAGGCTTTCTTCCAAATCCAAGGGGATATCAGCCACCAAACCTAGTTGTTCAACCAGGCCGTCAAAAGGTAACGGGACCGGGCCAGAGACGTCTACTGAATACTCAAACTGGACCAATCCAAAATCATCCTCGATCTTCTGGCGCAAACTCTCCAGCCCCTCCTGCTTCCGACCGATTTCAAGTTGCACTTGGGTATTTTGCCGCTCGAGTCTGGCGAGGTTCTGCTGGGAGGCATTATCCTTTTCTTGAAGAACCGCCTCCTCGGCTTCGGCTTCGGCCAATTGGTTCTCAGCAGGCTCGATGAGCAAGCGCAGCTCTTCCAATTGGCCTTGCAAGAGTGATTCCTGATCCCGCAAAGTCTCTTTCTGCTGATCTAACGCGGTTAGCAAATTTGCACCCTCATCGATACGCAGGAAAATATTTGCCAGTTGTCCCTTCATTCGCTCGATGGTTTGCTCACGTTCCTCTTGCCGAGATTGAGCTTCACGCAGAGTTGATTCGGTCACTGCTACCCGTGTGGTCCAGTGGTTCAATTGGACTTGAAACTCATCGATATCCATCTGATTTAGCGAACTGGCGATCGAGCGGATTTCATCGCTGATTTGGGTACTGGCACCTTCCAATTCAGCCAGCTGGGCAAGTGCTTGTTCCCGTTCAGCCTCCGCTGTTTGGATTTCAGCTTCCAGGCTGGCCTTCTGAGCAACCCGCCAATCATGCTGGGCCTGTGCTGCATCCATAGTAACCTGGGTCTGGCTTACTGCTGTTTTTGTGAGTTCCATTTTTACTCGGACATCCTGAAGAAGCGCCTCGGAGTCTGAGACTTGGGTTTTCAAGTCCTGGACCTCCCTGACTGCCTTTTGAAGTACCTTGTCTTGATGGGAGCTTGCAAAAACCACCTGTTCCAGCGCTGTTTTAATCTCCCGAAGTTGACGGGTTTTGGTCAATGCTCCAGCAGACGTAAGCTTTCCAGCCAGGAGCAGTCCGCTTGCAGTGAAAACCTCACCGTCCAGGGTAACCGCCCGGACATGCGTTGGTTTCCCTGCCAATATCCTCCGGGCAGCCGGACGATCACGAGCAATGAACACCTGGCCAAGCAGTGCATCGATCAAGGGACGGAGTTCTGCTGACCCACCGACTAACTCGGACGCCACGCCTAAGCAATCGTCTTGGCCGGCTTTCTGTTGGGGTTCACCCGGGGCTAGCCAATCGAGGGGCATAATTGCTGCACGGCCGGGGTCAGTTCCGCCCAGGAGGGAGATTGCCTGCTCCACACTCTCTCCAGAAATCAGGATGACACCATCCAGATACTCACTGAGGGCTGCGGCAACAGCAAGTTCCAGATCAGGCGGGACCTCCAGTAGAGCGCTCAGCGCTCCCTGCGACCCATTCAACTGTCCCCTGCGGATAGCTTCAAGGAGCAGACGAGAACCATGCCCATATCCTGTCAACGATTTTTCCGCCTGCTCATGGATCTCCAGCTGAGTCTCTAATCTGGTTTTTTCAGTAACCAGTTCATTCCTGCGAACCTGTTCGTCCTGAAGCAGGATTTCCTGGTCCGCCATGCGGCTGCTGAGTTCTTGCTGGCTGGACCTGGCCTGGTCGTATTCGATCTCAACTTTCCGGAGGTTTTCAACCTTGGTCTGAAGTTCTTTCTTAGCAACCTCGACCTCATCCGCTGCCACTTGAATCGCGCCGTTGACAGAAGATAATCTCTGCGCCTGGTTTTCAATGCGGTTTTTCAGTTCTTCCAGGCGCGCCTGTAGGTGCGCACTACGCGTTGAGACATCTTCCAATTTCTGGCGGGAGACACGCAGGGATTCATCTACTTCCTTGCGCTCTGCCTGGCGGTCTGCCAACGATTCTTCCACTGCTTTAGCCTGGACCTGGGCCTCATTAAATTCTACCTGGAGATGCTCACTGATCGTGATTGCTTCAGCCAGCCTGTCCTTCGCAATTGCCATTTCTTCTTCAAGGCGATCGCGCTCAAGATTCATTGCCTGCAGATTATCAGTCAAAGATCGTTTGCGCTCATCAAGGACAGCCAGGTTAAGGCTAATTTCCTCGCGCTGGGTGTGGAATTGGGCTGACTGGCGATGCCAAGAATTTAAACGCGCCCGCAAACCTTGAAGGCGGCCCCGGTAGGTAACAACTTCCTCGCGGTTTTGCATCGCGAGATCGCGTACCTCCCTTAATTGACTCTCTTGTTCATTACCCTGGCTACGAACATCAATTAATAGCGCCTGGGACCTATGCCAGTGATATCCATACCAATCGCGAAGCATCGCCTTTAAATCAGCCTGAACCTGACCATATTCTTGAGCCCGGCGTGACTGTCGTTCTAGACTCTTCAAGCGAGGTTCCAGTTCAGCGAGGATATCGAGCACCCGGTCAAGATTCCGTCTTGTAGTGTCTAGGCGGCGGAGCGTTTCTTCCCGCCGGGAACGATACAACCCTATGCCAGCGGCCTCTTCGAATAATTTCCTACGCTCATCAGCTTTTAGTGCCAACGATGCATCGACGAGCCCCTGACCCAGGATGGTATATGTCCGTTCCGAAAGACCGGATTGTGCCAGGAGTTCATAAATATCCCTCAAACGTACCTGTTGGCCGTTCATCAAGTATTCATTACGTCCATCGCGGTATGCGCGCCGGGTCAAACCGACTTCTGTGAATTCCACCGGCAACCAACTATTGCTGTTATCAAATACAACTGTTGCGGAAGCCATGCCTGCCCGAGTTCTTTGTTCCGAGCCGGCAAAAATCATATCTTCGGTCTTTTTAGCACGTAAAAGGCTGTAGGATTGCTCTCCAAGGACCCAGCGCAGTGCATCTGCGATATTGGATTTTCCGGAGCCATTTGGACCAACGATCGCGGTGATTCCGCCCGCAAATTCAAAATTGATTCGGGCTGCAAAAGTCTTATATCCGTGAAGTTCAAGGGATTTTAAGCAGAGAGGCATGGTTTATGATTGCGTTCCACTTTCAGATTGGTTGATAGTATCGATGGCATTCTGGGCGGCAGACTGAGCTGCCAATTGTTTACTATGCCCTGACCCACGACCAAACACCTGACCATTGATCATCGCCTCAACCTCGAATAGTTTTTCATGATCTGGCCCACTGGCTTGTACGGTTATATAGTGTGGGATGCCAAGTTTTTGAGCCTGTGACCATTCTTGCAGCCGGCTCTTGGGGTCATATAGCTCGGGTTGATAGGCAATGGCGCCGCTCATGTCATCTAGGAGCGGAGACATCAAATCCTGGACAGCGTTAATGCCTGAGTCAAGAAAGATCGCTCCGATGAGCGCTTCGAAAGTCCCGCAGAGCAAGACTGTCCTGTCTCGGCCTCCGGCCTGGACCTCACCCCTTCCCAGTCTCATGGAAGGTCCGAGATCCAATGTTCGCGCAAATGCTGCAAGCTGGTCAGTACAAACCAGCGCAGACCGCATCCGGGTCAGTTCGCCTTCTGCCATCTCCGGGAAATGATTGTAGAGCCAGGCTCCAACGATAAAATCAAGTACAGCATCACCCAAGAATTCCAGACGCTCATTATCCTCCAGGGCTTCTGGATGTTCATTGATATATGACCTGTGCGTCAAGGCCCTGCGCAGGATCAAAATATCTTCGATCGGTAAATTCAGCCTCGCGATGAGATCGGTCGAGGATTCTTCCCTGCTGTTAGCTGGCTGCTGACTCATACCTGCCTCCCAGAACTCAGGGAACGCCAGCCGCCTCACGGAGTCAAGCGGCTGGCGGTCCATAGGTTCAACATTGTTGATGCCATGATTTTAATCGGAATCACTTCTTGTGACTACCCCAAAATATGGAATATGTTAGAATAGAATCGGCCTGGAGACTCTTTCAGGCTGCATTCATCTTTTTCCCTGGAGCAATGTGATGTCTGAAAAACCCTCAGTAGAAAACACTTTCCTTCATCAAATAGAAATGGGAGTGGGAGCATGGGCTTGGGGTGATAAGCTATTTTGGAATTACGGTAGTGAATACAATGACAAGGATATTGAGGCCGCGTTTCAGGTATCTCTCGAGGGCGGTGTTAATTTGGTTGACACCGCCGAGGCATACGGACAGGGGCGCTCGGAACGATTATTAGGCCAGTTTATTCATAACAGCCAACAACCCGTTCTGGTGGCGACAAAGTTCTTCCCCTTCCCATGGCGGTTCACCAAGACTAGTGTCGTGAAAGCCTTGAGACGCAGCCTTGATAGACTCCAATTGGATAAGGTAGACCTTTACCAGCTCCACTGGCCATCGCCGTTGGTACCCTTCGACACCTTCGTGGACGGGTTAGCACTGGTAGTTGAATTGGGGTTGTCGAGAGCGGTTGGAATATCCAACTATGATAATGGTCAGATGCAGCGCGCCTATAACATACTCATTCGACACAACATCCAACTGGCATCAAACCAAGTTGAATATCACTTGTTAAACCGCAAGGTTGAAAAGAACGGTGTCTTGGAGCAATGCAAGAAACTCGGTGTGCGCCTGATTGCTTATAGTCCATTGTCTAAGGGCCTTTTGACGGGAAAATATACACCCGAGAATCCTCCGCCGGGGTTGCGCGGTCGTATGTATGGGTCCATCCTCGGGAATTTGGAGGGACTCATCGGGTTTTTGACGGAGATTGGACAACAACACGGTGGAAAAACGTCCGGACAAGTGGCGTTAAACTGGCTCATTTGTAAAGGGGTAATGCCAATCCCGGGAATAAAAAATCGCCAACAAGCCATCGAAAACCTTGGTGCCACAGGTTGGCGACTCACGGATGACGAGGTCCGCGTGCTGGATGATGCAAGTGACCAATTCACTAGTTGATGGGTGGATTACAAACCAAATTACTTCAATACCTGAAATAGATTACTATAATCATCAGTCCATAATCTGATCCGGGGGGCGTAATCCAACAAAACCATCGCTCGTGACGAGATTTCCGGACTTGCTAGAAGATCTGGGTTGATTGCCATCAACACCCACAAGGATCGGGCTGTGATACTGCCATCTCCCGGGTCATCGATGACAACCCGGTTCAAGTTGAAATGATCAGCCAGCGTCCAGGCGACAGGGACCAAGTCCAGGTGGCGATTGGAGATGTGCAAGGCCAAGATTCCACCATTGTTGATATGTTGTAGATATATCTCGAATGCTTCCCGGTCAATTAGATGGACTGGAATGGAATCGCTCGAGAAGACATCCAAGACGAGCAGGTCATACGCCTGCGGATGACCTGTGGTAAGTTCTTCTTCAAGGGAGAGGCGCGCATCTCCGGGGATAATTTCGATTTCCGCCTGGCTATCCGAAAGGAACGAAAAGTACCCTCCTGCCCCCTCGGCAAGTTCGATCACAAGCGGGTTGATTTCGTAAAAGCGATATATATCTCCGCGCTGGCCATAGGCTGCTAGAGTACCAATTCCGAGGCCTAATATCCCGACGCGCATCCCCTGCCCCCTGCTAGGGTGGTTGAGGATAGCAAGTCCTCCGCCACTGGTTTCCCCAAAGTAAGCTGTCGGCGTTGCTCGGGATTCTGGATCGACGAGTTGGTATCCATGGATAGTGACTCCATGGACAAGTGCGTATCTATGCGTAGACCAACCCTCGGCACCCAATTCTTTGACGCGGACAACCCCATAATAATTTCGATTAATGGTTACTGCGCTGGTCAGGTCAGCCCGAATCTGCTGGAATGCCCTGACACTCGAGAGCACCATTGCACTGAGCAGAATGACAGTATTGACCACAAAGACCCAGCGTTTCTGAACCTTTGGTCGGAAAATGAACGACACAACCAGGAATAGGAGCCAACATAAGCCAATTCCAAGCGGAAGTTCCCAATAGCCCCGAAATATGTTCGGGGCCACAAAAATGATGATCAAACCGCCGAGAGCACCCCCAACAGAGACCAGAAAATAGAATTTCGTCAATTGCTGCTGAGCCGGCCGGATGCTGTACAATTCCCCATGACAAACCATACATACCGCAAAGAGTAACAGGGAATAAACACCGATCTGGACAGGTATTCCAAGGCTCTCAGATTTGGCCATCGCCCAGCTCGCCAGGATGGTAGCGACAAAGAGGATGATGAGGAAAACTTGCCGCGAGTACCATTTCTCACCCGAGAAACTCAAGATAAAACTCACCAGGTAGATCGCAAGAGGCAGAACCCACAGGAAGGGAATTACAGCCACTTCCTGGGTGATGTGGCTGGTCGTTGCCAACAAGTGGATGGATGCGTTGGCCGAGAGCGCAATCCAGAGAATGGTTACCTTTACCCCCGCCCGTTCTCCTTTTACCGGCACATCTATAGCAGGGTGGACACTGGGCTTTTGCGGGATCCGCAGCGAACGAACCGTTCCGTAGCCTGTGACAAGAGCATAAACGATAAACCCAATTGACCATACCCAACCTTGTAAAGCAAGTGACATGGTGGGCTCTACCAAAACCGGATAGGTGATCAGCCCCAGTAGGGAGCCGGCATTGGACAGGGCATATAATCGGTAAGCCGTCCGGTGAGGGTAGACGCGATTGAACCATGCCTGCATCAATGGGCTATTCGTCGATAACAGAAAATATGGAAGACCGATCGAAATGGCCAGTAAGAGGAATATTTGCCAGATTGGATCTGCAACCCGATCTGGTTTCCAACTTGAATCAGGGGTGATCGGGGATTTCCACAGCAGGCCCAGGATGACTATGATGGCTATCGAAAGGGTAAGTAATCCAAGATGGATGACTTCACGACGTCGTTTACCTGCAATGATCCAGGAAGCATAAGCATACCCACCAGTCAGCAGAACCTGAAAGAAGAACATCACTGTAGACCAGACTGCATGCGTCCCCCCAAACCAAGGGAGGATATATTTGGCGATCATGGGTTGCACCTGGAACAATAAAAATGCCGAGAGAAAGATATTTAGCGCAAAGTACATTTTGACCTCACTCGTACTATTGTATATTACAAGCAGGAAAATGGAAACAAAACAAAGAACCGATCGCCCTTGACGAGCCAAAATAAAGGATTTAGAATTATTTAGGGTTACCTAAATATTTATGGGCGAGACAATCACAACATCCATCCAAGATTACCTGAAGGCAATTTATTCCCTTACCGCTGAAGGAAATGAGGCAACGACGTCATTATTGGCACTTCGTTTAGGTGTTGCCCCAGCCTCCGTAACCGGAATGTTACAGCGGATGGCCGCTATCCAGCCTCCATTGGTCATTTACCGGAAACACCAAGGCGTATCTCTGACACCGGAAGGCGTGCGCGCTGCCCTGGAGGTCATTCGTCACCACCGGCTGCTGGAGACCTACCTCGTCGAAAACCTTGGTTATACGTGGGACTCTGTTCATGAGGAGGCCTGTCGCCTCGAACATGTGATCTCGGAGGATTTCGAAGAACGGATTGCCGCCAGCCTCGGTCATCCGGAGCGCGACCCACATGGAGCACCAATCCCTTCTGCGGATCTCATCATGCCCCATACGCATGACGCTCCTCTCGATAGCGTTGAGTCGGGAGGAACAGCGATCATCCGCCGAGTTGGCTGCCAAGACCAGGAGATGTTGCAGCAGTTGGAAAGACTTGGCCTTGTACCCGGCGTGAAATTAGTAGTCATTGAAACCAGGTCAACCGATGACGATCTACATCTGCGGGTTGGCCAAAGCTCGACTATCGCCCTAAATAGGGAAATCAGCAAACATATTTTTGTAGAATTCATACAAGGAGATAACCATGACTGATCCTGTCATCCTCGCCCAAGGATTGACCAAGTCGTATGGTCCGTTCCGCGCTCTCAAGGGAGTGGACCTCGAAGTCCGGCGTGGGGAAATTTTTGGCTTCCTCGGACCCAATGGCGCAGGCAAGACCACAACCATCCGTTGCATGTTGGACACGATCCGGCCCAACGGCGGGACCCTGCGCGTGCTCGGTTTGGACCCTCAGAAACAATCCCTGGCCGTTCGATCCCGTACTGGCTATCTTCCTGGGGAACTGGCTTTTGAAGGGAATCTCACGGTCGAAGCTGGCCTACGGTTCCTGGCTAATCTGCGGGGCAACAAGCTGGACTGGGGATTCGTCTATGGCTTGGCAGACCGGATCGATCTCGATCTAAAACCACAATTCAAGAACCTCTCCAAGGGCAACAAACAGAAAGTTGGCATCGTCCAGGCATTGATGCACCGGCCGGAATTGCTGCTTTTGGATGAACCGACTGCTGGTCTCGACCCATTAATGCAGCAGGAAGTCTTGCAAATAGTTCGAGAATCCAAAGGGAACGGGGCGACTGTATTCTTTTCATCCCATATATTGCGAGAAGTAGAAGAGATCGCCGAACGCGTAGGCATCATCCGGCAGGGAGTGATCGTGGAAACAGCTGATATCCATGACCTGATCGGCAAATCCCTGCGCCAGGCGCGGATTGTGTTTAAGACGCCTGTCAAGACAGATGGATTGGATCGGATTCCCGGTATTTCCATCCTGGTCCAGGATGAGATCTCGGTGACTCTGCAAATCGAGGGCGATATCGACGGCCTGATCAAGGAACTTGCCAATTATCCGGTGCGCGACTTCGCAACCATGCAACCATCGCTTGAAGAAGTTTTTATGACATACTACAAGGAGCAATAATATGCCAACGATCTATCTTCATTCCATGCGCCGGTCGGCTGGAGCGATCCTGGGTTGGGGATTGAGCCTGGCAAGCCTGGGATACCTGCTTATGGGTTTCTACGATACTTTTGCAGGTCAACAGGAACAAATGCAGGCTCTCCTGGCCCAATACCCGGTAGAGCTTATGGCGTTTTTCGGTGGGATGAGCGATCTCTTCACTCCCAGTGGGTATTTAACGGTGGAATTTTTCTCTTACATGCCGCTCGTGTTAGGGATATTCGCTGTCATGGGCGGCAGCGGGTTACTGGTCCCGGACGAAGAAGCCGGGATACTGGACCTGACATTGTCCCACCCAGTCAGCCGGACCTGCCTGTTTCTTGGCCGCCTGCTGGCGTTCATCACATCCCTTCTTCTGATCCTGGGGCTCACCTGGTTCGCCTTCGTCATCGCAGCATTTCAAGTCGAAGGGTTCGATCTCAATGCCAGCAATCTGATCAAGCCGTTCATCAGTCTTTTTAGCGTGCTGTTCCTCTTTGGTGGATTAAGTCTTCTCTTGAGTATGATCCTGCCATCCCGGAGTATTGCCGGCATGATTGGTGGACTGCTATTGACTGGTTCCTACTTCATCCAATCACTCTCTGGGATCATGGAAGACCTCCAAGAATTAGCTGAATACTTGCCTTTACGCTACTACCAGAGTGGTGAGGCCCTCAATGGCCTCAACGGGGAATGGCTGCTCGGATTGTTCGGGTTTGGCCTGCTCTTCATCCTGCTTGCCTGGCTTCTGTTCCTTAAACGTGATCTCCGTGTCAGCGGGGAAGGATCCTGGCGATTATCCACATGGTTGAAAGCCCGCCGGCAAAAAAGCAAAGTATGAATCTTTTACTGGAAGTCCTGCCGATCAGCATCGTAGCAGGCCTGGGGACTGGGCTGGGAGGTTTAATTGCAGTCTTCTGCAAGCCTGGTCGGCGTTCTTTCGGCTTGCTGATGGGAGGGGCTGCTGGTGTAATGATCACCCTGGCATTCATGGAACTTGTCAGCGCAGCCTGGGAGCAGGCCGGGTACCTGACTGCCACCCTCGGATTCGCGGCGGGCGCCTTGTTCATGTTGACTGTGGACTTTCTTGCCCCGCACATCCGTTTTGGTGAGCGCGAGACCGATGTCTTTATGCTCGACAATAGAGACCGTCAGGGTGATGGGCTCAGGAAAACGATCTACGCGCAGAGATTGTTACGCCGTCAAAGGAAACAGGGACGCAATATCATCCGGGACCGGAATCTGTACCGCACCGGTATGCTGATCGCCATTGGGATCGCTATCCACAACATGCCGGAAGGGATCGCCATCGGCGCAGGTTATCTGCATGCGCCCAGGTTTGGCTACTTTATCGCCGTAGCCATTGCATTGCACAATATTCCGGAGGGCATCGCAACCGCTCTGCCATTATACAAAAGTGGTGTCTACCGCTGGGATGCATTCCGGGCCGCGTTGTTCTCCGGCTTGACCGAACCGATCGGGGCGCTTTTGGCGGTCACACTTCTGGCAACCTTCCGCGATCTGGTGCCTGCCGCCCTTGCGTTTGCCGGTGGCGTGATGGTCTTTATCACCTTAGACGAACTCGTCCCCGCAGCACGAGAACACGGTCACCAGCATTTCACTGCTATCGGTATCATCCTGGGTGCCATCTTTGTATTTTTGCTATCCGGTATTTTTGGCCCTGTCTAATAGATTTTATGAAGATATAATTTCAGAAAGAGGCTTTGACGATGATCTATGATTGGTTTATCGATCTTCACCCCATCTACCAGGCGCTGATAGGAACACTTTTTACCTGGTTCGTGACCGCTCTGGGCGCAGCACTGGTGTTCTTCTTCAAGACCATCAACCGCAAAGTTCTCGACTCAATGTTGGGGTTTGCCGCGGGGGTTATGATCGCGGCCAGTTTTTGGTCCCTCTTAGCCCCGGCTATCGAAATGGCCGAAGAAACCTCCGTCCCGGGATGGCTACCGGCAGTGGTGGGGTTCCTGTTTGGAGGCTTGTTCCCGTGGGGAGTCGACAAACTCCTTCCCCACCTTCACATTGGTTTACCGACCACTGAGGCCGAAGGGATAAAAACATCCTGGCAACGCAGTATCCTTTTGGTTCTGGCAATTACATTGCACAATATCCCTGAAGGGCTGGCTGTAGGTGTCGCATTTGGCGCCATCGCAGCCGATATTCCCTCCGCATCTCTCGCTGGAGCGGTCGCTCTGGCAGTAGGCATTGGCATCCAGAATTTTCCAGAAGGCGCAGCCGTCTCGGTGCCCCCGTGATGCCTCAAAGCAAAATGTTACTATGGGGATACGTTGCCTCAAAGCGGAATGTTACCGTGAGATATTCCAAAGTTTAGCCACTTTTGCGTCGATCGAGGTTCGGAGTTGAACCGGATTGAGTTGGACATACAAGTT
>JBDRPT010000065.1:0-28005 GCA_043826785.1 Chloroflexota bacterium | reverse complement strand
GACACATTGCGAACTATTTGAGACTGTTAAAGTGCTAATCGAAGCTTCGTATGATTTCTTCCAGCGTGTCAATCAATGTCCCGAGAAAGTCCTATCCGTCATTGGGGCACATCCATCATAACTTTTGTGACTGTACTTAGTACCCGGACCAAATAATGCAGTAAATCCAATATTCTGCTTAATCAAATACTGCTTGTCCGAGTACTAGAGCTGATCAAAGGTGATCAGCTCAATCCCCAGCTCACTGATCGCCTCTTTGACTTCCCGCGACGTCAGCGTTGCAAGCTCAACGGCCCGTTGGCTGGCATAACTGGTCCCTTGAACAAGGGCTTCGGTCACATAGCCAGGATGGCACATGACCTCCGTGCTGCCAGGCCCCAGCTGCGACATGATTTTGAGCATATCGCCGGTTGATATTCCATCGTCGTAAAATGAAAACACAAGCGCATCGGGGGTTCGCGGTTTGTCCCCAGCCATCAGTTTATCGATGCCCTGGATGTAAGCCTGATGCCGGTCAAGTGGCAGGCCATCAAGCCCAATATCTCCTATTGGTCTTGGCAGGCGGATTGGCAGATCGAATTCCAGAGCTAACGCAAGCATCTCAGCAAACAAAGGGACAGAAAAATAGGAAGAGTGATGGTGGGAGTCAAGGTGAGTTGGCTTTTTCCCGGTAACAGAAATGAATTTCTCGATCTGTCTATGCCACTCTGCCCGGGCATGCAACGGATCGACTTGCTCTACACTCTGCAAAAGATAGGTATGTTGAAGAAAAGTACCTTGAGCATCCACGAGTGTGTAAACCGAAGAAGCAGGTAAGAGTGGCTGGCCACAGGTCAGGACCAAATGGACCCCAAGTCCGAGGCCAGGTGCTTCTTCTAGGGCAATCTGAAGGTCACGCTCGGCGGATGGCATGTTCATCATCGTTGTCGTCGAGGTCAGGATGCCGTAATTGTGTGCATCGCGAATGCCTCTCGAGACTTCGGGGAACCGGCCATAATCGTCACCATTGACGATCAAACGTCTCCTCATTCGTTCTCCTTGTCCGCCCGGCTAGAAATGCCGGTTAAAGTATTTGCGCTTGACCATTTATCGATCCCAAAATAAGGGTAGAAATTCACGATGAGTGACCAAAAGATCATCAAGGACGGCCTGCACCTTGTCCGCCTGCGGACCGAGGGGATTGACAAGCAATGCCTGATAAGCCGCCTTTCGGTCACCATGGACAGCAGCTTCAACTGTTAGCAACTCATATGCCTTGACCTGCACCAGAAGACCGAAGCAGACATCGGGAAGGGGTTCGGTTGGGATAGGATGAATTCCTTCACGGTCGACCCGGGCAGGCATCTCAATGACCCAATCTGCAGGCCAGCCCCTGACAGCATTTCCATTCGGGATGTTGACCACATGCATTTCACCCAGGTTGTTGTAATGAGCATTCAACAATTGAGTGGCAACCATGGAATAATACGCCCCGCCCCTTTTCATCAGGTCAGCCGGGGGTTCTTTGAGCCCAGGGTCGGCATAAGCTCTAAGCAGGTCCTGCTCGACTTCGATCACTTCATCAGCCCTAGAAGGCGGCCAATTCGCCTGAGCGGCCAGCTTTTTCTCGGTAGAGTAGTAATATTGAAGATAATCATTCGGGATCATCTCCAATATTTCCACCATCCGAGGTTCCCATTCCGGGTGGTCGCTTGCATTGAGTAATTTTAAATAGCCTTCCATCACCTGTGGCCAGACATCTTCGCCATCGATGGTCAAACCGCGATGCCAAGAGAGATGGTTCAACCCAAGGGAATTGAGTTCTGCCCTTTCAGGCGCTAAAGAAGTTTCTATGGATCCTTCGATGTGTTTCAGGATCATCATCTTGGCGGTAATCGGGACATTGCACACGCCAACCGATGGGACATTCGGAGCATATTTGCTCAATGCCTGAGTCACCAGTCCGGCTGGATTGGTGAAATTGACCAGCATCGCACCGGGTGCGGCGAGTTCATCCATGTCTTGAGCGATCTTCAAGATGACAGGTATCGTCCGCAAGGCTTTGGCCATTCCCCCTACACCGGTCGTTTCCTGCCCGATCAGTTGATGTCGGTGGCCTAGGTATTCGTCTTTGCGTCGCGCTTCCATCTGTCCAACGCGCAATTGTGTGATCACATATTCTGCATCCCGGACAGCCTCCCGTTGGTCGGTTGTTAATACGACTTTAAATGGAGCCCCCTTGTTTTCCACGATTCGTTGGGCAAATCCCCCGACAATATTCAAGCGGTTATCATCGATATCCATTAACCATAATTCCTGGAGCGGAAATCGATCAATCCGCTCCAGGAACCCGTTTACAAGTTCAGGCGTATACGTCGAGCCACCTCCGATGACAGCAATTTTCATCCGGAGCCACCTTCTTTCTCAACGCCAGGGATCACAACCCCCGGAGAATAAATCTCCTGGTTATGAAACCGGTTAAATGGAAATCCTCTTTTTTATACTCCAGATAAAGGATATGTGCAACAATCTATTGGGATCATAAAAAAAACCTCCCCGGGGGGAGGATGTGGGTGGCTGAAGGGGCTTGAACCCTCAACAACTTGATCCACAGTCAAGTGCTCTGCCTATTGAGCTACAGCCACCATTTTTTAGCGCAGGGGATTATACCATACTGCGTTAGCCCCGCGAAAGGATTTGCTTGACAGCCGCAACGACCAGATCACGCCCGACGATCGATTGCTCTCCAATCGCCAGATCCTTCACCGCCACCTTGCTCTGCTTGACCTCATCTGGCCCAAGAACCAGGGCGATTTTCATCCCCATCCTATCCGCGTATTTGAATTGTTTGGGCAGTTTTCCCGGTTCCGGATAACAAACGACCGGGATCCCTGCCTGGCGGAGTTCGTTTGCCAGCGAATAGGATGCCATCCACATGCTTTCATCAAATACGGTCACCATTACAACTGCGGGTGTGGCCGGGAATTCTGGGACCAGACCCAGTTCCTGTAAGACGATCCCGATAACGACATCGCCCATCGCAAAACCGACACCCGAGAGCGGGTCACCACCGACATCCCGCAACAAGTTGTCATAGCGGCCACCACCTAGAATGGCGCGCCGGACGCCTCCGGTGATATCGAAGGCTTCGAAGACTGTCCCGGTATAGTAGAGCAAGCCGCGCATTATGTTGGGGTCATACTGGACATACTCGCGCACGCCCAGCACATCCAAGGTCGTAAACAAGCGGACCAATTCATCTGACTTGCGCCACCCATCCTGATCATCCAATAAGAGTTTCAACCGGTCAAGCTGGCTGGAAGTGATGCCAGACTCGAGCGCATAAGCCTCCCACTCGTCCGGACTCATCTTTCCGCGGCGGTCAACGAGGCCTGCAATATTTTCTTTTTGCTCAGGAGAGATGCCCAGAGCATCGAATTCCACCTCCATTAGCCTGCGATTATTGACCAAGATCCTCGCCTGGGTCGGACCCAAGCCAACAGACTTGAGAAAACCTGCTGCGACCGCGACCAGTTCCGCGTCGGCCTCCGGAGAGTTGACACCGAGCATGTCGATGTTCCACTGGAAGAACTCTCGCGAGCGTCCCTTCTGCATCTTTTCGTAACGCCAGAACGGCCCATAAGACCACCAGCGGACAGGAAATGTCAGCCTCCTCTGTTCTTGAGCGATCATCCGCGCCAGGGACGGCGTCAGTTCGGGACGCAGGGTGATCTTTTCCCCACCCCGGTCTTCGAATACGTAGGATTGCTTCATTACCAATTCTTCCCCAGACTTGGCCGCGTACAAGTCGAGCGGTTCCAGGATAGGTGCTTCCCATTCCTGATAACCGAATGACTCGGAGATTTTGCGTACCTGGCTGTACAACCAATTCCGTACAGCCATCTGGTCGGGGTAGAAATCGCGGGTCCCTTTTACGGGTTGGATCACATTTTTCATTGGAGACTCCGGAGACAAATGGGGCAAACATCCCATTCGTCTCCGGATTGTAGCATATTTATCAGGACAGGGATATGACATTCTTGCCCGGTTGCATGACAATACACAGACAGGGAGAGGAATAAATTCACTTCCCTGTATTTGTGATTAATAGTACAAATTGGGGTGAATATTGTCCATTAAATATTTACAACGGAGGTTGATATGACTCACGAGGAGATACTCGTAGAACTTCTGAAAATTCCTTGGTTCCAAGAGTTGAAACCCGAACATGTCGAGCGTTTTGCTGAGATTTCGCACATCCGGGATGTCAAGGCTGGGGAGACGCTTTTCCGGGAGGGAGACAAGGAAGACTATATGTATATCGTTGTGGAGGGGCGCGTTGCGCTCAATATCTTCGTCCCCCACAGAGGCAAGGTAAGGATATACACCCTGGAATCCTGGGAGGTCTTCGGGTGGTCGAGCGTTACACCTGTCGTCCACCAACGGACTGCTGGAGCTACCGCTGTGCGCGATGGCAGGGTCATCGCCATCGATGCCGAAAAACTACGCCAGGCATGCGACCAGGACCACGACCTTGGATACCTTGTCATGGGCCGCCTGGCAGATATTGTTGCCAGCCGCCTGCTTGTCACCCGCCTGCAGCTACTGGATATGTTTGCCGATCCGCCGGAGAATCCCAATGCCTGAGACAAGTCTCAATATTGGCAGCACGATTGCCCTCCCCAAGGCAGAATTCGATGGGCTGCTCGCAGAACTTCGCCAGAATGGCTACCAGACGATCGGTCCGCGCGTGAAGGACGAGAGCATCATCTACGAAGAAGTCGAAACGCTGGCTGATTTCCCGCGCGGTTATCGCAGTGAACAAGAGCCGGGCAGGTTCCATTTGGTGAAAACCAGGACAGAGCGTTATTTCGATGCGATTCCCGGGGCGCAGTCCTGGAAGCGGTTCCTCTTTCCTCCTCATGTAACTCTGTTAACCGCCCAAAAGAATGAGCGCTGGCACCTTGAACATCATAATGAGGCCGCGCCTCGATATGCACTGATCGGGGTGCGCCCTTGTGAATTGGCTGCGATCGAAATCCAAGATAAAGTCTTTTTGCGTTCGGATTTTTATGACCCGATTTACCGCGCCCGACGAGAAAGGGTCTTCATCCTGGCGGTCAATTGTCTCTATCCCGCCGGGACATGTTTCTGTACTTCGCTCGACACCGGCCCAAAAGCAACCCGGCAATTTGACCTGCTCCTGACCGAGTGCGATGATGCATTCTTGATCGAGATCGGCTCAGAGCTTGGCAAGAGCATGCTGGCCGGGCGGTCCTTCGAACCCGCCTCTGCGTTCATATTGAACACTGCGTCTCAAAATATCAAGCTCGCCAGCGAACAAATTGAGAGAAGGCTGGAGACCAGCGACCTGCCAATGTTGATGACCGCGAACCTTGACGCCCACCGCTGGGATGAAGTCGCCAAACGTTGCCTGTCCTGCGCCAATTGCACCCAGGTCTGCCCGACATGTTTTTGTTGGGACGCGACCGATCATACCTACCTGACCGGCAAGACCACCCGCCGGGAGCGTGTCTGGGATTCCTGTTTCAACCCTAACTACTCGTATCAAGCCGGCGGCAACACCCGCCCGAACATTCGCTCACGCTACCGCCAGTGGCTGACACATAAATTTGGCACCTGGCAAGAACAGTTTGGGACGATCGGGTGTACCGGTTGCGGCCGTTGCCTCACCTGGTGTCCAGCCGGGATCGACCACCTCGAAGAGATCGCCGCCTTACGTGCGGAGGTAGCCAAATGACAAAGCTAGAATCGACAACACCAACCCTCAGCGCCGGTTGCCATGACAAATTGCTCTACCCTGATTGGGCAGAAGTCACCAGCATCACCCAGGAAGCCGAGGGAGTAAGCACTTACTGGTTGAAATTCACCGAAGCCGAGGTCCAGGAACGCTACAGTTTTGCACCTGGTCAATTCAATATGGTCTACGTACCAGGGTATGGCGAGTCAGCCATCTCGATCAGTTCCGACCCTCAAGACCCTGGCAAGATCGGCCACACGATCCGTTTTGTAGGCAACAACACGCGAGCGATCAGCCGGTTGAAACCCGGGGATATGCTTGGACTGCGAGGGCCGTTTGGCACGACCTGGCCGATGAAGGAGACCGAAGGTCTCGATGTCGTACTGGCGAGTGGTGGCATCGGCCTGGCTCCTCTTCGTCCCGCAATTTACCATATCCTGCACAACCGCCAGAAATACGGAAAAGTCATCGTCCTGTACGGCGCCCGAACTCCCAAGGACCTGCTCTATTCCAAAGAATATGAGCAGTGGCAGCAGGCAGATATCGATCTCCAAGTGACTGTCGACCGCGCAGATGATACCTGGGACGGTCGTGTCGGTGTAGTTCCGATGTGGTTCTATAATTTCCGGGTTGACGCTCGCAATACGGCAGTGCTGACGTGCGGTCCCGAGATCATGATCCGTTTCGTCATTTTTGAGGCCCTTGCCCGCCGCGTCCCTACAGACCGGATTTTCGTGTCTCTTGAACGTAATATGAAGTGTGGCCAGGGTGCATGCGGCCATTGCCAGCAGGGTCCTTATTTCATCTGTAAAGATGGGCCGGTGTTCACCTTCAAAGCCTTGGAGAAGTTCTTCAATGTGGAGGAATACTAATGAGCGTCATCAAGAAACCATCTGTTGCGGTATATAAATTTTCCTCCTGCGATGGCTGCCAGCTTGCCATATTGAACTTGGAAGATGAGCTTCTCGACCTTGCCGAAGCAGTGGACATTGCCTACTTCCTGGAGGCGACCCGGGCTGTCAAACCTGGCCCATACGACATTGGGATCGTCGAAGGATCTGTGACTACACCTCATGAAATTAAACGGATCAATGATGTGCGCAATGACTGCGGCATCTTGATCGCGCTGGGGACATGCGCAACCGCCGGGGGCATCCAATCGTTGCGTAATTTTTCGAACGCCGAGGAATATGCCCGAAATGTGTATGCGCATCCAGAATATTTGGATTACCTGAATACATCCTCACCGATCTCAGAGTATGTCCAGGTCGATCTGGAGATCTGGGGATGCCCGGTGAACAAATACATGGTCGTTGAGGCCGTGGTTGCATTACTCCAGCAGCGGAAACCTTACTTCCCACAATACTCCGTCTGTATGGAATGTAAACGGAACGGCACAGTCTGTGTGCTTGTCGCCCACGGGAGCCCCTGCCTGGGTCCCATCGTCCAAGCCGGTTGCGGCGCAATCTGCCCGGCGAATGGCCGCGGTTGCTACGGGTGTTTCGGCCCTATTTCGTATGCCAATACCGGATCATTGGTCCCAAAACTGGTCGAACTTGAGCGTTTCCCCCAGGAGACAGCCCTATTGCTGCGTAACTTTAGCGGGTATGCGCCGACCTTCAACAAAGCTGCGGAAATGGCGCTCGATCTTGCTGCCCGTAAGGAGGCCAAATGAACAACATCGAAGTACCCGCACTGGCCCGTGTTGAAGGAGAAGGCGGGTTATATATCGGCATCAAGAACGGTAAAATCACCGAGGTCCGCCTAGACATCTATGAACCGCCGCGCTTCTTCGAAGGTTTCCTGCGGGACCGGTATTTCCAGGAAGTCCCAGACATCACCGCTCGAATCTGCGGCATCTGCCCGGTTGCGTATCAGATGAGTTCCGCCTATGCGTTGGAATCCGCCCTGAATGTGACCGTTTCTCCCCCCGTGCGTGCCCTCCGCCGCCTGATGTATTGCGCTGAATATATCGAGAGCCACGCCCTGCATATCTACCTACTGCAGGCCCCTGACCTGCTTGGCAAGGAATCAGCCCTCGAATTGGCCGCGATTGCACCTGACGTGGTCAAGGATGCCTTGCGCATGAAGAAAATCGGCAACGAGGTCCTGAAGGCGATTGGCGGGCGCTCGGTGCACCCGGTCAACGTGTGTGTCGGCGGGTTCTATCGCTGGCCAGACGTAGCACCGCTCAAGGAATTGCTTCCTGAACTCGAGTGGGGCTTGGAGGCGGCAAGGGAAACCGTGCGCTGGTCGAAGACCCTGCCCTACCCGGACCTGGAAGTGGATTACGAGTTCGTCGCATTGCACCACCCGGACGAGTATGGGGTGATCGAGGGTGAAGTCCTGTCTTCCAACGGGCGCAAGACTCCCATCTCAGAGTTTGAAAAATCTTATATCGAGGACCACATCCGCCATTCAAATGCATTGCATAGCCACACGGTGGATGGCAATCCCTATCTGGTCGGGCCTATCTCGCGGCTTAATTTGAACCACGAGCAGCTTATGCCCGTAGCCAAGGAAGCTTTGAAAGAGTCTGGCCTGGTGTTGCCGCTGCGCAACCCGTACAAGAGCTTGATCGCCCGGGCGGTTGAACTGGTCCACTGCTATGCTGAGGCGATCCAACTGATCCAGGCATATCAACCGGAAGGTCCTGCCCATGCAGAAATAACCATCCAGGCAGGCGAAGGCTGGGGAGCGACTGAAGCGCCGCGCGGCCTGCTTTACCACCGCTATGCAGTGGACAATGCCGGACGGATCCAACAAGCGCGTATCGTCCCGCCAACAGCACAGAACCTGCCCCGCATCGAGGCCGATCTGGTTAAACTTGCACCGAAAATCCTGAGTATGGAACACGCTGCCGCAACGCTGACAGCAGAACACCTTGTCCGTTCCTACGATCCTTGCATCTCTTGCGCTACCCACTTCCTGAAATTGAAGGTAGAAGAGGTAAAATAGGGACATGACCATCCTGGTTATCGGCATCGGCCAAAACCTGCGCGGCGACGACGCTGCGGGGCTGGAAGCCGTCCGCCGGTGGCAGGCAAATTATCCAGAAATAGCCAGCAGGCCCGAGGTCCGGGTGGAGATGTGTGAGCTCCCCGGCCTGGGCCTGCTGAGTTTATTGGACGGAATGAAATCAACGCTCATCGTTGATGCGGTCCAAGCTTCTGCCCCCCCGGGGACACTTTTACACATAACACCCACCGAGTTGGCCAGTTTCACTGCCGGAACCCGATCTGCCCATGGCTGGGGAGTGGCCGAGACATTGGAGTTGGGTCGCAGCCTGAACCCTTCCCTGGCCGATTGTGTGATCACGCTGCTTGGAATTGTCGTCGGGCAGGTGGAGATGGGTACGGGCCTCAGTCCCGAGGTCGAAGCGAACCTTGACCAGGCTGCCGAAAAGATCAACACCGAAGTCTTAGGCAGTTTGGAACGATCCTCCCAAAGGTGATCACTGCAGGAGCCCCGATTTTAATTGTTTAACCCCGCGATTGAATCAAAATCCCGGTGCGCTGGCAACCGGGATTATCCATCTGGCGCGAAATCAGTCTTTGGGGAGGCCAATTTCGATCTTCCCGGCGCGCACCCGGACCGGGTATGCCGGAATATCCACCGCAGCTGGGAGCATGGTGGCCGAGCCTGTATGAATATTAAAACGGGCACCGTGGCGCGGGCAGACGACCTCATCCCCTTCGATTTTACCGTCGCCAAGCGGGCCATCATCGTGTGTGCAGACATCGCCAATGGCAAAATACTCCCCGGCGATATTGAAGATAACGACCTGCATGCCATCGACTTCCACAAACACGCGCTCACCATTGGAGATTTCTTTGGCCGCAGCAATCTCGATAAACTCGAGATCAACTCCGGGTTTCTGGATGTAGTTGAACATAGACTTCTACTCCACCAGGTCGTCGGATGCTTCGCCCAGCCCGTAGACCCCGGCCTTCAAGACTTTCAAGGACAACAACGCGCACTTCAGTCGTACCGGACCCAGTTCGATCCCGAGCAAGTCAAGCACATCCTGTTTGGATAAACCTTTGACATCCTCCAAGGATTTACCAACCACTGACTCCATCAATAAATCTGCTGAAGCTTGCGAGATGGCACAGCCTTTGCCGTCAAATGCTGCCGCGACGACATGGTCATCCCCGTCCATGCGCAGGGTGACTTCAATGTGGTCACCGCACAAAGGGTTGTCGTCCTCGAACTGGATATCGTGCGGGTCGAGGTGGCCGCGGTACTGCGGGTTCTTATAACGATCGATAATGACTTCGCGGTAAAGGTCTTCCATGCTTGCTATCCGAATATTTCCTTTACTTTGTAGATCCCTTCCACCAACCGATCTACTTCATCCAATGAACTGTAGAGATAAAAACTTGCCCGCGTGGTGGCCTGGATGCCAAATTTCTCATGCAGCGGCTGGGCACAGTGATGCCCGGCTCGGACCGCAATCCCGTCACGATCCAGGATCTGGGCGACATCGTGCGGATGGATGCCGTCGAGGGTGAATGCCGCCACGCCCCCCCTTTTGTCCGCAGGAGGGCCAAATACTTTTACCCCAGGGACCTCCTCCAGATGGTCCAGGGCGTAAGCGATAATTTCATGTTCGTAAGCTGCGATCGCCTCCATCCCAATCCTGTTCAGGTAGTCAATCGCCGCGCCAAAGCCGACCGCCTCGGCGATTGCCGGGGTGCCAGCCTCGAATTTATGTGGCAACGCATTCGGAGCGAATGAGCGCAGGTGGACGGTCTTGATCATATCACCCCCACCCAGGAACGGGGGCATCGCTTCGAGTAATGCTGCTTTCCCGTACAACACCCCAATACCCGTCGGCCCAACCATCTTGTGCGCTGAGAAGGCCAGGAAGTCGGCATCCAGGGCCTGGACATCCACCGGCAGATGCGGCACCGATTGGGCTGCATCAACAAGGGTCACTGCCCCGGCTGCATGCGCCATGGTGATTATCTCACCAGCCGGGTTGATCGTCCCAAGGACATTGGACATCTGGGTAAAGGCAACCAGTTTCGGCGTCCGGCCGAGTAAGGTTCGATATTCGTCCATATCCAGCAAGCCGTCATCAGTCACCGGGATGAATTCCAGACGGATGTCCCGTTCCGCAGCCAGCATGTGCCAGGGGACGAGATTGGAGTGATGTTCCATCTCGGTAAGTATGACGGTATCCCCAGGCTTCAAGTTCGCCCGGCCCCAACTGAATGCAACCAGGTTGATCGCTTCTGTGGTGTTACGGGTAAAGATGATTTCCTTCGTCGAAGCGGCGTTAACAAAACGGGCAACGTTTTCACGTGCGCCCTCGTATAAAGCGGTCGATTCCTCCGCCAGCGTGTGCACTCCGCGGTGTATGTTGGCGTTGTTATTTCTATAAAATGCATCCATCGCATCGATGACAACCCCCGGTTTCTGCGCTGTCGCGGTGGAATCCAGGTAGATCAACGGAATCCCTGGATGCACCTCCCGGTTCAGGGCGGGGAATTCAAGACGGATCTTGTTGATGTCAAATGTACTCGGCATAGACAGTCTTCTTTTCTTAGCTGGTGAAGTGTAAATAGTTCTACTTCTTCTTCCTCGATTTCGTCTGGCGCAAGTGCTTGGAATGGATCGGATACCAGAGGATCCGGTCAGGGACCATCCAGCCATCGGTCAGGTAGACATTGCTTCGGAATTGGACTGCGACCAATTTGTTGTCCACCTGAACGACAATTCCCCTGATCCAACCCCGGATCCGGTCATCGTTTTTCTCGTGGTCGCAAAAAGCTTCGACATTATCACCGACGTCGAAGGTGTGTTCTATTCCAGGTGAACGCATATAAGATATTTGGGCCATGGAGCCTCCCCAATTCGAAGATACATCAAAGATGTGAATAGCGGCCTATTATCGCGCACTATTGCTAAAAAATGCAACTCAATTTGAATCGATTTTTTCCATCATCGCCTTTTGGAAGCGTTGACGGACTCCTTCATAAGGAATGCGTTGCATGATCGGGTCAAAGAACCCTTCAACGATCAAGCGTTCCGCTTCCTTTGGGGGGATGCCGCGTGATTTCAAATAGAACAGCGGTTCATCCTCCAGCTTGCCAACCGTAGCCCCATGGCTACAGCGGACATCATCGGCAAGGATTTCGAGGCCCGGGATCGAATCTGCCCTGGCAGCATCACTCAAAAGGAGGTTGCGGTTGGCCTGGTATCCGTCGGTCTTCTGTGCGAGGGGAGCAACGTAGATCATCCCCTGCCACACCGACCGGCTTTTCCCTGTCAACGCTCCTTTGAATAACAAATCGCTGGTTGTGTTGGGCGCCAGGTGATTCTGTTGGGTATCGTGGTCGAGATGCTGGGAGCCATCCGCGAAGTAGAAACCTGACATGCGTCCAACTGCGCCATCACTGACGAGATCGAGCTCGGAGATATTCTTTGTCAGGCGCGACCCGACAGCTCCAAAGATCCAGTCCAGGTTGGCATTCCTGCCCACTTGAGCCCGTTCGTGGGTGAAATTCCAGACTTGCCGGCCCCAGGACTGTAATTCAACAAAGTGCAGGTTGGCATCATCACCAACCTTGATCTCGACAATCCCAGCATGGAGCGCCTGCCCGCCGTCCTCCGGGGATGCAGATTCGTGTACATAGGTCACCGAAGCCCCTTCATCGACCCAAATGAGCAAGTGAGAGATGTGGGCCAGGTCCTCCCCGGGCCCCCACAGGATACTATGGAGAGGTTGTTCGACGGTGACACCCTTGGGGATATACAAGACAATCCCGTTGTCCGCAAACGCGGCGGCAAGGGCGGCAAACTTGCCCTCTTCGGGGCGGACAAGCTGTCCAGCCAGTTCTGCAATGAGATTTGGATGGTCTCTCTCCGCTGTTTGTAAATCGGTGAAGACTACCCCCTTACTGGCAAGCTCAGGGGCAAGCTCCAGACTTGCGCCCCCTGGATGGAGGACAATCTGGCCAGCATGCCTATCCGAAACCAGCGGCTCGAGGTATTTACTGGGTGGTTGGGATAGTTTACCTGATTCTTCCTGCAATGGAAACCGAAACCGGTCCACGGGTAGAGCGCGCAGGTCTGTCCGTCGCCAGGCTTCTTCTGCAGTAGTAGGCAGCTTCAGACGCTGGAACGCATCCCAAGCGCGAGCACGATACTCAGCAAGCGGTCCTGTGGACCGGATCCTATCCGCGCTGAAATTGAATTCATTCACTCCCGGTTCACGACGACTACGGCTAACAACAATGCGAGACTTATCTGTCATGGTTCTATCCAATCGACCCTTCCATCTGGAGTTGGATCAACCGGTTCATCTCAACTGCATATTCCATCGGCAGTTCTTTCACCAGGGGTTCAATGAACCCGGAGACGACCATGGTTGTGGCTTGCTCTTCACTCAAGCCCCGTGACATCAGATAGAACAATTGCTCCTCGCCTACCTTGGAAACAGACGCCTCATGACCGATGGAGACATCATCTTCATCGACCTCGATATAAGGATAAGTATCGGTCCGGGATTGGGGGTCAAGCAATAGAGCGTCGCAAACGACACTCGACTTGACACCGCTTGCGCCTTTGTAGACCTTGAGCAGGCCTCGATAGGACGAACGCCCACCCGCCCGCGAGATGGACTTGGATATGATCTTGCTTGAAGTGTTGGGGGCGAAATGGACCATCTTGCTGCCGGCATCCTGCACCTGCCCAGCACCCGCGAATGCCATCGAGAGCATCTCGCCATGCGCCCCGGGTTCCATCAGGAAACAGGATGGGTATTTCATCGTGACCTTGGATCCCAGGTTTGCGTCGACCCACTCATGCGTGCCATCCGCAAAAACCTTTGCCCGCTGTGTGACCAGGTTATACACATTCGTTGACCAGTTCTGGATGGTGGTATAGCGTGAGCGTGCCCCACGCTTGACAACGATCTCGATCACTCCGGAATGGAACGAATTGGTGGTGTATTGAGGCGCGGTGCAGCCTTCGACGTAATGGACCTGTGCACCTTCGTCGACGATGATCAACGAGCGTTCGAACTGGCCGATATTGGCAATATTCAGGCGAAAGTACGCCTGCAATGGCAGGTCAACTTTGACACCCGGGGGAATGTACACGAACGACCCACCAGACCACACTGCGGAATTCAGGGCAGCAAATTTATTATCTTCGATCGGGATGACCGTTCCAAAATACTCACGGAAAAGTTCCGGGTGCTGGCGCAATCCGTCCTCGATCGAGAGGAAAATAACACCCTGTTTCTCCAGGTGTTCCTGGATGGAGTGGTAGACCATTTCGGATTCGTATTGAGCGCCAACCCCAGCCAGGAATTTCTGTTCAGCTTCCGGGATCCCCAGCTTATCGAAGGTATTCTTGATCGTCTCCGGGACATCATCCCAAGACTTACCCTGCCCCTCGGTAGGCTTGACATAGAAATAGATTTCTTCCAGGTTGAGTTGGGTGATATCCGGACCCCAGGTCGGAAACGGGCGGGTTAAATAATGATCCAGGGCTTTCAAGCGGAACTCCAGCATCCATTCCGGCTCACCCTTCATGTGGGAGATCTGCTCGACAACCTCGCGGTCAAGCCCCTTGCGCGACTTGAACACAGAAGTATCCGGGTCGCTGAAGCCATAACGATAATTTCCCAGCTCTCCCAGGATTTTTGCATCACTCTCAGCCATGTTTGCCTCCACAGATCACTACCATTAAAGTTAAACTTCCGCCTCTTCGTATTTTTCCCGGATCCAATCGTAGCCGTGCTCTTCAAGGTGGAGAGCTAGTTCAGGTCCGCCTGACTCGACGATCCGACCACCAAGCATGATATGGACATGATCCGGCTTGATATAGTTCAACAGGCGCTGGTAATGGGTGATGACCAGCACCCCCATGTGCGGACCGGTGAGCGCATTAACGCCATCAGAAACAATGCGCAGGGCATCGATGTCCAAACCCGAATCCGTCTCATCCAGGATGGCAATCTCAGGTTTGAGGGCAGCCATCTGCAGGATCTCAGCGCGTTTCTTTTCACCCCCGGAGAACCCTTCGTTCAGGTAGCGACCTGCAAACGAATGGTCCATCTTCAGCAGGTCCATCTCTTCCTTCAGCATCTTTCTGAATTCAGGGATGGGGATACCCTTGTGATCCGGGTTGACCGCCCGCCGATGGGCATTCAAAGCCGTGCGCAGGAAATTGGCGACCGTCACCCCGGGAATGGCCACCGGGTACTGGAAAGCCAGGAAGATACCGAGCCGGGAACGTTCATCGGGTTCAAGTTCAAGGAGGTTCTGGCCTTTGAACAAGACTTCGCCGTCGGTTACTTCGAAGTTCGGATGCCCCATCAATGCATATGCCAATGTGGATTTCCCCGTCCCGTTGGGACCCATGATGGCATGGATTTCGCCTGTATTTACAGTAAGATCAAGACCGCGGAGTATCTCCTTACCCGCAATGTTGACATGCAAGTTCTTAATAATCAATTCCGACATATTCTCTCCTGGGGATGGCTTTGGTCTGCCAAAGATCGCGAACAGCATTATAGCAAATTTATATCGAAATGTCAATATTTATGATATATATCTATAATATTGACAAACTCGGGATCAACAAGTATACTTTTAGCAATCACAATGAATCCTCCAAGCATCAAACCCATGAAAAGCACCCGCGATAAAATCTTGCAGACCTTGCTTAAAAACCCAAGAGCGACCATCAACAAGCTTGCGGAGGCGGTCGGCATCAATCCAATATCGGTCCGTCACCACCTTTCCAACCTGCAGGTGGAAGGTCTTATCACGGCAGAAGAAGAACGTCATGGTGTCGGCCGACCCCGACTGGTCTATTCGTTGACTGAAGACGGCATGGAACGATTCCCCACCCGCTACCTGCGCCTGACCTCCCGCTTGCTGGACCAATTGAAATCGAGTATGCCGGAGCCAATGGTCAGTAAACTCTTCCTTCAGATGGCCGCCGACATGACTGAAGATTACGCCGACCAGATGCATGGAATGAGCATGGAAGAAAGGCTCGAAATGACCAAGGCTCTGCTAGCCGAGGAGGGCTTCACGGTCGAATGGGAAAAAGCCGGCAACCAGTACAAAATCCATGAGATCACCTGCCCATACCTTCAGATCGGGCAGGATCATCCCGAGGTTTGTGCAGTAGACCAGGCGCTCATTTCCAAGATGCTGGCCGTACCAGCAGAGAAGGTGAGCTGCATCCTGCAAGGAGACTCGCACTGTACCTACATCGTTCAGGTGGAGGAACAATCATCATGAGTTCTGAATCCACACAAACCACGAACCCGACCATTTGGGACATTCACGACACCCACCCGGATCTCGTCCAGCCATTACGCGACAAACTGGGCGAAGTGATCGATCCTGAGATCGGCCTGAGCATCATCCAGCTGGGCTTGGTGCGCAAAGTCAGCATCGAGAATGAGGTCGGCAGAATCCATATGATCTTGACTACCCCCTTCTGTCCGTATGGGCCTGCCCTGATCGAGACGACCAAACAAAAAGCAGAGGAAGGTTTGAGCCTACCGGTGAACATCGAGCTCGGCATGGAGCCCTGGGATTTCTCCCTCATGGAGGATCCCGGTTCACTCGATTGGGGAATGTATATGTAGGACTCCGCCGCTCTCGATCATCTGGACTTCTTTACAGTTAATAACATTACGGCAGGGAGAGCATTCCCTGCCGTAATTTCATTCCTTTTGGCGAGATGCTAACGGATTTTGAACATCGACATCAGCTTCATGGCCAGGTTAAGATCCCCGGCCAGTTTTAATTTCCCCTGCATGAATGCTTGCATCCCATCCACTTCACCGGTGAATATTTTTACGTAGTCACCGGAGTCTGAAGAAAGTGTCATTTTCGGATTGGGATGGGCACCCTGCTCCACTGAGCAGGCGCCGTCCTTGACAGTTGCATACCAATCTCCGGCTTCTTCACCGGTGAATTTAAACTGGATGACAGCGTCCACGCCGACAGCTTTCTCAGGCAGGAATGCCTTTGGCATCTTGGACATTAATTCCTTGACGGTTAGGCTAGCCATATTCTCTCCTTTCGGTTATTGTAAATTCTCGAAGATGGTCGCCGCGCCCATTCCACCCCCGATGCACATGGTAACCATGCCATAACGGGATTTGCGTCGACCCATCTCGTAGATCAATTGGGTTGTCAATTTCGCGCCGGTGCACCCGAGCGGATGCCCCAACGCAATCGCGCCACCATTCACATTGACCTTTTCCTGGTCCAAGCCAAGCTCACGGACGACGGCCAAGCCCTGGGCAGCAAAAGCCTCATTAAGTTCGATCAGGTCAATATCAGCCTGCTTCAAGCCCGCAAGTTTCAAGGCTTTCGGGATGGCAACCACCGGGCCGATACCCATCAACTCCGGTGGAACGCCGCCCACGGCAAAGGCAACGAAACGGGCCAGGGGTTTAAGCCCAAGTTCTTTCGCCTTCTCTGCGGACATGACCACTACGCCGGCTGCACCATCAGACATCTGTGAGGAATTCCCAGCGGTGACTGTTCCGCCCTCCTTGAAGGCGGGGCGAAGCTTCGCCAGGGCTTCCAGGGTTGTATCAGCACGCGGACCTTCATCCCGTTTTACAGTGAACTTCTTCACCGTCGGGAGTCCATCCGGGCCCATCTCCTTCAGTTCAACCTCGACCGGCACGATTTCAGGATCGAACAAACCCTTATTAACGGCCTCCGCGGCATGTTGATGGGAGCGTAAGGAAAATGCGTCCTGGTCTCCGCGGGAGATCGAATACTTCTCGGATACATTTTCCGCTGTCAAACCCATGTTGGTAAAGTAATGGGGAAATTCCGCCGCCAGATGGGCATTCGGCGAGAACTTATACCCGGTCATCGGCACCATGCTCATCGATTCAGTGCCGCCGGCTATGGCGATATCGATCTGCCCGGCCAAGATCGCATAGGCCGCATGGGCAATGGACTGGACGCCCGACGAGCAGAACCGGTTGATCGTCTCTGCAGGAACAGTATCGGGCAGACCGGCACGCAGGCCGATCATCCGGGCCATATTCATGCCCTGTTCCCCCTCCGGGAAGGCACAGCCGATGACCAGATCATCGATCATTGCCGGATCCAGGCTTGGGGTCCGGGCAAGCAGGGCTTGGATCACCAGCGCGGCCAGGTCATCAGGACGGACAGTCGCCAGTCCCCCGCGCTTTGCTTTTCCAATTGGAGTACGTACAGCCGATACAATTACAGCTTCTTTTGTCATCATTCACCTCCACTAATTCCGCAGGGGTCTGCCGGTCTGCAACAAAGCCCACATGCGCTCCTGGGTTTTCTGCTCGCCACACAATGAGAGGAAAGCTTCTCGCTCAAGATCGAGGATATATTGTTCGCTGACCCAGGCAGGCTTGCTAAGATCACCACCGGTCATCACATGGGCCAGTTTCCCGGCAATCACATGTTCATACTCTGTAATGTACTTGCCCTCCTTGAACATGTAAGCCCCGACGCGCAACGCTGACAGGGAATCCCGTCCGGCTGCATAGATGAGTTCTGGGGCCGGCGGTTTATAACCAGTTGCCGCCATGTGCAGGACTTCCTTTTTAGCCTCGGTCAACAGGTAATCGCGGCTGAGAATCACCCTGTCTGCAGGACCAAGGATTGCGAACTGGCGGGCTTCCTCTGCACTGGTTGCCACCTTGGCCTGCCCGATCTGCTCAAACACCTTCATCAGGTATGGGAGCACTTCCACGCCTCCCACGCGCATCCCGGGATTGATGATGCGGCGCATCATCTCCTTGGTACCGGCACCCGCGGGAATGACGCCCGCGCCCAACTCCACCAGACCGATATAGGTCTCAGCCGCAGCGACCACCCTGCTTGCATGCATGGTCACTTCGCAACCACCGCCGAGGGTCATACCTGCTGGGGTAACGACAACCGGCTTGGGGGAATAGCGCATGCGCATGTTGAGGTCCTGGAATTTCTTGACCACGCCCTCGAGCATGTCCCACATCCCCTGCTGGGCTGCAACGACGATCATGAATAGGTTTGCGCCAGCGCTGAAATGGTCGGCTTCGTTGCCGATCACGAGACCGGCGAAATCTTTCTCCACCCGGTCCAGGGCTTCATTTGCCATATTCATGATGTCGTCATCAAGGGCGTTCATCTTGGTATGGAACTCGAGCAAGGCAACATCGTCACCGCTGTCATACAGTGTGGCACCAGGGTTTTCACTGACCACTTTTTTGGCTGCTTTAAGTTCCTTCAACACGATCAGGCCAGGGACTCGTTCAATCGGAGCATATTTCCCAATCGACACATCGTAGATGCCCACTTTGTTTCCGTTCTTATACTTGTAGAACGTGCCACAACCGGAAGCAAGCATCTTCCCGACCCAATCAGCCGGGGCATAGCCGGCCTGGGTCATTTTCTCGACCATCTCCGCGACCCCAAGCACATCCCAAAGCTCAAACGGCCCGATGTCGTGGCCAAAGCCCCAGCGGATGGCATCGTCGATCGGTTTGGGAGTATCCGCAATCTCCGGGATCACCGCAGAGGCGTACTGAAATCCCTGGTAGGTCAACACCTGGATGAGTAGCGCAGCCCGGTCCGTCTCTGAAAGGAATACTTTCAGGCGGCCGTCTAATTCCTCGACATCCTTTGCCTTTCCGACCGAATCGAAGCGTGGCTTTGTCGGCGCGATATGCTCCATCTTTTGAAGATCTAGCGGCCAGAATTCCTTACCACTTTCTGTCCGGACTTCTTTATAAAACCCTACCTTAGCCTTGCCGCCCAACCAACCGCGCTCCACCATGGTGGAGATCAACGTGTTCGGTTTCTCGGCTTCGAGATACGGCATGACATATTTATCATAGGGGATCGCCTCTTTCAGGTTCCTTCCCACATGATCCCAGACATCCACACCAACCAGGTCGATCAACCGGAAGGTGGCTGTCTTGGGATGACCCATCAACGGGCCGGTCAAGGCATCGACCTCGTCAACGGTATAGTCATTCTCCATGATGTAGTTCAGCGCGAACGCTCCGGTTCCAAAAGCCAGGCGGTTCCCGATGAAGTTAGGAGTATCCTTTGCAAGGACGATTCCCTTCCCCAAGCGGTATTCACCAAACCAGGAAATGAATTTGGTAACCTCCGGCAGGGTATCATCGGTCGGGATGATCTCAAGCAGTTTGAGATAGCGCGGCGGGTTGAAGAAATGCGTACCCAGGAAATGCTGCTTAAAGCCATCCGAACATTCAGCCGCGATATCCTTTACCGGGATCCCCGAGGTATTCGTGCTGACAATGGCTTCGGGCTTGCGAATGGCATCGATCCTGGCCATCAGATCGCGCTTGATCTTCAGATTCTCGATAATCGCCTCGATGATCCAATCCGCTTGGGAGATAATGCCGAAATCATCTTCCAGGTTGCCCGTCCGAACGAGTGTGTGCTGGTCATTTGAATAGAATGACGCGGGCTTGGATGTCCTGCATCGATCCAGCCCCTGGTTGACGATCCGGTTACGGACGACCTTATCGGTCAATTTCAAACCGGCAGCTTCCTCTGCCGCAGTCAGCTTGTTCGGGACAATATCCAACAAGGTCACCGGGACGCCTGCATTTGCCAGGTGCGCAGCGAGGGCTGCACCCATTGTCCCCGCACCGATGACCACGGCATTGTGAATCTTGTATTTCATGACACCTCCTTTTGGTAGCGGCACGATGCACCGCTCGCTATATCCGGATAAGCACAGAAACGAGAATTTGAGCCAGGACGATTTTAAATATCAGGGCAACTGGATAGGTACTGGCATATGCAAGTGTTGCCAGATCGGTGCTGGTCTGGTTGTTAGCCGCGGACAGACCGGGTGGATTCGTCATACAGGCGGTCAGTGATCCCAGGGCAGCGAGCATCTCCATGCGGAAGACCTTCACCATCAGGAGCAAGCCAGCCAGGACCGAGAGGGTGGTCACACCGGCCCCGGCCAGGAATAAGAACCAGCCTTGCTGCTGGAAAACATCACCGAGGTGTGCTCCTGCGGTAGTCCCTGCCCCAGCAAGGAAGAGCATCAAGCCGAGTTCACGGGACAAATTCTTGGCTGCAGCGGGGACATGCAGGCGCAGTTTCCCGATCCGGCCGAAATGTCCGACCAACAAGCTGACAAGAAAGGCGCCTCCGGCGATACCGAGCTTGATTTCGACCCCACTCGCCAGTTGGATGGGTATCAATCCCAGGACGATCCCGAGCACAAGCCCTACCAGATAGGCAAGCATGCTCGTCTCCTGGGCATGGCGCGCATCCCCTGTGACGAACCTCCCAAACGCATCGACATCCAGACGTTCGCCGACCACCCGCAGGCTGTCTGCAACTTCCAGGGTCATGCCTCCGATTGGGGCAATTTCCAATCCCTGGCGACGGATGCGGGTGATGACGACACCATAGTTTTCCCAAACGCGCAGGTCGGCGATAGTTTTCCCGGCAATGGCTGGTGAGATAATGTCCACGTCCTGGGTGGCAATATTGGTGTTCATATCCATCTGGACCTGGGTCTCCTCACCGAGGAGTAGCTTGATCTTTTCCAGTTCGGTCTGGGGACCGACAACGAGGAGCACGTCTCCGGTGCGGATAATCGAATCGGGTCTGGCAAGGAAGACTTTGTCGTTACGGCGGATACGGCTTATGTTGGCGTGCGCCATGCGGGCCGGGTTGATCTCGCGGATCGTCCTGCCATCCAAATTCGGATTGGAAACCCTGTACTGCTTGATCTCCAACATCGGGAGTTCTTTCTGGCGTTCAGCAAGCCAGGATCGCTCCTCCGCCCGCAAATCACTTTTCATGAATCGTGGCAGAAACTGGACGAGTAAGACAACCCCGATCATGCTAAACGGGTAAGCGATCCCGTATCCAACCGAAACCGCGGCCCCGAGGTCCGGGGAGATGCGGGTAAATGCGTCCATTGCCGCTGCCAATGCGGGTGTGCAAGTCAGGGCACCGGTGAACAGACCGGCAGCGAGGTCATCTGGTAGGTCTAACCAGATTGCCAGTCCCAGGGTCAGCAGTGCTCCTGTCAGCGCAACAACGAACGCGGCGCTGACAAACCGGAGGCCCTGCCGGCGAAATGTGCGGAAGAAGCGCGGTCCGGCCTGCAAGCCTACAGCATAGACGAAGAGCAGCAACCCCAAATCCATGACCGTTCGGGATACAGAAAACCCTAAATGTCCAGCCACCAGGGCAACGAACAGGACTCCGGCAGTGCCGATCTTGATTCCACGCCAAGAGATTCCTCCGAGAAGGACACCCAGCGCAAGGATCGTGAATATGACCAGCATCTGTTCCGAGAGCATTGTCATCAACCCGGATCCATCTCACCAATCGAGGTGTGAGCGGATGGCATACCAACGCATGCTCATCCGCTCCGATTGGAATTGCTAACGCAATTCACTGCTCCGATACCCGAGGATCTGTCGGGCAACAATGAGCCGGTTGATCTGCCCTGTGCCTTCATAGATGTCGCTGATCTTGGCATCGCGGAACCATTTTTCGAGCAGGTGTTCTCGGCTGTAGCCAACCGGCCCCATCAACTCAACTGCTTTCTGGGTGATCTTGGTAACGACATCTCCAGACCTGACCTTGGACATGGAAGCCTCCAACGAGTTGGGTTTGCCGTTATCTGCCATCCAGACTGCCTTGATGGTCACCAGCCAGGCAGACCGCAGCATGATTTCCATATCCACAATATCTCTCTCGATCAATGTCATTTTCTGGCGGGGCAACCCGTAGCGGATTGTAACGCCTTGCTCCGCAAGCATTTCTTTCACCAACTCGAGCGTGGCCCGGGCAAGGCCAATCGCCTGCGCGGCAACGATCGGGCGGGTTGCATCGAACGTGGCCATCGCACCTTTGAACCCGGTCGTCGCCTTATCGGTGATAACTTCCGGGCTACCGAGGATATTGTCAAACGGAACACGGCAATCCTGCAAGACAATCGAGACAGTATCGCTCGCCCGGATGCCCAGCTTGTGTTCCATCTTGACGACCGAGCAACCAGGAGCCCCAGCCTCGACTACGAAGGGACGCATCCCGGCGCGACCCGCCTTCGGGTCGATAGTCGCCCAGACAACGATAAATCCGTTTGAATCAACCAAGGCTTTCTGGCCGGCAGTGACAAATATCTTCTCGCCATTCAGGACCCATTCGTTGGTCTTCTTGTCCAGAACTGCGCTGGCGCGAATCGCGGATGTATCCGAACCGCATTGCGGTTCGGTCATGCACATGGCATCGAAGACCGGTGTTTCGCCGCGGAACCGCTTGAGAAAGCGCTCCTTCTGCTCCGGGGTACCGGTAGCAGAGACCGCTGCAGACCCAAGCATCCCACCGGGAGTGCAGAGGTACATACCTGCATCGCCCCAGGAGAGCATTTCGACCATGAATGCCAGCCGCTGGAAGCCGATGCGTGGGCCTTCACTTTTGCTGGTTCCAGGCACCATCGAACTGCCACCCATCGCGCGAGTCGCCGTGTGCATAAACGTGATGTAGTCCCAGGGAATCTCGTGCTCATGCTCGTCGAAATAGCGCGAGACCGGACGCATCATATTCACTGCAACGGATTCCACGACCGTACAAATCTGGGCAATTTTCTCGGGGATCTCAAAATCAATCATCGCATTCCTCCTTTGTGCTTACACAACAGCCAACCCGGTAAACGTGGCAAAACCGCGGCCGTTCCGCATCCACAGTTCGACCGGATGTTCCCGGATGTAGCCATGACCCCCAAGGATCTGAACGGCGCGGTCGGTCACCATCATGACCATATCCACTGCGCCTGTATACGCCAGGTAAGCCGTCTTGCTGGCTTCCGTATGGCCTTTATCCAGCATCCAGGCAGCCTCCCAAGCCAGCAGGCGCATGGCCTCGATATCCGTCGCCATCTCCGCAAGCATAAAAGCGATCGCCTGTTTTTGGGCCACCTTGACGCCAAAGACATCGCGGTCCTTGGCATAATCGCGCGAATATTCGAGTGCAGCCTTGGCAACCCCAACCGCCATAGCCGCAAGCGTAACCCGGCTGGAATCCAATACCGGACCAAAATCCCCTGGCAGTAGCGCAGTCTTGGGGATGCGTACATTCTCCAACGTAAGGTGATAGAACGGCAACGCGTTCAGCCCCATCAACTTTTCTCTCTCATCAGCCACTTTCAGCCCGGCAGTGCCTGCAGGGACGATGAAGCCTCTTGTTGCTCCATCCAACTTTGCGTAGACGACCACTTTCTCTGCCTTGTTGGCAAATGGCACGTAGGTCTTTTCGCCAGAGAGGATGTAATTATCTCCATCGGCCTTGGCCGTAGTGCGCAGGTCACTGGGGTCAAAGTCAAAGAACGGTTCAATCAGAGCGGCCGAATATGGCTTCCAATCTGCTTCGATCACAGGAGGAATAAGTTCCTGTTTCTGTTCCTCGCTGCCCGCCAACAGGATCGGCAATACGAACAAGCCCGGTAGTAACACGGTCAATGCACCAGCGAGATCACCGAAAGCCAACTCTTCAGCTGCCAGGACGCTGGTTAATACCGAGCGCTCACCAAAACCCCCGTAGGCTTCTGGGACCGAAGCCTGCAAGAGTCCGATCTCCCAACCCTTGTTAATTAACTTGAGTGGGAATTCGTGACCCTCCTCGGCATCATGCGCGGCTGGCCGAAGGTCATTCGTTGCATAACGGCTGACCGCATCCAACAACATCTTTTGTTCATCAGATGGCTCAAATGAATACATCTTCCCTCTCCTTTCGTGCAGGTTATTTCCGGCACAACAAGCCGTTGAAAAACAATTCCGCGATGTGTTCTGTGATCTGTTCAATCGTCAACCGACCCGATGGACGGTACCAGGTGATCGTCCAATTCATCACCCCCAGTAGTGCTTTTGCTGTCAACGCTGGATCGGTGACGCAAAAAACGCCTTCATCAATACCCTCCTGGATTAACTTCCGCCAGATACGTTCGACCCGGTCACGGCGGGGAACATGACGGGCATGCAATTCCGGATCGAGAGAGCGATGCTCCATGAGCAGGACGGAGATCAGGTCGCTTCTTTCCGCCATGGCCTCCAGGTAGTTATGGATGGCCATCCTCAGGCGCACCTCAACCGGGGCATCTTGTAAGGCGGCTGCTGAAATTCGATCTAGTAGTACATCCAGTGCCTGGTCCAGGATTGCCAGCAAGATCTCCTGCTTGCTGCTGACATGGTGATAGAGACTGGCCTTTTGCAGATTTACTGCATCAGCAATATCCTGCATGGATGCAGCATGAAACCCTTTTTGACGGATGATCTGTGCAGCCGCTTCAAGTATCTGGTCTTTATTCATATTGTCCTACCGACCGGTCGGTAGATTAAGAATAGCAAACTACGGGTCAAAAGTCAAGAGGGAATGGTGGGCAATTATGCTATAATAATTCCTGATGACCATCCAGGCTGACGATCTACCTCCCGCGAGTGTCGCTGCCACCGCCCAGTTAAAACGTCAAAGGCTGATCGTGACGATTGTCGTACTGGGCATCCTGATATTGATCGCACTGATCGTCCTTGCTGTGATCGGTTTGTTGAACGCAGGAGAATTAACCGCTCAGATCCGCGATATCTTCATTATTTTTATGGCCGTTGAATCACTTCTGATCGGCGTGGCGTTGATCATCCTGGTCATCCAGATTGCCAGCCTGATCAATTTACTTCAAAACGAAGTCAGGCCCATCCTGGAAGCAACAAATGAGACGGTCAATACTTTGCGGGGCACAACAGCATTCCTCAGCGAGAACCTTGTCGAACCGGTGATCAAGTTGAACAGTTCCCTGGCTGCGTTACGACGTTTTTTTGAGATGTTCGGTTTCAAGAGTAAATAACCAATTATTCGATATCTGTATGAAAGGAGATACAAAATGGCTGATCGAGATGATTTTGGAGCTTTTTTGATCGGGTTTGTTGTTGGTGGTCTCACCGGAGCAATTGTCGCCCTGCTATTTGCTCCCCAGTCTGGAGAAGAGACCCGGACAGTGATCAAAGAAAAGAGCATTGAACTACGTGACAAGGCTGCACATCAAGCCGAGGAAATCGCTGCCAAGGCAGAATCCGTTGCCGCCGAAGCGAAAACCCGCGGCAAGGAAGCCTATGAAGGAGTAAAGAAGGCCGTCACCAAGAAAGGTGCTGCCGGTTCCTCAACAGGCGCATAAGTTTTGGCCTCACAGCTCAAGGGTTTGACCCAATCCGGTCAAACCCTTGTTTTTGTTTGCCCGCGTTGAATATGATTATCAGACTGCTCCGGCTTAGCTTCCACCTGCTCTACCATCAGTTTGCCTGGACGTACGATGGCGTTGCCGCGATCGTCTCTCTCGGTCAATGGACCAGTTGGGGGAGGAGTGTCCTTCCATATTTGGTTGGGCAGCGCATCCTCGAACTCGGCCATGGGCCGGGTCACCTGCAATGTTCCCTCCATGAGAAAGGTTTTTGGGCAATCGGGGTGGACGAAAGCCGTCAGATGAGCCGGCAGGCTGCCCGACGTTTACGTAGGTCCGGGGCTAAGGGTAATCTGCTACGTGGGCTTGCACAGCAATTACCGCTCGCTTCAGCTAGTTTCGATTGCGTGGTGAGTACATTTCCCAGCGAGTACATCTTTCACTCCTCCACATTATCGGAAATCCACCGGACACTGGTCCCGAATGGCCGGTTGGTCATCCTGCTCGGGGCCTGGCCGAGGAAACTGTACCTGCTGAAATCCGTCCTGAACTGGATCGACCGCAGTTTTGGACAATCCCAGCAATCCATTGCCATCTTCCAGAAACGTATTCTTGAAGGCCTTGGTACAGCAGGGTTTGATCCAAGCGTTGAATTCATCGAATCGCCTAAGCACGCCGTGTATATGATCCTCGCGGATGCAAATTGAACCCAGCAAAAGGCAACCTGGAATTTTGGAGTACAATGGGTCTATGGAAGTCCAGATTGCAGTCGCCAAAGTTGGCAAGTATGCCGTATCCGAGAGTGGCGATACTCTTGAGGTGATCGAACGACCGAATGGCGGGCTCTCCATCGTGCTGGCGGATGGCCAGACCTCTGGAAGGGGTGCAAAGGCCATCTCGATGATGGTGGTCCGGAAGGTCATCAGTCTGCTGGCCGAGGGCGTCCGTGATGGTGCCGCCGCCCGGGCTGCATCGGACCTGTTGTTCACAGATAAACTTGGCAAAGTCACATCGACCCTGAATATTATTTCCATCGATTTGCATTCAAAAACTATCGTCCTCACCAGGAACAACCCTGCCCCCATCTTCACTGCCCTTGGTGAGTCAGTGGATTGCCTGGGAACAGACTCGGTCCCCATCGGGACATCCCGGAATGTACGGCCGAGCATCATTGAGATTCCCATCGAGGCCGGCGTGACCGTCGTCGTCTACACCGATGGACTTGTCCACGCCGGGGAGAGACGCGGGCAACCGATGGACCCCTGTACATCCCTGCGGGCGATGTTGGATGAACAGGAGCCATCCCCAGAGGCCGTTGCCAATTCTCTTCTTGCAGAAGCAATCCGCCTCGACGAAGGTCGGCCAGCTGACGATATCAGCATCGTAGTGGTTCGGGTAGCACAAACCAACGGGGACGACATACGCCGGATGACAGTCCGGTTGCCGATCAATATCGGATAAACAAAGTGCAGGATCATGAATCCTAGCAAAGACGACAAAGCCAGAGATAGGAAAGACATCTGCATCGGGGTCGTCGGTCCATGCGCATCCGGAAAAACAACCCTTATCCAGGGCCTGGACCAAAAAGGGTACAACGCCCGCCACATCGCCCAGGAACATTCCTATGTCGCAGACATGTGGCAGCGGATAACCAATCCGGACATCCTGATTTTCCTGGATGCTTCTTATCCGGTCACCATCCAGCGCCGCACACTGAACTGGACCGAGGCGGACTGGCAGGAACAGCAACGCAGGCTGCGCCATGCCAGGGAACACGCCGATTATTACCTGGACACCGATCGTGTCGGGATCGAAGCGGTCCTCGAGGAAGTCCTCAGTTATTGTGAATCCCGGCTGGGCATCTATCCAGTCAAGAAAAATACGACGACCAGAGAAAGATAACGGCTTTTCAACCGCCCCCCGTGATGCCTCAAAGCAAAATGTTACTATGGGGATACGTTGCCTCAGAAAGAATGTTACCGTGAGATATTCCAAAGTTTAGCCACTTTTGCGTCGATCGAGGTTCGGAGTTGAACCGGATTGAGTTGGACATACAAGTT
>JBDRPT010000064.1:0-32477 GCA_043826785.1 Chloroflexota bacterium | reverse complement strand
TTGCAGGTGATAGGCGAGACCAAGATAGTCCACGATCAAGCCGCCGGGTTTGTCTTTATAAACTCGATTGACACGCGCAATAGCCTGCATGAGGCCATGTCCCCGCATGGGCTTGTCGATATACATCGTGTGCAGCGGCGGTACGTCGAAGCCCGTCAGCCACATGTCGCGGACGATGACAACCTTGAAGGGATCGGCGGGGTTCTTGAAGCGCTTGGCGAGTTCTTCGCGCCGCGCCTTGGTGCGGACATGCCCCTGCCAACCGAGCGGGTCGGCGGCACTGCCGGTCATCACGATCTTGACCACACCCTGGCGGTCATCATCGGTGTGCCAATCGGGCCGGAGTTGGATGATGGCGTTATATAATTCCACGCAGATGCGGCGGGACATGCCCACGATCATCGCTTTGCCGTCCATGGCTTCAAGGCGTTTCTCGAAGTGGTCAACAATGTCCTCTGCAACCAAGCCAATCCGCTTTTCTGTTCCGACAATGGCTTCGAGCGCCGCCCATTTGGTCTTGAGCTTTTCCTTCTTTTCGAGTTCTTCCCCTTCGGTGACTTCGTCGAATTCGGGGTCGATCTTCGGCTTTTCTTTTTCGTCCAGTTCCAGTTTGGCAAGGCGGCCTTCGTAATAGATTTTGACCGTCGCGCCATCTTCCACGGCCTGTTGGATATCGTAGACGCTGATGTAATCGCCGAACACAGCCCGGGTGTTGGCGTCGGTATGCTCGATGGGAGTACCCGTAAAGCCGATGAAGGAGGCATTGGGCAGCGCGTCGCGCATGTGACGGGCATAGCCGTCGATGAAGTCATATTGGCTGCGGTGGGCTTCATCTGCGATCACCACGATGTTATGGCGATCAGACAACGGCCCGCCCGATTCCGATGTCGGCAAGAACTTCTGGATCGTGGTGAAGAAGATGCCGCCCGCGATGCGCCCTTTGAGTTTTTCGATCAGGTCATCGCGGCTGGCGGCCTGTTCGGGCGTTTGACGCAGGACTTCGGAACAGCGCGAGAACGTGCCGAAGAGTTGATCGTCGAGGTCGTTGCGGTCGGTGATGACGACGATGGTGGGGTTTTCCATGGCGGGATGCAAGACCAGCCGCCCTGTGTAAAACACCATCGTCAGGCTTTTACCCGCGCCCTGTGTGTGCCAGACCACGCCGATGCGGTGGTCGCCTGTCTGGCCGCCTTTCATCGATCGGGCAAGATACATGCCTTTCAGTTCCTTGATCGCCGCTTCTTTTTCAAATGATGCGCGGATGGTTTCTTCAACTGCATAATTGACTGCGTGAAACTGGTGATACCCGGCGATCTTCTTGAGCGTGGGTGCCCCGCGTTCCTGTTCGAAGACGATGAAATAGCGGATGAGATCGAGCAGGCGGCGTTTCTCGAATATACCCTTCAACAGCACTTCCAATTGCGTGACCGAAGCGGGCGCGGTGTTCTCCCCTTCGATGGTCTTCCACGGCAGGAACCATTCCTTGTTTGCCGTGAGCGAGCCAAAACGGGCGTTCAGCCCATCGGAGATGATCAGCAGTTCGTTGGTGTGGAACAAGGCAGGGATGTCGTGCTTGTAGGTTTGCAGTTGATTGAACGCCGACCAGATCGTGGCGTTCTCATCGGCGGCGTTCTTGAGTTCGATGACCGCCAGCGGCAACCCATTGACGAAGATGACCACATCAGGCCGCCGATTCCGCATTTGAAGGGGCGATTCATGAATCGCCCCTTCAACCACCGTGTATTGATTGACGACCAGCCAGTCGTTGTTATCGGGGTTCTCGAAATCCACCACATAAGCCCGCCCGCTGACCATGCGCCCGTCTTCCGCTTTGTCCACAGGACTGCTGCGCTTGTAATCCACTTCGATGCCGTTGACCAGCAGGTGATGAAAGGCGTGGTTGTTGAGCATGAGCGAAGGCTTGCCGAGCCGCGTGATCTTGCGCAGGGCTTCTTCCTGTGCCTGTGCGGGCAAATCGTTGTTGATGCGTGCGATGGCGTCTTGCAGGCGGCCGAGCAGGAGCGGCTCCTGGTAATCGCTGCGTTCGGGGTGCTCGCCATCGAAGGCGATCTCAGGACCGAAGGCGTAGGTGTAGCCCAGGTCTTTGAGCCAATCAATCGCGGCTTGCTCGATGGTGGATTCGGTGAAAGTCATCTTGCCTCAATTATAGACCAAATCAATTTCTGAGATTTTCCAAGCGTTGACAAAATGTCAACACGCTGTATAATCAAGGCGTACCCCCTTGGAGATAGCATCTCCAGGCCGACGCCCGCCCGAAAGGGCGGGCTGTCCCTTAATTGCAGGGAGATAGTCATGGCAAGAGTCATTGCGTACATTGACGGTTACAACTTGTATTACGGTCTGCGTGACCAAAACTGGAAACGGTTCTACTGGCTCAATCTTCAGAAGTTGGCAGAGCAGTTCCTAAGATCTGATGAGGTGCTTTTAGAGACGAAGTACTTTACGACAATCGTCAAATCCCCTGAGGATAAACGCCGTCGTCAACAGGTGTTTCTGGAAGCCTTGCAAACCATACCGACTCTTTCCATGTTCTACGGTCATTTTCTTTCTGACACCATCAAGTGTCGGAATTGTGGGCATACCTACACAACGCACCACGAAAAGATGACTGATGTCAACATTACGGTCGAACTGATGAAGGATGCCTTCCAAGACCGCTTCGACACGGCATTTCTCATTTCAGCCGACAGCGACCTGGTCAGCCCAATTCGCTCGATTCAAGAATTATTCCCAAACAAAAAAGTGACTTCCATCTTTCCTCCTGGGCGGTTTTCGTCGGCGCTCAAAAGTGTTTCTGCAAACACATTGCGCATGGGACATCTCGAACTTGCCAAGAGCCTTTTGCCCGACCAAGTCAACAAAAATGGCATAGTCTTAAACCGTCCCGCTTCGTGGCGTTAACTCACCAGTGCGCAAACAAAACCGTCAAAAGCGATCTCAGGACCGAAGGCGTAGGCCAGGTCTTTGAGCCAATCAATGGCAGCTTGCTCGATGGTGGATTCGGTGAAGATTGTCATGTTGATTTCACAGGATTTTCGTCGTCGGTTGCCCAATTGTCAATGTTTGCTTCGATGTAAAGATGAATGCGGTTGTGTTCCTCATCGTCCCGAATGATGCGTTCATAATAATTTCTTTGCCAGACAGGTACGCCATCCGACCCAAGAATTTGATTGATCCGTTTCGCGGTGTTCATTTTGAAATACCCAACCACAAGGGGCAGGGTCATGCGGCGGCGTTGCTTTTGCCGTTCCCGTAGGGGTAATTCATGAATTACCCCTACGGGCGTTTCATTGATAATTACAATCCCATGAAAATGATTTGGCATTACGACCGCCGTACCCAATGTAATTTGCGGATGCCGCACGGGCAGAGAATTCCAAACATCCCAAACAATTTGACCTGCATCATTCAGGCGCATCTCGCCGTCTTTGATATCACCTAACAGACATTCGCGCCCGCGGGTAACAATGGTGATGAAATACGCCCCTGGCTGTGAATAGTCGTAATCGGGCACACGCATGGATCGGCGGTGGTGCCTGCCCTGAGCGTAGTCGAAGGGTTTCTGCGGATCAAATTTCATAAATATTTCGACAGAGGTACGCATCATTGCGGTAGGGACAATTCACACGTGCCCGTAAGGGTATGAATTGTCCCTACCGCCCTCAACGCGGCTTGCTCGATGGTGGATTCGCTGAAGTTGGTCATGTTTTTATTTCTTTTTCCGAATTGGAGCTTTGTCGTATTGATATTGCGGACGGTAGAACCAGAAGTTTATGGGATTTGATGGGTTCGGGGTGCAAAGACCACCAAATGAATTGAGTGATATACCTAAACTATATTTTCTTGCTTGCGCAAAAAAATTGCTCAAAACCCTAGAATGCTCTTCAACTTTTGAGGAGAAGCTTTGAGGCGGATTGCTTTCGAAAAGTTCTGGTTGCGAAGAATTTTGTCTTTCCCACGTTTTATACACATCATAATGTTCGTACGAGAAAACACCCATCCCAGCAAATAAATCAGCCGCCTGTGCCAAATGAGTGTCTCTTGAACTTACCGCTGCTATTTCATGAATACCAAAGTGAGCACTGATTTCTGTCCATTCTTCAGAGAGAAGATTTGGCTTTTGGTCTGTAAAGCGATTTGTATTTGCAAGCGTGTTTCTTAGATAAGACCAATCGATCGCAGAATTTTCATCAGGAAATACTTGCCATGTGCTAGTAATTGGCCAGCGTTTGCGAAAAACATTTTTAAATAACTGGATGTACATATTTTCAAGATTTTTCTTGTCGTCTCGCCCCACAATTTTATGTCGCTCGTCCTGTGTATCCCAAATCAACACATCTACTCTTAATCGCTTTTGATGAGCTTCTTGCACACAAATATCGCAAATTTTTAGCGCTGCAAACCGATCTCTAGCGCCTTTTATTTTTTTCCATTTGGCTTCATCCACTTCTGATTGCGCCAACTTTGATTGAATGCTAGAAGAAATACTTTTTGCATGTTCGGCCTCTAACGAGAGCATTCCTATTGCATGGAAACGCCCTATATTTTGCTGTGATTCGTCCGAGTACGCGAGATGTGTTGTTGACATTATTTTTTACCCCTTTTCCTCCACATCCCTCACCCTCACCTCCCCCCTCATCAACTTCGGCAGCAGACTATCCCGCAGACTCGCCAGCGTGCGGGATTCTTCAAGGTTTTGCTGTACCTTGTTGTCTATGGCTTCGGCAAACTCTCCAAATTTATTTTGCAATTCAATAGGTGGTAATACAAATTTAAAAGATGAAAGAATACTTGTATTGAGCGATGGGCGAGTAGTTCCAAGAGCGTGTTGTTCCACCATATCAATAAAAGATTGTTCTAAATAAATTTGCGCAAGAAAACGCGGATTAAGTTTGCTCTTGTTGGGAACGCGAACTCGTAGTGTTTGTCCAGAAATCATCCAGCCTTTGTGGCGAGGATGGATATAGGCAGAACGTCCAACTGCGCCAACGCGAGTGAAAACAATATCGCCTACTTCCAAAAGATAACGCTTCATTTCAGCTAATTTGTGTTCGCCCACTAAGGGTAAACGATCTTCCAAGATGTGACCATCTATAACGTGTTTTACAAGAATTAAAGGTGTTCCTTCTTCTCGATAATCATGAGCATGAAGGTGACTACCAAATGGACCCGTTAGGACACAATCGCTTTTCTTGCCAAATATTTCTTCTAATGAACTTTCTTCCCATTTCTCAACATCTCCATTCTCCACAAACCACTGACGAAACACCGCCCGCGCCATGGACTCGAGCGTGCAGTTCATGCGGCGGTTGTGTTCGATCTTATCGTCCAGCGCGCCGAGAATCCCTGCAATGGCACGTTGTTCGAGCAGGGGAGGAAGGGAAAACTCAATGCGTTTAATATCTCGTATGGGTAATTGGGGTTGGGCGCTACCAGTCGTAAACGCGCTTACTTGTTCACTAAAGATACTTGACTTCAACAAAAAGTAAAGATAACGTGGAAATATTCTTTCCTTGTTTGGTCGGATAATAACCATTCCAGAATTTAATCGGATATTTTCAAAAGGAATTCTGTCGTCATAATATGCTAAATTGCCAACAGTACCTCTTGTCGTTAGGACGATGTCGTGCCGCGCCAGCTTTCCTTTACGCAATTTATTGTCTTTTGCTTCGTTAATAAAACTACAATCTGAAAAGTCAAATCCAAATTCGGTAACATTTCCTGCGTTGAGAAATAGGCAATACCCGCTAGCCATAAAATCTGACTGCTTGGGATAATTTACTCCTCTGTCCCCATCTATTATTTCAAGAGGGGCATTTTCAAAACTAATAGTTTCCCAATTGTTCATTTTGTAGTCGCAAGTTTTTTCAAATTCTGGCGAATTGCTTTTTCTACCTTCTCACTCTCTTCAAACTGCGCTTCCAATTCCTTCGTCAAGCGCCTCATCTTTTGTTCAAAGGGTTCATCGTCTTCTTCGAGTTCCGCCGCACCCACAAACCGCCCAGGTGTCAGCACATATCCCTGCGCGCGGATTTCTTCGATGGTAACAGATTTGCAAAAGCCCGCCACATCCGCATACGGCGGTAGGGGCGATTCATGAATCGCCCCTACCGTGCCATTTTTCCACGCATGATAGGTATCCGCAATGTGGGCGATGTCTTCCTCCGAAAGGTCGCGATGGACGCGGTCGGTCAACGTTCCCGATTTACGCGCGTCGATGAATAACGTCTCCCCGCGTCGGTCTCGTTCTCGTAAGGGCAGTTCATGAACTGCCCTTACAGCCCCTACTCGCGCATTTTTATTGCGCGTCAAAAACCACAAACACACCGGGATTTGCGTGCTGTAAAACAACTGACCAGGCAGGGCGACCATGCAATCCACCAGGTCATCTTCGATGATGGCTTTGCGGATCTCGCCTTCGCCCGAGGTGTTGCTCGACATGCTCCCGTTCGCCAGCACGAATCCCGCCGTGCCATTCGGCGAAAGATGATGGATGAAATGCTGCACCCACGCAAAGTTGGCATTGCCCACAGGCGGTTTGCCATATTTCCAGCGTTTGTCCTCGCGCAATGAGTCGCCGCCCCAATCGCTCATGTTGAAGGGTGGGTTGGCAAGGACGTAGTCCGCTTTCAGATCGGGATGCTGGTCATGGTGGAATGAGTCTTCAGGCACTTTGCCCAAGTCGCCTTCGATGCCGCGAATGGCAAGGTTCATCTTCGCCAGTTTGAACGTGTTGGGGTTGGATTCCTGCCCGTACACCGAAAGGTCGCCGATCTTCCCGCCGTGCGCCTCGACGAACTTTTCGCTCTGCACGAACATCCCGCCCGATCCGCAACATGGGTCGAACACTCGTCCCTTGTAAGGGGAAAGCATCTCAACTAGTACCCGTACAACCGAACGCGGTGTCCAAAATTCACCGCCCTTGCGACCTTCCTGGCTGGCGAACCGCGAAAGGAAGTATTCGTACACCCTCCCTAGCGTATCCTGTTTGCGGCTTTCCTCGTCCGCGAAATTGATCTTGTTGCTGACCATATCCACCAGGTCGCCGAGCCGCCGCTTGTCCAGCGTGGCACGTCCGTAATTACCTGGCAGCATCCCTTTGAGCGTCGGGTTATCCTTTTCGATGGACTCCATCGCCGCGTCGATCAAATTGCCGATGGACTCCTGCTTGGCGTTATCCTGCAGGATTTTCCAGCGCGCCTCTTTCGGGACCCAAAAGACGCGTTCCGCCAAATAGACATCCCTGTCCTCTGGATCATCCGCCGCTTCCTGCTCCACCCGCTCCCGCACCTGCTCGAACATATCGGATACATACTTGAGGAAGATCAACCCCAACACCACCGACTTATATTCCGCCGCGTCGAGATGCCCGCGCAGTTTATCCGCGGCTTCCCATAACTCGTTCTCGATTCCGAGCGTCGCGCCGTTGGGTTTCGAATTTCTTGCCATGCAGGTTCTCCTTGTGGAATATCTAATTTTACATCAGTCTAGTGGAGAATTGGATCCAGGGCTAGGCCTTGCGTCTCTTTCGGATCTACAGATGATGACATTTATTTTCCACCCCGCCGATCTCGCCTGCTCGGGGAGGTCAGCGATTCGAATCACGAAAATAACTGGTGACGATGTCGGCAAAATTTACGCTGGTCTGTTCGCGCAGGATGCGGAAGAAGTCCGCCGAGGTGGACTGGCGGTAGGCCATCTGGCGGGTGTACTCGCGCAGGAAGGCGTTGAAGGCCTCGTCGCCGATCCGGTCGCGCAGCGCCTGCAGGAAGCGCGCCCCGCGCAGGTATGCCGCATTAGTGTACGGGCGGAAACTCAAACCGGAATAGATGTCGGTATCCACCCAGCCGGACGGCTCCCAGGAGTTGACCCGGAAGCCCCACCACCAGTAGACCAGGTGGGGATAATTGCTCTCGTAGAAGATGCGCTCGGAATAGGTGCACAGGGCCTCGTCCAGCCAAGGCTCGAGGGCCTGGTTGTTGCCGACCAGCCCGAACCACCACTGGTGGGCCGCCTCGTGGACCCCGATCGTGGTCAGGTTGTTCTGCATCGTGCCATCGTAATTGTCATAGAAGGACCTGGCCAGGAAGAACAGGCCGTCATACTCCATCCCGTCTGGGAAGTAGGCCTCGACAATACTCAGGCTGGTGTGGTGGTAGGGCGCAAAGCGCTCGCTGTAGGTGACCAGTGACTGGGCCACCGAGCGCATGGTCGCCTCGCCGGCGCGCCCGTGGCCGGCGAAGTAGTAGCTGTTCACCGTCACCGCGCCGATGGTCATGCTCGAGACCTGGTACTGGGTGCTGGCGGAGAGGGCAAAGGTGCGCGCCCGTTCGAAGCGGTATCGCCAGCCATTTTCCCCCTGCTCCTGCGGGGCGCTGGCGGCGACGACCAGCGGCAAGGCCGGCTCGGACTGGCGCAAGGTGACATCGAAGTCAGCTACATCGTAGACCAGGTGCTCGCCCACTTCCGTGGGCTGGTGTAACAGCCAGCCCCTGGCCGGATCATACGGCACGACAAACGGGTACCAGTTGACCAGGTTGACCTGGGCGTTGTTGTACCCGAAGATATTGTCCCCGCTGGTCGGCGGCAGGTAAAGTGTGTAGTGGATCCTGAGCGTGGCAGACTGGCCCGGTTCGAGCGTGGCAGGCAGGGGCAAGTCCAGGCGGATACCGGTCAGGATGTGATTCGCGACCGGCAGGTCGTTGACTGTGATGGCGATCAGGGTAAAGCAGCTCTCCCAGCGGTTCGGCTCGACGGCCAGCACCAGGGCGGTCAACGCCTGTCCGGTCTGGTTGGGATAGACGATCGTCTCATCCACGCTAACCCAATGGGCCGGGTAGTTCAGGGTGACATCCAGCCGGTACCCGGCCCGCTCCCCAGGCGGTGGCGGGAGGGTCGGCAGGGGGGCTGCCGTGGGTGCCTGGGTGGCAGTCGCTGCCGGCGGCAAGGTCGGCGCGAGGGTGGGCAGCGGGCTGGATGCAGGCATCAGGTCAGCGGGTTGGAATGGAGTGCCGGTCGGCTGAGCCAGCGCGTCCGGCGTGACCGTGACGATGAATGCGGTCGGGACGGCGGGAGGGGGAGTCCCACAGGCAGCCAGCAGGACGGCCAGGCACAGGGCAAGGCTGGAAAGTAATGAACGCAGCGGCGATGGCTTCATGGATGATGCTTCCTGAGCAGACCTTTATCGGGATGGAATAGGAAGACAAGCAGGAAGATGGCCGTGGCGGTCAGCACGATGGCCGAGCCGGAGACGATATTGAGATAATAACTCAGGTAGAGCCCGGCCAGCCCCGAGAAGGCTCCCAGGACAGCGGAGACGAACATCATCGGCCACAGGCGGCGGGTCAACAGCGATGCGGTCGCGGCCGGGGTCACCAGCAGGGCGGCGGAGAGCCCCACACCGACCGTCTGAAGGGAGACGACCACGGTCAGCGCCAGCAGGACGAGCATCAGGTAACGGAGCGGCTCAGCCGGCAGGCGCAGGGTCGCCGCCAGGACCGGGTCGAAGGAGATGACCAGGAACTGCTTGTAGCAGGCCGCCACCGCGCCCAGGATCAATACCCCCAGGCCGGCGGTCAGCCACAGGTCGGCCCGGCTGACCCCGAGCAGGTTCCCAAAGAGGATGTGGGTCAGGTCCACGGCATAGGTCTGGATCGAGCTGATCAGGGCCACACCGAGCGAGAGCGCCGCGGCAAACAGGATGCCGATGGCAGTGTCCTCGCGCAGCGCGCCGCCTCGGGAGAAGAAGCCGATGCTGATGGCGATCACCACCGCGGCCACCAGCGCCCCAACGAACAGGTTGCCTTGCAGCAGGTAGGCGATGGCAACCCCGGGCAGGATGGCGTGCGCCATGGCATCTCCGAGGAAAGCCATGCCGCGCAGGACGACATAGGTGCCCATCACCGAGCACAGCACACCCACGACCACCGCCGCGATCAAACCACGCAGCATGAACTCGTACTGGAGCGGTTCGAGCAACCAGGTCATCATCCGGCCTGCCCTCCGTGATCATTGTCCTCACCCGGCGGGCAGCAGTCATCCACCAGGATTGTGCCGTCTTGAGTGACCAGCAGGGAACTTCCAAAAGCGCGGGCCAGGTTCTCCTGGCGCAGCACCTCGCCCGGGGCACCATAGGCAATCAGGCGCCGGTTGAGCAATAAGACCGTGCTGAAGCGGGTGCTGGCCAGGTTCAGGTCATGGGTCGAGATGAGCACGGTCACCTGACGCTCATGCAAGTGGTCGAGGAGCAAGAGGGTCGCCTCCTGGGTGGTGGCGTCCACGCCGGTGAACGGTTCGTCCATCAGAAAGATGTGCGGTTCCTGGGCCAGCGCCCGGGCGAGGAAGACGCGTTGCTGCTGCCCTCCCGAGAGGTCGCCGATCGGCCGGTCTGCCAGCTCGGCGATCCCCATCTGGGCCAGCGAGTGGGAGGCAACCGCCCGGTCTGCCCGGGTGGGCCGGGCGAGCCACTTCAAGCGCCCGTAGCGGCCCATCAGGACGACGTCCATGACCGTGACCGGGAAACGCCAATCGACATCCTCACGTTGCGGCAGGTAGGCGACGCAGTCCTGGTGATGGCCAAGTGGCGAGCCATGGATGAGGATCTCGCCTTCCGCCAGGGGCAGCAGACCGACCAGAACCTTGAACAGGGTCGATTTCCCTGCCCCGTTCGGGCCGACGATGGCGACCCGGGCGCCGTGCGGCACCTGGAAGGTCAGCTCACGCAGCGCCATAGTCGCGTTGTAGCCGGCCGAGACATTCTTGATGTCCAGCCGGGCAGGCTCAGTGGTGAAGGCTTTTTGCATGGATTCTTTTTCTCGGGCAGGCGCCAGGAGGTCAGGGTTGCAGGGTCGTCACGATCAACGACACATTGTAACGCATCATCTCAAGGTAGGACGGCGCCGGGCCGCTGGGCGCGGAGAGCGTGTGTGTGTGAATGTCTGTGACCACCCGGATGCCGGTCTCCGCGGCGACCTGGCGGGCCAGGTCCGGGTTGGCGCCGGTCTCCAGGAAGATGGCGGTGGCGCCGCTGGAGCGGATCTGCTCGATCAGCCCGGCCAGCTCCTGCGCCGTGGGCGATGCCCCGCTGCTGAAGCTGGGGATGACCGCCCCGACGATGGTGAAACCATAGCGCCCGGCAAAATAACCCAGGCTCTCATGGTTGGTCACCAGCAAACGTCGTTCCACCGGGACGGTCGCCACCATTTCCTGGATCCATAGGTCGAGGGCTTGTAATGCGGTAATGTAGGTTTCTGCATTGGCGCGATAGACCGGCTCACCGGCCGGGTCCGCCTCGGTCAGGCCAGCGCGGATATTTTCGACGTAGCTGACGACCAGGATCGGGTCGAGCCAGAAGTGTGGATCCCCGCCGGGGTGGTCGCCGTCCGGGTCCTGGCGCGGGGTCAGGCCGGTCGAGGCAGTGATGATTACCTGGCCTGCCGGGGTATTTTCCAGGATCGGCTCGAGGAACTCTTCGAAGTGGGCTCCATTCAGGATGAGCACGTCGCTGGAGGCGATGCGGACAACGTCCCGAGGGCTCGCCTGGTAGCTGTGCGGGTCGGCGCCCAGCGGGAGCAGGATATCCACATCAAGGCGGTCACCGGCCACGTTCTGGGCGATATCCGCCAGGAAGGACTCGACTGCCAGGACACGCGGCAGGCCGGAGTCCGGTTCAGGAATAGGTCCGCCACATGCGCCCAGAAGGGCAATCAGGGCGAGGCTCGATAACGCGGCCCGTCTCAGCATGGACACTCGATCTCAGGGTCCGCTGACGACCGGATAGCCCAGCGCCTGCCACTGGGTGACCCCCCCGGCCATGCTGGTGACATCCTCGAAGCCGGCCCGCAGGAGGATGCCGCGCCCCTCCTGGCTGCGGTTGCCCGTCCGGCAGACCACGACGATCGGCCGGCCGCGCGGGATTTCGTCCAGGCGGGCGCTCAACTCACCTCTGGGGATGAGGGTAGTGTTGGGGATGTGGAATGCGTCCCATTCGTACTGTTCGCGCACATCCAGGAAGAAGGCCCCCTGCTGATAGAGGCGGTAGGCCTCCTCCACGCTGATCCTACGGGGGCTGGCCTCGGGCGCTTGCAGGATGATGATGACGACAATCAAGACGACGACAACACCCGCAGCGACCAGCCCCCAGAAAACCGGGAAGGGTTTCCGGCGATGCTGGCTGCGGGCTTTTCTGGCAGAATGTTTCCTTGGCATGTTGACCTCACTACCACAAGACATATGAAAACAGGAAAATCACAGGGTACTGCGAAAATATTTGATCCCAGGTTGTCGTTTCCACCTGCTTTCGGGCTGTTTCAGTTCAGACATTTACGCAAGAAGCAGTAGATCCTCGGGGAATGCAGCCCACCTTGTGCCTTCCGACCGTGGATTCTCGCGGGCCGGAAAACAACGATGTTCACAATGACAGCTTTGAACGTTCAGGAATGGTCGTTTGCCCAGGAGGGTTCTTTACGGCCATGGATGGGCATAATGAATACCGGCATCTGGGTATTCGCCACCACCTGCTGGGCGACACTACCGATCAGGATGTAGTCCAGGCTGCCGCGACCGCGCGAAGTGATCATGACCATATCCGCCTGCTCCTGTTCAGCGACCTCGACGATGGTGCGCGCCGGCATCGACCCGGTCACGATAGTGCGCACGTCCAGACCGTCCTCACGCAGGGACCGGGCAATCGCTTCGAGGAACTTTTGCATGTTGGCGACCGCTTTGGCTCGCAGGGTCTCGACGAAGTCGTCCGCGGCGCGGTAACTCTCGGTCTCGGGCACCGCCGGGACGGTCATCAAGACCAGTTCACACGCCAGGGCTTGTGCGAAGGCGCGCGCGTATGGCAGGACACTCTCGGAATAAATGGAGCCGTCCAGGGCAACGAGGATGCGCTTCACCCCCGGCCCGGGCATCACACCGCTCTCTGGCAGGTTGATCAACAGGATGGGCACATCGATATTCTGAACCAACTTGCGCGAGATGCCTCCGGACAGCCAGTGCTGCTTGCCCGACTTGCCGCGTGTCGAGGTGATGACCAGGTCGACCCCGTTCGCTGCGATCAAATCCCGGGTGACATCGGCGATGAAACCAAGCCGGACCGTGTAGGAGGCCTCGACCCCATCCAACTCCAAATCAGAGACCAATGCCTGAAGGTACGCCTCGCGCTCGACGAGGGCAGCAGGGTACTGTTCTCTCAAGGCCTGGGTGTTGTCTTTGAGCGACGAGAGCAGGGTCAGCCGGCCGCCGCTGGATTGTACGAAGGCTTTTGCCAGCGGGAGCGCCTGGGCGGCAAACTCCGATCCATCCAGGAGAACAACGATACTCTTCACCAGCACCCGCTGCTCCCGCCAATGGCTCTGTTTCTTTGGGGCGGGCTGCCAGGTCAACTCAACCGTCCGCCGGGGCAGGATGCGGCCCGGCTCGGCCTTGATGGTGGCAACCTGGCCGAAGCCAAACCCGGCCAGTTGGGTTGTATCGAGCAGACCCAGGCGATCCATCTCCGGCGAGGGAGCGCCGAAACGGTTCCGGGACAAAGTGAATGGGAGATAAAGCAGGGGGATGAACAGGAAATAGGTCCATGCCCCTTCAAGGAAGCGCTCGAAAAAGATTGTCACGGTGGCCCCCGTCGTCAGCACTGCGGCGATGAACGCCCCGGCGATCATCGCTGCTTTACCGAGTTTGAATTCCTGGCGCACCTCCCGGGACAGTCTTTTCAGGACCGCCCAGCCGGTCATGCTCAACAGGATGAATACCCCGGCTGCATAGATCGCCAGGTAGGTTTCTTCGTGGGTGCCAAAGAACAGGAAGCAGACGCTGACGATCGCAACTTCCAACCAGACCGGTTTGTCGGCGACTTCAAAACGGTTCGGCTGCCCGAAGATGGGTGGGATGTAGCGCCTTTCCTTAAGTCCCAGAGCCAGATTCTGCAACCCCTGGGCGCTGGCCGCTGAAGCGGACATCAACACGGCAACCCCCACCAGCGTCCCGATATATGGCAGCGGGTCGGGCAGCAAGGCATCCATCGTCTGGGTGAAGACCGAGACCTGTCCGTTGGCCGGGTCCGAAAACTGCAGGATCGCCGGGCCGACGATCAACATGGTGACAGCCGTGGTACCCATGATGATCAGCAAGCTGGAGAAGGCTTTTTTGCTTTTCTCGGCGGGTGTACCCTGGTAGGCAGCCACAAGGTTGGCGAAGACTTCGATCCCGGTCATCACCGCCAGGATGCGCACGTACCCGCCGATCGTGAAATGCAGGTATTCTGGTTTAAACGCAGCCAGGTCCAGGCGCGGCAGGACGATCCCGCCCGCATTCCAGATGGCGGCGACGACCATTCCCCAGAGTAAAACCAGGACGCCGGCCGTTGCCGGGCCGAAAGTGCGCGCCGCCATCTTGGGGCCCCGGTTGACCAGCCAGCCGGTAAGCACGCTCAAGGCGATGGCGATAAATCTGCGGTATGGAATCCCTAGGAAGAGTTCGTTCAGCACCGGGAGACGGTCGGCGATGAACGTGACCATGGCCGCCATGCTCACCAGGAAGGTCAACGTGTATTCGATGAAAGTGACCGCTGCATTGACCTTGACCGCCCAGCCGCCGAATTCCTCTTCGCTCAACCCGGAACCGCCGGAGCCGTCGGTCACCCAGCGCATCACCAGCCGGTAGATCGCCGAGACAACCGCGATGGTCAGCACCACCATCCAGACCGAGGCGCCGAAGGTTACCTCGGCAACGACCACACCGCCGACCGAGACAACGATCAGCCGCAGGAACGGCCCGAAGACATACAGGGGTGAGGTCGCCGGGTCGCCGCCCCCTGCCAGGGCACCTTCAAAGGAATTGGTGAGTTTATGTGAAATCTTGGCCATTGTGTCTTCCATGTGGACCGGCAAGGTGCACCGGCTGGGCAGAAAATTGCCGCAACCGTCAATTATGCCATAAAGTCCCCCCCTGGCAAGCAAAGTGAGGCAGATGTCCTGTGATTATTATCCAGATTCAAGCCCCACACATCAAAAACAGTCGTCGCTGTCGGTCAAGACCTCCCCATCCGAGCCGGCATAAGTGTTGCACTGGGCGAGAGGATGCAGGTCAACATTGACCAGCCTTCTTTTCCAGCCTTTCCTTGCGATGGTTCAACTCATCCATCCAATGAGCATACACATATTTGGGGAGATCCTGCTCCCCAACCAGTTCGATCGCCTGTTTGGTCCAAAGCAGGGCGGTTGTGTAGTCGCGCTGGCGGTGCTCATGGTATTTGGCCAGTTCGACGTGGGCGTAGACATGCCCCCGGGCTGCGGCCTGTTCCCACAGCCCGACAGCCGTCTCCAGGTCACCGCGGCGACGCTGCAGGGCCGACAGGCGTTGCACAGCCGACCAGAAATCCGGCTCTTCCAGTTCGGCTTCCAATCCGGTTTCATAGAGACGGGCTGCCTGCTCCCAGCGCCCGAGGCTTTCGAAGAGCTTGGCCAGGGCGACGAAGTCCAGCCCGTGTTGGACGTGTCCTTCGAACGGGTCGTGCAGGACGGCAGCCACATGACTGGTCAATGCTGCCAGGGCGACGATGTCCATGGCGTTATGATAGAAAACACCCTTGAGGGGCGAGGCATCGCCGCTGCGCAAATAGTCGAAATAGAGGTATGGGATTTCGTACCCGGGTACTTCCTCAGCAGTGCGCGGAGCCATGAGCACATTCTCTTCCAGGTATTTCAAAGCCCGCGAGGGCAACCGGTCGCGCCACAGGCGCCGAACCAGGGGCAGCATATCCAGATGGGCATAATCCCGGAACGGGACCGGTATGCTGTGAAGCGTATAACGGGTGCGTAATAACGGCGCGTCGAAGGCCTTACCGTTAAAGGTAACCAACGCCTGGCATGGGGCCAGGAAATCGGCCAGGCCTTCCAGTAATGCCGGCTCCTCGGACGGGTCACGCATGAAGTAGATCGAGGTATGAAATGTCTCCCCGGAGAAGCGGCCCACGCCGACCATGAACGCGTAGGTGCCGGTCCCCCCTGCCAGGCCGGAGGTCTCGGTATCCAGGAATGCCAGCTCCTCGACCGGGATTTCCGCCAGGCGCGGTTCCTGCGCACAGGCGGCGACAATCTCCAGCGGGACCGAGAGCGGCAGAGGCGCCTCCCCATGACGGTAGCCAGCATCCCAGGCTTGCTCGCAGACGAACGTCTCACCACGGCGTGTCTCGATGAAGCGACCCGCCACGACACTCTGGATGGGCATCCCCTCACCGGGTTTTATCCGCCCTTGCCCGAGGTCCGCAGCGCCAACTTTGACACCTAGCGATTTGAGTTTATCCGCCAGAGAACCCTTTTTGCCATTCAACATAGACGGTCATTATACGGTAAGACGCTCCAGATTGCCGATAAGAAATGCCATTTTTCGAGTAAGATTCAATCCACAGCGAACAAGCATGGAAAAGCGCCTCCCCACCTGGAAGAAACTCGTCTACGGCTCCGGGACCTACGGCCTGGCAGGCTTCGGCATGCTGCGCCAGATATTCTACGCCATCTTCCTGACCGATGTGGTCGGCCTGGACCCGCGCCTGGCTTCGCTCGGCGCCCTGGTGGGCATCTTCTGGGATGCCCTCAACGACCCACTGGTCGGGATGCTCAGCGACCGGGTGCGCTCGCGCTGGGGTCGCCGGCGACCGTTCCTGCTCTGGTTCACGATCCCCTTCGCGCTGAGCTTCGTCATTCTTTGGTGGTCTCCGCCCTGGGAGAGCCAACTCGCCCTGGCCGCCTACGTAACCCTGGCCTTCATGCTCAGCGACACGCTCGGCACCCTGGTCGCAGTCCCTTACACTGCCATGACCCCCGAGCTTACGCCTGACTACGACGAGCGTACCTCCCTGGCCAGTTACCGCATGTTCTTCCAGTTGGCAGGTTCGCTGACCACCGCCCTGGCTGCCCCGTCGATCGTCGACGCCGCCCTGCTGAACGGTCTCTCCCAGCAACAGGGTTATCTGATCGTCTCGGGCATGTTCGGCGCGATCGCCGTCCCGCCGCTGCTGCTCATCTTCTTCACCATCAAGGACGGCAGTGATGAAAAACCCGCCGAAGCGCCGCTCGACTTCCGGGCGGCCATGCGCACAGCCTGGGCCAACATCCCCTTCCGCTTCGCCGCATCCCTGAACATGCTCAACTGGATGGCTGCCGACCTGGTGGCCCTGGTCATCCCCTACTACCTGCTCTACTGGATCGCCCGGGGCGACCTGACCGCCAGCGTTCACATCTTTGGATTGGAATTGAGCCTGGAATCGGGCGTGCTCGGCCTGCTGATCCTGACCGCCATCCTGGCGATCCCCTTCTGGGGCTGGCTCGCCACCCGCCTGAGCAAACGGGCCACCTACCTGATCGGAGTCATCCCCTGGCTGCTGGCCTACCTGGCCCTGGTGTTCGTGCAACCGGGGCAGACCGACCTGATACTGGGGATCGCCGCCTTCGCCGGCCTGGGGCTGGCCACCGGTTACGTCCTGCCCGAGGCGATCTTCCCCGATGTGATCGAGTGGGACGAGCTGATCACCCGCCGCCGTCAGGAGGGCATCTACTACGGGATTAAGAATTTCTTCCGCAAGATCAGCGGGGCGGTGGCCTTCTTCCTGGCACTGCAGATGTTGGGTTTGGCTGGCTACCAGACCCCTCCGGATGGAGCGATCAACTTTATGCAACCCGCCAGCGCCCTGGCCGTGATCCGCTTCCTGGTCGGACCGATGGGCCTGCTCCTCCTGCTGGGCGCCATGGCCCTGGCCGCATTCTACCCGCTGACCCGCGAACGCCACACCCGTATCCGCCGCCTGCTGGCCCGGCGGAAGGAGCGCAGCGAGAGCGCTGAGAGCGACCCGGGCGGGGGTTGACCCTCCGCCTTTGTTCGCTGAATATCATTCAGAGTCCCCCTTTTAGTGGATTGTATCCCCGGGCCGAAAACACTATAATTTAACAAGAAAATCCTGCCCGGGAAAGGACTCGTCGCATCACCGCAGCTTTCCTTCCACAATCGCCATAAAAATAAGGAGAGAACATAAAGAAGCACGCTATCGTCACCTGGGGGCTGATCACAGTGGTTATCCTGTTGCTGAGTTCATGCGACTTGCCAACGCCAACTCCGCTGCCACGCTGCGAACCCGGAGAGCTCCAGGCACCCATCGACCTGTCTCCCACCGGCGAGACGGCAATCGTCGATCCCACCGTAATGCTCTACCTGAACTGGGGTTATCCCAGCACGGACTGCGCGCCGGATTTCTTCGAAGCCTTCGTCTGGACCGGGGTCGAGCCTGCCACCCCGGGGGCGACCGTCATTGTGAATTTCGACTCCGCCCCAATACCCGGACCCTGGAGCGCGCCCTGGCCATTCCTTCCGCTGGAGTCGGGAAACACCTACGACTGGTGGATCCACGCTGGCTTGGAGACCGGGCCTGGTCCGGACGTCGACGGTCCCAACGCCCATGGCTATTTCTTCACCGGCCCGGTCTGCACGAACGAGACGATGCTGTCGGTCAACCTGCAGAGTCCGGCGGACGGAACTGTGATCAACGACCTGACAGCCGACGTTTTCTTCTACTGGGATGATCCAACGCCCTGCCTGGTCAACGGATTATTCGAACTGCAGATCTCCGACGACCCAACCTTTGCCACCTACCTGCACCGGATCCCGATCCTGCAATCCCGCTACCCGATCCCGGGCGACGAGATACCTCTTGAGCATTGCACGACTTACTACTGGCGAGTGAAGACCGACCCGAACGGTCCACCGGAAGAGCCCTTCTCAGAAATCTGGTCCTTCCGGGCCGTGCTGCCCGAGACCGATTGCCCGCCTGACGCCTCTTCCCCTGCTCCAATGGCCATAGCAAAACTGGACCTTAACTGCCGTTCCGGTCCGGGCCCGGCTTACGAGATCTACGACGCCTTCATGGAAGGAATTTCCGCCCCTATCGAAGGCCGCAATCAGGCCAATGACTGGTTTTATATCCTCAGCCCAAATCGCGGGATAAGATGCTGGGTATGGGGCGAGCAGGTCGACGTCGAGGGGGATACCAGCCGGCTACCGGTGGTCGACGCCGAGCCACCGTCCACGGAAGAGCCAACCACTGGGCCAGCGCAGGCCGTCAACTGTGCCCAGTACACCGATGTATATTCATGCAGCGCCATCCCGGCCTGCCGCTGGGACCGCTATCAAACCACCACGGGAGGTCAATGCGTGAACCGCTAACCCAAATATAGCTACGCGCAGATCATTGTGACAGTCACCCCAATGGTGACTGTCACTCTTTTACCAACGCATGGATTATCGCCAGTGTTTCCTGTTTTCCCCCTACCCCGTTCTCTCCCGCCGGGCCGACGCAAGACGGACAACCGTCCCCGCAGGGACATGCCAAGACCAACTCCAAAGCCCGGCTCAGAAGCTCAGCGTGGAGTTCGTACAATCTCTGGCTGAAGCCGATACCGGCCGGAATCAGGTCGTAGAGCACCACGGCAGGAGCCCCGCCGGCGAAATCGGCCTGCGGGTCAGAATGGACTCCCAGGTCACCGCTATCACACATCAGGAAGAGCGGGGCCAATTGGCCGAGCACATAGGCCAGCCCGGCCAACCCCGAGCGGACGCGCACGTTCGCTTCGACCTGTTGGTGGCACTCGTGGCACAAGGTCACCAGGTTTTCCGGGCGGTTGGCCTGGTCGCGCAGGATTTTTCCATCCTCAGCGCGGAACGCCCGGAGCGGGATGCGGTGGTGGACCGCATGCTGCCGTCCCTGCTCCGAAGCGCCGCACGCCTGGCACCGTTTCCCGTCGCGCACCCTGACCCGGTTCCGAATCTGCTGCCACTCGGGCCCGTAGTCGTTGGGAGCATTGGTCCACAGGCCTTCCTGGCTGAGGGCCTGGATGGTCTCCGGGGACAGTGTCAGCCAATAGCCGGTGGTCTGCAGGGTGGTATGCGGCAGGTCGAGTGGTTCCTGGCCAAGGTTCTCGCGTCCGAGCCAGGAACGCTTGCGGAATCCGGTGACGCGCGTGGTCACGAGCAGTACGCCCCAGGCCTTCTGACCGCCGCGCGCAGATTCTTGGTCGGTGACCGATTCAACCTCCAGGCTGGCTTCGCGCAGCGGTTCGGTGAAATAATCCAGGCCGACCGGGATGACCGTCGCCACTCTCCGCTCCAGGTCGAGATCCTGGACGTAATACTGCTGTCCTTCGTGGAGGTAGACGGCCCGCGGGTGGACCATCCAGACGGCCGACTCAATGTCGATCTCGCCAAGGACCCGCGGCAGACCCTCTGCCTGGACCTGGAGCACGACCCGGCTTGGGGAGGCCGAACGCAAGCTGACCGCGGCCGCCGGGTAGGCATCGGCCATCCAGTAGAATTTGCCTTCCGAGAGATGGGCCTGCTGGTCGCTGATCAGGAATTGGAGGAACTCCTCCACCTGCTCAGCCGGCAGGCCTCCAAATCCATCGCCCTTACCGAACGGCAGTTCAAACATTGCGCAGCGCAGGTGATTGAGCAGGATAAGCAGGTGGTCGGGATTGACCAGACCCTGCTCAGGGGAGCGGCCGAAGAAATAATCAGGGTGATGGGCCAGGAACTGGTCAAGTGGGTTTGCGGAGGCGATCAGCACCGCCGCGGCCGGGTCATCGCCGCGACCGGCGCGTCCGACTTGCTGCCAGGTCGAGGCGATCGTGCCCGGGAACCCGACCAACAGGGCAACCCCCAGGCCGCCGATATCAATACCCAATTCGAGGGCGTTGGTGGCAACGACCAGGCGGACGGTCCCTTCACGCAAACCGGTCTCGATCTCCCGCCGGAGGGATGGCAAATACCCGCTTCGATATCCGCGGATAGCGGCAGTATGGTTGCGCTGCTCGCCCTGGAGATAGGTTAGTAAAATCTCGACCCCCCGGCGGGTGCGCACAAAAGCAACCGCCTGGATCCCCCTGGCGAGCACATCCCCCGCCAGGCGCAGTGCTTCCTGTGTGCTGGATACCCGCAGTCCAAGGGATGGTTCCACGACCGGCGGGTTGTAGATCAGGAAATGGCGTACGCCCAATCCAGAGCCGTCCTGGTCTATCAAAGTCACCGGGGCCTCGATCAGCCGTTCGGCCAGCTCCGCCGGGTTGCCGATCGTTGCTGAGGTCAGGATGAACTGAGGGGCAGCGCCGTAGAAGGCAGCCACCCGTTTCAGCCGGCGGAGCACATTGGCAACATGAGAACCGAATACACCCCGGTAGGTATGCTGCTCATCGATGACAATGAATTCCAGCCCGCGGAAGAAATCCGCCCAATTGGTATGATGCGGCAGGATGCCGGTATGGAGCATATCCGGGTTAGAGAGCAGGATACGCGCCCGCTCACGGATGGCCTTGCGGTCTCGTTGTGGGGTATCCCCATCGTAGATAGCTGACCCAAGCTTGTGAACGCCGACCTGGAATAGCTTGAGCCCGTTGAGCTGGTCCTGAGCCAGGGCCTTGGTCGGGTACAGGTAGAGCGCCCGGGCTTGCGGGTTTTCGATCAGCCCAGCCAGGACGGGCAGGTTGAATGCCAGGGTCTTGCCGCTGGCCGTGCCGGTCGCCAGGACCAGGTTCCGTCCGCTGCGGATCACGTCCCAGGCATCAGCCTGATGGCTGTACAACGACTCGATCCCCTGCCTGCGCAGGCTTTCTGACAGAGCGTCCAGTAGTCCGGCAGGCAGGGGGCGGAGATCGGGCGGGCGCGCCGGCAAGGTCCGCCAGGTGGTGATATTGTCTGCGGTCGCAGGATCCGAACGCCAGAAGTCGAGTAAAGAATCAAGGGGCACGGCGCTGGTGAGGGTCCTATTTCCGGGGTTTTTTGACTGCTGGCCCCGGCTTTTGCTGGACCGGACGCGCTACCGGGAGATACGCCGAGTGGAGCTGAACCGGCTCGCCCGGTTGCGGACGCAGGCGCAGGTTGAGCATCTCGACAAAGATGGAGAAGCCCATCGCAAAGTAGATATATCCTTTAGGAATATGCTGGTGCAGGGCTTCGACGAGCAGGGACATGCCGATCAACAGCAGGAAACTAAGGGCCAGGATCTTGACCGTCGGATGCTGGTTGACGAAGTTGCTGATCGGTTCGGCGGCGAATAACATCACCAAAACGGCGAGCATCACCGCCAGGATCATCACGACCAGTTCGTTTGCCATGCCGACCGCAGTGATGACCGAGTCCAGGGAGAAAACGATGTCCAGCAGGCCAATCTGAATGATCACACCCGCAAAGGACGCCGCCGCCTTCGCTGCCTTGCCCCCATGCTGGCCTTCGAGCTTGGCATGGATCTCGTGGGTACTTTTGGCCAATAAGAACAGGCCCCCGCCGAGCAGGATCAGGTCACGCCCTGAGATGGGGAAATCAAAGACCGTGATCAGCGGTGCGGTCAGGCCAATGACCCAACTGATTGAGAGCAGGAGCAAGATGCGGGTCACCATTGCTACCATCAAGCCAAGGCGTCGGGCCCGCCCCTGCTGGGCGGGAGGTAACCGGTCGGCGAGGATCGAGATGAATACGATGTTATCGATGCCCAGAACAACTTCGAGCAGTGTCAGTGTGAGCAGGGCAATGCCATTCTCAGCCGTAAAAAGATGTTCCATGAACGCGTACCTCCTGATGCAATGTCCGGAAATTGTACACCAACCCGTTGCCAATGGACAGGAGTCCCGGCAGGCAGCAAAGGTGGATGTCGTGGCTGCCCTGCACAATGAATAAGATCGAACCCGCCCCCTCGGAAGACGCGCAACCTCCGGCGATGATCTGCCGGAGTATGTTTAATGAGGGTGTTGCCGGTCAGGATCTATTCTCGATCTTGGCCAATTCCGCGACGCACAAACCTGGGGATCACAGCTACACGAAGTTCGTCGGATCCAAATAAGAAGCAGATCCCGTAATACACCAGCCAGGTGATCAGGACAATCCCGATTGCCAGGGCAACCTTGACCTCCAAGATGAAGACAAGGTTCATCATCAAATATACAGCAAAAAATAACAGGACGAAGTATGCTCCCAGGGCAACAGCAGCGACTACCCGATCACGCCACGAATGGAACCTTCCAACCAATTGGTAGAGCGGCGTGGCGATCCTGTCTCCCGGCACCATCATGTAAGCGGCTTCAGCAAAAAACCAAAGCCCGAGGATATATCGCAACCGCAGGGTGTCGCTTTCCCGAATCGGCAGGAAGAAGACAGCTGCCCCGAGGATGAACAAAGTGACGAACGAAATGATAGTCTTCATCCGCATTCGGTATTTTTCAGCTCCCATCAGGGTTTCACCGCCATGCTCCGGATCGGCAGTTACTCTTTCGGTGCCCGCTGCAAAAAGCGGAAGGCCAGCGCTCCGACGCCGAGCGGGAACCAGAAGGTGGCAGCCCGGTAAGCCAAAGTCACCAGCACGGCCGCCTCCCACGGGACCCGAAGCGACCGGAGTGCCACCGGTAATGCCCCCTCGACAAAACCAAGCCCGGATGGCGTGGGAGATACGATCACGAACAGGTAACCGATGCTGAACCCGCCGACCAGCGTGCCGATCGTAAACGGTGTATGAAAAGACAGGAAAGACAAAGCCAGGATGCAAATCAGCAAGAGCTTGTTGTTCAGGGAAAACAAGAAAGGCCAGACGAGTTGGTGGGTCCTTCCCTTGATGGAGCTGAGCCCTTCTGAAAATTCCTCCGCAAAGTGGTGAGCGCGATGGACCTGGATATGTTCCCGGTGAATGAAGGGACGCAGGATTGCGTTGATCAGCCGCGCCGACCAGGCCAGGGCCCGGCCCATCCTGTCAGCAGAGAGATAGCCAAGGTAGATGAAAAAAGCCATCGTGCAGGCAATCACTAAAAGGATGATCGAGGCAGTGATCTCCCCCACCGTGAGATTGTTCCGGCGGAGCAATACCACCCAGCCGAGGGCAAGGATGCAGATGAACGCAGCATAATCGAGCAGGATGAACAACGCACCGGCAACCGTCACCCGGCCCGTCGAATGGTCTCTCTGCTTGGCTGCGTCCAGGAAGATCGCTATTCCACCGATTCCAGCGCTGGGCGCAACAACATTGACAAAGTTTGCCGCGGCAACCACCACCACCAGGTGGCGGATGCTTTCCTCCAACCCCACCAGTCTGTACGTGGCTCGCAGGGTGACTGCCATGTTATAAAGCCAGACCAATGCAAGGATGAACGCCAGGCCGAGGAAACGGATATCCCCGCGTTTCAGCGTCTCAGCTACATTTTCCAACTCCGAGAAGCTGAAATAGAGGAAAGCTATGGCAATTAGCACGACCAGGGCAATGATGACTTTGCGCATTTTGGAGATTATACCAAAGCACCTCCCGGTTCAGAATACTGCCGGAGAGGTATCGTTATACATATTTGGCGGGTATAAAATGAACGGCGGCAGGGATATCCCTGCCGCCGTAGGGTCGGGTCAACTGCGCCGGCGGCCGATACCGCCTGCCAGGGTGACATAGTAAAGCAACTGCAACACCGCCGTAACCAAGCCGGCGACATAGGTCAGCGCAGCAGCGTTGAGCACATTGCGGACACCGCGTTGTTCTTCCTCGCCGCGGATGATCCCCGCATCGCCGAGCAGTTGGCGGGCGCGCGCCGAGGCGTTAAACTCGACCGGTAAGGTCGCCAGGGCAAACACCGTGCCTCCCGCGAAGGCAAAAACACCCAGCCAGGCCAGGTCAGCCCAGCGCAAGAGCATACCGAGGACAATGAATACCCATCCCATGGTCGAGCCGATATTCACCATCGGGACCAATGCCGAACGAAGGCGCAAGAGGAGATAGCCCTCCCGGTCTTGCTGGGCATGACCAAGTTCATGGGCGGCAACTGCCAGAGCGGCCACCGAGGGGCTATCGGCAACGCCGCGTGACAGGTACAGGGTGTTGTCGCGCGGATCATAGCGGTCAGAAAGGTTACCGCTGATGCCCTTGATCTGGACATCGTACAATCCGGCAGCAGCGACCAGCCGTTGGGCAGCCTGATAACCGGTCATCCGGCTACTGGCCTGAACGCGGCTCCACTTGTTATAGGCAGCCTTCACGTACCAGGATGTGATCGCCATCAGGATGATGGCCGGGACCATATAGATCAGGTAATCAAAAGTAAGGAACATCATTCACCTCTAAACATGTATACGCACAAGCCAAAATATCGGTGTATGCCCCTTCCACTCAGGGATTGAGCAACAGGTTGATCGCCGCGTCCAATTGCGGGTCGACATCGTTGTCGTAATCTTCCGGGGTCATTTCGACAATGACATCCGGGGTCAACCCCTGGCCATGGATGAGATGCCCGTTAGGTGTCAGCCAGCGTGCGATCGTGACCCGCACCGCGCCCTGGAGCCCGGAGAGCGGCACCCAGGTCTGGACCGAACCCTTACCAAAGGTGGTCACGCCGAGGAGCGTGCCGCGTTCGTAGTCTTGGATCGCGCCGGCGACGATCTCGGCTGCTGAGGCGGTACCTTCATTCACCAGGACGACGACCGGGATATCTAGTGCCACTCCACCGGGGGTGACAGGATGGGGGTCCCGCGAACCATCGCCATACTCTTCATACAAAGCAACACCTTCAGAGAGAAATTCGGATGTCACGCTGACCGCCGCGCTCAGGTAACCACCGCCGTTGTAGCGCAGGTCAAGGATGATTCCACTTGGGTTCTGGGCAATCAACTCTTGAAGCTGGGTGTGGAAATCCATCGCCGTGTTCTCCCCGAAAATGGAGAGCCGGATATAACCGATATTATTCTCCAGCATCTCGCTCTCTACACTGGGGATGACGATCCGCGCCCGGACGATATCGAACTCAAGGGGTTCCTCTTCCCCCTCCCTCTCGATGGTCAGGTGGACGGCCGTCCCTTCCGGACCGAGGACCCGCTGGCGGACGGTTTCAGGATCCACGCCGGTGACATCATCACCATCTACGGCGATGATCTGGTCACCGGGGCGTAACCCGGCCTGTTCCGCTGGAGAACCCGGGATGGGGCTGGTAACGGTCAGGAAATCTCCGGTAGTGTCCACCCAGGCGCCGATGCCTTCGTATTCACCCTGCATGAAAGCCAGTTCATCTTCATACTGCTGGGGATCCATATAGAACGAATAATCATCGCCCAGAGCATCCACCATCCCGCGGATAGCGCCCTGGATGAGTAATGCGTCATCGATCGGCTGGTCGACATAGTTATCATGGACAATTTGCCAGGCTTCCCAAAACGGCGTCAGCAAAGCGTCCGCGTCAGGCGGAGGAGTGCCGGGGACGCTTGTCGGCAACGGTGGAGGAGTCGGGGTGGGCGTTTCGGTCAGGAGATCGAATATCTCCAATGGGACCATCTGTCCGGTAACGAAACCACCGCCAAAACCACAGACGACCAGGATGGCAACGACGAACAGGATCAGGATCGTGCGGAGCGGATTTTTCTTCATAAAAGTTCTCCTTGCAGAGTATTCAGGTATCTTAGCATATCTGCCTTAAGCAAACATGAAATTGTAGCAATTTTATGTAAAAAGAATGTAAGAGTCAGAGCGTTTCGATCAGTTCGGGCAGGTCGATCAACCGGGGCAGGGTTGCATCGGCATCCGGGTCCGCACCGTTCCGCCAAGCCAGGATGGTCGTCCAACCGAGCTGGCGCGCCGCCCGGGTGATCCGGGCCTGGTCCTCGATCAGCAGGCAGGATCCCGGGTCCGGCGAACCGGCGATCTGTGTGGCAATGGAGAAAGCCTCCGGCATTGGCTTGCAATACGGGGCGATCGCTTTGATGTCTATCGTCTGTTCGAAGATGTCCTCCAACTGCATCGCGGCCAGGACCCGGTCCGCATGGGCAGTATCGGCGTTGGTAAAGATGAACTTCCGCCCTGGAAGACCGGCCAACATCGCCCGCAATGCCGGGTCCGGGTGAAGCGCGCCAGCGAGGGGGACAGCGTGGACGTAGGCTAGGTACTCGTCCATATCCAGGGAATAAAGGGTCTGCAGACCGCGCAGGGTGGTGCCGTATTCTTTAAAAAGGCATTCGCGCAGCTCATCGATCTCGTCCCATGGCAAACCCATGCGGTCGTACATGAATAGGTTGATCCGCTGCCTGATCTGCGCCCACAGACCGCTTTCGGGCGGGTAGAGAGTGTCATCCAGGTCGAAGAACAGGGTTGAAAAACGCATGGCGCTTATTATAAGGGTGATTGATGCAGAATAGCGGACGGAGTTTCGAGGCTATAATTGTCCCATGACCATCCGTATCCTGCCTCCAGAAATTGCCTCCCAGATCGCGGCTGGCGAAGTCGTGGAACGGCCGGCATCCGTAGTCAAAGAACTGGTGGAGAACGCCCTCGATGCCGGCACGCAGTCGGTCAGCATTACGATTGAGCAAGCCGGGCGCACAGCCATCGAAGTCATCGATGACGGCCATGGCATCTCCACCGAGGAACTCCCCCTGGCAGTCACCCGGCACGCGACCTCGAAGTTGGTCAACGCTGCTGACCTGTTCCGCATTGCCACGCTCGGATTCCGCGGCGAAGCACTTGCGTCCATCGGATCGGTCTCCCGGCTGACGATCATCTCCCGCCGGGCGGAGTCAGCCACCGCAACCCGGTTGCGGGTCGAAGGGGGCACCATCTCGAAAGCTGAGCCTGTCGGCGCGCCGGTTGGTACAATGGTGCGGGTGGAGAATCTTTTCTACAACGTCCCCGCCCGGCTCAAATTCCTCAAACAGGATGTCACCGAACGGCGGGCAATCGACGCGCTGCTCACCCGCTATGCGCTTGCCTACCCACAGGTGCGGTTCAAACTGATCGATGGCAATTCCACTACCTTGCAGACCAGTGGAGACGGCGACCGGCGCGCGATCCTGGCCTCACTGTATGGTGTGGAGCTCGCCAAGCAGATGCTCGAGATCCAAGCCGCTGAGGAAGGGAGCGCCCTGTCCGGGTTTATCAGCCCGACAACGTACACCCGCTCGAACCGCAGGGAGATTACTTTCTTCGTCAACGGGCGCTGGATTCAAAACGCCGCCCTGACTGCCGCTCTGCTCCAGGCGTATCACACCTTATTAATGGTCGGTCGCTATCCTCTGGCGGCCATCTTCCTGGAAATCGAACCCGGCGATGTAGATGTGAATGTCCACCCGGCCAAGGCAGAGATCCGTTTCCGCAACCCAGACCGGGTATTCAGCTTCGTCCAGCGAGCCGTTCGCAGGACAATGCTCGCCTACTCGCCGGTTCCCAGCATTCCCCCGGTGACCTTGTGGGGTCAGCATCAGCAGCAGTCCGGACCGGGCGGTCTGGACTGGAGCATGGCAGCCCAGGTAGACACCCAGACAGGCACAGATCGTCCGCTTCCCGGCGAGGCGCCCGTAGAAAACCCCGCGCATTTTCCTGCCTTCCCCACCATTCCTCTACTAAGGCTGGTCGGGCAGATCGGGGCAACCTATCTGATCGCAGAAGGACCAGATGGATTGTATCTCATCGACCAACATGCAGCCCATGAGCGGGTCCTGTTCGAGAAATTGATCGCCCAGCAAGCACAGAAGAATCTGCCATCGCAGGCGTTGCTGACTCCAGTGGTCGTACAATTGCCGCCGCCGCAGGTGACGCTGCTCGGCGAACATCTCCCCGTACTGGCCCATTTCGGCTTCGAGATCGAACCCTTCGGGCCAAATGCCTTCCAGGTCCGGGCGATGCCCAGCCTGTTCGGAAGCGGTGATCCAGCGGCGGCACTGCGCGCCGTGGTCGAAGACTTCGAAGAGGATGAAAGCCCGTTGCAAGCCGAGGTCGAAGTCCGTATCGCCGCGCGGGTGTGCAAACGGATGGCTGTCAAAGCGGGACAGGTTCTCTCACCAGACGAGCAACGCGCCCTCTTGACGGACCTGGAAAACTGCGCTTCCCCGCGCACTTGCCCGCACGGGCGGCCGACGATGATCCACCTCTCCGTAGACATGCTTGAAAGACAATTCGGCCGCCGCGGGGCGCGCTAAGACCCCCGGGGCTGCTCGTGACCCGCGTTCCTTCTGTTATGTGATTGGCATGTGCAGGGTGAAGGTCGTCCCCTCCCCCAATTTGGATTGAACCTCGATGCTGCCGCCATGGCCTGAGACGATCTGCTTACAGATGGATAACCCCAGACCGGTGCCAGGAATGCTTTTTTCCGTACCGCGGACGCGGAAGAACTTCTGGAACAGGTTGGGCATCGCATCCGCAGGGATCCCCAGGCCGGTATCCTTGACCGCCAGGGTCCACTCTTTTTTGTTCTTCCGGGCGGAGATGATCACTTTCCCGTTGGTGACATTGTATTTGATCGCGTTACTCAGCAGGTTTAGCACTACCTGCCTCATTTTCTCGCGGTCGACCGGAACTTGCGAAAAGCTGTCTGCCACATCCAGGGCGATGGAGACAAGGCTCTCGTCCGCCTTGCTCTGCATCACCTGCTGGCATTCTATCAGCAGCGGTTTGAGATCCACTTTTTCGATCCGGAACTGGACCCGCCCCGATTCCAGCCGGGCCAGGTCAAGGAATGAGGATGCAAGCGTATTCAGGCGCAGGGTCTCACTATAAATGTTGCGGATCATCTGCTCGCGTTGTTCCAGGGAAATCTCCGGTCGTAACAACAGATATGTCGATGTACCGATCGATGCCAGCGGAGTCCGCAATTCGTGGACGAACTCGGCGATCAAGTCGGATTGTTGGAACAGTCGCGCGTTCTCGATGGCCACGGCTGCCTGCGCTCCCAGAACCGAGAGCAGGTTCTCATCAATGTCATTGAACTCGCCGGTGTTCTTGTTCAACACCTCCAACACGCCAATCACCTTATCTTTCGTGATCAACGGCACGCCGAGCAACGATTGGGTCTTATAGCGGGTCGTCTCCTCGATGGTCGCGAAATGGCGCGGGTCGTTATGGACATCGCTGATCCTGACCGGTTTCCGGTTGACGACTATCCAGCCGGCGATACTCCCCTCCAGAGGCACAGCCAGGCCGCGTAGTGTCGGCTCGTCGATGTTGGTCGCAACCTGGAAGTAAAGTTCCCGGGCTGCGTCATCGTAGAGGATGATCGAGGCTGCCTCGGCTTCGGTGATATCAGCTGCGGCCTGGGCGATCCGATCGAGCAGGATGTCCAAGTCCAGGGTGGATGCCAGGTCACGGGCGATGTCGATCATCCGCTTGTAGACATCCAGTTGTTTTTCGAGTTCAGGCATCGAGGACTACCTCCGAAATTGCAGGGATCACCGTAGCGACATCATCCAGGATGACAATATCCGCCCGGACTCCGAGATAGGTCGGATAATGGTTGACGATGATCAGGTGGGCGCCGCGGTCCAGGGCTTGCAACGGCAATCCGGCGACCGGCAGGACCTCCAGCGAGGAACCGGCGACGAACATCAGGTCACAGGTCCGGGATGCGGACAGGGCATCGTTCCAGGTCTGGACGGGAAGCTGCTCACCGAACAGGATCACATCCGGCTTAAGGATCACCTCACATGAAGTACAGTGCGGGATCGCCCCATCGCGGATAAAAGGCTCGATGAAGGCAGTTCCGTCAAATTTCCTAAAACAGGCTGTGCAGGTGAGAGTCTTGAGCGAGCCGTGGGTCTCGAGCACATTCCTCGAGCCGGCTTTCTGATGCAAAAGGTCAATATTTTGGGTGATAACCGTCTGGATGTAGCCGGCATTTTCCAGGCGAGCCAGGGCCAGGTGGGCAGGGTTCGGCTGGGCTGCGAAGATATGCCCGGCAAGCGGCCGGATCCACTGATAGAATTTTTCAGGGTGATAACGGAAGGCATTCAAAGATGCGACTTCCGGATCGACCTTGGTCCAGAGACCGCTGTCCTCGGAACGGAAGTCCGGGATCCCGGATGGTGTCGATATCCCCGCACCTGTCAGGACAACAGTCCGTTTGGCCTTACGAATTAACTCCGCCGCAAATCGGATCGGATCCTGGTGGATGGCGGAGGGGGAACTCATCCCATTTTCTTCTTCAATTCCAGGATATTCTTTGCGAGAGTATCGAATTGCTGGGCAGTCAATGAATCCGCCTGGTAATCGACCGCAGTGGACTTCATCCGGGTAGCCATGTGGAGCAGTTCGGGGGCAGGCGTGACCGCCACGGTCACGGGGCTGCCCAGGTGTTCCTGGGCTTGGTTCCAGTTCATCAGGGTGTCCGAGCGGATCCGGTTGACGAGTACGGAAAGGATGTGTTTCTTATCCACACCGAGGGTGAACAAATCCTGGATGAGCACCTTCGCATGGGTCAAAGAGTTCGGGACAGGTTCCGTGACGACCACCACAGCATGGCACCCTTTGACCAATTTCTGGTTCAGGGAGGTCAACCCGCTGCCCAGATCGAGCACAAGGTAAGCAGCCAGGTAGGTCAGCCGGTTAATGAGCGCATCCACCTGCTCACTGGAATCCAGCAGGGCAGCATCTGTCGTCCGGATGGTTCCATACAGGAAGTGCACGCCGGATGAATGGGCTGCAAGACTGTCCTTGACTTTCTGCCTGGAGAGATCGGCTTGATTGGTCTTCAGGAGCGTGGCCAGGGTTGTCGGATCGGGATCACCCATGTCAAGTCCCAGCGTACCCATGCCCGGCCGCAATTCGGTCACAATGACATCCTGGCGGGAGTTTTTAAGCAGGCTGCTGCCCAGGTTGGCGGCAACAGTCGTGACCCCAAGGCCGCCGCGCGGCGCGATGATCCCGGTCACAAAGGCGCGTTCTTCTTTTTTGACCGGTGCCGCAGAAGCGCGGCCTTTCGTCGACCGGGCCAGGAGCGCCTTGACATGGGCGATCAACTCCGAGGGGTGTGTCGGTTTGGTCAGGTAATCATCGGCTCCGGCCTCGAAACCGGTTACCTTGTCATCGAGCTGGGTCTTGGCGGTGAACATCAGAATCGGGATCGAGGCCGTATCCGGGTTTTCACGCAACCGGCGGGCGACTTCATACCCATCCATCTCCGGCATCATAATATCCAGCAGGATCAGGTCCGGAATCTCAGCCAGGGCCTGTTCCAGTCCCTGGACGCCGTTATTCGCCGCCAGAATTTGGAAGCCCTGTTTCTGAAGCATCAGACCAACCAGCTTCAGCGTGTCAACATCGTCATCAACTATCAAGATTTTTCCGGGCATGGGTCATCCCTCGAATGAGCGTTAATAAAGTCTAGCATAAAGCAGGGTTTCCATCAAGCAACTACTGGATGAGTTTTTGAGATAAATTTCGTCGGCGAAGCATAAGAAAGGATCGGTATCCGCTTACACAGCCGTCCTTTGCCGATTTGGGTCGTAATGATCTCGATCAACTGGCTGACCAAAGTTCTCGCCAGCCTTGCCCCTCCCCGACCCGTGATGCATCAAAGCCAAATGTTACTATGTGGGTATCGTTGCATCAAAGCGAAATGTTACCGTGATATTTTCCAAAGTTTGGCGACTTTCTCGTCGATCGAGTTTCTGAGTTGGACTGGGTTAAGCTGGACATACAAGTT
>JBDRPT010000063.1:0-95249 GCA_043826785.1 Chloroflexota bacterium | reverse complement strand
TTGTTGTGCTGCACTCAACCGGATGACCCATTTGGGAATGCCGGAAAGCTACAGAGTAGCTCCTTCTGGGAAGCCTGCCTGACCTTTCCGAAGATCGATGGGCTCATCTTGCTTATTCATCGATTTATGCACCAAAGCCGTCATAATCATTTAAATTATATATCACATCTATACTTCCCATAGATGGTAAAATCTAATCCCGTTATGAATAGGCCCAATTTGATTGTCATTGGAGGAGGATTGGCTGGCAGCGAGGCTGCCTGGCAGGCCGCGGAACGGGGTCTGAATGTAACCCTATTTGAAATGCGACCTAAAAAATCGACCGAGGCTCACCAGACCTCCTGCCTTGCTGAGTTGGTCTGCTCTAACTCTTTGGGCTCAACCCTTCCGGACCGGGCTTCGGGTATACTGATGAATGAACTCCATCGGCTTGGGTCCATATTATTGGAGTGCGCCAAAGAGACCGCCCTACCTGCTGGAAGTGCCCTGGCTGTCGATAGAAATGCATTTGCCGAAATGGTAACCGGCCGGATCTCGGATCATCCTCACATCGAGATCATCAGAACCGAAATAACAGAAATACCAGAGGCGCCTACGATCGTCGCCTCTGGCCCGTTGACATCGGAAAACTTGTCTAAGTCGATCTCCCAGATGACCGGTGAGACCAATCTCTTCTTCTTCGATGCAATCGCCCCCATCGTTATCCGAGAATCGATCAACATGGACATTGCCTTCAGGGCATCCCGCTATGGTAAAGGGGATCGGGAAGATGGCGACTATATCAATTGCCCCCTGGATCAAGGGGAGTATTACACATTGATCGATGAGTTACTTTCCGCGGACCGGGTCGCATTGCGCGGTTTTGAGTCTACATTAGAATTGGGTGTCAACGCCGGCGCCCATCGATTCTTCGAAGGTTGCTTGCCAATCGAAACCCTAGCTCGGCGGGGCAAAGATGCCCTGGCCTTTGGCCCGATGCGACCGGTAGGCTTGAAAGACCCCCGGACAGGAAATCGCCCCTACGCCGTAGTCCAATTGAGGCAAGACAACCTGCATGGGTCGCTATATAACATTGTCGGGTTTCAAACCAACCTGGCTTATCATGAGCAAAAACGTGTCTTACGCCTAATTCCAGGTCTTGAAAAGGCTGAATTCTACAGATTTGGCCAAATGCACCGCAACACATTTATTGCATCTCCAAAACTCTTGTTGCCCAGCCTCCAATTACGATCCCGCCCCGACCTCTTCCTTGCAGGTCAGATAACGGGAGTAGAAGGCTACTTGGGCAATATTGCCACCGGGTTGCTTGCTGGTTGGAATGCGGCCCGTCTGATAACCGGAAAATCGCCGATCGTCCTGCCCCTCTCAACAATGCTCGGGGCATTGTGTCATTACATCACCAATGCAGATCTGGCAGATTTCCAACCGATGAAGGCAAATCTCGGTATATTGCCAAAACTAGAGTCTGAGAAACGCTTGAACAGGCGGGAACGGGCAAAAGCACATGCCGAGCGGGCACTAACTGCCTTGATCGAGTTTATCGATTCTCTGGACTGACTATGCGAAATATGCGTTTCAAAATAATGGTACTGATCGGTAGCGGGTTGATCTTGATATCGGCATGGTATCTCCTGCAGTTTCTTATTTCGCCACAAGGAAAGTTTTCCGGACGCCGCTCGTATCAAGATGTGGTTTTCCAAACCAATTTAGGCCCAAGGATACCGGGCAGCCCGGCCCATCAGGTTACAGGCCAATGGATCCAGACAGAGTTAGAGGAGGCTGGCTGGCAGGTTGAAATCCAGGATACATATTGGATGGGCTTTCCATTACGCAATATCATCGGGCGGAGGACTGACGCTCCTCCAGAAATTATCCTAGGCGCGCACTACGATAGCCGAATGATATCCGATCGCGCCGAGGATGCCGAACGGGATCTACCAGTTCCCGGGGCCAACGATGGGGCCTCGGGAGTCGCTGTCCTACTCGAGTTGGCACGAACCCTGCCTGAAGATACTGCACCCCTCTGGTTCGTTTTCTTTGACGCCGAAGATAATGGCGGCCTGGATGGTCGTGACTGGATCATGGGCTCGCGCGCTTTTGTTGCTCACCTCAGCGAGTACCCAACTGCAGTTGTAATTATCGACATGGTCGGCGACAGAGACCTGAATATTTACCGGGAATATAACTCGTCCCCCGTGCTAACGGCGGAGATCTGGTCCCAGGCAAACGCTCTTGGATATGGAGCTTATTTCATTCCTCAAGATAGACATAGTTTGCTTGACGACCATACACCATTCCTGGAGGTAGGAATTCCCGCTGTCGTCATCATCGATTTTGATTATCCATACTGGCACACCCCGGAGGATACCGCTGATAAGGTTTCCCCATTAAGCCTTGAAATCGTCGGTAACACACTCTGGGCATGGATAGTTACATTTCCATGAGAAAGTCTATACATTTCGTCTATTACAATTGCCAAATTTCCCATCCTGGCTTAAACTTACTGTGAGTGCGTATATGTTTGAACTTAAATCACCTCTTGATCTTAGTTTTTTGGTTGATTCGGTTCAGAATGTATGCAAGGAGCAATAGATAGCTATGGGTGTTGCAGAATTGCTCGAGAGAATACAAGAACCCTGGTCGTCCAGGGTTATTAATCGCCTCGCACGCGGATCGGGTGTGCGGGAAAATTTTCAAACCCAGATCAACCGGTTTTACGACTCTTTGATTCAGGCTATCGAGATTGGCGATCCGGCATGGCTCGACCCTGTCATCTTAGATTGGGCAACATCTCCCACTGTTAGCGATTTGAGCGAGGGGCAAAAAAATATCACAGCTATCCTAAACCAAATCTTTACCATAACCTATGAAACTGCCCGGGAAAACTTGAGCGAATCTGACGCTCTCAATCTTTTCGGAACCATCTTGCCTCTGTTTACATATGCGCTCGAGAAAGTAGCCCGGATTGAGATGGAAACCCGGGTATCATATATCTCTAAAGAGCTCTCTGATATTCAGAAACGGATGGAACAGCTGGACAAGAGTAAATCCAATTTCATCTCGGTAGCTGCACATGAGTTAAAAACACCTCTCACCCTGATAGAGGGATACTCAGCCATGTTACGGGATCAAAACAAAAAAGGTCCAGCAGGGCAGATTGATGTTTTGATCGATGGTGTGTATAACGGCATTACGCGCCTGAGGGGGATCATCGATGACATGATCGATGTCTCGCTGATCGACAACAAACTACTTTCATTAAACTTTCAACCCATCTGGCTCGGACAACTTCTTTCGCTTTTGAGGACAGAATTAATCGGTTCATTCGCAACCCGAAAGCAAATCATCGATTTAAATAAGTTTCCGGGATCGGACCAGATGTTATTTGCTGACCCTGAGCGGATCTATCAGGCATTCCGGAATATCCTGACCAACGCTGTAAAATATACGCCTGATGGCGGGACGATATCCATCGACGGCCGCATCCTGCCCGGGTTTATCGAAGTTACGATATCGGATACTGGCATCGGGATTGCTCCTGAATCCCAGGACATGATATTTGAAAAATTTGGCCAACTTGGGAACATCTCTTTACACTCAAGTGGAAAAACGAAATTTAAAGGAGGGGGGGCTGGACTAGGATTACCTATTGCCAAAGGTATCATAGAAGCTCATGGAGGCACTCTCTGGGCAGAATCCCCGGGTTATGATGAGAGCAATTTCCCGGGATCAACATTCCACATCCTGATTCCGATGCGGACTGAGCCACCTGATCCGAAGTACGCTAAATTATTCGGTGTGGAAACAGAATTGGGTGAAACGAAATAATGGCCAAACGCTCACCAAAATCAACAACTCCGCCTAAAGAGCGCGCTTTCCTTGTCGGAGTAGAAATTCACAATCAAGTAACCATTCTCTCTCTGGATGATTCGCTGACAGAGCTGGAATTGCTCGCAGATACCGCAGGCTTGACCGTCGTAGGCAGCGTGACTCAGAAGCTTGACCGACCCAACCCAAAGACATATATCGGGACAGGGAAAGTTGAGGAGCTGAAAGCCCTGGCCGAGGAAGCCATGGCAGATGTTGTCTTGTTTGATGATGAGTTATCTCCGCGTCATCAGCGCGAGCTTGACGAGGCTATGGGGGCTAACTTACGTGTGCTCGACCGGACAGCAGTGATATTAGACATCTTTGCACAACACGCCCATACGAGCGACGGGCAGCTCCAGGTCAAGCTGGCACAATACGAATACAACTTCCCGCGGCTAGCTGGCCAATGGGCCCACCTGGCACGTCAGGCCGGGGGTGGCGCAGGCCGGACAGGGTCAGCTGGCGGAGTCGGGTTGCGTGGTCCCGGAGAAACCCAGTTAGAAACGGATCGCCGGGCGATCCGGCGCGAAATATCCAACCTGAAGGACGAACTCGAAAAGGTGCGAGCCCACCGGATGCGTTACCGGTCCCAAAGAAAGCGCTCCAGAATCCCAACAGTTGCGCTTGTAGGATACACAAATGCCGGGAAATCCACCCTGCTCAACCGGGTTGCAAAATCAGACGTTTATGTCGCTGACCGGTTATTCGCCACATTGGATCCAACCACTCGCCGTGTCGAATTGCCCGGTGGGTACATCGCTTTGTTTACAGACACGGTGGGTTTTATTCAAAAACTACCGACGACTCTTTTTGCTGCATTTCGTGCCACTCTGGAGGAGATCGCCGACGCAGAGTTGATTCTCCACGTAGTTGACCTGTCACATCCCAACGCATTGAATCAGGTTGAGGCGGTTCATATAACCCTGAAGGAGATCGGCGCAAGCCACATCCCGGTAATAACCGCATTGAATAAGGTAGACCGGTTGCCGGATCCTCAGGCTGCCAGCCATGCTGTCGAACAGTTTCCCCAGGCTATCGCGATCTCTGCGATGACCGGCCACGGCATTCCCGAGCTGTTGGACACCATCAGGCTAAACTTATTTGAGAGGTTCATCCCGATCTTTGTGAGAATCCCTTATAAAGAGGCTCGATTAATTGCACTATTCCACGAGCATGGTCAATTGGATCGGATCGTCCATAGGCGGAAAGATGTCGAAATACAAGGGAAAGTGCCTGGCCGGCTCGCTGCCCAGTTCAATGTCTGGAAAGCAAATTTGGAGGACTTAGACAAGGAGACCAGCAACCATGAAATCGCTGAACCGCCTGATTGATCGCTTGTCGGAATTCATTGCAGCCAGGAAAGGGCTTCTGCCTCTGATTGGATTGTTCCTAATATTCCTAAACCTCGTTTTTCAGTTCTTGTCCGCCGGCTGGATCGTCCAATCCAATCTATTATTACATTTCGGAGTGCTAATTGCGATCTTTGGTCTTATGCTCGCAAAGGCACTTTGATTCCGGGCATGGATAGGACATAACATCCAAGAGATTGAAGCGAACCTGACCCGCCTCAATCTCTCTCTTAAGCTTGTTCTTGTGTCTATTAGATCTTTATAGTTTTGGACCTGCTGCTTGCACTTCCGGGGTACAGTTAGCTTCAAATTTCTTGAAATTATCGATGAACCGTGAGGCCAATTGTTTATACCTCTTCCAGTAATCCTTTTCGTTTGGCCAGGCACGGGCAGGATAGAGTACATCCTCGGGGACATCCGGGCAAGATGTTGGAACACTGAAACCGAAAACTGGGTCATCATAAAATGCAACCGCATCCAACGCCCCATCCAAGACGGCGGTCAACAAATTCCGGGTATGGCGAATGCTTATCCTTTTACCCACGCCATACGGCCCACCTACCCAGCCCGTATTGACCAACCAACAATTGACTCCATAGTGTTCTATTTTCCTACGCAATAAGTCAGCATAGAAAGATGGGCGGTGAACCATGAACGGCCCACCATAACAGGCCGAAAAAGTAATTTCGGGTTCCTCGCGCAAACCGATTTCAGTGCCGGCCACCTTGGATGTGTATCCGGAAATAAAATGGTACATGGCCTGCTCCACGCTCAGTCGCGCGATCGGGGGCATGACACCGGAAGCATCACAAGTGAGGAAAATAATATTCTTCGGATGTCCCCCCCTCTTTTCGGAAACCGCGTTTTCAATGAAATTCAAAGGATATGACGCTCGGGTATTTTCTGTAATCGATGGATCATCCAGGTCGATCAATCTCGTGACAGGGTCAAAGATAACATTCTCCAAGATCGTGCCGAACCGGCGCGTACAAGCATAGATCTGTGGTTCAGCGGATTCCGATAATTCTATGACCTTTGCGTAACAGCCATCTTCGAAATTGAAGATTCCATTATCGCTCCAGCCATGCTCATCATCACCGATCAGCCCGCGGGCCGGATCTGCGGAAAGCGTCGTCTTTCCTGTCCCCGAGAGCCCAAAGAATAGCGCAGTATCGCCCGATTTACCTACATTTGCCGAACAATGCATTGTCATCACATTGTCGTTCAAAGGCAATAAATAGTTCAAGAGAGTAAATACGGACTTCTTGATTTCGCCACCATAGGCTGTATTTCCGATGATGCACAGTCTCTGGGCAAAATTTAACACAATAAATGTTTCAGATGGCGTTTGATCGATTTGAGGAAAGGCTTTAAAACCCGGCGCAGCAATAACGGTGAACTGAGGCGAAAACCTGCGATACTCTTCAGCAATCTGCGGCTTGATAAACATATTCCTCGCGAACAGACTATGCCAGGCTAATTCCGTGATCACGCGTACCGGCAACCGGTACTGTGGATCTGCGCCACCGTAGCAATCCTGCACAAAAAGATCGCGACCTTGCAGGTATCCTTGCAAACGCGCGAAAAGCTCGTCGAATTTTTCTGGACTAAAGGGGCGATTATATTGTCCCCACCAGACATTTTCTTCAGTAGTCGCTTCGCGGACCACGAATTTGTCATTGGCAGCTCGGGCAGTGTGTTTGCCGGTATTGACAACAATCGGTCCCATCTGCGAAATACTGGCCTCGCTTCGGAAGACAATCTCCTCATAGAGAGATTCGGTTGGCAAGTTCCAATATACCTTACGGAGGTTGGTAAGCCCAAAGTAGTCCAGGCCATAGTCTGCGCGGATTGCAGAAGCCTGGTTTTCGGCAGGAGTTTTTATATTTAGTAGATTATTCATTCCTTTTCTCCGTAACCTAGATCCAATCCCGTAACAACTTGCGGTCACCGATATAAATTTCCGAGGGAGAATTGGGGTCAAGCGCCCACTTCATCCGCTCAACGCCTTCGGTAAGTTCCTTGACCGATCCCGCAAAACTTATCCTGAGATAGCCCTCCATCCCAAACTCTTTGCCAGGCACCGTTACCACCAGGGCTTTCTTGAGCAAGAAATTGGACAACTCGACAGAATTTTTCGCGATACTATTCCTGCAATATGCCCGGAAATCAGGCAAGGCATAGAAGGTTCCCTGAGGTTTGGTGCAACGGATATCCGTGAAGGTCTTCAGTTCCTGCATCAGCACGTCACGGTTGTTCTGGATAGTCAAACGCAATGATTCGACCATGGACTGCATGCCGGTCAAGGCCCCTTCTGCAGCCGCTTGCATCACTGGTGAGACGCAGGTCATCGTCTGAGACTGCACGTTTGTCATAACCCCGACGAGTTTTTTGTTAGCAACCACCCATCCAATCCGAAACCCGGTCATTCCATATAATTTGGCTACACCATTTACAATGATGAGTCTCGAATTTTCCACGTCTTTAGTTGTATGATGATACGCTGGGACAGCCGCCCGACCATCAAACACAAGCCGTTGATAGATATCATCACAGATCAAATAAATGCCCTTGTTTTCACAGAAATCCACAAGGCTGGCCACCAATTCTTCAGGATAGATCGTCCCGGAAGGATTATTAGGGCTGTTGACGATGATCGCCTTCGTGTACGAACTTGTTACTCGCTCGATTTCATCGAAGCGGGGGGTGAACGACCCGTCCTCAGGAGTTACGATTACCGGGATCGCCCCAACCATCCTGATCATTTCAGGGTAGCTGACCCAATATGGAGCGATTACGATGACCTCATCTTGAGGGTTGCACAGCGAAAATAGTATATTAAACAGGGATTGTTTCGCCCCATCGGAAACGATAATGTTCAAGGGGTCTACTACATGGTCATAATACTCTTCGGTGTAGCGAACTATCGCTTTTTTTAGGGCTGGCGTTCCATCGGTCGGGACATATTTAACATCCCCACTGCTTAATTTCGCCGCTGAACTCAAAATGGCGGTGATCGGTGTCTTATTCTTGGGTTCACCGATCCCAAGATGGATCACAGGTTCACCCTTCTCGCGCAACAGCCGTGCTTCTTCGTTTAATGCAAGTGTGGGCGAAACCGGAATTGCGCTGGCAATTTGACTATAACTCATCAGATACTCCTGTCAGGTGAGCAAAAAACTGGTCGGCTCGTGACCAGAAATCGGATTCGGTAGGGTTCCTACCTGACCTAATTATAATTTAGATGTCCAAACCCCCAAGTGAAAGGTGTCACATCCTTTTTAAGCAATTGACATGATAATTGGGGATTTCTAGCATAATCACCTGAATGCAGCCTCAATATCGGCCGGAGACCCAATGGATATCCCTTTTGCATTGGGAGCGATCCTCTTCAACAAACCGGTTAGCACGCTGCCCGGACCAATCTCAACGAATGTGTCAATTCCATCTGTCTCAATCATCCGCCGGATTGTCTCGCTCCAACGAACTTGTTTTACAAGCTGTGCTCTCAAATCATCCCGAAGCGATTCAGAACTTGTCATCGGCTCCGCAGACACGTTGCTGATCACCGGAATGGACGCATCAACCATTGGAGTATCATCAAGGAAACCGCCGAAATCAGCTTGGATCACGCTCATTAACTCCGAATGGGCTGCAATGCTGACCGCCAGAGGAATTACTCTCCTTGCGCCAGCGGTTTTGGCCGCCACGACAACTTCTTCGATGGCATCCCTGGTTCCCGACACAACCACCTGACCCGGACAGTTATCATTAGCTATTTGGAGCAACTTGCCACCATCAGTGATTTGCGAACAAAGCTCGGCAACATCGGCTATCTCAAGCCCTATGATTGCCGCCATCCCACCCGGGGCAATGGTTCCAGCGAATTCCATTAGCTCTGCCCGCTTCCGGACCAAACGAATGCCATCTTCAAATGAAAATGATTCGATAGTTGCCAGGGCGGATAATTCGCCCAGGGAATGCCCGGCGAGACAGACAGGTTGAAGGTCCGGAACGGTGTCCTTCAAGACCTGGATTACAGCGATCGAATGGATAAAGACTGCTGGTTGTGTATTGATTGTGCAGTTGAGGTCGTGTACCGAACCTGACCACATGATTTGCGAAAATGGGAATCCAAGAATTGAATCCGCCTCCTCGAATGTCCGCATAGCCGCAGGATGCCAATTGGCCAGATCCTGTCCCATGCCGAGAAACTGGGATCCTTGACCGGGGAAGATAAAAGCGCAGGCTCTTCTGTCGATTGTCATGCCTATTTAAACACCAATGGGCCGTCTTTGTCACGGCCCGGTGATGTTGCTTCCGAAAATTTCCTCTTACTTTTTGTCGTCTTTCTTTTGCTCGATGACCTCGCGTCCCTTGTAGAAGCCGCAGGTAGGACAAACCGTATGGGGCAGGATCATCGCTCCACAGTTCGTACATGATACTAAATTTGCGACCTGTAATGCGTCATGGGCTCTGCGACGATTACGACGGCCCTTCGATAGTTTTCGTTTTGGAAGAGGGGGCATTTCAATTACTCCTTGTAATTACAAATCCGGCAAAAGCGGGGTGATTATAGCGGTGATGCTTGGGTACGTCAAGTTAAACAGGCCAGGGGTTTCACTCCGCCTGCCGCAAGTATGCTTCCATAAATGAATCCAGGTCCCCATCCAATACAGATTGAACATTCCCTGTCTCGTGGTCGGTGCGATGATCTTTGACCATCTGGTATGGATGCATCACGTATGATCGGATCTGACTTCCCCACTCGGCTTTGGTGTACTCTCCGCGCAGGATTGCCACTTCCTCCTCCTGCTCGGCTTGTTTAAGTTCAAACAAACGCGATCTAAGGATCCGTAAAGCATACTCCCTGTTCTGGGACTGCGAACGCTCGTTTTGACAGGTAACTACCAATCCGGTGGGGATGTGCATGATCCGGACTGCAGTGGCGTTTTTCTGGACATTTTGACCTCCAGCGCCTGAGGAACGGAACACGTCCACGCGAATATCTGCCGAATCAATCTGGACCTCAGGACTATCAAACGCGACCTGGGGGAGGACCTCAACCAATGCGAAGGATGTATGCCGACGGTGGGCGGAATCGAAGGGGGAGAGGCGTACCAATCTGTGAACTCCCTTCTCAGAACGCAGGTATCCAAAGACGTAGCGTCCATCGATCGCAATGGTTACCGACTTCACCCCCGCCTCCTCGCCTTCGGTAATATCTAAAACCTCGGCGTCAAAACCCCTTAGTTCGGCCCAGCGCAAGTACATGCGCATGAGCATGCTGGTCCAATCCTGCGAGTCGGTCCCGCCGGCCCCGGCATGGATGGCCAAAAAAGCATCTTCAGCATCATAAGTGCCGGAGAGCATCGCGGAGAACGAGCGTTTTTCCAACTCCTCTTCGATCTGATCTACTTCTACGTCGAGCTCGGTGCGGAGCGATTCGTCTTCCAGGCTGGAGAGTTCTATCGCATCGAGGATGCGTTTCTCATACTTTCTCCATGAAGAGACTTCCCTGCGCAAACGAGATGCGTGTTTACTGACCTGCTGTGCATGTGTGGGGTCATCCCAGAAGTTGGGGTTACTGATTTCTTTTTCAAATCCGGCTAGTTTCTCTTCAATTGTCGCAAAGTCAAAGACGCTCCAATAGTTGGCTTAAGATTTCTCGGGCATAGGTTAGTCGATCGATCAGGTCTTGCATTCGTCCTCCATTTTTTATGCGGGACTCTCCAGCCCGGATAAGACACCTTCGATAAACGCATCTCGATCAAAGGGGACCAAGTCTTCCGCTTGCTCTCCGAGTCCGGCAAACAGGATTGGTAAGCCCAGCTCTTTCGAAATTGCGAAGGCCATGCCACCCCGGGCAGATGTGTCCAGTTTTGCGAGTATAACACCAGTCACGTGAACAGATTCCTTAAACGCCCGGGCTTGCAAAAGTGCATTTTGTCCCGTAGTTGCATCCATCACCAACCAAACGGCATGTGGGGCGCCTGGCAAGGCTTTCCCGGCTACACGATAGACTTTCTTCAATTCTTCCATCAAGTTGTAGCGTGTATGCAGGCGCCCAGCAGTATCAACCAAAACCAAATCATAACCCTTTGAGATCGCCGACCCGACCGCATCGAAAACGACCGCTCCAGGATCACCCCTGTATTGCCCTGAAAGAATTGGTAAATCCAGTCGTTCAGCCCAGACTTGCAGCTGGTCGATAGCCGCAGCCCGGAAAGTGTCCGCGCCGACCAATAGCGGCCGCATCCCCATCTCTGCAAATCTAAGCCCCAACTTGGCAACTGTCGTCGTCTTACCAGATCCATTGACACCGACCACAAGGATAATTGCGGGCTTATCCGGGAGGATCACCTCCGGGGGAACTGTCAAGATCTCGCGCAGTTCAGCTTTTATGAGGTGCAATAATTCGTCCGTCCGGGTCAGGCCTCGCAAAAGAACTTCGCTCTTCATCGATTCAAGCAAGGAAAGTGTCGTCTCAAGTCCAAGATCGGCCTGGATCAGGACACTCTCCAATTCTTCCCAGGTCTCTGTTGTTATTTCTGAGGTTCCGAGCAAAGCCGCTAGACGACCAAATGCAACTCTGCTGGTCTTGGACAATCCCTCTTTCCAGCGGGAGAGAATCTCTGCCATAGCGGGGAGATTATATCATAGCGCTTTTATGTTATACTTTTCAAACCTTTTTTGCGGAGGAGTTGGCGATCAACGGCTGGGCGGAAGTAAATACCTCCTGGAAGGGAGAGATGGGCTTCGTTGGAGTAAATAGTGCTGGCGCAAAAGTCCACATGGGTACAGTGGATGGAGAATCCGGGATCGGTCCTATGCAGATGCTTCTGATGGGTTTAGCCGGTTGCGCGGGCATGGATATCGTATCCATAATGCAGAAGAAACGCGCCGATTTGACCGATTTCCAGGTTTCTGTAAGAGCCTTGCGAGCCGATGAATTTCCGATGATTTACACCGATCTCCAGGTTGTTTATACCCTTTGGGGAAACGATCTGCAGCCAAAAGATATCGAACAGGCCATCCAGCTCTCCGAAGAGAAATATTGCTCAGTCGGGATCATGCTCGGAAAATCTTCCAGGATCACCTCGGGGTACCGCATCCTCAATCCAGGCGAAAAAGCGGAATAATATCAGGAGAGTAGAATGACTGTCGAACCCGTTCACGTTACAGATGCAACTTTTGACCAAGCAATTATCAAAAACACCCTCCCTGTTATTGTCGATTTCTGGGCTCCTTGGTGTGGACCATGCAAAATGGTAGCACCGATGCTGGATAAGATCGCAAAGGAACAGGCAGGCAAGTTGATTGTTGCAAAGGTAAACACAGATGAAAACTCAGAGTGGGCTACGAAGTTCGGCGTCCAAGGAATCCCCACAATGTTGTTCATCTTCAACGGGAAAGTTGTCCACCGTCAGGTCGGGGCGTTGCCGGAGAAAATGCTCCGCGAAGCGGTAACTCAATTTTTGGACGTTACATCCCACCCCGCCCAATAACCCACAGGGTAAACAGCATCTCGTAGGCTAAGCTCCGAGATGCTGTTTCTTTTTCTACTTCGCCATAGACAAGGTAGACCCGGGAACCTGATTATCCAGGGTTCCGATCTATCCTTGCCCCAAGCGCACGCAATTTTTCGTCTACACGCTCATAGCCCCGGTCGATCTGGCCAACATTACGGATGACCGAGTTTCCTTCTGCGGCAAGGGCAGCCAACAACAATGCCATCCCTGCCCGGATATCGGGGCTCTCCATTTTTTCCCCGTACAAGGTTGCTGGACCCGAGACGATACAACGGTGGGGGTCGCAGAGTACGATCTGGGCGCCCATCGAAACCAGTTTGTCGGTAAAGTACATTCGCCCTGGGTACATCCAATCATGAAAGAGCACGCTCCCCTTTGCTTGAGTTGCAACGGTTATTGCAATACTGATTAAATCCGTTGGGAAAGCAGGCCATACATTCGTCTTTATTTCTGGTAATGCACCCCCTACATCAGTCTCGATCGTTAACCTCTGTTCAGCAGGGACAATGACATCGTCTGCTTCAACGATCCATTCCAGCCCTAGACGTCGGAAAACCATCTGGATCATCTCAAGATATTTTGCTCCTGCATTGCGGATGCGCACCTCACCACCCGTCACTATCGCTGCGCCGACAAAGCTGATGACCTCGAGGTAATCCGGCCCGATCGTGAACTCGCCACCATGTAATTCATCGACACCGATAATCTCAAGCGTATTTGATCCGATACCGTTGATCTTGGACCCTAAACTGTTCAACATATGGCACAATTCTTGAACATGAGGCTCCGAAGCAGCATTCCGTAAAACCGTAGTTCCACGCGCCCGGACAGCAGCCATGATGGCATTCTCTGTGCCGGTGACGGATGCCTCGTCGAGCAGTATATTGGCTCCCAATAAGCCCTTCGCAGAAAACTCGATGACTCCTTTGCTGCGATCAAAAGACACGTTTGCTCCCATCGCCTGGAGGGCTAGAATGTGAGTATCCACCCTGCGTCGTCCGATCACGTCACCGCCGGGTGGTGGCAGACGTAATTGATTGGTTCGGGAGGTCATCGGCCCTGCCAGAAGGATGGAGGCCCGGATCCGCCGGCAAAGATCGGGGTCAAGGTCCCCGGGGTAAAGTTTTTTGGAAATTAATTTCCAAGAATTCTCTCCTAAGTCGGTAATTTCCACACCAAGGCTGGCAACCAATTTGCGCATGTCGATCACGTCACGGATTGAGGGGACATTATGCAAGATCACCGGTTCGCTGGTCAGCAACGTCGCGGCGAGGATCGGCAGCGCAGCGTTCTTGTTACCGGACGGGGTGACTTCCCCGTGAAGAGCGATACCACCTTCGATGTCGAACTGTTCCATGAATTACCTCGCTTCCTGTCGGCGGATTGTAAGCCATTTCAGGGATTTCGCCAAGAAATCTCGTTCGATCTAAATAGACATCTCGCTGCCCAATATTACGAGTTTGAAACAGAGATGAGACTATTAATCGGTATTCAACCTGGTATATAATACCAGCATGATGATCCCCATCTCCCTCTCGCTCGGTTGGTTCTCCGGTTGGTTGATAAATTACCTTGCTGATGTCCTGCCCGCAACCCGCAAGTTCAGCCAGCCCAACTGTCATTCCTGCCACCAATCCTATGCCTGGTTAGATTATCTCTTCCTGGGACCATGCAAAAGCTGCGCGGCTAAACGTAGTTTACGCACGTTGATCGTCCAATTTTTTATGACAATCGCCGCCTTATTGTTGTGGGTTTTTCCCCAACCCGGATTCCCTTTCTGGCTCGCGTTCCTTATCCTCACCTATCTGACTCTCGTCGCCGTGATCGATATTGAGCACAGGCTTGTGCTCCACCAGGTCAGTCTGACAGGAGCTGTGCTCGGGTTTGGCGCAGGCTTTACCCTCCACGGTCTCGTCCCGACCCTTATCGGAGGTGCGGTAGGCTTCGGTATCATGCTCCTGCTCTATTTACTCGGGGAAGTCTATATCCGCAGGAAAGCCAAGAAGACCGGTATTCCCACCGATGAGGTCGCCCTCGGATTCGGTGACGTCAACCTCTCCGGTGTCTTGGGGTTGATACTCGGCTGGCCTGCGATCATCGCCGGGTTGATGTTTGCGATCCTGGCGGGAGGGCTGGTCAGTCTGGGCATCATCCTCTGGATGTTAATTAGAAAGCAATACCAACCTTTCGCTGCGATCCCTTATGCCCCGTTTCTCATCTTGGGCGCAGCTTATCTGCTTTTTCTATAAGTCACAGAACAACCCGGGCTGAGAGTTAGCCATCTAGCTTCTGGCCTGGTCCTGTGTCGCTACCCAAGAAATATCCAAAACCCCTCATCGTCCGGATCAAAACCGGTTTAGCGGGATCCTGCTCGATTTTCTTCCTCAAAAGGAGCATATAACGGCGTACAAGCGCACGGTCATCGCTTGCGCCACCCCATACCTCCCGGATCAGATATTCATCAGAGACAACCCTTCCCCGGGCGCGAACGAGGACTTCGAGAATGCGGAATTCCGTGGGAGTAAGATTGAGCGGTTGGCCCGCAATCTCAGCCTTGAACCGGTCCAAATCAAGGACGAAGCTGGAGAAACTCAGGATCTTTGCCTGATCGGAAGCGGGTACTTTTGACCGCCCGAGGACTGCCTGAATCCGGGCGACAAGCTCGGCAAAACCGAAGGGCTTGGTAACATAGTCGTCCACTCCAAGGTCGAAACCGCGCAGCTTGTCGCTTTCGTCGGTCTTTGCTGTCAGCATGATGATCGGGGTCTCGGTCATCTGCCTCAGCCGGGCACAAACCTCCCACCCATCCATCCCAGGGAGCATCACATCTAAGAGGACCATATCCGGCCTCTCGCTGTAAGCCATGCGCAAACCGTCGTTCCCATTACCGGCAACGAACACATGAAACCCCTTCTCGCGTAAATACTGGCTCAAGAGTTGTCCGAGCGATCGGTCATCATCGACAATCAAGATGCGCGGTTTCATCCAGCCACCTTGAGGTCGAACATAAAAATGGAGCCACCCTTCGGGTTATCTTGATACTTTAGATCGCTTTGCATTAACTTCAACAATCGTTTGGCCAGGTAAAGACCCAGGCCATACCCGTACACCGATTGTGAATCGCGCACATCCAAGCGTTGAAAGCGCTCGAATAGAAGGCTCCTCTTGTCCGCAGGAATACCCGGCCCGTTGTCAACCACCTGGACACGCACCCTTCCTCGGTGGAAATTCGCCTCGACCAGAATATCCCCGTCGGGGGCGTATTTCAGGGCATTATCCAACAGATAGGTAATCACACTCCTCAAAAAGGTCCCATCAACTAACACGCTGGGAAGATCCTCAGGAATACGGGTTTCGATCCTCGCTGCGCCCGGTTGCCTATTCAGTTGCCGGAGCACATCCAAGATGATTTCCTGGATGCTTTGGGGTGCAATCTTCACATCCAATCTACCAGCTTCAATGGATGATATATTCAAGATCGCTTCCACGAAACGGTTCAAGCGCTGGACTTCATCCTTCATCAATTGCATGGCAATCTGGTCCTCTTGTCTGCGACCTTTCCTGGACATCAATAATTCCAAACCCCCGGTCAGGCTGGTCAAAGGAGTGCGCAGTTCATGGGACACCATTGATACGAAATCGCTCTTCATCCGGTCAACCGCCTGGAGCATCTCGTTACTTTCTTTGAGTTGGTGATAAGCCTCATTAAGGTTTCGCGTACGTTCTTCTACTTTCTTCTCCAGTTGGACATTCATCTCCTCCAACCGCTGCGTCGCTGCCTGAAGCATCCCATATGCCTCTTGAAGGGCATCCTGTTGACGTTTTTGTTCGCTGACATCATAAGCCACCCCCGCCACATATACTTGCCGTGCTTCTGACCAGATCGGACTCAACGAGAGCAGGTATGGGAGCTTGGATGCACGGGCACGGACCTCTAAGTTGTGTGCTGTTCGTGATGCGCGCTGGAGCATCTCGCCTGTCAATTCATCGGCCTCGAATATCTCAAGCAGTGAATTGCCGACAACCAAATTCTCTGTCGCGACATTTGATGCCTCCAGGAGTGCAGGATTGGCAAGAAGAACTGTCCCCTTGCGGTCACAGATGAATGTCGGTTCAGCCAGGTGGCTGAATAATTGCCAGTATTTGTCCAACTCAGACTCACCCGCCCTGACTCCCAGGCGGACGACCAGACCGATTAACAGGACAACGCTGATTAATAAACCGAAGACAGAAATTTGGCCACGCAACCGCCAATCCATGAGCACAAACCAGATCAGTACCAACACCAGGGTTATTGGCAGGATTGCCTGTAACCGGGTTCCCAAATCAAAACTTGCTGTTTGTCTAGATGGCTGTAGATCCTTCATTTCGGCTTCCACGGCAACGCTGATCGCGATGATCAGCCCCCCCATCGTCCAACCCAGGGATGTCGGGCTGCCAACCTGGTATCCTTGCACAAGCGCTTGGTAACTGAATACATAATCCGAGAGCAGAAAGAAGAATATGCCTGCCCCCCAGAGGATCGATGTTCTTCGCGCCATCCGGTTGGCAAGGACGAGATTGAACAGCGTCATCAAAATGACCAGGTCAGCTATCGGGTATGCCAGTGGGACGAGTTTCACCCAGTCGCCGGGTGTGGAAAGGAAAGCTGGCCTTGCCAGGACCATCAACCCGAGCGAAGCAGCCACACCGGAGGAAATGACGATATCGAGGATGAAACGGAAACGCGAGGGAAGATATCTGCTTTCGAATGGATACAAGAGGACGGCAACGAAAAAGAATGGATAGGACAAGAAGTTAAGCATGTCCGCAGTTGATAGAATCGGGTTGATGATCCCTCGGACTGACTCATAATAGGTCCGGATCAACCCCCCCAGCAATAAACACAGAAAGGCTATCGCCAGGAACAACCAGGCCCGGCGGGCTTTAGCCGGGAACTCGTTCCGCAACCGGATGATGAGCAGAATAACTGTCCCATAAGGCACGAGGACGGATAGGCTGCCGACAAAAAAACGATTGCTTGTTTCAGGCGACCGGAAAACCAACCAGAGTATGTAAAGGGACAAAAAAACGCCCGATTCAACTAAAATCGCCTTCCAGCGGATTTTTTCCGGGATGAGCAGCCTGATCAGCTTGTTCAAGAAAGGGCGAGTTTTCATTGCAGATAAAATTATACAACGGGAGCAGGATTAACGGTAATTAGACATTATCGGTGAAAACATGGTTGCACCGTCCCGAAGGATGATTTCGAGTAATTCAAGCGCCCGACTGCAACCTTCGGGACGTTTTTCCTAATTGCCAATAAGGTCTATTTTATAATACTTTTCTGAGGACGCTGATTCAGCCGATTTCCGCGGATAAAACTCAAAAAATTCTGTGCCCATCCGCATCATCTGCGCTGAGCTGCGTTCTATTTTCCCGAATGTACGGTGGAAAAAAAAGGGCAGAAGACTTAGCGGATCAAGTCTTCTGCCCTTTCGATTATTGTTTCAGGCACTCTTTAGCAGTCAAAGCAGAGTGTGTTGGTGTGGGTTGGTGTCATGGTTGGCGATAGGGTCGGCGTGTTGACCGTAGGGGTCGGTGTCCGGGACGCGGTCGGGGTTAAGGTTGTGGTCGGCGTGCTCGTTCGCGATGGGGTCGGTGTGTTGACCGTCGGGGTGGGCGTCCGGGACGCGGTCGGGGTAAAGGTTATGGTTGGTGTGAAAGTGGGCGTCGGGGTGCGTGTGACGGTAAATGTATTCGTGATTGTCGGTGTGTTTGTGATCGTCGGCGTTCGCGTGGATGTAAATGTGGCCGTTGCCGTGTTAGTGATCGTGGGCGTTGGAGTGACTGTCGGGGTAGCTACATCCAAGCTGCCGGTGACGATACAATCGCCCCAACCCGGGTAATTGAAGGTCAACTGAACCGCATAACTACCCGCGAAGTGTTGGCCAGCGAGGTCATAGTCGGCAATCCAATAAACCTGGGTCCCGCTCCCGTTGATGGCGATATTTGGCGCTGATGAAGAAAGGGGAGAATTCGTAGAATTAGCAGGGTTGTAGTATGTATTGCCCTGGAACAGGAAATAATCGAAGAGCACCGGCGGGGCATATGGCGATGACCAGGTCAGGGTCGAGTATGTCAAATAGGCAACGGCCATATTGCCGTTCCTCACCCGAGCCTCGAAGTTATCCCCATTCACGCGGGTGTAATTGATGGAGATATTGGCACAACTCGGCATCGGGGTAGAGGTTGGACTGGGTGTGACGCTGGCGGTATGGGTGCTCGTTGAGGTCGGCGTAGCCGGGCGCCAAATCTTGAACCGCCGCACCTCGGTCTTCGTGCGGCCATCGTTGGCCGTCGTCGTCACGGTCATATAATAGTCGTTGTCAGTATCTGCCAGGTTGGAGTTAGGCAGCGAATCGAAGAAGGCGCTGCTCAGCCAGGCGCAGGGGGAATTCCCGCCATTCCCGCAATACGCGGGGAGATACTCGAACCGCCCGGGGATAATGGCCGGACCTGAGAATGAAAACTCCACACTGAAGATGCCATCGCCATTCGTCGTGCCCACATTGGGATCGTAAGTGGTCGCTTCGAAGCCTGTCTCCGAGACATCCGTGATCAATGCCCCGTTAACGCTGGGGACGATGATGTCCAGGAACAGGTCCAGGGGAGTCGGCGTGATGGTCGGCGTTTCCGTCGGGGAAGGGGTTACTGTATTGGTATTCGAAGGTGTCGGCGTGAAGGTCCGGGTTGGCGTCGGAGATGGCAGAATGATATGCGGAGGCAGGTTGACCAGGCGCGAGATGCGGAACTCCTCGACGATGCCCTGGTGATACGACACCAGATGGACCATCGGCCAGACTTCGTTCAGGAATGGGGTGATATACGGGTTGTTGAAATCGACTATAACCACGACTGCATCGCCAGGGCCGCCGGCGTCATCAACCGGGACACAATCCCCATAAGCCGTTCCACCCATTACCGGGTAAATCACCGTGAAATCAGGGATAAGATCGCCGTTGGTGTCACGGCTCGAGCAGACAGTGACCGTGATGTAACCCGGCTCGGGTTCCGTAGAGGTTCCATCGACAAGCAGGCCGGTGCGGAATCTATCTGCTTCTGCAATAATGGATGCCATCCGGGCTGCATCTTCTTCCGCATCGGTCACGCAGCCCCCCACGGGACAGAGTGCCACATCGTAGTGCCCGGTCACCGCATAGCGGACAGCCTGGCGGGACATATTCTGGATCAACAACCAGGCTGAGAAAAGGATCGAGAAATCGATGATCGCAAAGATCAACATCAACAAGATCGGCAAGGCGAATGCGAACTCAACCATGCCCTGGGACCTGCTGTGGCCCTTCAAGGTAAATTTTACCGGCTGGTGTTTGCGTTTTATAGTTCTAGTCATTCTCTGCCTCGCTATTGGGACAGGCGGATGGCGATGTTTTCAGCAATCGCTTGGAAGATATCGCGTAGTTGTGCCACAGAAGGAGCAAAATAATACAACCCACCGCCCGAATCGGCGGCATACTGGAGCAATTGCTGTCCCGAATCGGGATCGCCAAATGTAGAGTTTGTGACCAGGTTTCCCAGGCCGATGGTAAAGATCAAGGCCTGCTGATCGTAGGCGACGAAATCGGCCATATCGCGGGCATAATCATCCGCATCATAGTTGTCCGGGTCCCAGACACCGCCGGCGGCCTCGCACCGTGACCGGTTGACAGGGTCCGCACAATGACGCGTTGCGGATGAGGCATCCCGGCAGAAGGGTTGTGTTCCCCATGCCGAAGACGGACACTGCCCACCGTTCGCGGCGCCGTCGCCGAGCAGGATGACGACCCACAGGGATTCCTCGCGGATCGGGCCAAGCGCGAACTCATTCCCGGCCAGCAGGAATCCCTCGCCCACATTGGTGGACATGCACAGGCCAGGATCGTCCGTCGGATAGACATAGCCGTCGCCGCAGCCGAAGTTCTGGAACCCACCAGAATAATTCCTGCATGGCCGGCCCGATGGGCAGACCCCTTCCGCTTCGAATACCACCAGGTCTTCGATCACAGACGTCAACGCAGCCTCGTCATTTGAAAAACCGGTCTGACGGTTCCCTATTTTACCGAAAGTCACGATGGCAACGCGGTCATATGGGAAATATAGTTGGTCGATGAAGGCCACAGCGGCTTGTTTAACTTCTTCGAATGGATGGCACTCCCCCGGCATGCTGTCGCCTGTGTCCTCGATATTGCATACACTTGGATCGCGCAGGGGATCGCCGACCGGGACATCCCAGGTCATCGACTCAGAGGTGTCAATGACCAGGACCACATCGACAGAGGCCGCCTCCGATATCGCCATGGCGGATAGGTCTACGGTGTCAATGCCAATGATCGGCAGGAAAGCAAGCTGTGCTGTTGCCGTCGCACGCACGCGGACTAGTTTGCGGAGTGGTACTGTGCATAGGCTTATATCGGTATCGCAAGTATCAATCGTGGCGCTGGGATCGTTAACGCCATTCAATTGCAGGAATCCCACCGCGGCAGCCCCAAGATCAGTGATGTTGTATCCTTTGCGGTATTGCAAAGCAGAGGCAAGCGCAGCAGCATCGACAGCCCGGCGCAGGCGGGAATATTCCAAAAACATGATCCCGGCATCCAATGCTAGCCCAACGATAGCTAACAAACCAACGATCGTGAATGTGACCAGGATCAATACCTGGCCCTTCTCTCTCTTGGTGCCTGTGGAAAATAAAGCTCGTAATTTCAGCAAACGTTTGGTCATCGCTTATGGCCCCGGGGTTGAAGTGGGTTCGGCTGCCGAGATCGGCATGATCGTATATGAATGTACTTGAATGGGATTCGGAACTATATCGGAAAACACCGGTAAATCGAGGACATGGTCGTAACTGTAGAATACCTCGACCACCAACACGCCTGCTCCTGGGGCGGTGCCAGGTATCCGACTCATCACCTCTGCTGACGTAAACCGGGAAGCTCTGTTTCCATAAAGGCTCCACCCATCCGCGTCTGGGAAGCGGGTGATCGATGTGCCCGATACGGTAAACACAGATATGACTACATCGTCACGAGCAGGATCCAACGCAATCGGGTCCATGACATTTGTAGCAACCTGAGCCGCAATCTCGTAAAATACCGGTTCCATCGAACCGTCAGGTCGGAATGGGCTTGAAGAGCTGGAAAAACGAGCCGACTCGCGGGCCGCATCCATAAGATGCATATACTGATTGATCAAAAACCCGAATTCGACTACCCCGGCAAGAAGCAAGGCCAGCAGAAGGACAACAAGCATCAGTTCCACAAAACTTTGGCCTCGCCTGCTGTCCTGTTTGCTTATGTGCTTAGTCTTCAGCATTGTTTTTTTCCTTACGGGTATAGGATACCACCACAATAATCATATCAAGTTCAGGAATCGGTGTCAATCAGGGCAAGCACATCTGTAAAGCAAATCGGACTTCATATTCACAGAAACCGGACATTTCTACCAGGCCGGCCCCTCAGTTAGGATATAATCGAACCAACCTCAGGGCTATCAAGATTCTGGGGTGAATATTGGGAAAGCAAGCGCATGGCCCTGGACACTGGCAACAATCAGTTTGCCTCAGGGTGACGAGGATAAGGGTTCTCTGTTTCGCAGCAGAGCTAACCATGCCGTCAGAGCATGGGAAAATCGACAGATCAGCGGAAGCCCTTCGGGTGACCACCGCCCGCCATCTTTCCCTCCAGAGACACTCTGCCCCAACACCCATGAGCAATCATTGGGGCAAAATGCAGAGAGTGGTACAGAACGAGATTCGTGCACCGGGCAATAGCTAACCTTAGTGAGCAGGTGCCCTGGTAGAGGATCTCTCATTACATATTCGACGGAGGGATTACCTTATGTGTGGAATCGTAGGCTATATCGGCCCTCGGGATGCGACACCGATCATCCTAGGTGGGCTTAAGCGACTTGAATACCGGGGCTATGACTCGGCCGGCTTGGCTATCCTGCAAGCAGGCAACATTGAAGTGCGCAGGGATGCAGGGAAATTATCCCGCTTAAACGACCTTATCAATGAGTTCCCGGTCTCCGGTTCACCCGGGATCGGGCATACACGCTGGGCAACCCACGGCGCGCCGAACGCGCGCAATGCCCACCCACACATGGGCGCCACCGGAAGGGTCGTTGTCGTCCATAACGGGATCGTCGAGAATTTTCTCGACCTCCGCGAGGAGCTGGCATCGGAAGGCGTGGTATTAAATTCCGATACAGACAGCGAGACAATCGTCCACCTCGTCGAGCATCACATCGCAAATGGCCTTGGTCTGGTTGAAGCTGCAAGGGAAACCTTCGGCCAGATCCAAGGAGCCCATGGGATTGTACTGTTCTCCGCGGATGAAGCGGACAAAATTGTCTGTGCCCGCATTGGCAACGCAGGAGGAGTAGTAATCGGGGTTGGTGAAGGTGAAAATTTCATCGCCTCGGATATCCCAGCCATCCTCGAGCATACCCGCAACGTCATCTTCCTCGAATCGAGGCAGATCGCAACCGTGACCAGGGATTCCATCCGGGTAGAAACACTCGATGGACAGGTTGTACAACCTCAGGTCCATGCAATCTCGTGGGATGCCGTGTCCGCGGAGAAGGGCGAGTACCGCCACTTCATGCAAAAAGAAATCCATGAACAGGTCCGCTCACTGACCGATACACTCGCTGGCCGGGTGGATTTCGCAGAAGGCAGGATCAGGTTACCGGAACTTAATCTCACCCAGGATCTGACCCAGAGGATAAAGAAAATCGCCATAACTGCTTGCGGTACAGCAGCATACGCCGGCATGGTCGGAAAGTATCTCATCGAGCATATTGCCCGCATCCCCTGTGAGCTAGAAATAGGTTCCGAATTCCGATACCGAGATCCGATCATCGACCAAGATACGGTCGTTCTGGCCATCAGCCAGTCAGGTGAAACAGCGGACACTCTTGCGGCAATGGAAGAGGGTCGCAGGAAAGGCGCAATTTTGTGGTCGATTGTCAATGCGATTGGCTCACAGGCTATGCGCATCGCAGATGGTTACATTTCGATGCAGACCGGACCCGAGATAGGCGTTGCCTCGACGAAGGCATTCACCGCCCCCATCGTTAACTTGTATATGCTCGCTGTCCTATTGGGAGAAATGCGCGGCACCCTGGACGACCCGACCCGGATCAAGCTTGTTTCGGATCTCCGCCTTATCCCAGACCTCGTCAGCAAGACCTTGGAGCGCGAGGCAGATATCGAGAAAGTTGCCTGGGCGTTGAAAGATATCCGTGATTGCCTTTACCTTGGCCGCGGGATCAATATGCCAATCGCCTACGAAGGGGCATTGAAGCTCAAAGAAATCTCCTATATTCATGCCGAAGGGTATCCGGCCGGAGAGATGAAACACGGACCGATAGCCTTGATCGATGAACACATGCCTGTAATTTGCCTGGCTCCAAAAGACCCCTGGTATGAGAAAATGCTCAGCCAAATCTTGCAGGCAAAATCCAGGGGCGGGATCGTGATAACAGTGGCAAGCGATGGCGATGAAACAATGGCGAAGATCTCAGACCACGTCCTATGGATCCCTGAAACACCGTGGCTTCTAAGTCCAGTGGTTACGATTATTCCGCTCCAGCTCTTGGCATATCATATTGCCGCGTTAAGGGGACTGGATGTGGATCAACCGAGAAACCTGGCGAAATCTGTCACTGTTGAATGAGCCCAATCCTCCTGATTCAGCTAGGTTTGTTTTGATTCCCCTCCAACCATGAAAGTACATTGGGTCTCGCCACGGCTCCCAGGTTCCAATTTTCCGCGTTGCTTGACCTGTTCCCCAAGGGCAATTTCGATCATGAGTCCATCTATATCGCAAAGCTCGGGGCATTCGTGGATGACCGCCAGGTAGGGGCAATGGTTCAAAATGATCCGGGGTCCCGCGGCCCCGGCCTCCCAGCGAGCCCGGTAATGCAGCGTGTTCAGCCGGTTGATCAAGGTTGTCAGCCTGCGGGCCGGGGGCAGAACTGGATCTCGCAGGGAATCCCCTTCTCCAACCATCCGGTTGGCCAAGGATTTCAACGCCTGCTCCAGGTCCCTCCGCGACAACTTCCGGATCCACTCCATGAACATCGATACAGATAATCGATCCAGAGAATCGCCCAAGGACCGGCGCGAGAGACCGTAGATGTTCTCCGGCCTCCCACGCCTGCCGGTTTTTTTGCTTAAAACATCCACAAGGTCATTTGATTCCAGAATACCGAGGTGATGGCGTATATTCGCCGGTGTCATTCCCAAAATCCGGCTCAACTCCAATGCGGAAGCAGAATGATGCTTGCGAAAATACTCCAATATCCTTAGTCTAGTAGTCAACATAAAACCTCTATCATAAATTAATTATAACAATAGTCATGTATTTACGCAAAAATATATTTGTTTAATTCAGTTGACGCGGCTCACTTATTCTCATATAATCGGCCCGGATTCATCATCCATAAATCCCCAGGAGAAATATGGACACCAACGAGCTAAGCACCCCGGGATACGAGATCCCCCCAGAAATACAAGGGCAAGTCACAATTACCACACTCGACAAAATCTATAATTGGGGGCGGCGGGCGTCCATTTGGCCGATGATGTTTGGTCTGGCCTGCTGCGCCATCGAGATGATCTGTACTGCCGCAAGCCGTTTCGACCTCTCCCGCTTCGGCATGGAGATCATGCGACCCAGCCCTCGGCAGAGCGATCTGATGATTGTCTCCGGCACTGTGACCAAAAAGATGGTCCCAAATATTGTCAGGTTATACAACCAGATGCCAGAACCGAAGTATGTGCTTGCCATGGGTGCCTGCGCTTCCGGTGGCGGCCCCTTCAAGGAAGGCTACAATGTCGTTTCCGGTGTGGATAAATACATCCCCGTGGATGTTTACGTTCCAGGTTGCCCACCCACCCCACAAGCATTGCTGAACGGCCTGATCAAGTTACAGGAAAAAATCAGCGGCCAATCAATCAAGTCTGTTCGCTGGTATCAGAAAGATCCCATCGAGGCTATCCCCGTCCCGATCCTGGGGCCGGATCTGATCGATCCGCGCAAGATATCACTGATCAAGAACAGCGTCCAGAAAGGGTAGATGCTTATCATGACAACCACAACATCATCGCAAACACCTGATCTTGATGCCCTTTTCCCTGGAAGCGCCACTCCCGATTCGCGCCAGGATTATTCAGGCTGGATCATCAAAAAAGACAAGTTGCTCGGCATCGCATCCTCGCTGCGCAGCGACCACGGCTATGACTACCTCTCCTCCGTAACGGGCGTAGATTACCTCCCCGACAATCAAATGGAGGTTGTCTATCAAGTTTACAAGACCACCGGTGGATCCGGGATAAACTTTAAAGTACAAGTTCCCAGGGAGGATCCAATCGAGATCCCCTCGCTTGTATCCATCTACCCCGGCGCCGAGCTGCAGGAGCGTGAGATATGGGACCTGCTGGGTATCAAATTTACAAACCACCCAGACCTGCGCCGGATCCTGATGTGGGAGGGATTTGCCGGCCATCCGCTGCGCAAGGACTGGCGGGAAGCTTACTTTGAAGAGGAGACAAAGCCCGTCAAGAGTCGTTGGCCGGAAGGCAAGTTTTTTTCCGCCGATGACAGGAATGAGTACGGCGACAATGTCGCCTATCCATCGGATTTCGACCCCGAGAAAGCGACCTACGATCCTGAGAAAGCGCTATACGATGCATTGAGGGTCTATCAAAAGAACGAAGTCGGTCTGCAGACTGACCACATTCTTGTAAACATGGGGCCTCAACACCCCTCTACACACGGCGTCTTCCGGGTTGCGGTAATCCTGGACGGAGAAACCATCGTCAGCTTGAAACCTGTCATGGGATATCTCCACCGCAATCATGAAAAGATTGGTGAACGGAATACATACCTGATGAATATGCCGTACACCGACCGGCTGGACTACCTTTCCTCGATGAGCAATAATTTTGGCTATGCGCTAGCAGTGGAGAAATTATTAAAAGTGACCCCACCTGAACGGGCTGAGTATATCCGGGTGATAATGGCAGAAATGACCCGAATCTCGAACCACTGCATGGCAATTGGGGCAATGCTCAATGACCTGGGCTGCTACTTTACTCCTATGCTTTACGTCCTTGAAGAGCGCGAACTGATCCTCGATATCTTCGAAGCAGTGGCGGGTTCCAGGATGATGTGCAACTACTTCCGCTTCGGCGGTGTCGCCCGCGACCTTCCCGGTGGGACCCTGGAAAAAATCAAGGATCTGGCATTCGAGCGATTGCCACGCAAGTTTGACGAGATCGAACGATTATTTACCGATAACGAGATCGTCCGGGCGCGCGGTATCGGCCAGGGCGTCCTCACCACCGAGGATGCAATCCGCTTTTCTGCCGCGGGGCCGTTATTGAGAGCATCCGGCATCCCATATGATATCCGTAGGGCAGAACCATACAGCATCTATGATCAATTCGAGTTCGATGTTGCCGTCCGTCAGAACGGTGATATCTATGATCGCCTCGTGATTCGCTTGGACGAAATCCGCCAGAGCATCCGCATCATCCAGCAAGCGGTCACAAAAATCCCGAATGGACCGGTCGTGACCCTGAAACCCGTCTACCAGGTTCGCGTGCCTCCCGGCGAGGCGTACGGGCGGGTCGAGGGTCCGAAGGGTGAGCTTGGCTTTTATATCATCTCAGATGGGAAACCAAATCCATGGCGATACCATGTCCGGGCTCCATCCTTTATCAACCTGACTGCCTTCGAGACGATGTGTGTCGGCCAAAAGATCGCCGACGTTGTAGCCATTTTGGGTTCGGTTGATATTGTACTCGGCGAGACCGACCGGTAGGAGGTTTGAATGTACGGCAAAGGGATTATCAAAGGCCTGGGAGTAACAGCAAAGCGATTCTTAGAGACCTACCTGGATGATATCCGCTGGCTGGGTAAACGCTACCGGACTGCGGAGGGAATAGCCCATCGGTCCGGTAAAGATGCAACTGGTATTTTCACGATCCAATACCCCGAGGAGAGATTACTTACACCTGAGGAGTTTCGGTTCATCCCGTTCCTCGTCTATGAAACTGATGATGCTGGCGAGAAGATCCTCCGCTGTACATCCTGCGGCATCTGCTCGAAAGTTTGCCCTCCGCAATGCATCTGGATCGTCAGGACAACCGATCCGGACACTGGGCGCCCAGTCCCTGATCCGGCAGAATTCTACATCGATATCGATATCTGTATGAACTGCGGGTTGTGCGCTGAGTTTTGCCCGTTCGATGCGATCAAAATGGATCATGACTACGAACTCGCATCCTATGCGCGTACTGTTTATGATAAGGCTCAATTAGCCAAGTCTGTGTCATACTATGCGAATATCCGCCCGATCAACGCTGCCGGGGAGGACGCAGCCCGGGCAGCGAAAGTCGCGGCACGGGCAGGACGCGAATAAATCTATCCAGCCGCTAATGATTTGACCGCTATGCAGAAACCAGAAACCGAGTTGATTTTTCCCGCCCAGATCACATCCTCGCTATCCCATGTGCGTGGAAGTCTCTGGCAGACCGAAATTGCCAAGCTTTCAAACGAAGACCCAGAAACCATCGAGATTACCGGTTTCACGCTGATGATGGCGAGGCTAAATGGTTGTGCCGCATGCAATGCGGATTCGTTCCGGGCGATGCAAGGATGCACAACCTGTGCAGAGCAATCTTTAAAACGCTTTCGAGGCAGCGACGAAGAACTTATCGCACTTTACCATGCAGCCCTGAAAGATATCCATTCCTATATCAATAAGAAGAAGCGAAATGACCAATAAACTATCTAAAGAGAAAGTACTCAAAGCCCTTGGCACTGTCCAAGAACCCGAGCTACACAAAGACCTTGTGACTTTAAACATGATCCGCGACCTAGAAGTTGAGGACGGGAATGTATCCTTTACGATCGTCTTGACAACTCCTGCCTGTCCCCTGAAAGGCAGTATCGAAAAATCTGCCCGCGACGCTGTCCTTGATGTCTCCGGGGTTAAAAATGTCACGATCCATATGGATGCGAATGTGCCAAACGATGGCAGGATGCGCGGCCTGGTGGAGACGTCCATCAGAAACGCGATCGCGGTCGCCTCTGGAAAGGGCGGGGTTGGCAAGAGCACCGTGGCTGTTAATCTGGCTGTTTCGCTTGCCCAAAGCGGCGCCCGGGTCGGCCTGATGGATGCAGATATCTATGGCCCAAATATTCCTACCATGATCGGAATCCATAACATCCCGGGGTCCAGGGAAAACAAACTCATCCCTGCAGAAGCATACGGCGTCAGGGTAATGTCGATGGGTTTTTTGGTCAAACCGGGTCAACCCCTGATCTGGCGTGGACCGATGTTGAACTCTGCGATCCGCCAATTCCTGAGCGATGTTGAATGGGGAGAATTGGACTATCTGGTGATCGACCTTCCTCCAGGAACAGGTGATGCCCCGCTCTCACTGGCACAAGCCCTCCCCTTGTCCGGAGTTGTAATCGTTACGATTCCCCAGGCAGTTTCGCTTGAAGACGCCAGTAGGAGCTTGACGATGTTCCAGACACTGGAGGTACCCATCTTGGGCATCGTCGAGAACATGCGCGGCGATTTCTTTGGCGCTGGCGGCGGCGAAGACCTATCCAAAGTTGCCAAGGTGCCATTCCTGGGCGCAGTGCCGATGGAGGCGACCGTCCGAATTGGTGGGGACACCGGAGAACCTGTGGTGATCTCCAGGCCGGAGTCTGAAGCCGCCAAAGCTCTCAAAGCCATAGCAGAACAGGTTGCAGCACGTGTGAGCCTGGAAGCGTTGAACAGTCCGAGAGGAATCGACATCCAAGTCGACTAATTCGTGACAAATCGATTCTTCGTCCCTGCTTCTTGATATAATCCTCTCCATGCATACCCTTATTGTTGGTGTTCGTTTCGCTGATGTCGGTAAACAATATCACTTCGATGCGGCTCAGATCCCCGAGATCCGAGTTGGCGACCGGGTCATCGTTGATACTACCCGGGGCAGGCAGATCGGGGAAGTCGTCTCCATCGTCGATCAGCCCGATCCCAAGGGTGATGGCTTCAAATCTGTTGAGCGCCTTGCCACGCCTCGCGACCTGGTGTTGCGAAAGATATGGCAACAAAAAGAACCCGCGGCGCTGATCGCATGTCGTGAACGAGCCAGCCAGCTACGCTTGGCGGGGGTCAAATTTGTTACGGCGGAATATTCATTTGACGGAACCCGTTTGACTTTTATTTTCAGCACCGATTCGGACGAGAAGCCGGAACTGCAATCTCTCCGCCGCGACATGCAAAAACATAATGCGCCTGCCCAGGTTGAATTCCGCCAAATCGGCCCCCGTGACGCGGCCAAAATCCTTGGCGGAATGGGGGCGTGTGGTTTAGAAACCCGCTGCTGTTCAAAATTCCTGACTGAATTCAGCCCCATTTCCATCAAGATGGCCAAGGAACAGGGGATCTCATTGACACCGACGGAAATTACCGGGATTTGCGGCCGGTTGAGGTGTTGCCTCATCTACGAATATGACCAGTATGTGGCAGCCCGTAAAGAACTGCCCAAGAAGAACAAACGTGTCACAACCCCTTCGGGCGATGGCAAAATTGTGGACATCAATCCCCTCTTGCTCACTGTCCGGGTAGAACTTTCCGATGGGCAAGTGAGTGAATTCCACCGGGATGAACTCGAACCCTGGGATGAACTTGAGGCACTGCGCAGGAAATCCAAAGAACCCTGCGCGGATGACTGTAACTGTCCAACTGGCGAGAATAAACGTGAGCACACAGCATGAATCTCTCGGTTTAAATTGGGAAAGTCCTCAGAAGATTCTCGTAATCCTTGCTCATCCGGATGATCCGGAATTTTTTTGTGGGGCAACGCTCTCCCGTTGGGCCCAGGAAGGCCACGAAATTCATTATTGCTTGTTGACATGTGGCGATAAGGGGTCTCACGAACCCGAGATGACAACGGATAAGCTTTGCTCAACACGAGTCACCGAGCAACTTGCCGCGGCGGCACACATCGGGGTAAAGAATGTCCGTTTTCTTCAATACCCTGATGGATATCTACTACCAAGCCTGGAGCTCAGGCGAGATATAGTTCGCATCATCCGCGAAGAAAAACCGGATATCATCGTGACCTGTGATCCAACCAACCTGTACCCGTCCACGACCTATGGGATCAACCATCCAGACCACCGCTACGCAGGCCAGGCAGTGTTGGATGCAGTTTTCCCGGCATCCGGGAACCCTTTTTTCTTTCCGGATCTTATCTCACAGGAGGGTAAACAGCCCCACATGCCTCGCGAGGTATGGGTCTCATTAGCAGCCCAACCAACTGTGATCATGGATGTTACCGATATGTGGGAGCTCAAACTTGCGGCCTTGAAGGAACATAAGAGTCAGATTGGCGACCTAGACACATTCGAAGCCCGGATGCGTTCCCGGCGGACCGAGGACAGCACAGATGAGAATCCTCGTTACGAGGAACGTTTTCGCCGGATTCTGTTCCGTTAACCCTTCTGGAGGAATCGATATGCCCGACTTTGTCTCTGAAGCAAAAGCCCTATTTGAATACACCCGAGCCATCCGGCGCGACCTTCATCAGCATCCCGAGTTGGGCTTTCAAGAAACCCGGACAGCTGGTGTTGTAGCAAAAGAATTATCCGAGCTGGGCTTGAACGTGAGTACTGGGATCGCTGAAACCGGCGTGGTTGCCCTGTTAGAGGGTTCCCATCTTGGAAGGACCATTATGGTCCGGGCAGATATGGACGCACTTCCGATCGTAGAAGAAACCGGAGCAGAATACAGCTCACAAAATCACGGCGTCATGCATGCCTGCGGCCACGATGGCCACACCGCAATATTATTGACAGTCGCGAAGATACTCTGCGCACACAAAGATCAACTCTGCGGTCAGATTAAATTCGTTTTTCAACCTGCTGAGGAAGGTTTGGGAGGTGCCGAGCGGATGATCGCGGCCGGAGTCTTGGAAAATCCCAAACCGGAGATTGCCCTGGCTCTGCATCTGTGGAATGATCAACCGCTAGGATGGGTCGGTATCGCAAATGGTGCTGCCCTGGCAGGCGCAGAGATTTTCAATATAAAAATCAAAGGGAAGGGTGGCCATGGTGCCGCTCCTCACCTCAGCCACGATCCCGTCCTGGCTGCAAGTCAAATTGTCGTTGCTCTGCAGAGTATTGTTTCCCGTAATGTTGAGCCATTGCAGGCTGCCGTAGTCAGCGTGTGTACAATCCGGGGCGGTGAGGCATTCAATGTCATCCCGCAGGAAGTGGAATTATCGGGGACAATTCGCACCTTCCTTCCAATAGTGCGCGACAGAGTCCTCGAGCGGTTTGAGATAATCGTCTATGGCCTTGCCGAAACTTTCGGTTGCCATGCTGAAGTGGATTTACAACGTCTCGCCCCCGCGGTGATCAATAAGGCCGAGATATCGGCGCAGATCCAGGCGATTTCCATAGACTTGTTCCCGGAAGCGGTACTGGATACCTCCAATAACGTCACCATGGGCTCTGAGGACATGGCTTTCATCATGGAGGAGATCCCAGGGTGCTTCTTCTTTTTAGGGTCAGCCAACAAAGAGAAAAATTTGGACGCCAGCCACCATCACCCAAGGTATGACTTCGATGAGCAAGTGCTCCCAAGGGCTGCGGCATTATTGGCTGCTTCTGCATATCATCTGGCCAGTGGTTAGGATTTGCACGCACTGAGCATCGATTAATTTACTGGCACTTTGTTAATCAAAAAACCTCTCCCGCTCAACATGCCCCGCGGTGAGAGGTTTATCTTTTTCTATTGTATTATCCGGGAACTATTGACACGACAATTTTTATTTACTATTATGGATATGTCGGGAACCATCTACACAATAATCACAGCGAAAGGATTTACGATGAAAGATTCATTTACCGCCCCTCCTCCACCTAAGAAATCGAACACTATTCGAAATATCTTCATTGGGTGTGGATTACTAGTAATCTTGTTGGTCTGTTGCGTAGCTCTGGTGTTGGTTGGTTACAATTTCAGAGAGGCCATCCCCGGATTACCCAGTTTCATTGATGATTGGGGAAATATTGACAGGGGGGAATACATCGCATACGTTTCATACTCCGGAGAAAACGGAGATATTTTCATTATCCGGCCAGACGGAACAGAGGAAACCCAATTGACAACCAGCCCGGCAAATGAGACCGACCCCGATTGGTCCCCTGAAGGTAGCCGGATCGCATTCGTCTCAGACGAGGATGGCAACGACGAAATTTTCATCATGGATTCCGATGGTGGAAACAGGGTCCAATTGACATTTACGTCGGGAGATATCCAAAACAGTTCACCTGACTGGTCGCCAGACGGGACTCAAATCGCATTCAGTTCTGACCAAGATGGGATCACCGGGATCTACATCATGAATGTTGACGGCTCGGGAGGTACCCGGCTTACTCCCGATAGTATCCTCTGCCTGAATCCAGCCTGGTCCCCCGATGGAAGCCGGATTGCCTTCGATACCATCGTCGAATTCACTGAGACGAGGATTGATTTTGACATCAAGGTCATCGAAATCGCAACCCGGTCCATATCAACACTTGCCTCCTCGCCAGGAATGGATTGGTTCCCGGCGTGGTCACCAGATGGGGCCATGATCGCGTATGAGACGAATAATTATGGTTCCTCATTTTCTGACTTTGATATTGTGACGATGTTCACTTCTGGTTCTGAGGTCACCTGGCTGGCCAGCAATGCGTCAGCCAACGATTCTTTTGTCGCGTGGTCAAGAGATGGTCAACAAATCGCTTTTGTCTCTGACCGGGATGGTGACTTTGAAATCTTCGTTGCCACCCTGGACGGGAGTGAAATTCAACAACTCACCATGAATTCACAGAGTGACGGAGCTCCAGACTGGCAACCGTAAGAACTCAGAAAAAAGGACGGGAGACATGCCCCGTCCTTTTTTCTTGACCATCATCGTCTCCAGTGTTATACTATTTTCATAGGAATAATCCGATTAAACGGATCAATTAGCGGCATGCATTTCATAGATTATCTCTCCCCCTTTATGCAATACCTCGCCAGGGATGAGTCCGCGCACGCAAACAACATCCCTTCATTAAAAATCCTCAGCCAGGACCTCGGATTGAGCATTTCTACCATCCGTGAACAGATGGAGGTCGCACGCGTCCTTGGTCTGGTCGAGGTCCGACCCCGGGTTGGCATTCGCAGACAGGAATATTCCTTTCTACCCGCGATCCTCAAAGCCTTGGGTATGCCATCGTCCTTGACCGATCATATTTTGATTCATTTTCAAACCTCCGCACCCACATCGAGACCGCCTATTGGTTTGAAGCGGTTCAGAAGTTAACCCCGGAAGATTACAATGAATTACAGGCCCTGGTGGATCGCGCCTGGGAAAAATTGCGGGGTACTCCCATCATGATCCCGCATAACGAACACCGGGAGCTACACCTGACGATTTACCGTCGCCTGGACAATCCCTTTGTCGATGCACTCCTCGAGGCCTACTGGGAGGCATACGAGACAGTTGGCTTGCGGTATTACAATGATTATAGATATCTCGAAACGGTTTGGAAATCTCACCAGCAAATCGTTAATTTGATTATCAGCGGCGATTTTGCTGCTGGACATGCCCTGCTACTCGAACATACCGATTTGATCCAATTACGCCCGGAATAAAAATATTTAGGAGTAGACAATGCCCGAGAAGATTATCAATGATTTCTCCATCACAATCGGAACCATAAATGGGTCCGGAAGCCAGACTGCAAACACAACATTATTGCGCGCCTTATTTAAAATGGGCATACCTGTTTCCGGAAAGAATCTCTTCCCATCGAATATCCAGGGATTACCAACCTGGTATACCATCCGGGTGAGTAAAGACGGTTATACAGCCCGTCGGGATGAGCACGAGATCGTAATCACGATAAACCCGGCGTCCTTTGAAAATGATCTTGCCTCGGTCCAGCCAGGGGGTGCTTTTTTATATGCAGACGATATCAAATTACCCATCAATCGAGAAGATATCTCTCTCTACGCGATGCCAGTCAAAGAGCTTGCCCGGGCCGCAGATGTCTCCGCAAATTTACGCGACTACATTGCAAATATGGTCTACGTTGGAATCCTTGCCCAACTGATCGGAATTGACTTAGATGCAATCAAACTTGCGCTTGAATTTCACTTCAAGGGGAAAGAATCTCCAGTCAATGCCAACTATCAAGTGGTCCAGGCGGCGGCAGCCTGGGCCAAAGAGAATCTTCGCAAAACTGACCTATTTTTTGTCTCACCGATGGATGTGACTTCTGAATATATCATGGCCGACGGGAACACAGCAGGTGCCCTGGGAGCGATCTATGGTGGAGTCCAATTTACTGCCTGGTACCCGATTACACCGGCATCATCTCTGGCAGAATCCCTGAATGTCTATCTCCCCCAACTCCGCCTTTCTGAAGATGGCAAGAAAACCTATGTCGTACTGCAAGCCGAGGATGAACTCTCAGCAATCGGCATGGCAATCGGAGCGGGTTGGGCAGGGCTGAGAGCCCTGACATCGACATCCGGTCCCGGGCTGAGTCTGATGGCCGAGTATGCTGGTCTTGCCTATTTTGCAGAAGTGCCAGTCGTGATCTGGGATATCCAACGCATTGGTCCCAGCACCGGATTGCCGACGCGTACTTCTCAAGGCGATCTTATCTTTTCGTATTTTTTAGGGCACGGAGACACCCAGCATGTATTGTTATTACCTGGTACCGTCCAAGAATGCTTTGAATTCGGGTGGAAGTCCTTTGATTTGGCCGAAAGACTCCAGACTCCAATCTTTGTACTGAGCGACCTCGACCTGGGTATGAACCAATGGATGACCAAGCCGTTCGAATATCCCGACCAAGCCATGGATCGCGGAAAAGTCATCTGGGAAGAGGATCTCGAAAAAGCAAAAGGGATCTGGGCACGTTACAAAGACGTGGACGGAGACGGGATCCCATATCGGACGCTGCCCGGCAATCGCCACCCGGCCGCAGCGTACTTTGCCCGCGGAACCGGACATGACGAAGAGGCGCACTATTCTGAGGATGCAGATACCTGGCAAGACAATATGGCTCGGTTGAAACGAAAATACGAGACTGCCCGCACACTCGTCCCCAAACCTGTTGTTGAAATGCTAAAGAATACGAAAGTCGGGATCATTTCTTTCGGTTCCACCGAGCCGGCAATACAGGAGGCGAGAGATATGTTGGCCGCTGATGGCCACAAAACCAATTACTTGCGCATGCGCGCATTGCCCTGTACCAAAGAAGTCTATGATTTTATCGAATCCCAGGATCGGATTTACTTTGTCGAGGCTAATCGAGATGGTCAGCTGCGGCAGCTTCTTTCAATGGCGATGCCCGTTCAGGCAGGCAAGTTCCGCTCGGCAAACCTCGGGAATGGATTGCCTCTCTCTGCCCGCTGGATAAAAAATGCAATCCTGGAACAGGAGAATAAATAATGACGACACAATCGGGACCTGTTGCATCATCTGGTCGGACAAACGCGATCGGTCTGGGCCGGACAGATTACAAAGGGCGCCCCAGCACATTGTGCCAGGGATGCGGTCATAATTCCATCGCTAATCAGATTATCTCCGCTTGTTATGAATTGGACGTCCCCCCGGAGGAAATTATCAAATTTAGCGGCATTGGCTGCTCTTCAAAGAGCCCGGCTTATTTTCTAAGCCGAGCGTTTGGATTTAATAGTCTGCATGGCCGCATGGCTGCATTGGCCACCGGGGCGATATTCGCCGATCGCAGCTTACAGGCAATCGGGATCTCCGGAGATGGAGATACGGCATCCATCGGCATGGCAGGTTTCAAACACTTGGTACGCAGGAATGTGCCCATGGTGTATATTGTTGAAAATAACGGCGTCTACGGTCTAACCAAGGGACAATTTTCCGCCACAGCAGAAGTCGGTTTAAACCTTAAACATCAAGGAATTAATCAATACATGCCGGTGGATATATGCATGGAGGCCATCGCATCGAACGCGACATTTGTCGGGCGTTCATTCGCCGGGGACCCCAAACAAGTTAAGGATTTAATCAAAGCCGCCTTGAGCCATGATGGGATCGCCGTCCTCGACATCATCAGCCCGTGTGTGACTTTCAATAACAAAGAGAATGCATTCCACTCCTATACCTGGTCGAAAGACCATTCCGCCCCGCTGCACGAGATTGCCTACATACCCAGGCTCTCAGAAATCATGATTGAAGATGAATTTGAGGCTGGCGAAGTAAGAGAAGTGACTTTGCATGATGGGGCTACGATCATTTTAAAAAAGCTTGAAAAAGATTACAACCCGACGAATCGGTGGAGCGCACTTCAAATGCTCGAAGAGGCGCAGAGGAATAACTGGTTGCTTACCGGTCTCATCTATATCGAAACAGGCAAACCAACGCTAAGCGATATCCAGAACATTGTTGAAAAACCGCTCAACAGGCTCACGGCAGCCGAATTGCGCCCCGGTCGAGAGACGATCGAGCAAGTGAATTCCATGATGTTCTAGGCGTTGATAAAATTACAGAAAATGATCTATAGATAACTTTCCATGAAGAACAGAATTCTCTTCGGTTATCTTGCAGGTATTGGTGCTGCTTCCATCTGGGGTGCGATGTATGTGGTCAGCAAAGTTGTGATGAAGGTCATCCCGCCGTTTTCTCTCATCACACTGCGTCTTATCCTGGGTATATTCGTGTTACTGATAATCGTCCTTTGGAGAGGCGGTTTTTCGCTGACGGGGAAACAGTTTTGGAGAGTATTCGGGGTGGGATTAATGGGCTATGGTGTCTCTATCGGGTTCCAGTTTGTCGGTACGAATCTTTCAACGGCAGCCAATGGAGCCCTGGTCACATCTGCGACCCCTGCTTTCGTCCTACTGTTTGCTGCCCTTCTTTTGGGAGAGAAAATCACTTTGCGTCGCTTGGCGGCGCTGACCATCGCCACGTTCGGTGTAATCGCGGTCATCGACCCCCGTCAGGCCCAACTATCATCATTATTTTTGGGCAACATCAGCTTGATTGCAGCAGCTCTTACCTGGGCGCTGTATTCGGTACTCGTCCGACAAGTGACGAGAGATGTCGACGTCTTGCAGACCAGCCTGATTGCTTTTGCAGGAGGTCTGCCCATCAGTATCCCTTTTGGAGTATGGGAGGCGTCAAACATAGGTTATGGACCGATCACCTGGGCTGTTATCGGGGGAATCCTGTTTTTGGGAATTATTTCGACAGCCCTGGCAATGTACTTATGGAATAGCGCATTCGCCGCCTTGGATGCAAATGCTGCGTCCTTGACATTCTTTGCGCAACCTATCGTCGGAACAATCCTTGGTGCAGTAATCCTCAAGGAGACGATTACCCCTCTATTTGTTCTCGGTGGCATAATGATTGGGATTGGTCTTTACATTACCCGCCGGCCATAACCCGAGAAAGCGGGATTCACCCCTGGATTGTATGCAGGAGCGCCATGTTAGGCAGTCGGGACTCGCGCAAAGGGAATCCCGTTACCAGGACCACCTGCTGCCCCGGTTTTACTGTCCCCGACTCCCGGATCGCCCCTTCGACGTAGGCGATCATTTCCTCAATCGTCTCTGCAAATGGGACCTCGTAGGGCCTGACACCCCAATACATCGCCATGCGCTGGTATGTCGCTAGGTTTGGAGTAAATGCCAGGATGGATACTTGAGGCCGGGTTTTGGACAATACCAGCGCTGTACGGCCCGACTGGGTGAACACAGCAATAGCAGCAACATCGCGATCGTGCGCAAGCTCACGAGCTGCTCGCGCCAAAGCATACGCATCCTCTGCTGATCTCACTTCAATATCCTGGGGATTACCCCACTGTCCGAAATGCTCTTCAGCGCGCCGGATGATCCGATCCATCATAGCAACGCTGGCAACCGGGTTCAAACCAATGGCTGTCTCGCCTGAGAGCATCAAGCCGTCACTACCATCATAGACAGCATTGGCGACATCAGATGCTTCTGCCCGCGTAGGCAGGACATTATGGATCATCGACTCAAGCATTTGAGTTGCGGTAATAACTAACTTGCCGCGCTGGTTCGCTGCCTGGATAATCCGCTTTTGAGCCGAGGGGACATCCTCCGGTGGTATTTCGATGCCCAAGTCGCCTCGAGCGACCATTACCCCGTCCGCAACATCCAAGATTTCATCCAGCAGCCTTAGCGCCTCAGGTTTTTCAAGTTTTGCTATCAACAGGGGAGTAAACTTGGGGCTGTGAATGGCGATCTCTGAACGCACCAGAGCAACATCCTCCGGTCCTCGTACATAGGAGATTGCAATGGAATCCACACCTTGAGCTATTCCGAATGCAATATCCTTCCGGTCTTTATCCGTCAACCCCAAAACATCAAGCTGAATACCTGGCAAGTGGATCCCTTTATGAGAAGTAAGGATACCGCCAGAAACGACAGACGCCAGAACATAATCCTCTGCTGCTCTATCAACAAAGAGGTGGATCTGCCCATCCGCCACCAAGATAGTACTTTCAGCAGGAATAATCGACAAATCACTTTCGATATCGATCGGTATGCAGGTCATGTCCGCGGCAGTGGCTTCATCCATGGCGCCTGAATAAAGCCTCACAGTCTGCCCGTTTACTAACTTCAGGGGTTCGGGCAGGTTTCCAATGCGGAGTTTTGGTCCTTGCAAATCTTGAAGTATCGCAATCGAGGTCCCGGCGGATAGAGCGAGTTTCCTAAGCTTGATGATCATCGCTCCGTGCGACTCATGGGTCCCATGGGAAAAATTCAATCGGCCGACATTCATCCCGGCCTGAATCATTGTCTCAAGGATGGACACATCCTCGCAGGCTGGTCCCAAAGTTGCTATGATCTTAGTACGACAGTCCATGTCGTCCATTATAACGCCGAGGGCGGCCTAGTGGCCGCCCTCGTGATGTTTATATCCACATTAATTCCCTGGCTTGTTTCAACAGGTCGGCTCGGAAGTCGGGGTGGGCAATATTCACTAAAGCCTGGACGCGCTTGCGGATGGATTGTCCGTAAAGGTCAGCAACCCCGTATTCTGTGACTATATAGTGGATATGATTCCGGGAGGTAACAACACCGGCGCCGTGTTTCAACAATGGAGTTATCTTACTGATCACCGAGCCATCTTTCATGGTTGCGGTGCTCCCAAGCGCGATAATTGGCACGCCCCCCTTGGAGCGAGAAGCACCGTAGATGAAATCGAGTTGCCCCCCTACCCCACTAAAGAATTTGGGGCCAATGCTATCTGCGCAGACCTGGCCCGTCAAGTCAACTTCGATTGCAGAGTTGATCGCAACCATTTTTTCGTTTTGGGCGATTACGAAGGGGTCATTGACGTACTCTGAGCGATGGAACTCAATGATCGGATTATCATCCACCCAATCATAGAGCTGTTTGGTCCCAAGGATGAAGCCCACAATGATTTTGCCCGGATGCAGGGTTTTTTGTGCATTGGTGATCACGCCGGCATTTACCAGGCCGATGACGCCATCAGAAAACATTTCACTATGGATGCCCAGGTCTTTCTTGTTGTAGATAAATTTCAAAACAGCATCCGGGATGGCGCCAATACCCATCTGCATGGTCGCGCCATCTGGGATCAATTCTGCAATATAGCCGGCGATTTTTTCACTGACCTCATTCGCACCCTCATCCCCCATGGGTAATTCCGAAATAGGATAGTTTGCCGGTACAATGTGGTGCAAGCGGCTGACGTGGATGAAGGAGTCCCCCAAGGTGCGCGGCATCTGGTCGTTTACCTCGGCAATGATGATTTTGGCAGATTCCGCCGGGGATTTAGTCAACCCTACCTCTACGCCGAGGCTGCAGAAACCATGTTCATCCGGGAGGGATACATGGATAAAAGCTACATCGACCGGAAGTATTCCCTTCTTGAACAGCAGGGGAAATTCTGATAGCAATACCGGCGTGAAATCTGCTCGCGCCTCCTGGACAGCCTTGCGGATATTTGCGCTCACAAAAAATGTATTCACCCGCAGATGGCCTTCCATTTCCGGTTTAACGTAATCCGCGGGACCGACCGTCAGCGCCTGGCAGATCTCGACATTTTCTAGGTTGGGAGCATAATCGACAAGGGCTGCCAGGACCTGTTTTGGCACGGAAACATTCCCGGTCATAAAAATCCGGTTACCGGATTTAACCGCAGCCCTTACCGCTTCTTCGGCGGTTGTAACCCGGGATTTATAAATGGCATTCCAGTCCATCTCTTGCCTCCTCAGTCGGCAAGGCGAGAGAGATGTCGCAATTGACCGTTGTGGGTCATCACCGCCGTATCGATCGCCAGGTTTCTGGTGATCGCATCTTCCACGCCATAATTAGCAATATCTGAAATATATTGAATCGCCGCATTGACAAAGGCATGGGATGCTGTTCGTGCAACCACGCCTGGCATATTTGGCACACAATAATGAATAACACCCTCATCAACATACGTTGGGTGTTCGTGTGTTGTCGGTCGGGAGGTTTCGATGCAGCCCCCCTGGTCGATGCTGATATCCATGATGAGCGACCGAGGCTTCATCGTCCGGACCAACGAGCGCGTGACCAGAACCGGGGCGCGCTCGCCCGGGACAAGAACCGCCCCGATAAGCACGTCAGCATAACCACAGACTCGCTCAATGTTCCTGCTTGTTGCGAGCATCGTGATGACCGATGGTAGGTACTGATTGACTCTTTGAAGGCTGGTCAAGACCTTGTCCAGAACTGTCACATGTGCCCCGAGGCCGATCAGGGCTCTGGCAGCATAAGTGCCGACAACTCCTGCACCGATGACCGCAACCTCCGCGGGGGGGACACCTGGTATACCGCCGAGGAGAATCCCCCGACCCCCAAAATTATTCTGCAAGATCCTGGCTGCCACACTTGCAGCCATCGCACCACCTATTTGGCTGAAGGGACGGAGTACGGGTAACGAGCCGTCCGCTTCACAGATCTGTTCATAAGCAATCGCAGTAATCTTCTTTTCCAACAAACTATCAATTTTCGTTTGTTTTGCTGAAGTCAGGTGGAGAAGACCTGCCAGTGTCGTATTAGGCCGCAGTATCTCCATCTCCTCGTCTGTAGGACGGGTTACTTTCAATAACAGGTCAGCGCGTCCAAATACCTCCTCCGCTGAATACGAAATTCTGGCACCGGCCCTCTCGTACTCCTGGTCAGTAAAACCGGCGCCTCCACCTGCATCATGTTCGACAAAACAGGAATGTCCATGTTGACACAATATCTCCACACCCGCAGGCGAGAGACCAACCCGGTATTCATACGGTCGTGTTTCCTTTGGGATACCGATGTTCATTAGATCCTCCTTTATTAAATCGCCTTGTGGTACAGGCGAATATCGATAATTTCAGGGTGTATTCAAGGTTGCGCGTATATGCGGTAATGCCCAATCAACGATATCTTTCGTGATCACAAGTGGGGGAGCGAACCGAATTGTATGCTGATGGGTCTCCTTGGCCAGGATGCCCTTAGATTGTAATGCTTCGCAAAACCGTCTGGCACCTCCAGCTTTTTCGTTCAGCTCGACACCGATCAGCAGTCCTTTGCCGCGGACCTCTTTTATGTGCGGACTCGGTATTTCGGTAAGTTGCTCCTGGAAATATTCTCCCACCAATGCTGCGTTTTCTGACAATCGTTCTTCTTGGATCACACCAATGGCTGCCCGGGCAATTGCTGCCGCCAGCGGATTCCCCCCAAAGGTTGAGCCATGCTCGCCAGGGGTGAACAGGCCGAGGAATTCACGGTCAGCCAGGATTGAGGATATCGGATAGAACCCGCCACTCAAAGCTTTTCCGACAATGGTAATATCCGGCTTCACACCCTCGTGTTGGCAGGCGAACAGTTTCCCGGTCCGCCCAAGACCTGTCTGGATCTCGTCGGCGATGAATAGAACCCGATGCCTCTTGCAGATATCTGCAACCTGACGAAGATACCCATTTGGAGGAACAATCACGCCGGCTTCCCCTTGGATCGGTTCAATCATCACCGCTGCGGTGTTTTCGGTGATAGTCTTTTCGATCGCGTTGGGATCGCCATACGGGACATTAACAAAACCTGGAGTGAAAGGACCAAAATCATCCCTGTACAAAGGCTCTGTTGAAAAAGATATTGCAGTGATTGTACGTCCATGGAAATTCCCGGCGCAGGTGATGATCTCGGCCTGAAATCGCTGGATACCTTTTACTTGATAAGCCCATTTCCGAGCCAGCTTGAGCGCAGTCTCCACGGCCTCAGCCCCACTATTCATCGGCAGGGACATTTCATATCCGGATAAGTCGGCGAATTCCTTATAGAATAGCGGCAACTGGTCGTTTCTGAACGCGCGCGAAGTAAGCGTGATTTTCTTGGCCTGGTCGACCATCGCTTGCAAGATTTTCGGATGCACATGCCCCTGATTGACCGCGGAATATGCACTCAAGCAGTCGAGATATTTATTTCCTTCGATATCAAATACCCATACGCCTTCTCCACGGGATATAACCACATCGAGGGGATGGTAGTTGTGAGCGCCATATTGTTCTTCGAGTTCGATAAATTCTTTTGTATTCATGGATAAATTCCGGGTAGTTTATGCAACTTCAAATAATCGCGCCAGGACAGCTTTCTGGGCATGCAAGCGATTATGTGCCTGGGGGAAGATAGCCGAATGCGGGCCGTCCGCGACCTCATCTGTAAGTTCGTGGTTGCGATGGGCGGGTAAGCAGTGCATAACGATCACATCTTTATCTGCTTCACTGACCAGTTTTGTATTGACTTGGTAGGGAGGAAAGACCTGTTCACGTTTTGCTGTCTCTTCTTCCTGTCCCATGCTGGTCCATGTATCGGTATAAATCACCTGGGCATGGCGTACAGCCTTATGAGGATCGCTGATAAATGCCAGACGGGATCCGGTCGCTTTGGCGAAGGTCTGTGCGTTTTTTATCGCCTGGGCAGGCATATCATACCCTCCTGGATTGGCGATTGTGAAGTTCCAGCCGAGCTTGACGGAGATTTGCATCAGGGAGACTGCTACATTATTTCCATCGCCTACGTAGGTGACACTCAGCCCCTTCTGCGATCCGAATTTCTCCTGGATGGTGAGTGCGTCCGCCATAGCCTGACAGGGGTGGCTGGAATCGCTCAGGCCATTGATGATCGGCACCGATGACCACTGCGCCAGTTCAAGGATGTGCGCATGATCGAACACACGAGCCATTACTGCCTGGACATAGCCAGCCATAACCCGGGCGACATCTGCAATTGACTCCCGTTTTCCCAGGCCGATCTCATTTGGGGAAAGATACAACGCATCGCCACCCATGTGACGCATCGCCATATCAAAGGATACCCGCGTACGAAGGCTCGGCTTCTGGAAGATCATCGCGAGAACTTTATTATTAAATAGGGGTTTATTCCCGCCATTAATGTGTTCTTTTTTCAACTTTACTGCCAAATCCAGGATATCCTGCAATTCATCGGGGGAATGATCCGAGATATCTAAGAAATGTTTCATCATACTACTCCTTGCTATGTTTGTGAATTTGAGCAAGTATCGTGCCCCTTGCCTATATCGTCAAGTGCCATCAGGCAGATACTTGTGTGAAAGAAATCACATCTATGCCGTTATCCGGCTAATCTAATTTTACGCCAATACCGTTGAAGACCATCTGCGCTGATCCAGGTCGGGTTCGCAATTTCATACACCGACAGGACATCCTCAGAAATCCCCAGTTCCATCCCTTGTGCCTGCTGCCAGGACACAAACATCCTGCGCAAGTCTTCAATCGGAGGGTCATCGGCCATGATCGCCTCCAACCAGAGTTCAGTTGCATCCAACATGTGTAGAGCAAGGTTTAAGTGCTCGCGCCCGTCTGGATAGATCCCGAAATGGGTGGGTACAACCCTTTCAATATCCAGAGATAGCAACTTCCGAATGCTTTCCCGCCATTTTCCTAGATGCAATTCAGGGGGAACCAGTGGAAGCCGCAAGTAACGCGGACCTGCAAGACGAACGCCACCGACATCGCCCGTAAACGCTACACCATCAACCAGGTAGACAACATGGTGCTCGGCATGTCCCGGAGTGTGAATGCCTGTTATCCGCATGGAACCAAGATCAAATTCATCACCATCCTGGACCTCGACGAGGTGAGCATCTGGAACGGGCAGGAATTCTCCCCACAAGGCATCCATCTTGTCTCCGTACAAGCGCTTTGCACTGGAGAGGAGCTTCTCCGGATTTCGCATGTGCGGCGCGCCCACCGGGTGGACGTGGATTCGTGCGCCTTTACTGGCCAACCATCCAGATGCCCCGGCGTGGTCTAGATGGATATGGGTAATGAACACATGTGTGATATCGGTGGGGGTCAGCCCGTACGCTGCCAATCCACGAACCAAACCAGGGATCGTTGAGCCTGGACCCGATTCCACCAAAGCTGCACCGCTGGAATGTTGGATCAGGTAAGCCCCGATGGCACTCTTGCGGCCTAAGAAGTTTAGGTCGAGGGTGTGTACTGTGGTTTTTGCCATTGGTATGTATTATCCTTCGCAATGAGAGTAGAAACGAACATCGATAAGACCCGAGATAAATCATCCTTATATGCAACCTGACATAGAGGAATATTCCTTATTATCAACTCGTCCTCTAACAAGCCATCCCTTTGTGTATTATCGAATGTCTCAGCTTGGATTGCCACAACTACCGGGCGGAGGTTCCTGCGAACAAGGTCGTCGATGACCGAGAGGATAGCGTTATCTTGAGATGGAGTGATCAGGATTACTGTCGAACCCCGTGGTAACCGGCTTGCCTGGGATGCAACCACACTGGCAATTGCCAGGTCTCCTTCTGCTTCAAGATACGCCAGGTTTTCCAATATCTTTGCTTCCTGGCGTTGACTCCTTTCAGCAGGAATGATCGTATTCACCTGCCCGGAGGCAGCAAAACCGACAGCCCGTTTCTTATATATAAAATAATGCACTAACGAAGCCGTAACGGCTATGGCATATTCCAAGGTTGACTGCGGTAATGAGATTTTAGGCTTCTTTCCAATAACAGGATGGATAAACTCCACCGGGACTGAGTATTCAGGTTCCTTTGTGTGCACTGCCCTTTGTACATCCAGGAATAACCATACCTCTGCATGTGGATCTTGATCGAACTCTTTTACCATGAACTGTCCTTTGCGGATCGTCGTCGGCCAATGAATGCGCTTTAGTGGATCACCGGGTGAATACTCACGCACACCGGAAGCCTGGGGCGTGATATCCAACGACCGTCGGGAGACAGGCTTACCACCGGGTAATATTCCTGCAGGGGTTGGAAACTCAGAGATCGGTACGATTAATGGCAGGACAACCAATGTATCTTTCGCGGGAAATCGTTTTTGTGTATGAAATAGACCAAAGGGATCGCCAGCTGTCAACAAGGTAGGACCAAGGGGAAAACGACCCCGGCGCAGCAACCAGGTACGCCAGGTGTAACTCCGCCTGTCTCTCTTAGACACACGCGTCAGAAGGCGCGAGCCTCCCGCTCCCGGTAAGGATGACTCATTCTTTACCTCCACCCAGAGTGCTGGAGTACGTCCTCGGTTGGTGACCTCGTACTGTTCCCGAAAAGCATCTCCGACGCTCCCACGTAATGTGCGCACTTTTCTGTCTACACGCATACCCACCAATGAGAGTTTTGTCCACAGCCAACTGACTATAACAAGCAGGATACTCATGAATAATATACGAGAAAATACCGGAGCACCGCTTACCAGTGACCCCACGATGCCAACGCTCAATAACAAGGTAATCAGGATTCGTCCAGCGAGCATAGGTTAATTTTTTCCACCAGCCTGGAACTCCCCCCCCGGGACCGGGGTTGTCTCAACCGTTTCAGAAACTATCCGATCAGAGGTTAAATCACGCAATCGAGCAGCCGGATTGACAATCACTCGATGACCAAGTACTGCTACAGCCAGCAGTTGGATATCATCGGGCAACACATACTCGCGTCCAGCCAATGCTGCCCTGGCTTGGCCGGTCCTGTACAATGCCAGACTGCCTCGTGGGCTTGCCCCAAGATAGACATCAGCATTATTTCGAGTCCGACCGATGAGTTCAACAATATATTTTTTTACCGCACCCGATACATAGATACGCTTTACCGCACTAATCGCATCGAGCAACTCCTTAGATTTGACAACGGTATGCAGGTCTTCAATGGGGTGTTTCAATTGCTGCCGTTCCATGATTTCGATTTCATCGCCTGGCAATGGGTACCCCATCCGTACACGCAGCAGGAATCGGTCCAATTGGGCTTCCGGAAGAGAGAATGTCCCTTCATAATCGATCGGGTTTTGGGTCGCCAGGATCATGAAAGGATCCGGCAAGCGGTGGGTGACACCGTCCACTGTAACCTGACGCTCTTCCATTGCCTCAAGCAAGGCCGCTTGCGTTTTAGGCGTGGCCCGGTTGATCTCATCCACGAGAACGATTTGGGCGAAAACGGGTCCCGAGCGAAATTGAAATTCCTGCGAGGCCTGGTTATATATTGATACTCCGGTTACATCGCTCGGAAGCATATCTGGTGTGAATTGCAAACGGTTAAATGAGCAACCCAATGACTTGGCCAGACTTCGCGCCAACACCGTCTTTCCAACTCCCGGCACGTCTTCAATCAGGATATGACCTTGACTTAACAATCCGACCGTGATCAGCTCGATTGTGCTACGCTTTCCCACAATGACTTTCTCTAGGTTTGTGAACAGTTTTTCTCCGAATGCTTTAATATCCATGGCAGTCATCCTTTCCGGGCAATCGATATTTATATCCCTGAGTGACTATACTTGTATCCCGAACCTGTCAGGATGACAACCACGGGATCAAGGCACTCATCAGTTAATTGTTGAATTGCATACCATACCACCGCAGATGTTGGCTCTACATATAAGCCCTTCTGGGCGAGCATGTCACGCCCAGTCAGAATATCAACCTCATCCACAACCACCACCCTGCCCGAACAATCCCTTATTGCTCTCATGACAGCAGCACAACGCACCGGATGGCGAATAGAAATGCCCTCCGCAATGGTCGTATTCCCCGACCCCGCATCAAATTCCTCTTTGCCAGAAACAAACCTGATCCACAAGGGGGCGCACTCCTTCGCTTGGACAGCAATGATTTGAGGCATCGCTTTACAGAATCCCGACCGGCAGGCTGCTTCAAAACCCCGATATATGCCGAGCAGCAAGCCACCCTGCCCTGCCGGCAGGATTACTGTCTTGGGAGGCTCTTCCATTTGCTCCAGAAGCTCGTAGGCGATGGTTGCATACCCTGGAATGTTGAAGGGGAGATAGGAATGACTTGCATATGGGATATCTGAGTTGGTTGCCGCCCGCGCCGCTTCTGCTGCCGCTATGCGTAATCCCGGGACGCTTACTACCTCTGCGCCATAAGCTTCGATCTGGCACTTTTTCGGCCCTGATGTAGATGCCGGGATATATATCTTCGCTCTGATCTCAGCGCGGGCTGCATATGCGCTGAGTGAAGCTCCTGCATTTCCCGAAGAGTCTTCAACTATTTCTCGAATCTGATGCTGCCGAAACCAAGAGATAAGCACAGCCGAACCCCGGTCTTTGAACGATCCGGTCGGATTCAAGTCCTCGCACTTGAAGGCAATCTTTCGCCCATCAATCTTTGACCAGAGAAGTGGTGTGTTCCCTTCGCCAAGAGAGATCTTGTTATTATAAGGGATACCCATAGTCGCATTAAAGCGCCAGATCCCAGGAAGATTGCTATCAAAAAGCGCAGGATCATAAACCAGGGGAACTGCGAGGTCGTAGACACCTCCACATTGAGGACAAAGATACGGCAAGGCACTATCCGGGTATCTGCTACCACAATTGACACATTCTATTACTAAACCGGACATGTTCGTATCCGATAACCTGCCGGGATTCCATGCATTTTGCGAAAGTAAACGGAAGCACACACCAGGAAAATCGTCGCTCTCAACTCAATACGCTCCGCCTGATGCCATCTCCGTGACTGTATCAAGATTATGCATTTCATCGGTAGTGGGAAGGGACGCTGAAATTGAAGACACATCACCCCCCAGAAACCGGTGGAAACAAAGCTACTTCCGCATTTTCTGGAATAACCGTTTCATCAAAGGCAAATTCCCTGTTGATCGAAACTACGACAGACGACATCGCTTCCTCGAGTGCTGGAAGCGTATCCACCAAAGTTCTCTTTAATTCCTTGACGGTGTGCCCAAGGGGCAGAGAAAGGTCAATCGCTTTCACACCGGCGCGGCCGCGCAGGGTAGCAAAAAATAGGACAGTAATCGTATTCATATTGCTTCCAATCACCGCATGGATCACCTTAGCCTGGTGGATACATCACCGCCCATTCCGCCTCGCTTCTCCACTAAACGTATGTTTTGAACAACCATCGTCTTTTCGGCCGCCTTGGCCATGTCATAAATGGTCAAGGCAGCAATAGCCACAGCAGTAAGCGCTTCCATTTCAACTCCAGTTTTGGCAAAAGCCTTTGTTGTCGCTGTGATTTGTATGCCAGGCAGTGCTGCATCAAGTGCTAGCTCGACATTTACATCACTGAGGGATAACGAGTGACATAATGGAATCAAGTCAGAGGTCCGTTTAGCCGCACCTATGCCGGCTATTTGTGCAACTGTGAGCACATCCCCTTTTTTCATATTGCCGGAGCGAATGAGTTCCAGGGTTTCTTTTTTCATCTTGACTTCGCCTTTTGCAACCGCAATTCGGACGGTGTCTGGTTTCATTCCAACGTCAACCATTCGTGAACGGCCCGCGTCGTCGATGTGGGTCAATTTTTTTGAGGTCATGGGCCGATTATACCGTAGGTGATATAATCCGCTCCGTGGAACTCAAGATAGCCGCCAAACAGACCCACGCATATACTGTAACAACTCCTGTTTACGAGGGGCCGCTCAACTTACTCTTACAACTGATCGAGCATGCAGAACTGGATATCACTGCTGTCTCGCTCGCCCAGGTCACTGACCAGTATTTAGATTACATCCACAGGATTGCTGTCCCCCCGGATGAAATTTCCGCTTTCCTCGTCTTGGCGGCCAAGCTGATACAGATAAAATCTGAAGCCCTCCTGCCCAGACCACCAGTCCGGGAAACCGGTGAAGATGATCCGGGCGAAGCCCTGGCACGCCAACTTCGGATCTATAAGCGATTTAAAGAATTGTCAGCCTGGCTGGAGGAACGGGAGGCGCGAGGGCTCAGAACGCATCTTAGAATAGCGCCACCCCCCAAGTTAGAAAGCCGCCTTGACCTTACTGATATTTCTATTGTCGACCTGCTGGAGGCTGCTGAGACGATCTTTGCACTACAGCACGACAAGCAGGCATTGAGCACAGTAATTGCACCCCCCAAGATCACTATTCGGGAAAAAATCCTGCTGATCGCAAATCGACTTGGGAAATCCGAATCCACCCGATTTACTGAATTGATTGATGAACATTCATCAAGGATGGATGTCGTAGTCACATTTCTTGCGCTTCTTGAGCTGGTCAAGCGATATAGGGTCAGCGCGCTGCAAAATTCCTTATTTTCCGACATCGAGATCGTCCGCGGGGATGGATGGGACGAGACAGATGATATCGAGATTGAGTATGAATAACTCAGTCAATAATGATCTTTATTCGGACAGAAAACGCAACAACTCTCGGTTGAATTTCTCCGGCTGGTCTATGGTGACGGCATGTCCAGCGCCAGTGATAACTACCTGACGGGCGCAGGATATCCCTCTCGCCAGCACACCCTGAAGGATGGGATTTACAGTTGTATCTTGATCAGCTGTGATCACTAACGTAGGAATCCTGATATCAATCAACCAAGGTTTTGAGTTAAATAAACCCAACGATCTCATCGCAGCCCGATAAGCCCGTGGATCTGACTGCGTGATCGCAGTAATCAACATCTTCCTGAGGTCTTCCTGCTCTGAAACGTGAAAAATCCTACGGGCGACGACTTTTGCCTGAGCGGGTAACCCCAGAGTATGGACGAGCACCAATCGCCAGAGGAAATAAGCCCAACCACCCAAGGTTGCAGGTCGTAACGCAGAAAAAGTATTTACCAGTACCAACCTGGAAATCATCTGCGGTTGATCCCGGGCAAGTTGCTGGGCGATGACTCCGCCCATGGATATCCCGACCACATGCGCGGGACCAGTACCCAGCTCGGTCAGTAAATCCATCATCATCGCGGAGACACGAGGAATCGTCCATCCCGTCCCATCGTATGGCGATTGGCTGAATCCCGGCGCGTCTGGAGCTATTGGTCTGAACCCAGCCTCAATCAATCGGGGTATCTGTAAAGACCAGGATGCGCAATTCGCCCCCATCCCATGGAGCAACAAGACAGCGGGAGCCCCGCCTGGGTTTGGATCGAGAAAATGGAGCTGTGTCATGTGCCTCCCCATTCATACAGACGCTCCCTGCCAGCAACCAGGGAGCGCAGATGCATTTATATTTTTATATTAAGAGAAATCCTCTAGGATGGTTTTTCATCCTCGGGCTTCTCTTCGTCTTTATTCCCAAGATTATCCCGGAATGCCCGGAAGCTCTTCCCCAATTCTCCCGCTACTTTTGCGATCCTGCCCGGGCCGAATAGAAGCAAGACAATCACCAAGACAACCAACCACTCCCAGCCGCTAAATCGAAAAGGCATACCATCCTCCTTCACTAGGATAGGAAATTTACCACATTCCGAGAAAAATGGGTATGCTTTAGCCCCGGTTGCCCCAGATCAATCCTTCGACAAACCGGATAATCCGCATAAAGATGGAATGGATGCGCGCCCAGAATTGATACAATACCGGGCGGACCTTGCGATCGGAGGCCAATGGGCCTGTCCACTCAGCAACAAGTGCCCCCCAGGTTAACCCTGCTCCAAATCCGACGAAAATGAGCTTGTCCCCTAGAGCAAATTTACCCGCAGTGACGGCCTCGCACAAAGCGATAGGTATCGAAGCCGTAGATGTATTCCCATATCGATCAATGTTGATGATAAAGCGATCAAAGGGTATCTTCATATTTTTTGCCGCAGCTTCAATAATCCTCAGGTTTGCCTGATGAGGAATGACCCAGCTAATCTCGTTGGCTTTAAGATTGGCAGCTCGCAACGCCTCTTTTGTTGCATTAGCCATCGCCCGGGTAGCAAATCGGAACACCTCGCGGCCATCCATTTTTATATAGTGCATCCCAGCACGTACTGTCTCTGCGCTTGTGGGATGCCGCGATCCCCCTCCAGGGACCAATAGCAGGTCCGCGCCGGACCCGTCTGCATGCATCACGGCTGATAGCACGCCACCAGGCATGTCACTTGCCTGTAGGACAATGGCTCCGGCGCCATCTCCAAACAAAATACATGTGTTCCTATCGTTCCAGTCGGTGAGGCGAGATAATGTCTCCGCCCCAATCACCAAGGCTGATCGAATTGACTCTGTACGGATTGCCTGTGTGGCCATATTGACTGCAAATATAAACCCCGAACAGGCAGCTGATAAATCGAATGCCCCAGCTTTCTTTGCTCCAAGTCTGTCCTGGATAATACAAGCTGTAGCCGGGAAGAGGTACTCCGGCGATGATGTCGCGCAGATAATCAGGTCGAGATCCATGGGTCGCAGGTTGGCGATCGAGAGCGCCCGCCAAGCAGCCAGTTCTCCCAGACTGGCTGTGGTTTCTCCTTCCCGAGCAATCCTGCGTTGGGAAATTCCCGTCCGCTCAACAATCCACTGATCCGTTGTATCAATCCGCGATTCCAGGTCGCTGTTCGTGATGATTTTATCCGGCGTGGCCATTCCCCAGCCGGTGATGTGAGCAAAGCGCATATTTCCCTAGCCCAGGAATTTACTAAAGATGAGTGTGGCGTTATGACCACCAAAGCCAAACGAATTCGACATTACATGGTTGACGTCAACCGAGCGTGCCTGATTTGGAACATAATCCAGGTCACATTCGGGATCCGGGACATCATAATTGATAGTTGGAGGCAGGACACCATCCAGGATGGATTGCACGGCTACCGCCGCCTCAAGCGCCCCGGAGGCTCCTAGCAGATGTCCGGTCATTGACTTGGTAGAGGAGACCGGAACCCGATGAGCAGCCTCACCAAATACCGCCTTAATTGCCGCGGTTTCACTTTTATCGTTGAGAGGCGTTGATGTCCCATGGGCGTTGATATAGCCTATATCTTCTGGCTTCAATCCCGATCCTTGCAAAGCTAGCTGCATACACAGAGCCGCCCCAGCACCATTCTCTACCGGGGCTGAAATGTGAAAGGCGTCGTCAGACGTGCCATAACCCGAGAGCTCCGCAAAGATTATCGCTTTGCGCGCAAGCGCATGCTCAAGGGATTCCAGCACAAGGACTGCGGCGCCCTCGCCAATGACGAATCCATCACGGTTTTTTTCAAACGGACGCGATGCCCGCTGGGGATCATCGTTCCGAGACGAGAGCGCAGTCATGTTTCCGAGCCCGGCCATCGCAATGGGTATGATCGCTGCCTCAGATCCTCCCGCGATGACTACATCCACGCCCCCTCGCCGGATCATTTCGCCGGCCTCACCGATCGCATTGGATCCTGTTGCACAAGCTGTGATAACGGCCATGTTCGGGCCGCGGACACCAAGCGTAATTGCCACCATCGCGGCTGCGGTATCCGCGAGCATCATTGGCACCAGGAAAGGGCTGACTCTGTCAGGCCCGCGCTCAAGCAAGATATTATATTGCTCGATCATTGTGGTAATCCCACCGATCCCGGTTCCTATCACGACACCGACACGGTCCTTATTGCAGTCTTCTATGGACAGGCGGGCATGATCCACAGCCTGTAAAGCTGATGCGAGAGCGTATTGCACAAAGGGATCCATTCGCCGGGCTTCTTTTGGGCCAAATAAAGCAACTGGATCGAACTCTTTTACTTCAGCTGCTATCCTGGTGCTATATCTACTGGCATCAAAACGGGTGATTAATCCTACCCCAGATACCCCCCTGACTAACGATTTCCAGGTTTCGGGCCAATTATTCGCCAAGGGACTGATGCTACCCATGCCCGTAACAACTACTCTTGTTCGCATATTCCCGATACCTCCATAAAGCACAATATCGTCCAGGTGTAATCTGGACGTTATAACACAACGATTTAGCGGAGGATGCGGTGCGGATCAATTGTATCCCCAGGGATCCCGATCCCGAGGCGAGCTGCCCCTGATGGTCAATCACCCAAGGACTGAATTGTCTTCCACGCCTGTTGGATATGCGCTTTGTCATGTTCACAAATGAACTTGATGATTTCCTGGATATTCGTCGGGCCGAAAATCGCATGCCGGGTCGGACGGTCCCAAACAAACTCTGGAGCAGATATCCAGCGGAGTAATTCTTTCCGTGATTGGATAAACCGCGCCAAAGCATCAAGTCCATCTTGTTGCGCATACTTGCGGGTAATCACCCAATCATCGGAGACCACACCGGGCATGAATGGATTCTCTTGTGTCAAGACCTGACGCACTCTGGGAAGGTTGACTTCCGCCTCGACATCCCTAAAATGGCACAATATCTCCGTCAGACACCACTCACCGACATGCGGCCGGCTCAGAAGAGATCGAGCCGGGACAGCCTGGATAAGCGATGATAATGCAGCGGGTATTGCCCGTAAAGTCGCCAGGATTGAGGTTGTCGTGGTGAACATGGGAAGGGCACCGGATTGATCCAAGGTCCCGAGCCAAGCCATTAGATCCGAAAAGCCCCCATGGGGAATTTCATCATCTGCGACCGCGTCGCCTCCATAATTGATCCAGAACGTAGGCAATCCTGCCTGAGCGGCAGGAACCAGGTCCATATTAATGTCATTGCCTATCATTATCACTGGACCATCCGGCCAACCCATCGTAGCCACTACTTCAATGAAATATGCCGGCAGCGACTTTGTGAAATGGAATGTCTCATAGGATGAGACTAGTGCAAATGGAAATTCTTCCACTGGAAGGCCTGCCCATCGTAAACGGTGCTGGATTGCTCTCAATGGAAAAACCGGGTTTGTTGCAATCGCCAAACGATAACCCGACTCAAGTGCCCAGTTGGCGAATGCCACGGCATCCGGGCGGGTGGAGATGACCGCCTCCAGGGATGGAAAGGTTTCCTCATAAAATCGATCGATTGACACGCCTAATATTTCTTTGGGTATTCCAACGGCTGGAAAAAAATGACGATCAAAGGCCTGCATCAAAGTCGTCGCAGGATCATCATTGGCAAGCATCATCCTGGTCCCTGCAATCAAGGCCGGCAACATGACATCGGACGCAACGTCCTTTTCCAAAGCCTTCGATAATGCCCGAAAATAGACCGGGACAAAGTCATCCATGTTCGTATCCAGCAATGTGTCGTCAAGGTCAAGCAACAATGTGGTTGTCATGTCCCTACCTGGTCTCCCGGGATCTCAAAGCAAGTCTTATGCTTTTATTGTGAAGTTCGATATTGCCGCGTGACATTCCCCGCAGCCAATATGAGGGTCAAAGTTAGAGTTCTGAGTTTTTGAACAGCGGGTAGAAATCTTCACCCTCCGTTGAAATGCGGCGTTGAGAGGGCGAATAACCTCCCCTGTCAAGCTCATGTGTTCGCAGGAGTTAGCCCGAATGATCTTTGGAACTGGACAGGTGCGGCAAAGCTGGGGCACCCAAATGGGCCCGAGCAAATTGCACTCTTCTTTGCTCCGGCCGCGGTAATAATCACCGAAAAAATAAGAACAGTCCATACCTGCTGGAGTTCTCATCGCGAGGTTTCCCCAAATTGCAGGGGACAGTGCTCCCCAGATACACTGTTATCCTTGCCGGTGGCAAAGAGAAACACGGTCAGAATGCTACACGCGTGTGACGTAGGCGCCATTGCGGGTATCAATGCGGATAACATTATCTCGATCTACAAATTGTGGCACTTGGACTTCGAGCCCGGTCTCGGTGATGACTTTCTTCGTCACGCCCGTAGCCGTATCGCCACGAATAGCGACCTCAGCCGACACAATCTTCATGTCCACAGTAAGCGGTAATTCAATGTCGATCGGCTCACCTTCATAAAACGTCAGCTTGATGGCCATCCCTTCTAGGAGATAAAGAGCATCATCGCCCAACAAATCCGAATTTACCGCCGATTGCTCGAACGTATCGTTGTCCATGAAATAGTAAAGATCTCCGTCATTATACAGATATTGGGCATTATGAAAATCCAAGGGCGCCTCTTGGACCTGGTTGCCCGATATGAAGGTTTTTTCAAGCGTCCCCCCGGTCCGTAGGTTCCGGGCTTTGATGCGTATGGTCGCATTACCACGCCCTGGTTTATGATGGCTATATTCTAAGACTTTGAATAGGTTACCGTCCAACTCAAATGTTACACCTTTGCGTAGGTTGTTTACGTCAATCATATATCCTCACATGGTCATCAGGTTTCTAAGCGCCGGGATTATAGCAGTATCGGAGATTGTCGCCAAGGGGTGAGTCCTATGGGTGAACTTCTAGGTTAGGGCATGATGTGATTCTGAGTTTTGGCTTCCTCTGCACAATTCCACGGCGTGAGGCAGGACGGGAATAACCACGCGGGCATTCTCCGTCGCAGCATTTGGACTCCCTGGCAAATTGATAATGATCACTTCACCGCGGATCCCGGCAACAGATCTCGAAAGCATGGCGTGCGGTGTGACTTTGAGGCTTTCGGAACGCATGGCTTCGGCAAGGCCAGGTGCATCGCGATCGATCACGGCCTTCGTCGCTTCGGGGGTAACATCGCGCTGCGAAAAACCCGTTCCTCCAGTGACCAGGATCACATCACATTCACCACTGTCGGCCCACTCCGAAAGGGTTGTGGCAATAAGATCAAGTTCATCAGGGAGGATTGTACGCTTGGTCACGGTCCACCCTTGAGCCTCGATCAACTCCGTCAGCGCAGGCCCAGACATATCCGGCCGTTCCCCGCGGGCAGATCGATCCGAGGCTGTAATTACCCCAAACCGTAATATCATTCAATCAAATCCTTAGCGAAAACCTTTAATTCCATCTCGCCCCATCCGAGTGCTTCATAAAACCGCATCGCCGACATGTTCTCAGCTGTGACAAGTAAGCAACAGCGGATACATCCTTTCGAAATGAAACGTTGTTCTAGTTCATTCATTAACCGCTTGCCGACCCCCATCAAGCGATGAGATTCCAGAACAGATAGATGGTACACCAATCCCCGACGGCCATCGAAACCTCCTAGAACTGCGCCGACGAGCAGGCCTTCTGTCTCCGCCAACAGAAAAAGGTCCGGGTCACGGGTTAGCTTCTTTTCTATTTCCTTTAGTTGGTCAGAGCGCCGTAATTGGATCCCCGGTCCTGCATTTTCCCACATTGAATAGACGTTGGGATAATCTTCCGGGTAGCGGAATTCCCTGATTGTGATATTGTCCGTCAAGGTCAATCCACCACTTGCTGGCGCAACCTGGCGATTAAATCATCGGGCATATAAGGCTTAAGTACAAAGTCGTCTGCTCCAGCCTTTAGACATTCATCGGTCTTATCTATCCCAGAAGTCATAACAATCTTGATGTTTTTAAGGTCCGGGATTTTTCTAATTTTCTTAAGCAAGTCAATTCCACTACTACTACCAAGGTAGTAATCCAACAACATCACATCAGGCATTTCGGACCGGATATTCTCGAGCACGTCTCCGGTTTTATCCAATAAGGTGGCGACCTCAAATCCCTCCATGCCAAACAAAGTCTTCAGGAGAGAGACCATGATGAAATCATCTTCGGCCAGAAGAATCTTGATCACTTGAGTTTCTCCTTTGGTTCCGAAGCCTTACGGACCGATTTGCTTGACTTTGAAGAGGGCTTCACCGGAGGTTCCAATGCATTCTTCATGACATCATCGACCGACTCCGCAAAAATAAAGGTAAGCTCTTTTCGGATGTCTTCGGGGACATCTTCAAGGTCTAGTCGGTTGCGCTTGGGCAATATAATCGTCTTCAGCCCAGCGCGATGGGCAGCTAGAAGTTTCTCCTTTATCCCACCGACCGGTAGGACCTGACCTCGTAATGTGATTTCTCCGGTCATGCCAACGCCTTTTATGACAGGTCTCCCCGAGATCAACGAAACCAGCGATGTTGCCATTGTGACGCCAGCGGATGGCCCATCTTTAGGTTGAGCACCCGCAGGGATATGCAAATGGATGTCGGTTGTGTCATAGAAATCAGACTGCAGCCCAAGCTGGTCGGTGTGTGAGCGTACATAAGAGAGAGCCGCCCGGGCAGATTCCTGCATCACGTTCCCAACCGAACCTGTGATCTGGAACCCCTTTGCTCCAGGCATGCGAGTCGATTCAATGAACAAAATGTCACCCCCATATGGTGTCCATGCCAATCCCGGGACCACACCTGGAATTGAGGTCCGCATATTTATTTCCTCAGATTCCAGGAATATTGGGTGCCCAAGCAATTCGTGGACGGATTTCTGGGTCACTCGCGCCGAATGCTTCTTCCCCTCAGCGATCCGAGTCCCGATCTTGCGGCACACGGCACCGATTTTCCTCTCTAGGTTCCGCACCCCTGCCTCGCGCGTGTATTGATTGATGATTGATCGAAGAGAATCTTTCGTAAACGAAATCTCTGAGTCGCGGAGACCATTCTCCTTAATTTGACGGGGGATAAGATAGCCCTTCGCGATGACAATTTTCTCAGATTCCGTATACCCGGATAGCTGGATCACCTCCATGCGGTCCAACAAAGGCCCGGGAATCGTCTCCAACTGATTCGCGGTAGTAATGAAAAACACTTGGGACAGGTCAAAAGAGACTTCCAGATAATTGTCTCTGAACTCAACATTCTGTTCTGGGTCCAGCACCTCCAGCAGGGCTGAGGCAGGATCTCCGTGAAAATCGAAGGTCAGTTTATCGACTTCATCGAGCATGAATACAGGATTCTTTGTTTCTACTCTCCGCAGTGCCTGGAGAATTCGTCCTGGCATTGCGCCGATATATGTCCGTCGGTGACCCCGAATCTCAGCCTCGTCACGGACTCCACCGAGGGAGATGCGGACAAATTTGCGGTCCATCGCCCGGGCAATAGATTGCCCAAGAGACGTTTTCCCTACCCCAGGAGGGCCAATGAAGCAAAGGATGACTCCTTCCCGTTCACGGCGGATCTTATCTTTTAGGGGCTGTTGAGTTTCCTCTCTCCGCTCAAGTCTTAATTTACGCACCGCCAGGAATTCGAGAATCCGCTCTTTGACATCTTCTAGGCCATAATGGTCCTGGTTGAGGACTTTGCGAGCGTGGGAAATATTAAGGTTGTCGCTAGTAATCTTTGACCAAGGCAAGGTCGTCAGCCAATCGAGGTATGTTCGGATAACACCATGCTCGGCCGCAGCTGACGGCAGCCTTGCGAGCCTGTCGAGCTCACGCCTCGCTTGGGTCTCTGCTTCCTTGGGCATACTCGCGGCATCAATCTTCTTGCGGAACTCCTCTGCATCAGCAGCCTGCTCATCCTTTTCGCCCAACTCGCGCTGGATCGCCTTCATCTGCTCGCGCAAATAATATTCACGTTGAACTTTTTCAATTTCCGACCGAGCTTCGTTCTGGATTTTTTGCCCCAACTGGAGAACATCAATTTCGTGGACCAACAAATCGACTAATTTTTCTAACTTGGCGCGAGTCGAGTCCAACTCCAATAATTGTTGAGAGTACTCCAACTCCATCCGCTGAAAATTTGCGATCGTGTAGACTGTTTGTAGAGGATCTTCTAGCGATGTAATTGATGAAACCAGCTCCCGCGGGATTGAAGGCGTCAATTCAGAAATCTGCTCGAATTGGTCGCGAGCGCTCCTGGCCAGGGCTTCAATTTCGAGTCCGGATTCCACGATCTCGGAGACATATTCAATCTTTGCCTTCAGGTATGGTTCTTCCTGGACAAATTCAAGCAAACGAAATCGCAAGAGCCCTTGGACAAGAAGGCGGATTGTATTGTCTGGAGCGCGGAATAAACGATGGACGACGGCTATCGTGCCATACTCGTAAAGGTCACTAGAGCCGGGAGTATCCAATTCCGGGTTACGAGCCGCCACAAGACCAACAAATTTCTCGGTTGTCCCAGCCACATCATCGACCAATTTAACCGACCGTGGTTGCCCGATTGTCAGCGGAACTGCCGTGTGGGGGTACACCACGACACCCCTCAGGGGTAGGATCGGGACTTCGCTCGGATACTTGCTGAATTGTTCTTCCTGATCCAACTCTCCCGGTTGCCCATCCTTTGATTTCTCCTGTGATTGGAAGCGTGTGAATATCGGGGGCAGAAAGAAATCCTCGAGCCCAAAATCCGCCCTGTCATTATCCAACCACTCTAACAATTCCATGGCATGCGTATGCCATCGTGATCCTGTCATTTTTTCATCATCCCTGAATGGGGATATCCGTTGGCTCCGATTTTGGTATATTAATCATCAGAAATCCACCTTCATAATTCGCATCTGCTTTTGTGAGATCAAATCCTTGGGGAATCTCCACTGTAGTGTTGAACTCGCCAAAGCGGATCTCCATTTGGTGGTACGCCCGTCTTTCGCACGAATCGACTCTTGACCCAGTGATAATTAGGAAATTTTTTTCAAATTTGATCGTAAAGCCGGTCTCGTGCATCCCGGCAAGCTCTACCCGGACTACAAACCCCCCTTCGGTCTCATAGATGTCTGTTGGTGGACTCCACGCATACGAACGTGTATGTAACTGCCAGCCGATTGCCTGGATGGCAATTCGAGAGTTATCAGACATGCTGCCGTTTTTTTGTTTGGTTGATGTCATAGCCAGCCTCCTAAATTCCCGAGCTTGATTCCCTGCTTCGAGAGCCATCAGAACCAACGACTTGGATTCCATAAATTTTTTATCCCTAGTACCCGGACACGGTGAACGTGATGGGTGCAGTCATGGAATTGACCGGCAAATGTGGCGTAATACCACCAATCAGAATCACAGTGTCCGGGCACTAGTCGTCATTCGGTCAAACCTGCCTCTATGATTGATCCCCAGTCGAGCACCCCTGGCGGGATTCGAACCCACAACCTTGTGCTTAGAAGGCACCTGCTCTATCCATTAAGCTACAGGGGTATATTTCAAATGTTATATGGACGGAGTCCTTTGTATACACGCGGCCCGGCTAGTGTCCGCAAGATTGTATCTGCGGGTCTCCCAAGCGCCATGCCGAGTGCCTGCGCCGAGACGGGATAATTGCCGTTCGTTAGAAAAAAACGAAAGACCGCATCCACCAGGGTCGTCCGTTCAGACACAAACCCATCTTGCTGCGCGCAGTGTTGAATCAAAATCTGTTGAAACCCGTCAATTTGGCTCACTATAGCAGTCTCCGGGTTGATCCAGTCAATCAGCTCATCTTCTGGTATCTCTGCAAATGAGTCTTGATGTTCCGAACAAAGCAAACTCCTGAGTTCAACATGCCAATTGCGGTCATTTTCGCGCCACCAATCAAAATCGATATGGAAAGGCGTGTCCAAGGATGGCTTTACCAAGCTGAATTTCCTGATCTCAGGCATGGTTTGCCTCCGGGTCCACCAACCGGAAGTACAAGTCACCGACATGTGTTATATCAGGTTGGCTCATCAAGAAAACCAATAAAGGAGCAGGCGGGCACCTGCGGATGATATTTACAACGGAATATAATTCCCTTGCGTGGACATGACCTTGAACATTCAGTTTTATCAATTCACGCATCATCTGCTTGACAATCTGACCAAATTCCAAGCGCCCCTTTGCGGCTTGCGCACTGGCCCGATCCACTCCATCCACATCAGTGACGTATACGACCATCTGTTCATTATATTCTGTGGATATATTTTGTCTCAGCAGGGCAAAGACCAACCCGCCGTCACTTCCAACCAACACTGTACGAATCCAATCTCGAGTCTGCCTGCGACTCTTGGCGCTGATGACTACCTGTCCCGGTTTCTTGCCCTTCTTGATGCTTATCAAAGAACCAGGGAAGACTCCATATTTTTCATAAAATTGTCGCAGCCCAGAGACATACCGGTGTTGACGAACCACCCAGCCAGGCATTTCCTGGTTCGTTTGAGCATCTACGAGTGTAAAGCGGACTCGAGGCGATTCATATGCTGTTGGAAATAAACGCTTTACCCGCGAGGAAATTGGCAACGTTCCTGATCTCCAGTGTGGGTACGAGAGTGTCAAGATGACATCTTCTTGAAAAACATCCTGGTCCTGGGCCTCGGCGAGCTCATCATCGATCTCACCATCAAATGCATGAATTTCGTCTGTCAAGTGACTTCGGTCATATTCGATCGGTGAGTACCGCAGGGGGACGGGAACCTGTTTGACGTCGTCTGGCTCCAGCCTTTTCAAACACCAATATACCTCCCCAGCCGGGCCGACTTCGTCAAACCGCGAATCTTCTTGCAGAGCGAAATTCATAGAGAATTCGACGAGCTTGGGATTGACATCTGCGGGAAGTTCAACTTGATCAAGTAATGCAGTCGTTGGAAGCGGATGCCCATTGGCTTCATCCAGTACTGCCTCAGCAAGGTTCAAATGACCGACATTCACATCTACCAACAATGCTCTGGGAAACCAGCGACCGGCAATCCGAACCAGGTTATTATCTTGATCCAGCGCGGAGACAAGCCGGGTCTCGAGGGATGCTCCGTACTCCTTCATAACATTATCGAGATGGAACAATGGATCGTCATCACCAACCTCAACTGGGATATTCAGTTTGTGCTCTGACAGCCCCGACGCGAACGATTGCATTGTTTTATCATCGAATTCAATTGTGATGACTTTAAAGGGGTTTATCTCAGGGTTTTTTCCCGGGCGGACGTTCTTGACAATGCCTTTCTTCCATGAAAGCCCAGGAAATACCAAATGTTCGCCGACCTTGTAGTCGTCCTTGGGGATATAAACTTTCCCCGATCCGCGGCGTTGGCTGATCCTCGATTCGCGTTCAATGCGGATGCGTTCTGTCACCAGCACCGGCACCAGATCTGTTTCTGTCAGTGGGATTTCGGTGTCAAACAAGTAGTTATAGGCGAAATCCAAGTCCTGCTTGCCAATGTGTAAATTTTGCCAGTAATCTTCAGGCAAATTCGAAGAAGCGTTGACCATACCTTGCCTTAATTCCATTTGGGGATAGAAAACAATATCAGAATTATAATCAGCAGTATTATACCCCACCTTGACAGACCATCATCATTGTCATAGGATTCCAACAGGAGCGATGCCATGCGGATAGGGATGTTGGCAGATGTTTATAGACCTCATATCAGCGGGATAACTAACTATATCGCAGTGAACAAAAAGTACCTGGAAGCTGCGGGGCATCAGGTTTATGTATTCACCTTTGGGGATTTGGATCATCAGGACGAAGACAATATCATCCGCTCACCTGGCCTTCCTCTCATAGACACAGGCTATTACCTAAGTTTTTCTTATAGCCGGAAGGCGAAGGCGCTGGCACAAACAATGGATATCGTCCATGTCCACCACCCGTTCCTAACGGGAAGATTGGCATTACGCTATTGTCACCCGCTGCGGATCCCGATAGTCTTTACGAACCATACCCGCTACGATCTTTATGCCCAGGCTTATCTTCCCATCCTTCCCGAAGAATTCAGTGACACATTCCTCCAGAAATATATGCCTCCATTCTGTGACGCCGTGGATCTTGTTGTCGCCCCATCGGCAGGAATGGAACGGATCCTCCGCCATCTTGGCGTTACAAGCAACATAATAATCATTCCCAACGGTGTGGAACTCCACCGCTTCAGAGAAAATTCAAAATCGCCAACCCGGGCTGAGTTAGGATTTACATCCGATGATATCATCCTGATTTACACTGGGAGATTGGGGCCAGAGAAAAATATCGATTTTCTGATTCGTGCTTTCTCTGGGGTTTCAGACGCAGTAGCCAATGCCAACCTTGTCATTATCGGCAGTGGCCCAGAAATGGATAACCTGAGAGCAGTGGCAAACCAGACCGGACTATCTCGGAAAATACATTTCCTCGGTTTCATAAACTATGACCAGCTTCCGGCCTATCTTAAAATAGGTGACATCTTTGTGACCGCCTCAGTCACCGAGGTGCATCCTCTATCGGTTATCGAAGCGATGGCATCCGGTCTTCCGGTCATGGGTGTTCAATCCGTCGGGGTCGGCGATACTGTCGACCACGGAATCACAGGATTCCTCTCGCGGGAAGACCCAGCTGCTTTTTCTGCACTATTGACCAGGCTCTGTTTGGATACTGATTTGCGGAAAAATATGAGCAGGAATGCAGCCGGTTCAGTGAATAAGTATTCCATAGAAGGAACGACCAGCAAAATGCTGTCGATTTACGAAGAACTCGTCAAGGGTGCCTCTACACGGAGACGGGGGGTTGGCTATCAAGTCCGACAGCTTATGGAAAAGTTGCGCGGATGAGTACACCTCGCCAAAAAATTGGGAGCTGGGGAGAGTCTGTAGCCGGGGATTACCTCTCAAGGAACGGTTACACTATTTTGGAGCGTAATTACCGCGTCACACATGGGGAAATCGATATAATCGCTAGCAAGGATGAGGTTTTAATTTTCCTTGAAGTAAAAACCAGAACATCCCACGCATTTGGATACCCGGAATCTTCCGTAACATCCCGCAAACAAGCTCATCTTATCGTTGCCGCGGAGGAGTATCTAATGGCCAGCCCCCAACTGTGGGAACATTGGCAGTTTGACATCATCGCTATCGAAGGACGTCCTGGCAATAATCCTGTTATCACCCATATTGAAAATGTCATCTCCTGATAAAGCCCCCTTGATCGCTATCATCGGCCCGACCGGTGTTGGCAAGACCAGAATTTCTATTTTACTCGCCCAGAGGCTGGACGGGGAAATCGTTTCAGCAGATTCGCGTTTGCTCTACCGTGGCATGGACATCGGGACTGCTAAACCAACACTCGATGAACGCACATCTGTCCGGCATAGCCTGATTGATGTTGCCAACCCGGACGAAACCTGGAGTCTGGCTATTTACCAACAAGAGGCAATTAAAATCATCTCTGAGATACACAACCGCGGCAGAGTTCCTTTTCTGGTCGGTGGGACAGGGCAATATATCCGTGCGATTATCAACGGGTGGATGCCACCAACCATCAAACCCGATCTACGATTACGGGCATCCTTGGAACAATATGCAGCAGATCACGGTGGACAGGCTCTTCATAACGCCCTGAGTATCCTCGATCCAGAAGCCGCCCAATCAATCGCATGGCAGAACACCCGCAGGGTAATTCGGGCTTTAGAAGTGATCATAAAAACCGGGTATAAGTTCTCTTCCCAACGAAGGCAGAGTAAACCACCATATAACTCCCTGATCATTGGTCTGACACGCCCGCGTAGTGAGTTATATGAGTTGATCGACAACCGCATTGACGAAATGTTTGCATCGGGCTTGATTACCGAAGTACAAACATTGCTTTCAGCGGGATTCTCCCCAGATTTACCTTCATTATCAGCGATTGGATACCGGGAATGTCTGGCAATCATCAGGGGCGAAATCGATGTCCAAGAGGCAAAGCGCAGAATTCGTAAAGCGACCAGGGCTTTTATCCGGCGGCAGACAAACTGGTTCAAACCCGACGATCCGTTCATTCACTGGTTTGATGTCGGCAAGGAATCAATAGATGAGATCGAGACAGTACTATTGCGGTTTATCGAGACAGAAAGGAGATTCTAAAATCTTATTGACTTTCTTATCTGATGACTCTATACTAATAACAGATTATTCTGTCATTCTTACGCCACGAGGAGGAGGTAATGAAGAATCAACCCTGGTTCAATCAATATGACCAAGGCGTCCCGTTTCATATCGAATATCCACCCGTCCCACTTTTTTACTTTTTGGAGGAATCTGCCCGTCGATTCCCAACCAAGCCTTGTACTATCTTCAAAGGAGCAATCGTAACATACAAGGAGATGGACGAGATCACCAACCGGATTGCAGGTGGCTTGGCAAAGCTTGGCTTGAAAAAGGGAGACCGGGTAGGCCTGTTTATGCCAAACACCCCACAGTTCGTGATGGCTTATTTTGGTATCCTCAAAGCGGGGGGGGTAGTCGTCGCAACCAACCCCTTGTATACACCTCCCGAGATTGAACATCAAGTCAGCGATGCGGGGGTCGAAATAATGTTTGTAATGAGCAATTTTTATGAAAAAATGAAGGTTGCTCAACCCAAGACCAAGATCAAGACTTTGATTGTTTCAAATTTGAAGGAGACACTGCCGCCTCTACTGCGCACGTTATTCACACTCGCAAAAGAGAAAAAGGGTGGCTTTAGGGTTACACTTCTTCCAGGCGATATCTGGTTCCAAGAATTTCTCGCCACTCACAAGCCGGAAGATCGACCAAGCATCGAAATTACGGCCGACGATGTTGCCTTGTTCCAATACAGCGGTGGGACAACCGGGACCTCGAAAGGCGCCATCGCAATGCACAAGAATTTGGTCGCCAATACTCTTCAGATTAAGTCATGGATGACCCAATTAGATGAGGGTGGTGAAATCGTACTGATGGCCATCCCCCTCTTCCATGTCTACGGAATGGTCGCCGGGATGCTTTTTGCACTGGCTGCAAGCGCAAGCATGGTGATGGTTCCAAACCCTCGAGACCTCAAAGATGTCTTGGGAAGTATTCAAAAATTTAGACCCACCATCTTCCCAGGTGTCCCCGCAATGTACAACGCGATCAATAATAATCCGGAAGTGAATGCTGGTAAGTACAATTTAAGCTCCATCAAGGCATGCATTTCAGGATCCGCGCCATTGATGAGAGAGACCAAAGAGAAGTTTGAGGAATTGACCGGGGGAAAACTCCGTGAGGGCTATGGGCTATCGGAAGCACCGACTGCAAGTCACTGCAACCCGCTCCTCGGCGAGAATCGAACCGGATCCATCGGTCTGCCATTGCCAGATGTGGAAGCAAGAATTGTAAGTCTGGATGATGGAAAGACCGAAATTCCAATCGGGGAAATCGGTGAGTTAATCCTTCAATGTCCCCAGATGATGAAGGGTTATCATAACATGCCAACAGAGACGGAGAATTCTCTTCGAAATATGGGGGACGGGGTCTGGCTATTCACTGGGGATATCGCCCGGATGGATGAGGATGGTTATTTCTACATCGTTGATCGCAAGAAAGAACTCATCAAGCCTGGCGGATATCAGGTCTGGCCGCGTGAGGTTGAAGAAGCGATCATCTCATTGCCAAAAGTCCTAGAGGTTGGTGTTGCCGGGATACCCGATCCGTATCGCGGCGAGACTGTTAAAGCCTGGATTGTTGTCAAGCCGGGAGAAACCCTTACCGAAGACGAGATCAAGAATTGGTGCAAAGAACGGTTGGCTCCGTTTAAGGTCCCAACACACATCGAATTTCGGACGGAACTTCCGAAAACAACTGTTGGTAAGATATTAAGACGGGAGCTTGTTCGCCAGCACAAAGAATCAGGTAAAGAATAAATCCCACCTGTTTATGAAAACACCGGGCTGCTCAGTTGATGAAGCCCGGTGTTTTTATTATGCTGGCTGAGGCGTCCCGCTTTTCTTGGGATGAGGTGGTGGAAAGATTTCTTCAAACTCTTCTCTAGTCAATGTCTCGATCTCTAATAGACGGTTGGCTACAGAATCCAATTTGTCTCGATATTTCTTCAACATATTCACAGCGGTAGTATAGGCTTCATTAACGAGTTTGCGCACTTCCTGGTCTATTTGTTCAGCAATCGCTTCAGAGTAATCCCGCTGTTCGGAAATTTCACGCCCAAGGAAAATAAGCTCCTCGCGCTGCCCATAGACCATCGGGCCCATGTCGTTGCTCATTCCCAGACGTGTCACCATTGCTCTCGCAATACGAGTCACCGACTCAATGTCGGTTGAAGCCCCCGAAGTGATATCATCAAACACTATTTCCTCGGCAGCACGACCGCCCAAGGATCCTGCAAGCTGGGCAATCATCTTTTTTCGTGAAGTGAGCAGACGATCATCCTCCGGGCGGTACCAGGTCACTCCGGCCGCCTGTCCCCTGCCAACTATGGTAATCTTCTGAACAGGGTCTGCTTCCGGGATAGCATTCATTACAACTGCGTGACCCGCCTCATGATAAGCGATGATCCTTTTTTCCTCTTCGCTGATCAGCCTACTCTTGCGTTCCGGTCCCATTACAACACGTTCAATCGCTTCTTCAAAATCAGCCTGGCCGATGGCCTTCTTGTTCTGCCGAGCGGCAAATATCGCCGCCTCATTAACAGTATTTTCTAGATCCGCTCCAACGAAACCCGGTGTACCCCGAGCGATGGTTCCCAGGTCCACGCCAGGCTCAATCGGTTTACCTTTGACATGCACCTTAAGGATGGCTTCCCGCCCTTTCATATCGGGCCGATCGAGGGTAACTCGACGGTCGAACCGCCCCGGTCGCAATAAAGCAGGATCAAGAATATCAGGACGATTTGTCGCAGCTACAATGATGATATTTGTGTCTGTGTCAAAACCATCCATCTCAACCAACAATTGGTTAAGAGTTTGCTCACGTTCGTCGTGAGATCCTCCAAGCCCCGCCCCGCGTTGTCTCCCGACCGCATCGATTTCATCAACGAATACAATACATGGCGAATGCCGTTTGGCCTGGTCAAACATGTCACGCACTCGGCTCGCTCCAACACCGACGAACATTTCCACGAACTCCGAGCCGGAGATTGAAAAGAATGGCACACCGGCCTCTCCCGAAACCGCTTTTGCCAGCAAAGTCTTGCCGGTCCCTGGAGGGCCGACCAACAGGACGCCCTTTGGAATTCGAGCGCCTAATTGGATGAATTTTTGAGGTTCGCGTAAGAACTCAACAATCTCTTGTAAACCTTCTTTTGCTTCCTCAATACCCGCAACATCATCAAATGTTACTGTTGGGTGATCGCCACTAAACATTTTTGCACGAGATTTCCCAAATGATATTGCTGCATTGTTACTACCCTGTGCTTGGCGGAAGACAAACCAAAAAAATCCGGCCAGGAGAAGGATGGGCACAATATAGCCTGCTAGTGTTAATATCGGCAACCACGGGCTTGGGGGTTGCACCTCGATAGCGATCTGCTCTGGGGATAATTCATCCGGAGATACACCTAAATTGAGTAATTGAGAAACCAGGGTAGACTCTGGTTCTTTTTGGGCTTCCCGCTCTACTTCTGTATCACCTCGTGGGTAGATTACTCTTAATCGGTTATCACCTTCAACAACAATTCTGCTTATGCTTCCACGTTGGATATCCGCTGCAATCTCGTTGATGGTCAATGGCTGTTCCGAGACCGGTTGCCTGCTAATATTGAAATATACCATCGCCACTATCGCGACAAACAACAACAGGTAAATAATAAATGATGGACTTCTTGAGTTCACACACGCCTCCTAAATATTGCCACTGAATTATACCAATCAGAGATGGCCTGGAACAGGCCTGGTCAATCGATTTTACATTGTTCTAATAAACCTCGCATTCTGATATAATATTTTAATCGACTGGGTAGAGAACCCTGCCCGGCGCACTCAAAACTAGGATCCTTTCAGATGAACCTTCAGGTGGACTGCGATGAGCGCAACTGAGCTAAAACGCATTTTATGCATAGAAGATGAGCAGGAAATGATCGACCTGATTCGGCTGATATTGAACCGAAGGGGGTACGAAGTTCATGGCGCGTATGGGGGTAAAGAAGGCCTGGATTTGATCCGTACCCTGAAACCCGACCTGATACTACTAGACTTGATGATGCCCGACATGGACGGGTGGGAAGTTTACCAGCAAATGAAAGCCGATGAAACTCTGCGCGAAATACCTGTCATTGTAGTCACCGCAAAAGCTCAGAGTATCGACAAGGTCCTTGGACTCCATATCGCAAAGGTCGATGATTATATTGCGAAGCCTTTCAGCCCCCAAGAACTACTTGAAAGCGTTGAGAAGATCCTTGAGAAAAAACAATAGACAAATCATTTCCGGGTTTCAATGGGGCGTTTACTCGCCCCGTTTGTGATTATTAGTTATGAAACGAGATATTCGAATTGTAAATACATCCCAGAATCATCGCCCAAGCGTACAGGCGCAATACTGCGCAAGCTTTATCTGCCGATTGCGGGGGCTGATGTTTCGTCGCTCACTTGATATAAACGAGGGCCTTCTCCTAGTTCAGCCAAGAGATTCCAGACTCGACTCTTCGATTCATATGTTTGCAGTATTTATGAATCTATGCGTTATCTGGATAAATTCTGATTGGAAGATCGTCGATAAAGTATTGGCGAAAGCATGGTATCCAATTTATATTCCCAAGAAACCCGCAATGTATGTCCTTGAGATCCATCCCGACCATTTCGACAACTATGCTATCGGTGACCATCTTGACCATAAAGACAATTAATCGATTTAATTTCGTAGCTCTCGTAATACTTCTTTCGTTGTCACCTCAAGCGGTTCTTGCCCAGACACCAACACCTCCTGAAGGTCCGATCTATATCGTTCAAACTGGCGATACATTGTGGGACATTGCTACCCTATTCGGCACATCGATCGATGATATTGTTGCTGCTAATAATTTGCCATCTTCAGACCTATATGTAGGCGACTCGCTCATCATCCCGGGATTAGGAATCCAAACTGGAGCTCTTAAGATCAGGACGATCCTATTTGGGGAGACCCTGCGAAATCTTGTCCGGGAATCTCAAGCAGATGAAACAACCATCCGCAACCTAAACCGCATTGTCAGCCCTTCAGAATTATACGTGGGATACCGTTTGATTTTCCTGCAAGAAAACGAGCAAACACCTTCAGTTGCACGTACATCTATCGGACCATTCGAGACGAGTCTTGAGTTTGCGGTAACGCGGGGGGTAAATCCTTGGACAATTCCGAATTTCAACGCCCTCACCAGTCCGTGGGAAATCTTCCCAGGAGATATCCTCTATTACCCATCGGCGGTTGAATCAGTCTCGGCTGGTGCGCCGGGATTACCACCGATATTTTCGTCGCTAGAAATAGACCCGCTCCCGCTAAAACAGGGAGATACGGCCCAGATTTCTGCTACTCTAAATTCCGAGATCATTCAACTCAGCGGTGTTTTAATTGACAAACCACTCCGGTTTTTTCGATATAACAATTCGTGGGTTGCCCTCCAGGGAGTCCACGCCATGGTTAATCCGGGTATCTACCCCATAAGGATTGAGGCCGCTCTGGTAGATGGATCGGTTCAATCCTTTGAACAAATGATACGAGTGGAATCCGGATACTACCCAACAGACCCCACTCTCATTGTCAACCAGCAAACAATTGACCCTGCCATCATGGAGCCGGAAGCAGATTTAATTCAACAATTTGTCAATGTGTCTACCTCAGAACGTTCTTGGCAAGGCACCTTCCAAAGCCCGGGTTATTTTCCGGATTGCTTCACGTCCCGGTATGGTAGCCGTCGGACTTATCAGACTCCCGATCTATCCCTCTCCTATTCATCCTTCCACTCCGGTGTCGACTTTTGCGGTGGCGTTGGTCTACCGATATCCGCACCAGCAGCGGGTTATGTTGTTTTTGCAGATCTCCTGCAGGTCCGAGGCTATGCCACAATCATCGATCATGGCTGGGGCGTCTTCAGTGGATTTTGGCATCAATCCGAGCTTCAGGTATCTGTGGGCGATTGGGTTGAGACCGGACAAATAATAGGATTAGTTGGAGGAACTGGTCGGGTCACCGGCGCGCACCTTCACTGGGAGATCTGGGTCAACGGGGTTCAAACGAATCCGATCGACTGGTTAGATACGACCTATCCATACGAGTGATTCCCAGCTCGACAAACCGACAAAAAGGAAGCAAGCAGATGAATACGGTAATTTCTTTTCTCAAACAGACCGATATTTTCGACGGGTTTTCATCAAACCAGCTTGAACTTGTTGCAAATATTTGCGAGCAGAAATCTTATGAACTCGGAGAGAAAATCCTAGATGAGGGGGAAAGCAGCAAGGAGTTATACATAATTATACGTGGAGAGGTGAATATCGCTGTCAATCCTGCAATCGTAGGGGGGCCGGATTCACCACCCCATGGAGGCGAATATATCATCGCCACTCTACGACCAGGACAATCATTTGGGGAAGTTGCCCTTGTCGACGAGGGTCTACGCTCCGCCACCGCCAGGGCATCACAACCGGTGACGATACTATTGGTTCTCCCCCGTGAGAAATTAATTCGCCTGTGCGATCAAAACCTGCCATTGGGATATCGCCTGATGTACAATCTTGCAGCCGATCTCGCCATGAAAATCAGAAGTACGGACATGCGGATTCGCGGGCAACTATTATATGGAGGCAAGAATCCGACTTTAGAATAACTACACTTTTTTCATATGACCCCTTGACTTTATATCCAAAAGCCTGTACCATTTGTATGTTGTGGATATCTTGAACAGAAGCACTAAATAATCTGAGGCGAATGTTTGTCACTTACACATACCCACGAGATCTGGAGTACTTTTCTATTACCATTGCCTCAATTCCCGGTACTATCGAAAGAAATACTATGATTATAGCCTGATCACATCAGGCTTGTTACCACTCATATAAGCAAGGAGGTGGTGATCGACACAGGTAAGTTTTGTCAACTAGCTAACTAAACCCGGTAACGGGAAAAAGACATTTATATTTTTCTGGAGGAGGAAGAAGTATGTCTAAACGAATTTTTGCAGTGCTTTCTGTCCTGATGGTCGCCAGCATGGTTTTCACAGCCTGCGGACCCAGTGGAAGCACCTTCACATGTGAAGATCCAATCGGTTGTGTCACCATTGGTCCCGATGATCCTATCCATATCGCCTATGCCATGGTGACATCCGGCCCGAACGAATCCCTTGGCATTGACTCCCGCAACGGCGTGGAAATTGCCATCGATGACATCGGTGGACAAATTCTCGGCCATGATGTCCGCTTTGACGGCGAGGACACCGGCTGCTCTGCTGAGGGTGGCCAAGCTGCAGGCACGAAACTTGCTGCCGATACCACTATCGTGGCAATCATCGGCACATCCTGCTCAAGCGAAGCACGCGTTGCGATGCCCCTGTTCTCTGAGGCTGGGTTTACGGTTATATCCGCGTCGAACACGGCCCCCGACCTGACCGAACCCGGGAACGCCAATAATCATCCTGGCTATCTGCGCACTGCCCACAACGATGAGGTTCAGGGCGCAGTCGCTGCCGATTTTGCTTACAATGTCCTTGGTGCCCGCACAGCGGCCACCATCCATGACGGCAGCCTGTATGCTGACAAGCTTCAGCAGGTCTTTGCTCGACAATTCGCTGCACTGGGCGGGACAATTACCTCCCAAGAAGCTGTTGATCCGAATCAGACCGACATGAGCTCGGTCCTGGCCAGCATCGCTGCTGACAGCCCGGACATGATCTACTTCCCGATCTTCCTGCCCGCGGGTGGTTTTATCATCCGCCAGGCCCGGACAACCCCTGGCCTGGAGGAAACCGCTCTTGTGGGTGCGGATGGTCTCTTCTCGCCTGATGTAACTGAAGCTGGCGGTAATGAGATCGAGGGCTTCCTCGTTTCGAGCCCGTTGGTCACTGGCGCTGCATACGATGCGTTTGTTGCCGCTCACGAAGTTAAGTTCGGCACCTCACCGATCAGCATCTTCCATGCTCACGCTTACGACGCGTTCATGATAATCGTCGCTGCAATCGAAGCAGTCGCCATTGTCGAAGATGATGGAACAATTCACATTCCTCGGCAAGGACTGCGCGATGCCATGTATGCCACAACTGGTCATCAAGGTCTGACCGGCATTCTGTCGTGCACCCCCACCGGTGACTGCGCTAACCCGGTCATTGGTGTCTACGAATACCACGCTGGCCAATACCCGCCGACCCTGATCTGGCCGTAATCAATCACAAAACCTGAGATAAAGGAGGGGCGAGGATATTCCTCGCCCCTTCCCTCAATAAAATCTCGAGGAGGCTTCTATGCTTCGTACATGGCGCCAGCGCATCACAATCACCGATATCATGGTTTGGACGATCGGCGTTGCAATCGGAATTGTCGTCATTCTGGGAACGATAGCAACCCTGAAATCCGGGAAGTATTCTGCTGCGACCTGGCTTGATCTATCTATTAAAGGTTTGGCCCTGGGTGGTGTCTATGCTCTCATAGCAATGGGTTACACGCTCGTATACGGTATCCTGCGAATGATCAACTTCGCCCATGGAGAAGTCTTCATGACCGGACCATTTACGGCGGTTTTTGTTGCAAATGCCCTTGCTCGTTCTGGATATCTGAACACCAATCCCCTGATCAGCTTATTGCTCATCTCACTCGTGTCAATGACGACAGCTGCAATTGTTGCGATCCTTCTCGAGCGCGTTGCCTATCGTCCGCTCCGCAATGCTCCACGTCTGGTCCCGCTCATTACTGCAATCGGAGCGTCTTTTTTCTTGCAGTACACCTTCCGTGGTCTGTATGGATCCGGTTTCCAGGCGTACCCAACAATCGAAGCTTTGGCGGGGAGCTGGACAATTTTTGGGATCTCGTTCTTTAAGATCCAGGTAGTGGTAATCATCAGCGCCCTTGCGATGATGATGATCCTATACTCGATCGTTCAATGGACAAAAATCGGCAAGGCGATGCGAGCAGTTTCGGAAGATAAAGAGGCTGCTCAGTTGATGGGGATCAGCGTCGACCGGACAATCGTCTTCACCTTTGGATTGGGCGGTGTTTCGGCGGGAGCTGCGGGGATCCTCTACGTCCTTTTATACCCTGTAGTCAACTTTTTCATGGGTTTCTTCCCTGGTCTGAAAGCATTTACAGCTGCAGTCTTGGGAGGTATCGGTAATGTCGCTGGCGCATTCCTCGGAGCAATGATGTTGGGCGTGCTCGAATCGGTTGGCCCGAATTTGTTCCTCGATGGCCTGGGCGTACCTACTCCCTCTCAGCTTAAAGACGCGATCGCATTCATCATCCTCGTGTTCATTCTCATCTTCCGCCCGTCGGGAATCCTCGGCGAGCGGCTGGCACAGTCGAAAGCCTAGGCGGAGGGCAAGATGCAACAGAAACCTTCCAGTTTGAATACCGCGATAAAATCCGGCCTGCTAGGTGGCGTCATATCGCTTCTCATCTGCCTGGTCGGCATTGTGCCAGCTTTTGAGAAAAAATATCTTATCGACGGCATATTCACCATGGGCCAGTTCCTGGTATTTGCCCCGATCCTGTTCTTAAGTTATGGGGTTGCCCGAAAGATAGATGCGCCCTCCATCCACAAACTCATCTACGGACTTCTCACCGGTCTTTTCGGTGGTCTTGTGTTGGGGCTCTTTGTTGGGCTAACCCAATTTGTAAACTTGCGGGCAATATTAGTAAATGCATCACCCGCGTTGCTCGGCATCCTGACATTCTCCCAATCCATCGCACTAGGACTACCACTCCTAATCGTCGTATCTGGGATTACCGGGGTCGTTGCCGCTGGAGCGTTCACTCTTCCAGTCCGTATTCGCAGCGCGTTGTTTCAGGCGATCCTATGGGTGTTCTTTTTAGGCTTACTTCGCGATCTGATAATAACGGTGATGCAGCGCTGGGGTCAAGCAGCGAATTTATTCAAATGGTTGTTCTCCAAAAGCGGTATGTCACCCATCGGTGCAGGCATCTTATTTGTCATCGTCGCTGGTCTAGTGTATTGGCGGTTTGGAAAAACCTCAATCAAGGCACGCCTGGATACCGCCCCGCCCAACAGGCGGACATTAGTACGCTGGGGTCTACTTGCAGCCAGTGCAACCATTTTTGTTTTCCTTCCACCGATCCTGGGCCCCTTCTTCAGTGAGATCCTCACTACCGTCGGGATCTATATCTTGATGGGCTTGGGATTGAATATTGTTGTAGGCTTCGCTGGATTGCTTGACCTCGGCTATGTTGCGTTCTATGCGATTGGAGCATACACACTTGGCGTTCTTACATCTCCCGAATTGATTGCAAATCCACTGTCATTCTGGGCTGCGCTTCCCTTTGCATTACTTGCGTCGGTATTGTCGGGTGTACTCCTTGGGACACCGGTGCTCAAGATGCGTGGGGATTACCTCGCGATCGTCACCCTTGGTTTCGGTGAGATCATCCGGATACTGGCCTTATCTGACTGGCTTAGGCCCTACATCGGTGGCTCTCAAGGAATCCAGCAAATCGCCCATCCGATCATTTTTGGGTACGAGATCGTCTCGCAACAACAACTCTATTACCTCCTCATTGTAGCCATCGCTTTCGCCGGGTTTATCTCCTGGCGGTTGAAAGACTCACGCCTGGGCAGATCCTGGATGGCAGTACGAGAGGATGAAGATGTTGCTGTTGCGCAAGGAATCAACCCTGTCACTACGAAACTATTGGCCTTTGCAACCGGCGCATTCTTCTCCGGATTAAGTGGAGCGATCTTTGCCGCAAAACTGGGCTCTACTTACCCACATAGTTTTAACCTGCTGGTATCGATCAACGTATTGGCCTTGATAATCATCGGTGGTATGGGCAGCATACCGGGCGTTTTCGTCGGTGCTCTCGTCCTGCTGGGCTTGCCGGAACTGTTGCGTGAATTTGCGGACTATCGCTACCTAGTCTACGGCGCCGTGCTTGTGGCGATGATGCTGTTAAAGCCCGAGGGTCTTTGGCCCGAAGCCAGGCGTAAACTAGAACTCCACGAAGATGAAATAATACCTGTACCAGAACTGATATCCACAAAGACTAGCTCTGGGAAATAGGAGAGGTAGCCATGGCAGTATTAACCGCAAAACAAGTAACAAAACGCTTCGGTGGTCTGGAGGCATTGAGCAAGGTTGATGTCGATGTCAAGGAAAAAAGCATTCACAGCATTATTGGCCCCAATGGTGCTGGGAAAACCACCCTCTTCAACTGCATAACCGGGTTCTATACACCAGAGGAAGGCGATATCGTCTTTGATACCAAGAATATCACCGGCCTTTCTGCTGATCGTGTAACCCATCGTGGCATATCGCGCACATATCAAAATATCCGTCTCTTCAAGAGCATGACAGCAGTGGAAAATATATTAATCGGCATGCATCCCCATCTAAAATCGGGCTTGATCGGAGGAATCGTCCGGGACCGCCGGACAGTCCGCGAAGAGACGGAAGCTGTTGCAGAAGCACGACGGCTATTAGCATTCGTTGGGCTTAAAGGCAGGGGCGATATGATCTCCAGGAACCTCCCCTATGGGGAGCAACGGAAGCTGGAAATTGCCCGCGCCCTGGCCAACAAGCCCAAACTGATCCTCCTCGATGAACCGACAGCCGGGATGAATCCGAGCGAAACCCAGGAAATGGTCCATTTCATCAAGCGACTGCGCGACGAATTGGGAATCACTGTTCTGCTGATCGAACATCAAATGCGGGTTGTCATGAGCATCTCCGAGATCATCACGGTATTAGATTTCGGCCAGAAGATTGCCGAAGGCACACCAGCAGAAATCCAAAACAACCCGCGGGTCATCGAAGCATATCTCGGTCGCGGTGCAGCCAGCGGCTTGAAAAAAAAGGCCGCCTAAGGTTGGAGGATCACTATGCCAATGCTCGAAGTTGAGAATATTCACGCATATTACGGAAATATCCATGCCCTGAAGGGCATATCGTTGGTCGTCGAACAAGGAGAGATAGTTTCTCTGATCGGTGGTAATGGTGCTGGAAAAACCACTACCCTAAGGACCATCTGTGGCTTGATGAAACCTATCCAGGGAAGTGTCCGACTAGAAGGTGAAGACCTGGCCTCATACAAAGCGCACCACGTCGTCGTCAAGGGGATCGCCATGGTCCCCGAGGGCCGCAGGATCTTCTCTCGAATGAGCGTTGCCGAAAACCTGGAAATGGGTGCTTTTACCCGCAAGGACAAGAAAGGTATCGCCGACGACCTGGAAAGAATTTATACGCTTTTTCCAAGGTTGAAAGAAAGAAAAAACCAGGTCGGTGGAACCCTGTCTGGTGGCGAACAGCAAATGCTTGCCACGGCACGCGCGCTGATGACCAGACCGCGCATCCTTCTGATGGATGAGCCTTCAATGGGTCTTGCGCCTGTCCTGGTCGAGGCTATTTTTGATAGGATCGTGGCTGTAAATAAGGAAGGGACGACAATTCTTTTGGTTGAGCAGAACGCGCTCATGGCGCTCTCCGTCGCAAACCGTGGGTATGTCCTGCAAACAGGCGAGATTGTTCTGCATGATAAAGCCTCCAACCTGAAGAAAAACCCGATGATTCAGAAGTCATACCTAGGTATGGAATAAAAAGGATCAAATTAAAAACCAAATCACCCGTTTTCAGAAAAAGTGAAAACGGGTGATTGTCTTCACGAACAGAAGAGGCGGAATGGATATTCCATCAAGTGCTGATATTGTCATTATTGGTGGTGGTGTAATGGGCGCAAGCACTGCCTACCACCTGGCCTCACTGGGTCAAAAAAACATTGTTTTGGTCGAGAAAGAGGAATTTTTCGGCCTCGGTGCCACAGGGAGGTGTGCCGGGGGAGTCCGTTATCAATTCGCAACTGAGATCAATATTCTGCTTTCACAAAAAAGCCTTCCGATGTTCGAATCCTTCGCTGATGAGATCGGTCAACCTGTGGATTACCGGCAATGTGGATATTTGTTTGTACTGACAAGGGCTGATGATGTCAGGAAATTTCAGAGTAATATCCACCTTCAGAATAAACTCGGAGTGAATACTCAGTGGTTGACCGGTGATGAGATACGAGGCTTGCTCCCCGATATGGTTTTTGATGACGCGCTGGGTGGAACCCTCAACCCTAAGGATGGCCTGGTAGATCCAAATGGAGTTGTGATGGGATACATCAGCGCTGCTCAACGCCTGGGAGTAACTGCCCTCACCGGTGTCGAGACCACCGGTATTATGGTCCAGAACGGACGCGTCACGGCAATTGAGACAAACAAGGGACGCATATCCACGGGAACGATTGTAAATGCAGCCGGACCTTGGGCCGGTCTGATTGGAAAAATGGCTGGAATCGAGATCCCGATCATACCATTGCGAAGGCAAATGTTTACAACCACACCTATTCCAGAAATCCCTGCCGATTTTCCTTTCGTGATCGACTTCGCTCAATCCCTCTATTTTCATCGCGAGGGAGAAGGTCTCCTGATCGGCATGTCCAACCCCAATGAGACACCTGGTTTCTCCCAAATGGTTGATGACCAGTTCGAGTTGGTCAACTTGGAAGCCGCGATCCGGCGTATGCCTCTCGTCGAGCAGGCAGGGCTGGTATCTCACTGGGCGGGGCTATATGAAGTGACCCCGGATGCTCATCCAATTTACGGCGGCACTCCGGTTGAAGGTTTCTTCATAGTCGGTGGTTTTTCAGGCCATGGGTTTATGCATGGTCCGATCTCCGGAAAATTAATGGCCGAAAAGCTCATGACTGGGCAGTTTCGCAGCCTGGATGTTACCTGCTTGGATCTGGCGCGTTTTAAAGAGGGGAGGTTAATTACCGAGTATAATGTCGTTTAGAAGAATATCGTCTGGGTACTTAATCGCTTTGCAGGGGCGGGGTATACCTCGCCCCTGCATACTATCCGATCACCCGCTATGCCTGTTGCTGGGTTAATCACAGTGGCTACCGACCTTCGCCAGAGTGCAATCTCACAAGAAAACTGGATGGGGATATCCCCCACATGCATTGCACCTTCTGGGCAATATATCTTTCTTGCCCTCTTCGACATTCCGAGCAAGATGGAAACCCTGCTATTTGATGCTGTAGTTCTTCCTTTGACCTCCCTGAACATTCGAGGTGTGTCTCTATCTATACGCAACACTACTAAACCAAAGATAGAAAAGATAATCGAAGCAAAACACCATAGCAATTACCATACGGTCAAATCAATCTGGATCCGAAAGGATCCACCGATGTCAACGTTAGTTTAGAACAGCGACAATGTGCTTTCCTTAGCCATGAATAAACCATGTCAGAGACTCTCCATCGCAACAAATTTATCCTTCTAGGGATCATTCAAGCCCTAATCCTCCTGATTTTTGGTATTGCCTGGGTGTCAACTCAACCGAAAGCCATTATCCCTGGCCCAACCCAGGATTCTTTCGTATCTGCTCCAGCAACTCCTACTTTTTTGCCCGAGACGCCAACGCCCAGCCCCACATACACGATTACACCCATCGAGGTCACAGAAGTACCACTGCTACCAGTAATCTCATCCACCCCAACCGATATTCCACTCCAGGCTGGACCACTCATTATTGGCTACTCCATTGCCGGAAGACCCCTTGAAATTTATCGGTTTGGAAAAGGTACAATAGAGCGGTTGATCGTTGCAGGAATTCACGGTGGCAGTGAATGGAATACTGTTGACCTTGCCTTAGAATTAATTACCTACCTACAGGATCACCCACAAACAGTGCCAGACAATATCACCCTCTACATCTTGCCAAACATCAATCCAGACGGGTATGCGCGTGCTCACGGAGCCGAGGGCCGGACCAATGAGAACGGCGTAGATCTGAATAGGAATTGGCCCTATCTCTGGCAAAGTACGTGGGACACATCAGGATGTTGGAGTCTCCTTCCCGTCTCCGCAGGTGCCTATCCGACATCAGAACCAGAAACCCTGGCGCTTTTACGCTTTATCCTGCATCATGAGATTGACGCGCTGATAAGCTACCATAGTGCCGCCCTCGGTATTTTTGCGGGAGGTGTTCCAGATTACACCCCATCTATGCGGCTTGCTGAAGCGGTCGCGGCAGTTGCGACATACCAGTATCCTCCATACGACACAGGATGTAGCTTCACAGGAAATCTCACCGATTGGGCTGCTGCACAAGGGATCGCGTCTCTAGACATCGAGTTATCCAACCATGTGGATCTTGATCTCGAGCAAAACCTAAAGATACTTCATGTTTTCTTGAATTGGAACAGGTAACTAGAAAGGATATATTCATGAGTAAAACAATCGCCGACATGATTCTATCTAATGCTATTGTATTGACCATGGATGAAAATCTTACCATCTACGAATCGGGGGCTGTCGTGATTCAAGCCGATTCAATCTTGGCAGTGGGGAACGAAGACAATATCCTGGCTGCATATCAAGCGGACACCATGCTCGATTGCCAGGGGAAGGTACTCATGCCGGGCCTGGTCAATGCACACACCCATGTTCCGATGACCCTTCTGAGGGGTCTCGCTGATGACTTGCGCTTGGATGTCTGGTTGCTCGGGTACATGATGCCTGTGGAACGTGAATTCGTATCTCCCGATTTTGTTCGTCTTGGGACCCGCCTTGCCTGCGCAGAATTGATCCGGACTGGAGTGACTTGCTTCGCAGATATGTATTACTTTGAGCAGGATGTCGCCCAAGCAACCGCCGAGGCTGGGATGCGCGCGGTTTGCTCACAGACTGTGTTAAAGTTCCCGTCGCCTGACGCCCCATCCTTTGAAGACGGCCTTTCATCGGCTCGTGAGTATATCCAAAGCTGGAAGGGGCACCCGTTGATCGTCCCTTCGATTGCACCGCATGCACCGTACACCTGTACGCCGGAAATGCTACGTGCCACCGCCAGCCTGGCGATTGAATTTGATGTTCCCCTCCATACACACATTGCCGAAACAGCATTAGAAGTCGAGAATATGCGCCGGGATTCCGGCATGCCAGTTGTCCCCTATGTCAAGAAACAGGGTCTGCTTGATACAAAACTAATCGCCGCACATTGTGTCCATATCGACGAAGGGGAGATGCGGACCCTTTACCATGTTGGCGCCGGGGTAGTCCACAACCCTTCATCAAACCTCAAGCTTGCGTCCGGATTTGCGGCGGTCCAGAAAATGCTCGATGTCGGGTTGAATGTTGGCATCGGCACAGACGGTCCAGCTTCTAATAACGATCTTGACATGTTCGAAGAAGTGCGCCTGGCTGCATTCATCGCAAAAACCGTCAGTAATAATCCAACAGCCCTTCCTGCGGTCAGGGCGCTTGAGATGGCAACCCGGATTGGAGCAAAATCGCTCCACCTGGGTTCGATTACAGGCTCCATCGAGGTCGGCAAGCGTGCCGACGTCATCCTGGTCGAAATCAACTCAATCCATAACTCTCCAAGATTTCGGCGGACATCGGATAGCATCTATGCACAACTCGTATATGCTGGCAAGGCAACCGATGTAACTGACACAATGGTTAATGGGAAATGGTTGATGCGGGATCGCCAATTGCTTACGCTTGATGAGCACGAGCTCATAATTGCTGCCCAGGAATATGCTCGCCAGATCGATATATTTCTGATTGAGCGCGAGCAGTCTGTATTCTCTAAATTAATCGCTCTTGGCGGATCCATGGAAGCAGAATCTTTTGAGGTCCAGTTAAAGGGAAGGATAGAGCACCCCGAGCCGGTCGTTGAAGCCCTGGCAAAAAGCGAAATAGAGATTATTCGAAAGAAGCACTACCATCAACACGATGTCTATTTTCAATTTCCCGATCCATCTCAGGGAAGAGTTAGATACCGAGAGGATGAAACCATCGATGTCGATGGCGAAATCGCCAGAGTCCGAGCCAGGCTGACTTTAATTGGCCCAGCGAGGGAGGACGATTTTGGCCATGATGTCCTTCTATCCAGGATCCGTTACTTTGCACCAGCGACAAATAGCCTTCGCTTTTATCGTGAGTATTTCAAACCGTCATCCGAGCGGATCGTCGAGAAGAACCGGCTCAGGTGGCTTATACGTTACAAAGGTGTCGAGTTCTTCGTCAACCTTGACCGCATGATCACCCCGGACCTTGGTTCCTACATCGAAGTCAAGAGTCGTACCTGGAGCAGGAGAGATGCCGAGGTAAAAGCGCGATTGGCATCAGAGCTTCTGACGGTGCTTGGGGGCTCTCTCGATAGGACAGAAACCCGTGATTATTTCGAATTGGTTGAATCTAAATAAGAGCGATCAAAATTTACTATCATCCGCTTGTCTTAACCTGAAAAAGCATGTATCCTAATTAAGGTACAGGAGGCAACATGCGCAAATTCCTTGCGGGCCTTTCGAATCTTCTTGCGGTCATTTTAAGTATTGTTTTTGTCGCAGCGGCATTTGTGGCGATTCTACTTGTCGTTATCGAACAGCGGATACTAGATCCACAACTATATAAGGTTGCGCTGGAGGAACAGCGAGCCTATGAGCGCCTGCCGCGGATCATTGCAGAGCAGATCACCACGACAATGAGTTTCAACCCTTGTCAAGATAACCCTCTACACTGCGAGGATGTGGCAGCCGAATTCCACCCCTGTGTCCAGGAAATACTTGGTGAAGCCCGGTACATTGTTCTCCTAGAAGAACAAGAACCCTTTAGCGAATCCGACCGCATGGTCATCCAACCCTGTATTGAACAATATGGTCAAGCCCTGATGGAGACAACCCTGAAAGCTGCCCCATCAGGGGTACGAGAATGTGTCCAGCAGAATATTACTGAAGACGCCTACAGGAACATTCATGATGGGAACCGGGAGCCAACTGCAGATGAACTAACATTCATCACACCCTGCTTTGATGCTGCCAGTTTGGTATTTGTCACCGAGGAAGCAGGACCGCCTCCTTACATGAAGAATCTCTCATCCAGAGATTGGGAAACCATTATTACTAACATCATTCCCCCGGATGAATTACAGGTCATGGCAGAACAAGCCCTGGACCAAGTATTCGCTTATCTGAACGGTGAAATTGAACAGGTGGTTTTACCCCTGTCGGGAATAAAAGATAGAATGGCCGGCCCCAAAGGGATGGATGCTTTGGTACAGATCATCCGCGCCCAACCCGGATGCACAACTGACGAAATTCTCCAGATTGAAGCTGCTATCCTAGCCGAAAACGGGGATATGGTTTTTTGCAACCCCCCTAATGACTTGCTCAATCGAATGACCCGGTTACTGGAACAACAGCTTCTGACCGCAGCAGAAGAAATCCCCGAACAAGCGGTGGTACTCAAGGCCAACGTTGTTCAAAGCAACGACCCCGAAAACCAAAACACGGCCAGAAATTTCCGTATGGTCAGGATGGTCATGCGAGCCAGCCCGGATCTTCCACTTGGGATCATGCTCCTGATCACATTTCTGGTTGTAAGGACCCCCAAGTCTTGGTTAAGGTGGTGGGGGATTCCATCCTTGCTGGCGGGCATTTTCAGCATTGGCATGGTTACTGTTGCCACGGAAACCTTCAACCAATGGATGATGGCATTCATCGCCAACCGGATACCATCTTACATGTCTACCGGCCTTGTATCATTCGGCCGGGATTTCTCATCTTTCATCATGCATAGCCTGCTCGAGTCAGTTGCCCTTGCTGGAGTAATGTTGGGAGTCGTGGGACTCGGCATGGTGGTTGGTTCGTTTGTGCTCAAGAAACATAATTATGAAGTAACAAATATATCCGGCCAGAACGAAAACAATCAATAATATTCACAAGACAGCAGGAGCGACTCACATTGCCAAAAAACGATATCCCATATCAACCACATCTGCGTGACATTGATGGCATGAACCTTGTCATTCTCACCCTCGCTCGGTCTTCCCGTTTTACCTGTGTACGCTGACAAAGGCTACCCAGGGGTTGATCCAATTCACCGGAAGACTCTATGGATTGGGGGAGTATGCCTGTTTTTCCCTATTTTGACCTTCGCAAACGAATAACCTGACATTCATTGAATTTGCAACATTTTCACTCCCTCCCATGTACCTATATATAGAATGAGCGATATCGACCGCGAACTTGCACAGCGCAGCAAACGCGGGGAAAAGGACGCTTACTGCACCTTAGTCGAACGCCACCATGTCGCGGTGTTTAATGTAGCTTTGCGAATGCTTGGCAATTTCGATGACGCAGAAGATGTCACCCAGGAGACATTCATCAGAGCATATAAGTCGTTCTTGTCGTATGATCTAACCCGGCCACTCGCGCCTTGGTTCAAGAAGATAGCGACGAACCTTTCTATCAATCGATTGAATGCCACCAAGGACACTGTTCAACTCAACTTGGATATCCAACTAAAAGAAGCAAGCGGCAATGCCATGCCTGAGATAAAAACCATTACATCCGAAGAACAGGATCAGGTACGCGACGCTATCCATTCGCTTCCGCTGCGTTATCGAACCGTAATTGAATTACGTCATTTTCAAGATTTGAGTTATAACGACATTGCACTCACCCTGAAACTACCGATAAGTGATGTCAAATCCGATTTGTTCCGGGCTCGCAAAATGTTGGCCATAAAACTTAAGGATCTAATCACGGACAAATGAATCATCCAACCTTTGAAATCATCAATGAATTCTATGATGGAACCTTGGATCTTTCCAGCACCGATGAACTGGAGAGGCACCTGGATATTTGTCCGTCCTGTAGAAACATGGTTGAAGAATTACACAACATTAGTGGGTTAATGATCGGCTTGGAAGATCTCACTCCCGGCTGTAGTCTCGTGCCAAAAATCCAAACACAGATATATCGAATTCAGCTTTGGAATGGGTGGAAGCAATTCCTATTAGCGCAAGCCATCATATCGATCTTCCTGCTGGCCCTACTTGTCCCTAATCGGGTTTATATGGCTCGGCAAATCACATCATTGATGGAAGAACTTTCCGGTCTGTCATTACCGATCATCGCATCCACGGTATCAGTATCGATTCGATCTGCATATGAACTGATTATCAGCAAGTTAGTCCTTAGAATTCCCGTGGTTTCGTTTAGTAGCCATCTCGGACCTGGTCAGATCGTTCTCCTGACCGGGATAGCTGCTTTGTTGTCCGGGGCAGTATTCATAGTTCTACTGAGGAAATCCAGCCTGGAGGTTCGGCGGTGAAGAATAAATACTTTGCCATCGCCAGTCTGTTGTTGATCTCGATCTTCGCCTGTCAAACATCAGAAATGGCAACCATTCCTACTCTTCAGGTTTCACCCTTTGAATCCGGCGTGACCGCTTTTGGTTTCTTCCCATCACCCCCGGAGGCAACTCTACAAAGCATCCTGACTATGTATGCTGATATGGGCCAGCATGCAGATGTCGTACTCCTCCAACAGGCAATCCCCTGGCAAGAGTTTGTTGTAGACCCAGATGGCGATTCACAACGAATCATCGATATCCACAATCAATATCTCCTTGCCCGGCAGAACGGCCTGGATATAATCTTTGTCGTTGATCCCCTTAATGGACTGAACCGGCGCGTATTCATGGACCTTCCCGAGGACTGGGAACCAGGCTTTGGGAACCCAGATGTGCGCAGTGCATTTATGAATTTCGCCCTGAGGATCGTGCGCGAATTCCAACCCCGCTATCTCGGGTTGGCATCGGAGATCAACACCTACATCGACGCCCACCCGGAAGATTTCGCCAATTACTTAAGTCTATATAACATGGTTTATGGGATGGTCAAGCTTGAATCGCCAGAAACTCAGATCTTTGTTACTTTCCAATGGGAGGATTTGAATAATCTAATCTCCGAAGCAGCTGAGGATCGCCAGGCATATCAAACGAACTGGGACCAGGTGGAGGCATTTGAACCCAACCTGGATTTATGGGTGATATCGTCCTATCCATTCGTAGTCTTTGAAAGCGGTGCAGCGATCCCCGCAGATTATTATACCCCCCTGCTCACCCGAACCACAAGGCCGTTGGCCGTTGCAGAAGGCGGGTATTCCAGCCAGGATATCGGACCTTTTCATGGCTCAGAACAAGACCAGATCGATTATCTGACCGCGATCCACTCACAGATAGGCAGCCGACTCGCTTTTTGGATATATCTTCTTCTAAGTGATTTCAACCTTGAATCATATGGAGGAATGATGGAAGAACAAGGCCACGGAGGTGATATCGGAACACTCGGATTATTCTCGGCTGTTGGTCTGCGTGAATTTGATGGTACACCGAAGGCCGCCCTGGCTGTCTGGGATCGATTTCGCAATCGATAAGTATTAACTACATCCATCCCAAGTACGATAGGAGACTTAATATTATGGAAATGCTCGGATTATCCCTGCTTATCATCTTCACTGGCATTGCAACCATTGCGCTTCTTGCTGCCGTCGGGCTTCTCATGGATAGATCGATGCAGCAAGCCCGAATCTTCCTTGAAAAAAACCTGACTCGAGCGTTTGGCCTAGGACTTGCCAACACGGTTTTCCTGATCCTGCTGGTTGGTCTGTTTCTGGGACTCGCAAATCTTCTACCGGCCATCCAATGGTTATTCCTCCTGCTGGCAGCCGTGATCTCCATTTGGTTTACCCTCTTGGCGCTTTTTGGACTTTCCGCTCTCGCAGACTTCCTCGGCATCCGGATGGGCGTGGGCGGTCATCCATTCCGGATTCGCGTCTTTGGCGGATTACTCCTGCTCCTATCTAGTATTGCTCCATACATCGGTTGGTTCCTCTTCTTTCCGATCATGGTCTTTATCGCTCTCGGAACCGCCTACTTGACTTTCTTCCGGAAAACTAGTCCGCCCGATTCGATTTTAGAACCTACAGAATAATTTCCGCACATCGAAACCGATAAGTTCCCTAGGTCATGGGAACTTATCGGTGTTAATATACCAGGAAATAAGTGATGAAAATATCCTCGGATCTATTGCCAGCAATGGCAATGGCATTGGCTTTCACGATCGTTGGGTGTCAGGCAAACATGCCTCTACCAACCACAACTCCTTCACTTTTGGCGAGGATAGAAAGCATCCCGGCAAATGCAATCAAAGGAACGCCAGAAAATGATTCCTGGCCCCCGATGATCTCTCCGAGTTGGAGTCAACCTGTCCCCCTTGGATGGCCTGTAAACACAGCAGGGGGCGAAGACAGTCCATTTATCCTCCCAGACGGAAGTTCTCTATATTTTTTCTTTACACCTGATGTCAACATACCAGCAGAACAATCGCTCCTGGACGGAATCACCGGCATATGGGTCAGCAATTGGACCGGAGCAGAATGGACTGAACCAAACCGGGTAATCCTTTCCAGCCCCGGTGAGCTTGCCCTTGACGGCTGTCCCTTTGTCCGTGAAGAGACCTTGATATTTTGTTCTGCCCGCGCAGGTAATTTTCGAGGTGTAGACTTGTACACAGCCAGGTCAGTAGATGGCATGTGGACAGGGTGGGAAAATTGGGGTGAGACAATGAACTCAACGTATAGTGTTGGCGAGATGCATATCTCTGAGGATGGCCAATGGCTTGTGTTTGGCTCTGAAAGGCCAGGGGGTATCGGCAATATGGATCTCTGGATTTCTTCCTGGACAGGTAGCAGGTGGAGCGAACCGGAGAACCTAGGCCCTCCCATAAATACTCCTGGAGATGAAAACCGGCCATTTCTAAGTTCCGATGGACAGTCGCTCTGGTACGACAGCACCAGTATGCGGGGATTTCCGGGGCCAGCAATATTCCATTCAAGTCGGCTATTACCTGATGGATCCTGGTCTGATCCGGAAGAGATAATCTCTTCTTTCGCCGGAGAGCCGACGCTCACTCCAGATGAAAATACGTTATACTTTATCCATCACTATTTCAGTTCTGATCTAAGCCTGATGATCGAGGCAGATATTTATGTTGTTCATCGGCTTGACCAGAATCAACCATAATCTTATCGGTTTTTTCAACCTTCAAGAAAGGAATCGAGATGAAAACAATCCGTCAGATTCTCAAACAAAAAGGCAGACAAATCTGGTCAACAGCACCAGATGCACACGTTTTTGACGCCCTGAAACTAATGGCTGAAAAGGACGTCGGAGCATTACTTGTAATGGATGGCGAAAAAGTTGTTGGTGTGTTTTCTGAACGCGATTACTCCAGAAAGATCATCTTGAAAGGTAAAACCTCACAGACCACTCTAGTACACGAGATCATGTCATCGCCTGTTGTCTTTATCCCTGCTGATCAGACCTGCGAAGAGGGACTCGCACTGATGACCGCGCGGCACATCCGCCACCTGCCCGTTTTCGATGGTCGTAAGTTGATTGGAGTTGTCTCGATTGGAGATTTAGTTAAAGCTGTAATGCAAACCCAGAAACAGGTCATCGATAAGCTTGAGAAGTATATTCTCGATAATATGAGTTTAACCTAACATCTTCCCCCAAAATGTACCCTTTCTAGGGGCACGCATTCTGGAGGTGTTCATCGAACGTTACAGCAAAGTTGTGTAGCCCAGAGCCATCACAACGCGCCCGAAAATAAATATAATTTGTGGATGCCGGAAAGGCAACTGCCTCTAGCGCGACAATACCGGGGTTGGCAATTGGCGCTGGAGGCAGTCCATTATAGATATAAGTATTGTAAGCCGAGTTGAATTGCAGGTCTTGATATGTCAGTGGATTGGTCCACCATGTCTGGCCAAATTCATCATATCCCAAAGAAAATTGGACTGTTGGATCCGATTCCAATTTCATCCCGATAGCAAGGCGGTTATAGAACACCGATGCTATCGTGGCCATTTCATCATCCACGATTGATTCGCGTTCGACGATGGACGCTAGCACAACCGCCTGGAACACATCCAGGCCCTGATCCCGGAACCCTTGAACCAGGTTTTCGGATAGATTCAGGTCGAAGTTTTGGAGCAGCACCGCTACGAGCTGGTCTGCGGTTGATTCCCTTGGTAGCTCATAGGATCCAGGCAATAGGAACCCTTCCGCGCTCGCTCCGTTGGGAATATAACCCAAACGAAATACCGGATTTAATACCGATGAGTAAAATGTACCCGGCATTATCTGCAACCCTGAAGTCGGAAGGGCTGCAGCTATTTCCTCCATCCGCCAACCGGCTAACACATTGAATCTCACTTCAGAAGGAGTCGCATCTTGTAATGCATAGGCCACATCGCTAACCGACATGCGCGCGCTTAATTTGTACAATCCTGCTTGGATACTTGTATCGAGGCCCGTCCATAGTAAATATATCTGAAGTACTCGTCCACTGCGAATAATGCCTGTATTTTCCAATCTCACAGAAACAGATGAGACCGATTCCCCTTGGTCGATGACAAATACATGGTCCGGGGCGAAAGGGTCGTCTCCATTATTAAGCTCTTCGGCGTTCCAGAGGAGAACAAGCCCGTAGCTAAATCGTTGCCATGTGCTCAAGTAACGACTCCCGGGACCAAACGATTGTTCAGCAAGAACAGGAATTGAAGTTCCCAAAATTAGGAGAAACAAAATAAAGATTGCCACCGCGATGGAAACGCTTAAGCAAGTTTTTCTTTGCATTATCGTGGATCCCGATCATGATTGCCAAGATTCTCCGAGCGTATGTCAAGATAAGCTTGAAGGATTATCGTAGCAGCCAGATCGTCCATGTGGCCCGACCTTTTCTTTCTCCTGACGTTCATGTCAATCCTGGCTTGGCGCGCCTGTATTGTCGAGAATCCCTCATCCACTAATACGACTTTGATATCAGACAATCTCTGTAATTCTTTTGCAAAGCGCGATGAGCGTCGACCTTCATAAGTAGGATTCCCGGAATCATCCAGGGACTGCCCCACAACAATCAATTCAACATGATATTTTTTAACCTGCTCAAGAACTGCGAGTGCATCTTCCTGTCTTACCGTATGCTTGACAATCAACAAAGGGTTCGCAATCGAACCGGCAGGATCGCTGATGGCTAAACCGATATGCTTCGTCCCCGGGTCTACAGCAAGGATCCGCATTATTGAACTCCAATATTAACTACTATAGTTATGCGAAATGGGATCAACGGCATCATCGGCCACCATGTTGGAGTGATAGAGATTACCGGAGACGATCCGCCTGAGTAGATGATCATTTTTTTCGTGGCGTCTTCCGGGTGGTCTCCGTTAATCCCTTGGACGATATCGAGATCATTTATCCCTCTATAAATATCACGACTGGCATTGAACCCGAGTGAGGTTCTACCGTCTACTCCCGTCTCGGGTGTATCCACAACTTGGAGTTCGAGCGAATCTGGTACGGGTTCTAAGCCGTCCGCTAAATTCGCATCAAGAATAGAGCCAGCCAGCAGTTCAAGGTCAGATCCGGAAATATAATTTACCTTAAACCGAATCCGGAGTGTTAATGTCAATGTCTCTGCTGGTTGGCCTCTTACGGGAAACCACTCCTCCACGAGGAATTCATCCGGGATAAGGGTGTCATAAATAATTATGTCATCAGATTCGAGCAGCTCCGATAGTGAATTCATCGCTTCCTGACGTAATCGCTCCTGCAGGCTGTTATACAAGCGCGTAAAATCATCATCCGAAGGGGACCGTGCAAGTTTATCTGCTCCGCCCACTGTAGGTTCACGATTAGTAACAGAGCTGTTTGCTCCAAGCTGCCCCTCAATTACCACTAGCGAATTCGAAGGCAGGTTGGTGAATTCTCCGGGTTCTACTGCCTGGACCGGCATATTCAGGACTTCCCCGACACCCGAAGGTAGAACACCATCTTCAAGTGTTGTGAAGCGGACATAAGGTTCGTCAACCGTGCGTACAACAGTTCCAGCAGGAATCCCGATTACCGATTCTGATAAATTGAGGAAAACCACTTGCCCGAGGGCTCTCTGATCGGGAAACATCGCTGTGCCAAGTACCCGGATGGTTTGAGATTCTTCAACGACGATTTCTACAATTCGGGACGGAACACTTCCCGCGATGTTGACGGCATCGGAGTTTGGATCAGCCACAACTTGGATGTTGATCGTCTGGGGTTGGGTCGCAGGTGTAAGGGTAATGGTTGCCTGGGGTATGAACACTGCCAGGACCATGACAAATCCGCTAACTCCCAATATGAAAGCGACAAATCGGATGATGGCATTCCCGCCCCGACCTGGTCCACCCATAGACAGTTCTTTTCGTTGATGTACCAATTTTGAGCGAGGGACTGCCAGACGGGTTTTTATTTTATTGTCCTTCTCCGGCCATGCAGCCTGTTGGGCATCGGTTTTTCTTGAAAAAACTGGAATACCGATTTTGCGAGCATTTTGAACAGTTTCAAGAGACCGAGTTACAATCCCAAGTTGGGCACCTAGCTTTTCAGCGTGCCGATTAAGCAACAACAAGTCAAGATGCTTAATTAGGTGAAATTGGCGCCTTGGAAATACCAATAATATCCGTTCCGCTTTGGCCCAGCCCATCTTGTCGCGGATCGACACGCTGTCATCATGTGGCTCGAGTTGGATGACATGAATCTTCATCCCCCCAATTATAACGGACACAGCCCACAGTAGGCTGAAGCAGAAACCAGGCAGCGAAATTGCCGCCTGGTTATTGATCTATATGTTTTTTGAATTTATCCAATCGCTGACACTTAGCAAAGCATCCTGGAGCCGTGTGGCATCTTTTCCTCCCGCTTGTGCCAGGATTGGTTTTCCTCCCCCTCCCCCTCCAAGAGGCCCGGCGACAAATTTGACCAGTTCAACTGCAGATAATCCTCGATCGACTAAATCTTTGGTGATTGCTGCGATAACAATTGGCCGGTCGTCGATTACAGAGCCGAGCACACAAATACCCATCTGTGGATATCTGTCTCGGAACTTGTCACTGAGCGAGCGAAGCATATCAGCATCGACTCCGGGGATAAGTATGGAAAAAACCGAAATTCCATCTACCTCGATTACATTTTCGAGTTGCTTTACGAACTCTGATTGTGCGAGCGCTAATCGCATCTCAGCTATCTGGCTTGTTATTGTTCCGTTCTGCTCGATTAGCAACCGGACTTTTTGTGGAGCAATATCGGGTGTGGTCGCCAACGTGCGGGCGATCACATTTAGGTTATGCAACCGTTTGGATATCAGGCTGTACGCGCCTCGTCCAGTAACAGCCTCGATCCGGCGTACGCCAGCAGCCGCGGACCCTTCAGTTAGGATAATAAAAGTCCCGATATTACCTGTTCTTTCCAGGTGAGTCCCGCCGCATAACTCATAGGAGTGACGATCCTCTCCAAGACCGATGGTAACAGTCCGGACCGAATCGTCATATTTCTCACCGAATAAAGCCATCGCTCCTTCAGTAATTGCTTCATCACGCGATTTATGCTGAGGGATTACTGGCATATCCCTGGCGATAGCTGCATTGACAAACCTCTCGACCTGTTCGAGTTGTTCTGGCGTCATTGCCTCCGGGTGATTGAAATCAAACCTTATTCGATCCGGGGCAACGAGCGACCCAGCCTGTCTTGCGTGTTCGCCAAGTACCTGGTGGAGGGCAGCATGTAATAGATGTGTTGCGGTGTGATTGCGCATGATATCAAGGCGACGATCAAGATCGACCTTGATTAACGCCCGGTCACCGACCTTAGGAGAGCCATGCAATACACTCCCAACATGGGCGATCACGCCTGCTGAGGGTTTCTTCAACTCCTTGACTTGGATCTTCCAGGGTTGTACCCCGTCTTTATCGGGGTAGGAACTGATCGTCCCGGTATCGGATATCTGCCCACCGGATTCCACATAGAAACCCGTTTCCGGCAGAAGTACCTCTACATAATCGCCCTGGGAGACTTGGTCCACAAAAGAACCACCAGTGAACAAAGCCAACAACTCACCCTCTATCTCCAATGACTGGTATGGATCGTATCGAACACCGTTCGATGCCAATCTACCAGATTCTTGAAGCGACTCCACGGTTCCACGCCAGATATCCGCATCTTCTCCGCCAAGGTCGCCCATGGCCTTTCCGCTACCGGATGTGACACGGTGCTCATCCATTGCCGCGCGAAACCCAGGTTCATCCACATCCATATTATTTTCGCGGGCTATGTCCTTCGTTATTTCCAGGGGTAATCCATAGGTCGCATATAGGTTGAATGCACTCTCGCCATCTAGAACCAAGATATTCTGATTGCGAATACTCTCCAGCATAGATAGTAAGTGTGCAGTTCCGAATTCCACTGTGCGCGCAAAACGGATTTCTTCACGGGTGAGGTTATCCAGGATCGCCTGTCTATGCTTATCAAGTTCCGGATAGAACGCTCCATATTCATCGATGATAGCACTGGCTACTTTAGCAAGGAAAGGTTCTGTCAGACCGATCTTCGTCCCAAACCGGGCGGCACGGCGAACGATCATCCTGCAGACATAATTCCGACCGATGTTCCCCGGTACAACTCCGTCTGCAATCAGGAACGAGGCAGAGCGAGCATGGTCGGCAATCACACGATAGGGAGTGAAATCAGAATACATTTCCTTGCGAATCGTGCCAGTGAGGGTTTGCAGTGTATCCATCACTCCCGCAAAGAGATCGGTTTTATAGTTGGAATCAACATCCTGGAGTACCGATACAATCCGTTCGAAGCCCATACCCGTATCGACATGCCTGGCCGGCAGAGGTTCCAGATCGTCAGGGCCAAGGCGGTTGTATTGTATGAAGACTAGATTCCACAGCTCCAGGTAGCGTGCACAATTTCCATTAACCTGGCAAATATGACCCGCCTGTCCCGCTTTATCGCAGTATAACTCGCCACGATCGTAATGTATCTCGGAACAAGGACCACATGGACCCGTCTCAGCCATTTCCCAAAAATTATCCTTACGGCCGAAAAACAGGACATGATCTGGGATAAACCCGGGTTGGTTTTGCCAGAATTGGACTGCTTCGTCATCTGATGGGATTTTCCCGTATTCGTCTTTGAAGCACGTCGCCCAGATGCGTTCACGCTCTAATCCCCAGACCTCTGTGAATAACTGCCAGGCCCATTCGATGGCTTCCTTCTTATAGTAATCGCCAAAGGACCAGTTCCCGAGCATTTCAAAGAATGTGTGGTGCGTATCATCCCTACCTACATCGTCAAGGTCGTTGTGCTTTCCCGCTACCCGCATGCACTTCTGAGAATTTACAGCCCGGGTGTATGGTCGCTTATCGGTTCCAAGAAATACATCTTTGAACTGTACCATCCCGGCATTGGTAAATAACAGGGTGGCATCACCTCCGGGAACGAGCGGGGAAGATGGGACATAGGTATGGCCATGCTCAACAAAAAAATCAATATATGTCTTACGGATTTCAGCACCGGTCATCTTTGGGGACATAAAAGCTCCATTAGGTTTTAGATGGGCAAATTATACTCAAGAGTCATTTATTTGCCACATCTTATGGGAGAAACAATAAAGCTGGGTAGGCATCAATTCTACCCAGTAGATTATATGGGAAAACCCTGTCCACTGGTTGCAATCACCGGGAGTGGCGAAGATTATGTGTAAAATAGGTGTATGAGATGTCCGAAATGTCACGACACGACCAAGCAATATAAAAATGGCAAAACAGCGGCTGGTAGTCAACGATACCGATGTTATCAATGCCAACACAGTTACACCCCG
>JBDRPT010000062.1:0-3769 GCA_043826785.1 Chloroflexota bacterium | reverse complement strand
GCTGGTGCTGACCGGTGGCGGCAGCTTCTGTCCGGGCTGCGGGGACAGCCTGGCGCTGAACTACTCGGTTTCGGATGGGGGCAGCGGGGTGGCCGGGTGGCAGTTGACATCTGGCAGCCTGACCCTGGCGAGCGGCAGCGGACCGGCCACGGCGGGCCTGGGCTGGGACGGGGGTCCTTCGACAGGCTCAGGGTCCGGGAGCGGCAGCCTGAGCCTGGAGGGGCGTGACCTGGCCGGGAACACGTCCCAGGAGACGCTTGGTTTCACCATTATCGTCCCGACGCCGATACCGCCAACAGCGGTGGTCGCCCCGCCTGTGGGGGGCCAAAGTGGCCAGGCGCCGGTGGTGGTGGCGGTGCTGCCATCGGGAGGCCAATCCCCGGCCGCGACGGTCCCGCCGCTCGTCCAGCCAGGACAGGCCCCGGGGCCTGTCCTGAGCGGAGACGAAGGACCCTCCCGCCCAGCGGTGACCGTGCAGTTTGGGGATAGGCTGCCGCTGGAGACGTTCATTTCCAGCGGGGTGGGCGGTGGGGGACCCCCCTCCGGCCTGGACCCGATCGACCTGTTCTGGCCCTCGGCTGCGGCCGGGGGGATCGCTGCATCGATGTTGTACCTGCTCGAGCAGGGCCGCAGGCAGAGTGCCAGCCCGCCTGTCGACAGCGGCATCAGACAGGGTCTTTCTGTCTCTGAGTTGCAGCGGCAGTTGGAAACCCAATTGGCCCAGGCCCGTGCAGACCTGGCGAGCAAGACCGGCATCCGGGTGGCCCTTGAGAATGCAGACCCGGTCGAGAAGAGAGATCCCACCTGGAAGAAAGAGCTCGACAAGGCGAAGCTGGACGAGACAGCCTGCCGGAACAGGATCACGAGCCTCACGGGCCAACTGGATGCAGAAAAGACCCGCCTGGCCAGGATGAGTAATGTCCAGCTCCATCCAGCATCGAGCGCCGATGAGATCGAACTCATGGATCCCGGCAGGGACCTGAATGAAAATATGCGCCGGATCGCCGAGTTGAACGCCGAGCGGCTGAGGCAGCAGGCGGAGGCGATGGAGCGGCAGCGGATGCTGAATACGGTTCCGGCGTGGATCGCGGCCCACATCTGGAACCGGATGCCCGAAGACCTGCGGTTGGATGCGTACACCCATCACGCCTGGATGACGGGGATCAGCCCGGCCGAGGGCGGGGACATCTGGAGAGCGAGCGGCGCCCAGGGAGATTATGCGGTCTTCGCGCAGGGAGGCCGGTTGCTGTATGTACTCGATAGCGTCAACTTGCGCACCACGCCTGCGTACCCGGAGAGCGTGGTCATCGGCAGCCTTGCCCCCGGCAGCCAGGTGACCTGGACCGGGCGGACCTGCAATGCGGACGGCATCCTCTGGTACCAGGTGGTCGATGGGCGCGGCCGGACCGGCTGGGCCAGCGCCCGCTACACCGACACTCTCGACCTGCCGCGCCAGGTCATCCCGACCCTGCCCACCACTCCATCCGGGTATACGCTGCGGACCGGGGTAAGGGCGGATGGTGTCCAGTTTGTTTATTACACAGGCGCGTCGGGAGTGGTCACAATTGGAGACCAACATAATCCAATAAGATTCGGATATCCAGATCCTGATGTTGAACAATATATTTATGTCGCCGATAATGTAACCCGAGGATTGAAACACAATCTGTGTGGCGCATTCTGCGCTGCCTATCTCAGCGGGAACAGCATCGGGGATTTCCTGGATTTATGGAAGGTACGCGAGCCGGCAGGCTACAAAATAGGTGTTACCGATGACGAGCCGTATAATATGGATGTTGTAAAGGGTATGCTGCGCATGTACGGGATGACATACCAGGATTTGGATAATTCAGCCAGACTACTGCCTTCACAGATGCAGGCGGAGATCGCCAGCGGCAAGGTGTTGATCGCCGGGGTAGGGATGAGTGATGCTACTGGCGGAATACTTGCCACCGGGGATACCGGGCACTGGGTGGTTGTCAGGGATGTGAGCATGAACCGGGACGGCGTCTGGGTGCACATCTACAACCCGTTCATGAACCGGTTCGAGATCTATGATTTCGAGACCTTCCGCTGCGCCTTTAGCAACCTTCGTGGCACCGGGCATTACAATGGCACCTGGACATCGCGGTAATTTTCTTTATTACATGGAGGTCTGTGACAATGTGGAAAAAGATTCATAATATCGGTATCAATATCATTGTTTCAGCGATATTGATAACTATTCCATTGGCTTGCCGAGTGAACAATGAAATAACAGAGGGCACAAGGTCTGTTTCTGAAACAGGCTTCCCTCTATCCAGTACGGCTTCATTCATACCTACGCGTACAGTAACGCCTACAGTAACGCCTACAGAAATACCGTTACCTATACAAATCAGGGACATTATTATGAGAAATGTCGTATTAGACTCTACCTTTATCGGATTACCATCGGGAACATATCTATTGTATGACCTAGGATCAACACTGAACTACATGTCTGTAGACGGTTTACGTTTTGGGGATGTTTTTGACATGTCCAACTTTCAACTTCCTCTTCAAGAACCAAAAGCTCTTAGGAACATCAGCGGCCAACCATTTCTTTTTATTACGGACCATAATTATTTGAATGATGATTTCTCATTGAGCCGTATCAACCTTGTTAACGGGGAAATGGTGACCTGGGATTTTGTTTTATCATCAGGAGTCACCTGTGATACTGTTGGTACCCTGGTATCACCGGATGGACGCTGGCTGGCAGCCGATTGTCTCTGGCAAGGAGAGCACTATATCTATGTGGTGGATCTCCAATCGGGTTCCGCGGAGGTAATTGCCCCGCAAGGATATAGATGCCGAATCTCCAACAATACCCGCTACGAATGGGATATTCGCTGGACACCTAATAATCAAATCCAGGCAATCTGTAATACTGGCAGTTATCTTTGGGAGGTGACTGATTGTGTTATTGATCCTGCAAGTGAATCATTTCAATGTCAACGGGGCATCTTTGATGAGATTCTCGCATGGTCTCCGGATGGCAGCATGATAGTCTTGCGTCGAGAACTGGCTGCACCACCAAATTACCAATACTTTCTAGCCGATTCATCTTGTCTGATAAACCAGAGTTCCTGTGAAAATTTACAAGAATTCTGTGATTTACCTGATCATGCTATGTGTGGTGGGTATGTTTGGGATATATCTGGAAGGTACTTTGCGTGGTCGGATATTCGAAGGTCAAATCTTGAGCAGTTTTACTCTAATATCTATCTTCTCGATCTCCAAAATGGTAGTGTCGAAACCATTTTAGTTGGACAATCAGGATCTTGGTATCTCGTTGGCTTTTCTCCAGATAGCCAATGGCTTGTATTCAATGCTGGCGAGGTGACCTTGTTGTCGCTAGATTATTATCTTGTCCGACGGACGCCGATGTGGGGGCCTTTCGTAGGCTGGTTGGTGGTCCCCTGATAGCCCTACAAATGTGACCATGAATGATCTCGGCAAACGAAAACAACCTGCCAGGTTGGTGTCCAGGTTGATCTGGATGATCTTCGTTGTGGTCGCTCCCCCGGCGACCATTGTTGTTTCCCCTGGCTTACTGCTTTGACTCGCAAGCTGCGAGAAATGCTATAATTATTTCATTCCTAAATAACTTGAGTTTAGAGATGCCCAACTGAGCGCAAAGAAAAGCGTCTGGTTGGAACGAACCTTAACATGAGATGCAAATACCAAAATATGCTTTTCGGGTAGGATATCAGCAAATTTGCGGCTGTTTTAGCGCCTTTTTGGT
>JBDRPT010000061.1:0-15359 GCA_043826785.1 Chloroflexota bacterium | reverse complement strand
ACGGATCGCCTCAAACAATTCTCGCTTGCTTCGTTGACTCATCATGTTCTCCTCCGGCGCCTTTCGGCTCCGTCATAAGGTAACATTCTTTCTGAGGCAACGATATTACCAATAGTAAGATTCTATTTGAGGCAATGCGCCCCCTACCCACCACCCCCTATTCCGTGTATAATCAATCGCCGCCTGCCCTTGGTCGGCATTTTTGTGAACGGAGACATCGCCCATGATTCGTAAACAATACGTTCGACTGATCGTTATCCTATTCATCGTTGCTGCAGCGATGTGGGTGAATACGACGAACAACTTAATCCTCACCAACCCATTCAACAACCAGGTGTTCTTTGAAAGGAATGTCACTCCTCGGCTGGGCCTTGACCTGCAGGGTGGCTTGCAAGTATTGATGGAGGCCGACCTGGATGAGGATGCGGTCATCGAAGCTGACTCGATGAAAGTAGCCCGCGATATCCTAGAAAGCCGCACCAATGCGCTCGGCGTTGCCGAAAATACCATCCAGGTGGCCGGTGATAGGCGGATCGTGGCTGAGTTCCCCGGACTTGAAGACACTGCTTCAGTCCTGGAGACCCTGCAACAGACCGGCCTGCTGGAGTTTGTGGATATGGGGACCAATCCTCTCTCAATCGGGAAGATCGTTAATACAGATTTCAGCCCGACACACACTCCGGACCAGGACGGGACGGAGGCAAACCCAGCTGAGACCGCTATCCTGCACACGGTCATGACCGGCAGGGATCTGGCCACTGTCGGCGTGGGAGCTAATGAACTCGGTGGTTACTATATCGGCTTCACGCTGACACCGAGTGGACAGCAAATCTTTGCAGACTACACCACTACGCATGTCGGCCAGTACCTCGGGATAGTTCTGGATAAACAGGTCATCTCTACCCCCCGGGTTGACACGCCGATAACAGCCGGCGAAGGGATCATCCAGGGAAGCTTCGACCGCGAATCCGCCAATGCGCTGACCATCCAACTCCGCTATGGCTCTCTGCCGATCCCATTGGAAATCGTCGAGACACGCATCATCGGGCCGACACTCGGTGAAGACTCGCTCCAGAAAAGCCTCTTTGCCGGTGTCATCGGGATGATCATTGTCATCCTCTTCATGGCACTGTATTATCGTTTGCCCGGACTGGTCGCGGATGTATCCATCATGATCTATGCTGCAATCGCCTTTGCTCTGTTTAAATATGTCCCAATTACATTGACCCTCCCCGCGATCGCTGGGTTCCTGCTCAGTACCGGCGCAGCACTGGACGCCAATATCCTCATTTTCGAACGGCTTAAAGAAGAGTTACGCAACGGCATGACATTGAATAATGCCGTCGAACGCGGTTGGACTCGCGCATGGCCCTCGATCCGGGATTCCAATATTGCCACTCTGATCACCTCTGCGATCCTATTCTGGTTTGGCAGTTCGTTTGGCGCGACAATCGTCAAGGGATTTTCCCTGACCCTTGCCCTGGGTGTAATCATCAGCCTCTTCACGGCCATCGTTGTCACCCGGACCCTGCTTGCCCTGGTATTGCATTGGTTCAAGCCGAAGAATTTTGCCAGGTGGTTTGGCACCTGAGATAGGGAACAATATGAATATCCTCGGACGTCGTTATCTCTTCTTTGCACTATCCATGCTGATCATCATTCCCGGGTTGATCATCCTGATTGTCTTGGGGGCTCGTGATCAACTGCCCCTCTCGATCGATTTTACCGGCGGGAGCCTGGTTGAGGTCGAATTCGCTTCGGCGGAGCCACAGCCAGGTGATATCGTCACGCTCTACTCCGAGCTCGAGATCGAAGATGCTCAGGTGATCACCACCGAAGACAACCGCTACATTATCCGCTCCTCCTTCCTCAGTGACGACAAACGACAGGAGATCATCACCTCGATGGAAACAACTTTTGAGAGCGAGGTGATTATCTGGCAGCTGGATAGCGTCGGCCCGGCGATAGGAGAGCAGGTCACGTCGCGGGCTGCGATCGCAGTCGGTGTGGCCGCCCTGGCCGTCGTTATCTTCATCACCATCGCTTTCCGCGGGGTTGCGCACGCCTTTCGTTACGGGATCTGCGCAGTGATCGCAATGATCCACGATGTGGCAATCGTATTCAGTCTGGTGGGAATCGGGTCGCTGCTGTTTGGCTGGCAAATCGATGCCCTGTTCCTTACAGCGTTGCTCACCGTAATCGGTTTCTCCGTCCAGGATAAGATCGTCGTCTTCGACCGGATCCGCGAGAACTCAACCATTCTCCGCCGGCTGGACTTCGAAACCCTGGCCAACCATTCGATCATCCAGACGCTGCAGAGATCGATCAATACCCAGTTGATGACCGTCGAGTTCCTGCTCCTGGCCTTGGCCCTGATGGGTGGGGTAACCTTGCGCGAGTTTGCTATCATCCTCCTCGTGGGCTTGTTGAGTGGGACGTATTCCTCCATCTTCATTGCGGCCCCGATCCTCGTCATGTGGGAGAATCAGGATTGGCGCCGCCTGTTCCGGCGGGACGTGGTCAACACAGGCCATTAAAGATCAAGAACGCCCGAAGCTAATGCTTCGGGCGTTTTCATTTCTCCGATAAACCTGTCAACCCTATGGTACAACACAGATGTCTATGCTAAACTAGTACATAGGCTGAAACCACCATATAACGTATGTATGAGCGAAGGAGGTCCATGTCTCTCCAAGGTACTCTCCAAACACTTGTTGAGCGGTTCGTGGATGTGCCCAATCCTGATCCGAAAGATTACTGGCAGAGAAGGTCATTCAATCTTGTCATCGGGGGAATTGCCATTTTATCTATACTGACCCTGCTATGGACATTCTTCTCGAGCATCACCAATATCAGCATTGCGCCCGAACGAGCCCAGATCAGTTATTTCCTGGGGTTGAGTCTCTTCGCCGGGGCAGGTATCTTCTATATCCTGAATCGCTTTAAGAACATCAAATACGGCTTTATCGCGGTCGCCTTCCTTGGCTTCATCTCTATCTATCTGGTGTTTGCAGACTCACCCGAACAACTGGCCAACGGTCGCAGTCTGTTCATGTTTGCCTTCCCGATCGTCCTGGCTGCAATCGTGCTCAAGCCGGTCTTCTGTTTCGCCTTTGCGATCCTATCATCTGGATCGATCGCTGCTTTAGCGATTGGCAGTGGCATCACCCCAAACGTGGCTGCCATGCTCAGTTATTTTGTTCTAGCCCTCCTGGTCTTTGTCACCGGGCAGAGCTTCGAAAAATCCTTGATGGAATTACGCGAATTCAACACCGACCTGGACCGGATCATCGCTGAACGAACGAAGTCTCTCGCCGAGACCTTATCGCGCCAGCGGGTGGACGCCGGTCACACTAAAGCGATCCTGGACAGCGTGTCGGACGGTGTGATCGTCTACGATATCTATGGGATCGCCATCCTGGCCAATCAATCTGCGGTGAGACTTTTGGACATTCCTCTCGATGTAATGATCAGTAAGACTATCGACGAAATCTGCAACCTGCGAACGGTCGATGAGAAGAACCGCGAAATCCTGCGCAGCTTGATGAACACAGCCGGCCAGCACCTGACCAGTTACCGGGTCGAATGGGCTAAGAATACCCTTTTGGTTACCTCTGCTGCGGTGCTCGATACTGAGGATACCCACATCGGGGTTGTGATCGTGTTCCGCGACTTGACCCGCGAGGCCGAGGTTGAACGGATGAAGAATGCCTTCCTCGGAGTCGTTTCCAACGAACTCCGCACACCGTTGAATGCCATATCCGGGTATGCGGAAATGTTCAAGGAGGGGATATACGGACCTGTAAACGAGGAGCAATTCCATGCATCAGACCGGATCCTCTCCAATACAAAACGACTTTTGGAAGTGCTCAACAACCTGCTCGACCTTGCCCATATCGAGGCTGGGAAGATGACCATCCAGATGCGTCCGTTTGAGCCTGCTGAACTGGTCGAAAAAATCCAGAGTATGATGAAATATGTGGCTGAGGAAAAAGGGATTGAAATCATTGCAGAAGTTTCCCGCGACCTGCCTCAGTCGATTAACGGCGACCCTGCCAAGCTGCAACAAGTACTGGCAAACCTGGTCAATAACGCCATCAAGACCACCGACAAAGGGTCGGTGAGGATCCGAGCTTACCCCATCGAGCAAAAGCGCTGGTGCCTGGAGGTTGCGGATACCGGTCCGGGGATCCCAGAAGACGAATTGGATAGCATTTTCGAAGTCTTCCAGTTCGAAAGCAGCTCCAAGCCCCGCAAGTACCTGGGTTTCGGCCTCGGGCTGTCCATCGTTAAGCAAATCATCGGATTGATGGGGGGCGAGATAAAAGTAACCAGTTCAGAGAGCGCCGGGACTACCTTCTCGGCCTCGCTCCCCCTGGTCCCGGCGAAGAGGAGCTGAGATGACAGAATTGGCGCTGATTATCGAAGATGATGATGACCTGGCTTATATCTTTGCCGAGGCGCTACAAGCTGCTGACTATGAGACGAAGATCTATTCCGACGGGGAGGCAGCTCAACAAGGCCTTATGGAACAGATCCCGAACATCATCCTGCTTGACATGCATTTACCACGCATCGGCGGCCTTGAGATCTTGAACCAGATCAAAAACAACCCGCGCTTCAAGAAGACTACGGTGATAATTGCCACCGCAGATGCCAGGATCGCCGAATCACAGATTGATATGGCTGATTTTGTATTGATCAAGCCAATTGCATTCTCCCAACTGCGCGATCTCACCAAAAGGCTGCATCAATCGAAATAATCCCAATATTTTGCGCTGGGGCAAGAAAACAGGCTGTTGAGAAACGATGGATCCCTCGCTCGAGGCCGTTTGCCAAGGACATTGAAGGAGGAGGCACAATGGAGTTTGATTTATCCGCTGAACAACGCATGTGGCAGAAGGTGGTCCATGAATTCATGGTTGCGGAAGTCCAACCAAAAGCGCATGAGACCGATGAAACCGGTGAGTTCAACTGGCCCGCCGTCCGTAAAATGGGTCCGTTGGGATTGCTCGGGTTGAACATCCCCGAAGAGTACGGTGGAGCCGGCATCGATGCGGTCAGCGCGGCAATCGCCATCGAAGAACTCGGGTGGGCCTGCGGGTCCACTGCCCTGGCCATTGCCGCACATAACGGATTGGGCACGACCCCGATCGTCCTGTTCGGTACCGAGGAATTGAAGAGCCGCTGGCTGCCACTCGTCTCCAGCGGTGATGGCAGGCTGGGTTCGTTGGCTCTAACAGAACCTGGAGCCGGATCTGACCTGCAAGGCGGTGTAATAACCCGGGCGCAGAAAATTGGCAATGAGTGGTCCATCACCGGCTCCAAAATGTGGGTTACAAACGCCAGCATTGCCGAATACATCATCACCCTGGCGCGGACCGATCCAAAGGGCAGCTCGCACTCGTTGAGCATGATCCTGGTCCCGGTCGACACGCCGGGATTGACGATCGCGCCGGCTGAGAAGAAGATGGGATTGAAAGGCTCACCGACCCACGCAGTGACCTATGATGAGGTCCGGGTTCCGCTCGGCAACCTCATTGGCGAAGCAGGGAACGGATTGCAGCAAACGCTAATAACTCTCGACGGCGGGCGGATCAGCATTGGAGCGATATCAGTCGGCCTCGCCCAGGCAGCCTTCGAGCAGGCTGTTTCCTATGCCAAGGAACGCCAGGCTTTCGGCGGCCCGATCGCGAACCTGCAGGCGATCCAATGGATGCTGGCGGATGCCGCCACCGAGATCGCCGCTGCCCGGACCTTGCTCTACCGCGCCGCCTGGCTCAAAGAGATGGGCCGCCCGTACTCAAAGGAAGCGTCAATGGCCAAGTTGTTTGCCACCGAAATGGCCGAACGCGTCTGCCGGAACGCCATCCAGGTCCATGGAGGCTATGGCTACAGCCGCGAATACCCCGTTGAGCGGATGTACCGCGACGCCCGGCTGATGACCATCGGGGAAGGGACCAGTGAAATCCAGCGTCTGGTCATCGCCCGGCAAATCCTTGCCGATTAAATTGGTGCCTGAATGAGACTTGTCCTAACCTGTAAAACCCAAGGAAGAATTTTGCCTTAGGAGGAAGCAATATGCAAATCCTAGAATCTGGTATCGGGGAGATGATCCAACCTTATGACCTGGACGAATTCCGGGAATGGAATCGGACCAAGAAAAGCCGCAAACTCACCGACAAACTAATGTCCGAGCAGGAGGCCATCGCCCAGTTTGTGTATGACGGTTGCTACATCGGTACCGAGCTCTACGGCACCGTCCGCTGCCCGATGTCGCTTGCCCGCGAAGTGGTCCGCCAGGGTCGCAAGGACTTGCGTGTCTGCGGACAGGGTGTCCTCGAACTCGACCTGTGGTTGGCTGCCGGGATGATCAAGAAGCTCGATATCACCTACATCGGCCTGGAGGTTTACGGGACCACCGCGGCGCTGCGCAGAGCGGTTGAATCCGGGCAGGTCGAGACCTGCGTGGAATGGTCCAACGCCTCGATCTCGTGGCGGATGAAGGCGGCCGCCATGGGTGTCCCCTTCCTGCCGACCCGTTCGATGCTCGGCACGGACATGCTCAAATACAGCGCTGCCAAGGTCGTCGCAGACCCGTTCACAGGCATCAAGGTCGCCCTGCTACCAGCGCTGATCCTGGACGTGGCCATCATCCATGTCCACCGCGCCGACAAGCATGGCAACTGCCAGATCGAGGGCATCAGTGGATTCGCCCTGGAAATGTCGCGGGCATGCAAACGGCTGATCATCAGCACTGAGGAGATCATCCCAACCGATGAGATCCGCAAGTATCCCGACCAGACGATGATCCCATACTACCTCGTCGACGCGGTAGTGCACGCACCTTTCGGATCGCACCCTGGCGAGATGGCCTACGTCTACGGGCGCGACGAACCGGGCATCAAAGAATGGGTCGAGACAAGCAAGACCGACGAAGGCGCGCGAGAATATCTCGCTAAAACCATTTACAACCTTAAGGACCACAACGAGTATCTCGAATTGATCGGCGCTAAACGGCTGAAGGAATGCGTTGAACTCCGCGAGAGGAGGGTTGCATGAACGCCGGCGAATATTCCAAGACCGAATTGATGATCTGCGTGGCATCCCGCCTGTTCGAAGACGGAACGACCTGTTTCATCGGTACAGGCATCCCCATGCTGGCCGCGATGCTGGCCTCCAAGACAACCGCACCCAACCTGGTTCCTGTCTTTGAGTTTGGTGGGACAGGCGCGATCCTCGAAGAGCTTCCCCTTGCAGTCGGCGAGGCGCGCACGTTCCATAAAGGCATCTCCGCTCTGGGCATCTGCGATACCATGGAAACCGCCCAGCGTGGGTTCATTGATTACGGCTTCCTCGGCGGGGCCCAAATCGATCCCTACGGCAACCTGAACAGCGTAACCATCGGCGACCACGACCACCCGAAAGCGCGCCTGCCCGGAAGCGGTGGGGGCAATGACGTGGGCACCCACTGCTGGCAGACGATCGCCATCATGCAGCATGATGCCCGCCGTTTTGTGCCGAAGGTTGATTTCCTGACCACTCCCGGTTTCTTAACCGGACCCGGAGCACGCGATGCCGCCGGCTTGCCGCCCGGCACCGGCCCGATCGCGGTCGTCTCCACCCTGGCATTGATGGATTACGATCCAACATCCTGCCGGATGCGCCTGAAAGCCCTCCATCCCGGCGTGACGGTTGAAGAGGTGACCGCCAATACAGGCTTCGAGCTGGTCATGCCCGAAAAAATAGGCCTCAACGAGCCTCCCAGCAAGGAGGAGTTGCACCTTTTGCGCGATGAGATCGACCGCGACAGGTTTTATATCTAAACCTTTTGTTCTAGAGAGTCTGAAAGGTTTACCGAATAATAATTGCACTATTCCAAATCAGGAAGGAGTATTTATGAACGAACGCGTTGCCATTGTGGGTGTCGGCTGGTCTGGCTTCCGGCCGCAAACGCACGAGGTATCGTACAAGGAATTGATGTACGAAGCGGCTATGCGCGCCTACGCCGACGCCGGCGTGGACCCACGCAAAGATGTGGAATCCTTCGTCACCGTGGCCGAGGATTTCCACGAGGGTACCAGCATTGTCGATGAGTATGTGCCTGACCAGCTCGGCGCGGTGATGAAGCCCATGCAGACCATCGCCGGTGATGGCCTGCATGGGCTGGCGACAGCCTACATGCTCGTGCGGACAGGCCTGTTCGACGTGGTGGCAATCGAGGGTCACAGCAAGGCTTCCAACATCCTGACCCTGGACACCATCACCGCCTACGCCCAGGACCCGGTGCTCAACCGCCCGTTGCGGCTGAACACCCATTTTGTGGCAGGGCTGGAAATGCACCGTTACCTGTTCGAGAGCGACACCACCTTGGAACAGTGCGCCAGTGTCGCGGTCAAGAACCGCTTCAACGCTTTGAAGAATCCACTGGCATCCTTCGCTGCCGACCTGAGCGTGGATGAAATCCTCAATGGTCCGCCGCTTGCCTGGCCATTGAACCGTCGCGAGGCCGCTGAGCACACTGACGGCGCGGTCGTGATGGTGCTGGCTTCCGAGGAGAAGGCCCTGGCGCTGGCTGAGAACCCTATCTGGATCATGGGCGTGGGCTGGTGCAACGACTCGCCCTCACTGGAGAACCGCGACTGGGGCAGCATCCCTTACATCGAAAAAGCCGCCCAGATGGCCTACCGCCAGGCGGGGATCAAAAACCCCTACAAAGATATCGACTTCGCCGAAGTGGACGATACCTACGCTTACAAGGAACTCCAGAGCCTCGAAGCTCTCGGTGTCTGCGCTTTCGGCCAGGCCGGAACTTTGCTAGACCAGGGCGCGTTCGATGCCGATGGCGAATTCCCGGTCAATGTCTCGGGGGGCAGCCTGGGAGTCGGCCATCTTCTCGATGCCACCGGCCTGCAACGGACGCTGGAAGCCGTGCTACAACTGCGCGGTGAAGCAGGTCCGCGCCAACTGGAAGGTGTCGAGATCGGCCTGGTACAATCCTGGCGCGGCGTGCCGACCACCAGCGGCGCGGTTGCGGTGTTGGGGAATTAGGAGGAACCATGAGTATGAGAAAAGTTGCAGTCATTGGCGCCGGGATGACCAAGTTCGTCCGCCGGGCGCTGGAAACACCCAAAGAACTATCCTGGGAAGCCAGCAAGATGGCGCTCGATTCTTGCGAATTGTCCATGGACGATATCGAAGCCGTCTGCATGGGCACCGCCCCCGACGCCTTCGATGGTGTCCACATGAAAGGCGAATACCTGGCTGACGGCGCTGGAGCGTGGGGTAAACCCTATATGCGCTCCTTTGTCGGTGGAGGAACGGGCGTTTTCGCACCCATCCAGGGTTGGTACCACGTCGCCTCCGGCCTGTTCGACGTTGTGCTGGTGGTCTGCGAGGAGAAGATGTCCTCATTCTACCCGCACGCCCAGGCCGCCTTCCTGACCATCTTCGATCACACCACCGAGCGGGCGCTGCTGCCCAACCTGCTGTGGATCTTCGCCATCGAGATGAACCGCTACATGACCACCTATGGGCTGGAAAAGAAGGACATCGCCCGCGTGGCCGTCCAACACAAACGCAACGCCGCCAACCATCCTTGTGCCCTCCTGGGCGAAGCGGACATCACGGTGGAGGACGTGCTCAACTCGGAGGTCCTGGCCTGGCCGGTGCAGCGCTTAGACGTCAGCCCGGTATCCGACGGCGCAGTGGCGATCGTCCTGGCCGCGGAACACGTCGCCAAACGGCTGACCAGCAAACCGGTCTGGATCGAGGGTGTGGGCTGGAGCCTCGACAGCGCTTACTGGACCAACCGCGACCTGGCCTATCCCCGTTATGTGGAATATGCCGCCCGCCAGGCCTACGAGATGGCCGGCATCAAGGAACCGCGCAAGGAGATCCACATCGCCGAGCCCTATGATCCTTTCGATTACAAAGCCTTGCACCACCTGGAAGGCTTGCAGTTGGCCGATCGTGGCAAAGCCGTGGAACTATACATCAACGGGACTGCCGCGCCGGACGGCAACATGCCCGTCTGCCCCTCGGGCGGCCTGCTCGGTGTGGGCAACCCGATCGCCGCTGCCGGCCTGATGAAGATCGCCGAATTGTTCTGGCAGTTGCGCGGCGAGGCCGGGAAGCGCCAAGTGCCCGGCTCCCCGAAGAAGGGGATTGCCCAGGCCTGGGGTGACCTGATGCAGGTCGGCACGGTTGTGATCATGGGACGATAGGAGCTATACGATGACTGCAAAGATCAAACATTTCCCCGGCACATCCCTCAGCGAGAAGGATTTCGATGAGCATAAAGTGCTCTTCGTCCATGACGAACTCAAAGCCGATTACGCCTGGGACACCGGGGTGGGCATCGGGACTTATCTGGCCGGGTTGAAGCGCGGCGTCATTATGGGCTCGTACTGCGCAACCTGCCGCAAGACCGTTGTCCCGCCGCGCACCGTCTGCGAGTGGTGCTTCCGTCCGATGGACGAGTACGTCCAGGTCAGGGACACCGGCACGGTGAATACCTTCTCGCTGTGCTATGTCACCTGGGATGTAAAGCGGATCAAGGAACCCGAGATCCCCGCTGTGATCCACCTTGATGGCTCCTCCGAACTGAGTGATGCATCCGTCATCATGGGCGGCATCATGCACAAACTCGGCGCTGTGGACCCCAAGAAAGTCAAGATCGGCATGCGCGTCCAGGCTGTATGGAAAAAGCCCGAGCAGCGCACGGGTGCGATCACCGATATTTTGTATTTCAAACCGCTCAAGGATTAAGCAGACAAGCGCAGAATTTATCTTGCGCCATCTGCCGTGAGAAAGAGAGAAACCTATGACTCTACTCGAACGTGACAAAGACGCCCCGCAAGCCTGGCACGGCAACCTGCCGGTCACCAGTCGATACACCTATGGCATCGCCGGAGAACGCTTCTTCCGGACCCTGAAAGACGAGGGCAAGATTATGGGCGCAGTCTGCCCGGATTGTGACCACACCTACGTCCCGGCGGCCGCGTTCTGTGAACGCTGCCTGGCGGAACTGACCGAGTGGGTGGACGTGGGCCTGGTCGGAGAACTGCACACCTACACCGTGTTGTTCGTGGACTACGAAGGCAGGCCACTGGATGAACCTGAACTGGTTGGTTTTATCACCCTTGGCGATGGCGGCATCGTCCACAAGCTGGAAGCCGACCCGGACGATTTGGATATCGGCATACCGATGCAAGCGATCCTGAAACCGAAAGCCAAACGGGAAGGTTCGATCCTGGATATCCTGTATTTCAAACCCGTCGAGGGATAATCGAAAATAAGGTAATTTAAACCAGGAGCACGGAAATGGATGCAAAAGAGAGCCTTGCCCAATTCCGTGCTCTTTATTTATTCCAGAGTTGGTAGTTCTATTAAGCAGCGTTTCTACGAGATGCGCGGCTTCGCCGCCCGGTAGGGATCGATTTCCCGCCGGGCGGCGAATAAGGATCTACGGATGTTCTAAGGGTTGTTCATATCCCTGTCGCGCGGGTGGACTCGGTCGCGGTCTCGGTCTCGGTCTCGGTCAGACTGCCCGTTGTTGTTATTGTCATCATCGTCGGGCACGTCGGCGGGATCGGCGCTGTCTTCGTCGTCACCATTGTTATTGCGCCCGTTTCCATTACCAGGACGGTCTTCTTCGTCAGTGTCGTTGCGCCGGTTTCCACGATCGGGCCGGCCATCGCCATCTTCATCATTGGGCGGACCGGCATCCTCCGGGCGACCGACCAATCCCATCTCACGCCAGATCTGCCCCCATCCGGCTCCACTGCTGCGGGCAGCCAACAAGGCAGCCGGATCAGCGCCGTTGGCCTGGCCGGTCTGCAACGCCAGCATGACCTGACCCCAGCCGAAACCTTCGCAGAACCAGGCCTGCACGGTCGCGTAGTCTACCGCGTAGCGTTCCGCCAGCCGGGCACCAAACGGGTGCGGGACCTCGGACTGCGAGCAGTAATAGCCACGCCCGGTGGTCTCGTCGTCAGGCTCTTCATCCTCCGGAATCTGGACAGCAATCGCTGTGGCGTTGATAGTACCTTCCTCGTTCGGGGTCCCGGCCACAGTCACCTCATCGCCGACGGCGATGCTTGCCCAGTCGAACCCAGCGGGGGCGAAGACAGTGATGATCAGGCCGTCCCTGGTCTCGATGACGAAACTGTTGTTAAGTTCGTCGAGGGAGACAACCGTCCCGGTGAACTCGACCAGGGTGATGATGTCCGTAGCGGCAATGGACCCGTCCTCGTTCAGCACTCCATGGATGATCACCAGGTCACCGGCTGCGATGCCGGTCAGGTCGAACCCTTCGGGAGCGAACACGGTGAACAACTGGGTGTCTTCGGCCTCAACGACGAAACTGCCGGCCAGCTCATCGACCGAGACTACAAAGCCGCTGATCTCGACCACGACAGGCGGCTCTTCGACCACAATGCTGGTTGCGGCGATCGAGCCATCCTCGTTCAGCGTACCCTCGATCTCGACAATATCGCCCACAGCGATCGATGCCAGGTCGAACTCGGTGGGGGCGAAAACGGTCAGGACCCGGCCGTCTTCGGTCTCGACGACGAAGCTGCGGGTCAACTCATCGACCGAGGCCACTGTCCCGGTGAACTCCACCGGGGTTGGTTCCTGGGCCGCGGCAGGCCGGACATTGACCAGCGCCAGCGAGACCAGGATCAAGATAACGAACAGGGGGAATATAAGTGTCTTTCTATTCATGATCTGCCTCCATAAGTCCTTCAGATAGGGTCGTGCCTTGCCGGTTCACCAAACGATCGAGGGAATTCATCATCATCCAGTTTTGTGGGTATCATCATCCATCGGGGGTAAAACCGACCTCGGTCCAGATCTGCTCCCAATCCTTCTCGAGCAGCATCTGCAGCAACGTATCCGCCGGGATATCCACAGCTTCGCCGGTCTCCAGTGCGATCAGGATGTTATCGAAGCTGAAACCACTGCAGAACCAGGTCATGACCTGCTCATAGGTCACAGCATAAGTCTCGGCGATGCTCTGGCCAATGGGATGCGGGTCAGTCTCGGTGCAATGGATATCCACCGTAGGAGTGGGCTGGGCTTGACCCGCCTGCCCGGCAGGGCTGCAAGCCGCCAGGGCCAGGACGGCGGCAAGCATCAGGATAATAGTGAAGTGCTTTTTCAGCATTCGGTAGCTTCCTCGATATCTGCCAGGTGGAGGATATTCCGCAGGTTAACCAGTATGACGTAGCAGGGGAGGATTTGTTATATCCGAGAGTTAACAAAAATGTTAAGACCCTTTTGCAAGGGTCATCTTTTGGATCCAGGATTAGGGCGGGCGGGGGGTTTTATCCGGACGGCCCCGCCGGTTGCCGGGTTTCTCTTCCGGGCGGCCATCCCCGCGGTCTTCGGGGGGACCATCCCCGCGATCTTCGGGGGGACCATTGCCACGGTCTTCAGGACGACCGTTACCGCGGTCTTCCGGACGGCCGTTACCGCGGTCTTCCGGGGGACCATCCCCGCGGGCGTTCTGCGAGGCTTCGATCGCCCGGTCCAGGCCAGGCAGGGCCTGTTCAGGAGCCTGCGCCCGGATCTCGAGCAGGCGCTCCTCGTGGGTGGACAAAGCCTGGTCGAGCAGTTTGCCCAGGGCCTGCTGGTCTGCGCCGCCAGTCGAGCCAACCGCCTTGGCCAGGTCGGCGACCGTCTGGTCGTAGGCCTCCAGGGCAACAGCCAGCTGCTCCTGGGCCCCCTCGGCGGCCAGGTCCTCGGCCTCCTGCAGGCGCTCGTCGGCGAACTCCAGCAACAGCGCGGCCGCATCCGCAGGGTCCTGCACGCTGGAGAGACGCAGGTCTTCCAAATAGCGGTCAAGCGGATAGAGGGCGTCGCCGGGCACGGCAGCGTCAGCGGCCGCGGCGGCACCGGTCAAAGCGCCAAGAGCCAGGAAGACGACCACGGCCGAGGCAACCACGACCCGCACCCAGCCTATACGCTGGCGCGGGTTGGCGCGCACCGGCCCGGGTCCCGCCCGCAACCGGGCGGCCTGCTCGAGGAATCCGCCTCGGGCGGAGGCCTGGCGCAGCGGGTTCGGTTCGACCCCGCCGGTCAGTTTCTCCAATGCCCTTTCAGCTTGTTCGATCTGGTCTTGCGCTTTCATTCTTCGTCCATTTCTTTGCCAAGAAGGCCATCCTGCTCCAGGTGGCGGCGGAGCGCCCGCAGCCCACGGAACTGCAGCGCCCGGACCGTCCCGGGGGTCAGGCGCAGGGCCTGGGCGATCTCCACGTTCTCCAGTCCCTGGAGGTACTTGAGGGTCAACACGGCCTGCTGTTTGGGAGACAGGCGCCTGAGGGCCGCGAGGACCGCCTTGTGCTGCTCCCCCTGCTGCGCCAGACTGCTGACCGCAGGCCCGCCAGCGGGCAGGACCTCGTCGAGCGGGTCGTGTTCGTGGTGCCTGCGGCGGCGCAGCTCGTCCACCATCAGGTTGTGGGCCACCCGGTAGAGCCAGGCCCGCAACATCTCGGTGGGACCCCGCCCGGCCCCGACCTGTTCCAGGAAGACCCGGAAGACTTCTGCGGTCAGATCCTCGGCCGTGGGGCGGTGGCCGAGGTGGGTGTAGAGATAGCGGTACAACGGCCGGTAGTAAGTATCGAAGACCGCTCCCAGGGCGGATTCATCCAGGCTGCGCGCCCGCTGGAGCAGGTCATACTCATCTTGGGGAGACACATTCCGATTGCCAGGCATGCGCAGCGTTCACCCTTTATGACGATTAAAGCGCAGATTTGTTACGGGGATCATGCCAGGATTGTACTCGATACGCCATGGACCAGAGCCTGTTAATATCGGCTTAATAGCCAGAGCCTGGATGTGGGCTAGATAGTCAGGAACTGGTCTGGTCGCCGGTGACCCGGCAGGGCAGGTGCGCAGCAGATGCCAGTGTGTGCCGTTGAAAGCGTAATAAAAATAGCCAGAGACTAAGACAACCGTTTCCTGATGCATGAATCATGCTATAATGTGTCTACAATTGTGGTCACACTAGTGCCCGGACATGCTGATTCTGATTGATAAAAAAAGGCCATTTATGGTCGCCGATGGCGCGACCATTATGATGATAAACTCAAAATCACATCAATCACTTTTAGCAAGTCCGGGTACTAGTGCCCGGATACTGTGATTCTGATTGGTGGTATTACGCCACATTTGCCGGTCAATTCCATGACTGCACCCATCACGTTCACCGTGTCCGGGTACTAAGTACAATCACATAAATTCTGAAAGGTATAATGGTGGCATGAAACCCATACAAGTGCCACCCTTGACAGAAGAACAGCTTGCCGAGCTGGAAGAACTTTACCAGAAGACGAAAAAGCCTCGCTATCGAA
>JBDRPT010000060.1:0-48182 GCA_043826785.1 Chloroflexota bacterium | reverse complement strand
TAGAAGAACGATGTTTGTGCCTGGCATGGCTTAATGCCTTTGCGGAAGCGAGTACTTCTGAAGAGCCCGGTGCGATAATTCCGCACGCCGGGATCTGTGCGGGGGCTGTTGGGTAACTGGCAGTCCTACCGCAATGGCCGCTCACTAATATCTTCGAACTTCAAATACTTTCATTCTTCTCCTCTATGGGTTACAATTAGCTCATGTGTTCGAAACTGAATATCGAATAGCTACTTCCCAAGCTGTCGCCCACTATTGGATGACAAGGAAAGTGCAGCAAGACAAACAAATGTCAACCGGTCGTGCAGACCAAGGGACCAGAAGCGCTGTTACAGGCGGCGCCCAAATGGATGGTTTTATACAACTATTTACAAAAATGATCACAGATGCGGGCATGGACTCCCGTACTATATTTTTCCGAACAGCACTTGAGCTTCCTGGCTACTTTCGCCCCACCAAAGAATGGGATCTCCTGGTAATAAAAGATAGCCAACTCGTTTTAGCACTCGAGGCTAAGTCTCAAGTAGGCCCGTCATTCGGCAACAACTTCAATAACAGAACCGAAGAAGCTATGGGAAGCGCACTAGACTTATGGACAGCTTTTCGAGAAGGAGCCTTCAATAAAAATGTCCAACCTTTCCTTGGCTATTTCTTCATGTTGGAGAATTGCCCGGCTTCACAATCACCAGTTAGAGTCAAGGAACCGCACTTTAGAGTTTTCCAGGAATTCGTTGGCTCATCTTATGCAAAACGGTATGAACTCTTCTGTCGTAAGCTTGTAAGAGAAAGACATTACTCTGCCGCCGCTTTCATCACTTCGCAGAGTGATTCGGGCTTGAAGGGAGATTATCTAGAACCTGCCGCTGACTTAACGATGAGTGTTTTTGCGCGAACTCTAATTGCACACGTATCAGCCTATGTCTAAGTATATGATTGACCAGTCTCAAACTACCCACCGTTTGATCCAAGCGGATGCCCGTGAACTTGGTTTTATTCCTGATGGCTCCGTTCATTTGGTAGTGACATCTCCTCCTTATTGGACTCTAAAACGGTATAACGAAAACCCCAACCAATTGGGACACATTGAGCAATACGAAGAATTTCTTGAAGAGTTGAATAGAGTCTGGGAACACTGTTATCGCGTACTTGTGCCCGGCGGTAGAGTAGTATGTGTTGTGGGTGATGTGTGCCTATCCCGTCGAAAATTTGGTCGTCACGTCGTCATGCCTTTACATTCAGATATTGCGGTAGCTTGCAGGAAAATAGGATTCGATAATCTTAACCCTATCATTTGGTATAAGATTTCCAACGCAAATTATGAAGTTAGCAATGGTACAAAATTCCTCGGTAAACCGTACGAGCCAAACGCTATCATAAAGAATGATATTGAATTTATCCTAGCCACCTGACAGTTTGGTGTCATAGATAGGAACAAAGAGGAACAGCGACAGAAAAAGCATTAATTATTCTCCTTTGAATATAACGAAGGCCGATCTGAAAGATACTCAAATCACGGCGGTCATTGCGGTCGACAAGATGGCGTAGACCGGAATGAATGGTGCGACCACCAACAGAGATCAGCCAGACATACAAGAAAGCCACTGCCAAAGTAAGACGAGATAGTCGCAAGAAATTACGTAACATAGTACTTTCCAAATCGAAACCGTGTTTTTTCAAATCGCCGAACATTTCTTCGATCCACATCCTGCGACGGTAGTAGCGCAAGGCCATCTCATGATCGGGCAGGTTGGTAGCGAGACACCAGGCTTCCGTCTCGCCCTTTCGCCAGTGGATCAACAGCTGGGTCGGGTAGATTTCTTTTGCAGTCAGGTAACCATAACCCAGCCAACGGCTTTGACCTGCCCGGTTCACAAAGCTGCCAAAGGATTTCCATTCGTTCAGGTGATCGAACCAGAGGCAAGTGTCTGATTTCTGACGAAGAACATAGTACCAATGCCACTGATCCAGCCATTTCAGGGTCTCCACCGAGCCAAATTCGCAGTCTCCGACCAGGAAAACGACCGCCCCGAGAGGTAATAGCTGCCTAACATAGTTCAACAAAGCTAATTGCAGACCTGCATCGCTATGACCACGGACTTGTTTGACCCAGGTCCATGCAATTGGAATAGCTCGTTTCCGATACGCCAGACTGACCATGAGTAACTGATGTCCATAACCAACTTTCGTACCATCCATGATCAAACGGATCTCACCCAGACAATTCCACTGGGATCGCAGCCATTGCTGGGCAATCGGCTGGTACCAGTCACGGACACGGATGGCCGGGTTATTCAGGAAGCGGCTCAGCCGCCTGGTCAGGCTCACCAGTTTGGCACTGCCAGATATCTTCCCGGCAATCTTGCTAAGGTGAACCGAGCGGCTTTCATAAATCCCAACCATCAGCCACACAAAGTTGCGGATCTGGGTGATTCTGGCTTTCGGTTGCAGTTCACAAATTTGATGCATCCAAGTATCATAGAGCTGGTTGATCGGCATTGGGCTACTCCGTGGATAAAATTGTTCCGCAAAACCAATTTTATTGGAGATTCCGTGCCGGTCAACTATTCTTTTATCAAAGTGTCAGGTAGCTAGAATTTATCCTCATGCAGCGAAAGCCAGGCGGTTACAGGAACCCTACTGAAGAACAACGTAGTCTTAGTATGATTGATAAGGAAGACTATAATGCTTGGTTCCGTCAAATATGGGATATTACCGGCGCATCAACCCGGCAACATCCTGCCCCATTCCCATATGAACTTGCATACCGGCTAGTTCGAATGTTTTCCTTTAATGGAGATACGGTACTTGATCCATTCTCGGGATCGGGAACCACCATGCTCGCCGCTCTACAAACTGGCCGGAATAGTATCGGTGTGGAGATCGACTCAGAATACTGTCGCATTGCTGCGAAAAGATTAGGGGGCGAAGCAGTGAGTCTATTTTCTCAGGCTAAACTTGTATTCGAGAAAGCACTACTAAACCCGCAAGGTGTAGTGGCAATCAGAGAAGAACCTGATGCATTTCAAACCTTTAAACGAACGAAGCAATCTGCAAGAGCATCTGATAATCAGTCCACATAGAGGCGGGCTAACAACGGCTCCAGGCGGACCCCCGCAATCCCCCTTCAGGGGACAGGCAGCGGCGGCGCAGCCGGGGGCAAAAGAGTCGATCCTATCATCCAGATGAACAGGAGTAAAACAGACTGGGGAGCCATGTTGCTGCTCCCCAGCCCGAACACCGCTCGATCCCGGTCAGCCGCGTTCCTCGCTGACCCGGAAGCGCCAGCCTGCCAGCAGGCAAAACAGCAGGGCGTAGCCCAACAGGGCGATGACAGGGATGAGGGCCGAAGCCAGACCCAGTCCGCGGGCGGTGATGTTCTGGAAACCATCCATCGCCCAGGCGACGGGGGAGATATGGCCGATTGTCTGGAATGTGGCGCCGGTCACTTCCAACGGCACCCAGGCGCCGCCCAGACCCGATAAGATGAACATCGGGATCAGGGAGAACATGATCGCCTGTTCTTCCGATTTGGCCAGCACACCGATGAGCAGTCCCAGGGCGCCGATGCACAGCGCCGAAGCCAGGGCCACAAGCAGGGTCGCCAGCGGCTCACGCAGGTAATCCAGTTTCAAGAAGAACTGCCCGAAGACGATCAGGATGATGAATTGGGCGAGCAGCAGGGCCACGATCGAGAGATAGTGCCCGGCCAGGATCTGGAAGCGGGACGCTCTTGTGGTCAGCAGGCGTTGCAGGCAGCGTGATTTGCGCTCAGTGACCAATACCTGGGCGGCGGTCAACAGACCGGCGATGGCGAACTGGAGCATCATCCCGGGGGAAGTATGCGAGAAGGAGGATGCCGAAGTGCTTCCGTCTTCAGCGCCAGCAATGGTCGTATCCGCGACCCGGATGGGGGGCTGTTCCCAGGCGGCCAGCGTCTCAGCCAGGAGCGTATCGAAGGTCCCGCCAGCGCCGGTCGTCTCCAGCACGATCCGGGCGGTGCGGACCGCGTCCATCAGGCGGCTGGCGCTGCCCAGGATGTCCCCCTGTACGGCCAGCCCGGCGGCGCTGTTGCCATCCAGGATGACAGTCAACCCGATCGGGGTCCCGGCAAGAGCCGCCTGGCTGTACCCGGCAGGGATGATGACCAGCGCGGCCAGGTCGCCTTCGACCACCTGCTGCTCGAGGTCCCCGGCAGTCCCCCCGGGAGCTTCCACCAGGCGGAGGACGGGCGAGTCCTCCAGCATGGCGGTTAATTCCCGGCCGATCTGGCCGCCATCTGCGTCGATAAAACCGACCGGCAGGCGTGGATCTACCTGAATGCCGCCGAAACCGCCAAAGGCGAAACCGAAGATCACGGTGAAGACCATCGGCATGACCAGCAGGAACAGGAAGGTCATCCGGTTGCGGACCAGTTCGAACAAATCTTTATAAGCAATATCAAGGATGGTTTTCATACCGGTTTTCCTTTATGCGTAACGCCGCTGGAACCGCCAGATGCCGGCGACGAAGAAGACCACCGTCCAGGCCAGGATGACCAGGGCCGTGTTGAGCATCTGGTCCAGGCTGGCCTTGCTCATCGCTTCGAGCATGAGCCGCATCACCCAGCCCTGGGGGAAAAAAGAGGCGACGACTTGCGACCAACGGGTGTCTCCGCCGCCCATGCCGGTAAAAATGGGTAACATCCCGAGCATGGTGGTCAGGGTGAGGACGCCGCCGAAGATGGCGCCGCCCTGCTTGGTGCTCTTGAGCAGCGAGTTGAGGAAGATGCCGAAGGATGATGCGTTGAGGATCACGCCAGTGACCAGCAAGGCGATGCCGGCCGGTTCCCCCCAGTCGATCTTGAAGATCAACCCAGAGGCCAGGACCAGGATCAACACCTGGGCGCTGACGGTCAGGAACACACCGACGAACTTGCCGGTCAGGATGGCCGCCGCCGGGGTCGGGGTGGTGAACAGGCGCGGCAGGGTGTGGGCTTCGTCCTCGGACAGGATGCTCTGGGATGTGGCCACGCCGGTGTAGTAGGCGTAGAAGACCATCATCGCGCCCATCATCGGCGCAAGGATGGCGAGCATGATGTTCGTCGACTCTTCGGTTGCGGCGGGTGTGCGCACCTCCAGCAGTGCGGCGGTCTGGTCGCCCTGTGGCCGGGAGACGAGGTACTGCTGGGCGACCTGGCCGATGACAGCAGGATCCGCGCCGCCGGTCTGGGATATGGCCACGTCCACGGCGATCCGGGCGCCGGAGAAACCGTCCATGAACTGGTTGAGGATCGACTTGACGATCCCCGGGCCGATGCTGAGGGTCGGGTCCTGGTAGAACTCGAGGGCGGCCTGCTCGTCCAGGCTGGAGAAGCGGGCTGAGAAATCAGCCGGGATGATGATCGCCACCCCGTATTCCTGGTTGTCCACGGCGAGGCGAGCCGCTTCAGGGTCCGCTGCGAGCGTGACCGCGATCAGTTCGCTGAATCCCGGGTCTTGAAGCACGCTGACGATGATCTCGCCGAGCGAGTCGGCTTGCATGGCTCCGGGGAAACCGCCCATGGCCTGCTCGAACTCAAGTCCGCCTTCATCCAGGTTCACGATGATCACCCTGGTCACGGACAGTTCGAAGGGCTGCTCGTCGTCCTGCATGCTGCCGAACATCGCCAGGAACATCAGCGGGATGAGCAGCGGGATGACGAACATGAACACCAGGGCGAAGGCGCTGCGGAAGGAGCGGGTCATATCCTTGATGGCGATATCGAAGATCTTGTTCATCGGGCCTCCTAATCGCGCAGGGCGCGGCCGGTCAGGTGCAGGAAGACCGCTTCCAGGTTGGGTTCCTGGATGTCCACCGAGGTGATCCGCACCCCGCTGGTGGAGGCGGCGTCGAACAGGCGCGGCAGGACCTGGTTGCTGTCGTCCACGAGCAGGGTCAGGCTGCCATCCTCGGCGCTGACCTGGCGGACTCCTTCGGTCGTTTTCCAGGCCTCCAGCACGCGGGTGGACTCGGTGTTGATGGTCAGGGTGATCCGGTCGGTCTCGCCGACGATCTTGACCAGTTCGGCGTGCGTCCCGCTGGCGATGAGCCTGCCGTGGTCCATGATGGCGATGCGGTCGGAGAGTTGCTGGGCCTCTTCCATGTAATGGGTGGTGTAGAGCACGGTGGTGCCATTCTTCTTGAGCGCCAGGACCGAATCGAGGATGCTGCGCCGCGACTGCGGGTCGATGCCGACGGTCGGTTCGTCCATGTAGATGATCTGAGGCTTGTGCAGCAGGGCCACGCCGATGTTGACCCGCCGCTTCATGCCGCCGGAGTACTTCTTGATCCTATCGTTCGCCCGGTCGGTCAGGCCGATGATCTCGAGCACCTCGTCGACGCGCACTTTGAGCGCTGCGCCGCGCAGGCCGTACATCTTGCCCCAGAAGGTCAGGTTCTCGCGGGCCGAGAGGTCTTCGTACAGGGCGATCTCCTGTGGGACGATGCCCAGGACGGATTTGACGCCCATCGGGTCCTTGCGGACAGAGTGGCCGAGGACCACGGCGTCGCCTTCATCCGGGCGCAGCAGGCAGGCGAGCATCGAGATAGTGGTGGTCTTGCCGGCGCCGTTCGGGCCGATCAGGCTGAAGATCTCGCCCTGGGTGACAGTGAAGTTGACACCCACGACGGCTTTCGTCTCGCCGAAGGCTTTGGATAGGTTTTGGACTTCAATGGCTTTCATGGTTGGTTCCTTTATTATTGCTTGCTCCACATCGAGCGGAGCCGCATGGCAGGTGGCAGTTTAAATGTCCGTAGTGAGCCGGGGAATGGCACTCACCTATTGATACGATTCCCGCTGGAGGACGTCGCGGTTGGGTGACCCGGTCAATATCTTGGTTGGCGAGGCCGTCGATAGTGCCGAAGCGCTCCAGCTCTGCAGTCAACTGAACCCGGATGTGGTCGCCAGGCTGCTCTCCAACGTGGGCGCGACTGCGGATCACGGATCTGGTGAGACACTGTTGACCGGGCGTGAGCTGGAAGTGCTTCGCTCCGTGGCCCGCGGCGATCGCCGTGGCGGCCCAGCGCGGCCTGCTGGAAGGCGAACTAGAGTGAAATGCTGTGGACTGCGTAAATATTTAAACCCACTGTGAGCTGCGTAAAGATGTGAACCAAGATTACAGTAACTACGTGCGTTTTGATTGTTCAAAGTTTACATATTGATGCAAGGGGAATTATCCCTTTCGCAAACCCAAACGCTAGGGTTTCCGATTTAATTCTCTATCCATATGATTACTGTACGCAATCAAAACCTCATTCCGGGTTCTCTTTGATTTTCTAACACCTTCGCGTATTCTAATCAGAATTTCCTCTCTCATTGGCGTTTTTGGTTTTGCCCGTCCGTCCTTGATAAGATTACCAATGTGAGTAAGTGATGTAATCCTAGATAAACTATAATTTACAAATGAGGGGCAGGTAATAAATTCATGATCTCCTGTTAGTAAAATTACCGTTTTATCCTGCTTATCACTTCTATAAGTATCAATTGGAACGATGATTGTATTACTGGTATAAGGCTCCCCGTCAAACAAGATGACAAACAGATGGCCTATTGTTTTCCCGCTCTTATTCATCAAGATATGGATACAGTCTCCAGCCCCCAACAAGGGTTATGCTCCAAACAGTGCGTTAATTTCTTCTTCTTGCTCTAGCTCAAAGGCTATTCGTTCTATATCTTCGGGTTTAAAATCAAGAACATTTAATAGATCGGGAAGGGGAATCGGGATAGATGAGCCTTTTGGGTCATGCCATTCTGGTAGATGATGAGAAATTTCCTCTAATTCTTTTCCCGAAAGGTTTCCATACTTTTGAAACATCTCATTAATTAGTTCTACCTCAGCCTCAGATAATTTTCTCCTTGGGGCAGGGCTACCGTTTAAGGAAACCTCATAATCTTTGGGTCTGGTAACTATATAATGTTTCCAAACAACACTTGGATGATTCTTTTTAATTATGTTGTAAATCGTGCTCAAAACTGGACCATGAGGCATAGCTACATAATTATCATACGTGATAGGCCTTTCCCATTGTCGAATTGCCTCACGGTCAATAAAATACAACATTTTGATTATCCAAAGATAATCTGCTCTTTGCGTTTTTCTTAGTGCTAATAGTGTAGTAGCCGCTTCCGTTGCCTTCTGTTCGTTAAATTTGGTTTCGGTAGGCATTGTTTGAAATTCTCCTGATTGGTTCTTGCATTATATCACTGTTAGAACGTTTGTGCTAGCCTGTGTTCTCGGGTTTCTTTGGAGGTTTCTTCTTCGGATTTTCTTTCGGCTTGACCTTCAGTACAACAGACAATGCCTCTTTGAAGTCGAGAGGGTGGAGCGAAACATGCATTTCGTTTGTAATCCGTATAACTAAGTTCCTTCTTTCAGTTTCTATTCTTTCTTTATAATCTAATCCTAAAGTAATTTCGGTTGCATGGCAATTGGAGCTTTTACCTCGATTCCAATTAGCTCCCCGTACTTATACAAATTGCTATCGTAAGTATGCATCTCGGTAGCGCCAACCCATTCAGCGGTTGCCAAATGAATAGCATCCATTGTCTTGGGTTTCCATCCTCTGGTCATCGACCTTCTAAGAATACTTCTAGCAATGTGAGTTACTTCGTCACTGAAATCAACTAACTCAATCACAGAATAATCATTCCAAAGGCTGTCAATATTTGCTTCTTCTTCGGCGCTAAGAGCACGATTTACCTTTTCGCTTGCTACCCAAGCTACCTCGATCTTCGATAATACGGATGTCACAATTTTGTCTTTGCCACCCTTTTCAATTTCATCAAGAATCGCTTCTATGACAGGCAACCTATCAGAATCACCATTTAGATACGACATGAAAAGATTTGCATCCCAATAGTAAAGATGCTCGTCAGGCATCACGCAACCTCCTAATCATATCTTCGGGCGTTTCTCCGCCTCTCCCCCAAGGAAGTACACCACGAGCACGCTGATAGCTTCCAGGTTCTCCATCTTCAACAACGCGCACGTACTTGACTTCCCTAATGACTAGGGGTTTTCCACTTTCAGGTTGCCTTCCTATTTTTCCGGCTACTACAGCCCTTTTTCCCCAAGCAAACCGCATATTATCCTCTTCGCCTTCTTTGAAGTAACAATGAACAGGTTTATCAAACAAGGTATCCCAAAGAGTAAAACTCAACTTCTTACGCTTGCTAAGAGTTTCGATAGTGCCGCGAACAGTACCATGACTATATTGTATTGGTAAAGTCCTTTCACCATGCAACTTCCCACTAATTAGGAAGTCATGGTTAGGCGTCTCAAGTCTAATGGCAGTTACTTTGTCATCTAGCACTTTGGTGAGTGCAGCGGCGTGTTGTTGGACGGTTTTTGAAAATGGAATTTCGCGTCCTGCCGCCATTGCATCACCAACATCCTCGTAAGCGGTCACAACATTTTCAACAACAACCATATCTTGATAAACACCCCGAAACGTAGCAACGGCACTTCCCGTATACATTTCATCAATGAGCCAGTCGATTTTTGCATCCCCCCCAACCTCTTTCGACAATTGAATAAGAAGCGCGTTGAAGCTACTAATAGCGCTTGCAAAATCTTGCAGAGCTATTTCGCCTTCAAGAGCAAAGGTGAGAATATCCTTAGCCATGATGTCTACTCCCTTACATTTTATCCATTATCGACTCGTTTGTGAAGTACTATTAGTCACTGACAACATCTTCGTAATGCAGCCTTTTTCCTTCTTCGATATTGCGGATGGCTTTAATAGTACGTTGCCCATCACTGACTTGTCGATTAGTGTAGCGAAAAGCAAACTCACCTACATAATTGTCTAGATATTGTCCGCTCACGTGATGGAATGTGCCCGTAACGCCACGTCTCAAATGAGCAAACCAGCCTTCGGTGGTGTATCTGGGTGCAGCCGTGGCGGCCCAGCGCGGCCTGCTGGATGGCGAACCAGATTGATATCGGATGTATCTACATTGAAACGGGCGGCTGAATTCAGCCGCCCGGATGAATCTTGCCCCTTGTCAGGGACCCCGGCAAGGAGGTGACTCCTAAAGGCAGAAGATCGTCACTAATTCCCCGCCATCCAGGCTTCGAGCAACTGGCGGACCAGATCAGTATCGGGCACCAGGGTGCCTTCGGGGCCTGGTAGGACCATCTCGGGGGCGATCGTGGAAAACAGGACCTCGCCTGGCTGGACGGTGGTCACCATGCATGATAGCCCGGTGATCTGGCCCAGGTTCAGGTCGGTGACGACGCTGCCCTGGAACTGGTTGGCCAGGTTGGGCACCTGCGGCAGGATGGCCGGGTTGAGCAGGGCCTGTTGCAGAGCGCGCAGGACCAGGTTCTGGCGTTCCAAGCGGGACCATTCGGGTTCGTCCCGGTTGCGGGCGCGCACATATGCCAGCGTTGTGGCCCCATCCCAGTGTTGTGGGCCGGCCGGGAAGAGCCAGGTTTCCATTGCGTAGGCAACCGGCGGATTGATATCGATCCCGCCGACGGTATCGACCATCGTCGCGAAGATATTCAATTCAATTGTGATGTAGTCATCCGGGATGATGTTGAAGTTGTCGTACAGCGCCTGGGCTACCATGCTGGCCGCTGCCGTATGGATCTCAGCCGTGCTGCCGGTAGATTGGTCCAGCCCGGTCTGGAAGAGGGCGCCGAGCGTAGACCCGACCGGGTACGGGTCTGCCTGGCCCGGCAGGTTGACCCACAGGTCGCGTGGCAGGGAGAATACCCGCACCCTGTTCCGCCCGTAGTCCACCTGCACAAGGCGGATGGCATCTGCGCCGTACGGCCATTCGATCTTGGTATCGTAGGCCAGGACCATGACCGTCACCATGCCTGTTTGGCCGCATGTCCCGCCGGTGACCGGGGGCGGTTGGCCTGGAACGCCTGGTTCGGTTGGTTGCGGCTGGATGGGGAGGCCTGTTGGCTCATCCGTGGAGACGGTCAAGGGGGGGCCGGTCATGCCCATGACATATGTATATGCCAGGTAGGCGCTGATCGCCAGACACAAGAGGACGATCATGAGGACCGCGAGCCAGATCAGTCCTCGACCGGATTTCTTTTTCTCGCCCTCCTTCTTCCCGGGGGTTTTCTCTTTGCTGGCACTCTTTTTATACTTTGTCGCCTTTTTCGCCTTCTTCGTTTCGTCAGCCATGGTTCCTCCTTACATCGGTCCGGGCATTAGTGTGACTTCTTGCGCAGGCGGAGCGCCTGTGTGCAGACCTTGTAGAAACCGCGCTCCACCATTTCAGATAACTGACGGCTTACTTGCTCATAACTCTCCGGGCTCCCGCCAGCGGGGTCGGGGACTTCATATGCCCTGGTATCCACGACTTCGGCGAACAAGAAAATCCTGTCCCGGGCCTCCGGGAACTCGTTCTGCAATGCTTCCTTGTGGTTTCTCTCCATCACCAGCACCAGGTCGCTTTTTGAGATGAGTTCGGCGGTCACGCTGGTGGTGCGGTGATCTTCCAGGGAGAGCCCCAGCTTCTTGGCTACATCCAGGACGGCCGGGGTGGTGGGAATTCCCGGGGTTGTCCACGTGCCGGCGCTGGAGACTTGCCAGTCACTCTTCCAACCGACAGTGCGCAGCTTCTTGTTGAAGCAGGCCATGGCGATGGGGGACCTTAACTGATTGGCTGTGCATATGAATAAAATAGATGGCATGACCAGTGTGACTCAGGCCTGGTTGGCGGCCTGGGGAGGGTTGGCTGGGTTTACTTCTTTGGCGTGACCTGCCCTTTCGGGCGCCCGCTGACGGGCTTGGTCTTCTGGAGCGAACGGGTTTGGGGTTTCCGGCTTTCTTTCTTCTTGCCTCCATTGTCGGAATAAGAATGGTAGGAATTGGGCGTATAGTATCGATAGCCGCCGTAATAGTGGCTGCGATTACGCGGGATGCGGTTGAAGACAACTCCGATCAGGCGTGCCCCGGCCCGGGTGAATTGGGTCAGCGTGGCCTTGGCCTCATCGGTGTGTGAAGCTCCCGGCTGGATGACCAGGACCACGCCATCGACCATCGAGCCGAGCACCTGGGAATCCGCCACCAGGCTGGGTGGGCTGTCGATGATGACGATATCGGCTTGCTTGCGCAGTTCGGCGAGCACGAACAGCATCCTATCCGAACCGAGCAGCTCGGTCGGGTTGGGCGGCAGGCCGCCGCTGGTGATGACGAGCAGCCGGTCGGTCCCACCCCATTTGTGCCAGACAGATTCAAGCGTGACCGCGCCGCGCAGGAGCGTGCTCAACCCCATCCGGTTCGAGACCCCCAGGACACGGTGTACGGCCGGGCGACGCAGGTCGGCGTCCACCAGGATGACCCGCTTGCCGCCCTGGGCGTAACTGGCAGCCAGGTTCGCCGCCACCGTGGTCTTGCCCTCGCCTGGGCGTGAGCTGGTCACCAGGATCGTCTGCAGGGGTTGTTCGCCCTCGGAGAACTCCAGGTTGGTCCGCAGGGAGCGGAATGCTTCCGAGACGGGGGCACGTGGTTGGTGGGCGACCGAAAGGCCCGGAATGGCCTGGCGCCGGGCGGGGATATCGGAGATATAGCCGATGATGGGCAGGCCGAGGGCGTTGTCGACATCGCGGGGGGTGCGCAGGGTGTCATTGGTGTACTCGATCACGAAGGCGATCCCGGCGGCGACCATCAGCCCAATTGCGCCGGCCAGGGCGCTGTTCATCACCGGGTCCGGGCGGACCGGTCGGAACGGGATGGTCGCGGCTTCGATCTGGACGACATTGGGGGTGTTCTGCAGCCGCGCCAGGCGGATCGCTTCCAGGTTTGTCAATAGCTGCAAATAGATCTGCTGGTACAGCTCGAGGGTCTTCTCCATCCGGGAAAGGCGGTCGATATCGCCTGTCTCGGCCGGCCTGCCAAGCACGACCAGGTTTGAGTAGACTTCCTGGTAGAGATCGAGAATGGACTGTAGTTGGGCCAGCCGTGAGCGCTTTTCTGAGAGCAGGTTGGTATTGGCCAAGGATTCATCTTCGGTCAGCGCGGCGATCTCGGTGTCCACCTGGGCGATCTCGGTTTGGAGTTCGAGGATGCGCGTCTCCACCTGGATGATCTGATCCTGGGCCGACTGGGAGGCAAGCGCGTCGATCTCCAATTCCAGGCTATCGATTTGCGCCTCCACCTGCTGGATCTGGTACTGGACGCTCTGTTCGGATGTGGTATAGCGGCTGGATTGCAGGATCTCGTTCTGGTCGACCAGAACAGCCACGAGTACGTTGGCTGTCATCGCGGCGCGGAACGGGTCGGTATCTTCCACGGTGACTTCGATGACCTGCGTGTCGCGCACCTGCTGGACCTTGATCTGCTCGCGTTTTACCTGGTAGTTCAACTGAAGTGAAGCGCCGTCCAGCACCGGGTTGGTGGACAGCAACTGGATGAAGGTTTGGGTAAGTTGCTGGTCACTGAGGTAGGCCAGGTCGGAGTTGCGCTCCTGGGGGGCGCGCATCACCAGCACCTTGGTGGTGGCCTGGTAGATGGGCGTCGAATAGATGCTGATGGCGTAGCCAACTCCGATGCCGGCAACCACTCCCAGGATCAGGAGCCAGGCCCAGTGTTTAAGCAGGGAAAGATACTGTCTTAGTTCCATACCGTCTCCGAAAACGGCAGCCTCGACATACTCATGCGCTTAGTTTACCACCTTTCGTTTGATCTCGGCACAGGCGCCGTTCAGCCTGGCACTCCCGGTTTCAGGGGAGAGTCCAGCTTTCGAATTCGGGCTCAGGTGATCCTGGAGGATCTGCAGCAGGTCAGGGATGATCACCACCCGCGCCGCGGTCTGGTGACAGATTTGCAGGATGCGCTCCTGCTCTGCGGAGGAAATATTGGTGATCGCGAACAGAATCAGGCCGATGTCCTTCCTGGCAGCGACATGGGTCAGGTCCCGGGTGGTACCCATCACAGGGTAATCCTCGATGAGCAAGCCCTGCTTGTATGGATCGTCATCGATCATCCCGATGATCGCGAAGGCAGAGGCAAAACTGCTCTTCTGCAGCAGCCAGGCAGCGAGCTGCCCGCATTCCCCTGCGCCCACGATCAGGACGCGTTCACCGAAGATGCTTGCCCTGCGACGGTACCATAGCCAGCGGGAAGCCAAACCGGTCACCAGGCGTTCGCGATAGCGCAAAGCCAGCGCACCCAGGTAGGTCAGCAATCCTGAAACCATCACCAGTCCAAAGGGGAGCAGCCGCCTGCCCCATGGCCAGTAACGGTTGACCAGGATCAGGCCGATGGTCGCCAGGATGTTGGAAAAGGCCAGGTCGATGGCGAAGGATGACCGGGCATGCCGCCAGGAGACCCTCCCCAGCCCGAGGACCGAGTTGGACAGGCTGAAAACGATCGCCATCATCACCGCCATCGCAAAGGCCATATCCACGCCGACGTGGAGCGGGCCGCCCGTCCGCCAGAGCACACCGGAAATGGTGACCGACAGGAAGGCCACCAGGCAGTCAAGGATGAACCAGTTCAGGTAGCGGCGGGCAAAGTTGTACAATGGCCCGGCATACAGCAGGGTCTCGGGGATGGCCGTTTGCCTCCACAGTGGGGCAAGGGCCATCAGGGTCCAGAGGATCACATCCAGGTCGGTCAGGAAGGTATGGTTGCGGACGTAGAGCTGGTCGAGACGCAACTTGTCCGGCAGGATCTTGCGCAGGTAGTCGTCCATCACCCGCCCAACCTGCAGCATCTGTTCTTCGTCCCGGTAGAGGATCGAGGCCGGGCTGGTGATCCCGGGACGCATGGAGAGGATGATGCTGCGCACATCCTCAGGCCAGGTTGCGACGATCGCCGGGTCTTCAGGCCGTGGCCCGACCAGGCTCATGTCCCCCTTGAGGACATTGTAAAGTTGGGGCAGTTCGTTGATCTTGGTCTGGCGGAGCCAGCGTCCGAAGGGTGTCACGCGCCGGTCCCCGTTGGCGGTCACCGCCGGGCCCTGGTAGCTCTCCGCGTTTTCATACATCGTGCGGAATTTCCAGATGTTTAAACGCCGCCCGTTCCGGCCGAGGCGTTGCCCTGCATAGAATACCGGTCCGGTGGATTCGCGCTTGATCAGGATGCTGATGACAACAAATAGCGGAGAGAGACCGGCCAACCCAAGGATGGAGAGAACGATGTCCAGGAACCGCTTGAGGAATCTGTTGAGCACTTTTTTCGCCCAAGAGAAAAAAGGTGTCGGGCTGCGCCTGGCAGCCTGTGATGGATAGGTTGCAGCCATTTGGTCTTCCATGTCAAATCAGCCTGAACTCAGGACGGTATTAACGTATCATGAAAGCGGGACAGAATCAATGCTAGAAAGTGGACAAAAATAGATGGGCAATATTGTGATAACCGGATTGCAAGCGGTGAACTTCTTTATTACTGGGAAGCTTCCTGCAGAGCGTGTTGGACTGCCTGGGTGACAGCGCTGATATCCCGGTCTGTCAGGGCGGGATAAAGCGGCAGGGTCACCTCCCGGCGGGCGACCAGCTCGGTGATTTCCAGGGAACCGGTGGGTTGATCGGACTGATACGCGCTGAAAAGGTGGATGGGCGGATAGTGGATGCTGGTCTGGATACCCTGCGATTTCATCGCCTCCATGAAGCGGAGCCGGTTGCAACCTTCAGGCAGCAGGATGGGGAAGAGATGGCAGGCCGATGTGCCCTGCCCCCGAGCGAACGGCAGGCCGACATCCGGGACGAGTTGGGCCAGGGTCTGGCGATATGTGCAGGTCACTTCCCTGCGCCGGGCGTTATTGCCATCCAGTTTCTGCAACTGCACCCGGCCCAGGGCTGCGCGGATCTCGTCGATCCGGTAGTTATACCCCAGGGCTACCACGTCATAGCTCCAGGCGTGGCCGCGGTGACGGTCCCAGGTCAGCGAGGTCATGCCGTGCGAACGGAGCAGGCCCAGTTGTTCCGCCAGCGCGTCGTCATCGGTGACCAGCATGCCGCCCTCGCCGGTGGTCATGTTCTTGTTCGAGAAGAAGCTGTAACAACCGACCTGGCCCCAGGTGCCCAGCATGCGCCCGTCCAGCCTGGACCCGATCGCATGGGCCGCGTCTTCGATCACCGCCAGCCCATGTTTTTTGGCGATATCCTGGATGGCTGGCATGTTGCAGGCATACCCGCCGTAATGCATCACCATGATCGCCCTGGTCCGGTCGGTCAGCCGGGCTTCGATCGATTCGGGCGAGATATTCAGCCACGCTTCGCTTTCGATGTCCGCAAAGACCGGATGGGCACCGGTATAGCGGACCGAGTTCGCGCTGGCCACAAAGGTCAGGGAGGGCAGGATGACCTCATCCCCCGGGCCCAGACCGACCGCCAGGCAGGCCAGATGGAGCGCGGCAGTGGCGTTGGTGACGGCGATGGCGTGTTTTACGTTGCAGTACTCTGCAAATTCCTGTTCGAACTGCCGGGTCAGGCTGCCCATCGTCAGCCAGCGGCTGCGCAGGACCTCCAGCACGGCGTCCATTTCCTGTGGGCCAAGATCAATATCTGCGAGGGGGATGCGCCAGTCCATGGTCATTCCTCCGGAAGGAACTGCGCCCGCATGTGGGTGAAATCCCGGGTTGCGTCCTCGTAGTCGTCCGGGCGGCCCAGGTCCTTCCAGTAGCCGTCATAGGGATAACCGACTACTAATTTCCCGGCGGCGATCAGCTTCAATACCAGGTCGGGAAAATCCAGATATTCCCCCCGGGGGATGTACTCCAGGATGGCCGGCTCGAAGACGTAGATACCCATGCTGACCGTATAGTCATAGACCGGTTTTTCGATGTAGCCGGTGACCTGGTAGCCCTCGTCTTGCTGGACCACGCCCAGGTCGATCTTCACCTGCCGGCGGTGGACGGCAATGGTGGCCACTCCGCCCTGCCGGTGGTGAAAGGCAAGCAGTTCCTTGAGATCCAGGCTGGTGAGCACGTCACCATTGGTCACCAGGAAGGTGGAATCCAGGCCATCGACGAAGGCGAGCGGACCGGCGGTCCCGAGGGGTTTCTCTTCATAACTGTATGTGATCTGCATCCCCCACTGGCGACCGTCCTGGAAGAAGGAGTTCAGCAGTTGGGCCAGATGTCCCACGGTGAGCACGACATCCTCGATGCCGGCGCGCTTCATCTGGCGCAGCATGACCTCCAGGATCGGCATGTCGCCGATGGGCATCAGTGGTTTTGGCAGGATGGTTGTGTAAGGCGCCAGACGGGTCCCCTTGCCGCCAGCCAGGACTATCGCTTTCATATCGTTGCCTTCCGCTTAGAATTCATACTGACCGCTCCGGTAGAGTTCAAGATGGGACCGCACCCAGGCGATGGTGAGCGCCAGCCCCTGCTCAAGCGCCATCCGGGGTTCCCAGTCCAGGTGCTGGCGCGCCGACCGGTTGTCCGCGACCAGGCGGAATACCTCCGAGCGCTCCGGGCGCAACCGTTCAGGATCCTGGACGATTTCCACCGGCCGGCCGATCTGGGCGATGATCGCCTCCGCCAGGTCCCCGATACGGACCTCCGTGCCAGTTCCCAGGTTGAAGGTCTTGCCTTCCAGGGCATCGACCCGGGCTGCCTGCAGCAACCCCCGGACGGTGTCGTCCACGTAGGTGAAATCCCGGCTGGAATCCAGGTTGCCCAGGCGGACGACATCCTGGGTCAACGCCTGGGTGATGATTGCCGGGATGACCGCCCGGGCGGATTGGCGCGGCCCGTAGGTGTTGAACGGCCGCACGGTGACCACCGGCAGGTCATAGGCACAGAAGAAGCTCTCGGCCAGCTTATCGGCGCCGATCTTGCTGGCAGAATACGGCGACTGTCCCTGCAGGGGGTGGGATTCGTCCATGGGCGTCTGCTGCGCCGTGCCATAGACTTCGCTGCTCGAGAGCTGGACCAGCCGCTTCACCTGCAGGTCTCGGGCGGCCATGAGCACATTCAGCGTGCCGATGAAGTTGGTCTCGGCCACTTCGACCGGGTGACGGTAGGAATAGGGGATCGAGATCAACGCGCCCAGGTGGAAGACGGTCTGGCAGCCTTCCATGGCCTGGTGGATTGCTGCACCGTCGCGCAGGTCACCGGCGATGATTTCGATCTCTGAGCGCAGCTCCTCGGGGAGCAAGCGCAACAGGCCAGGGTCGGAGCGCGAGTTGTAGCGGACGAATGCCCTCACCCGGGCTCCGTCCCGGTGCAATTGTTCCACCAGGTGACTGCCGATAAAGCCCCCGCCGCCCGTCACCAGCACGGCTTGTCCGTTCCAGGGTGTTGAGGTCATGGTTTTACTCCACTTGGATCGCGACCAGATAATGGCTGTTGAATAATTTTATCCGCTCCAACAGCAAGCACAAGCCCCACGAAAGGGGCACCAGCAGGCGGGTGACCGGCGGGGCCAGGGTGATGCGCTGGAATTCATACCGGCAGCCGGGGAAGAGTTCCCGGATCTCCGCCGGGCGGATGCCCCGGGTTTGCGGGTTGGTCGGGTTCCAGCAGAAATCATACCAGAGGATCATCCCGCCAGGCTTGAGCACCCGCAATATTTCCCGGGCGAGTTTCTTTTTGATGGCTGGATCGAGGAGCGATGTGAATACCGTGTATTGCAGGACCAGGTCAAATGCACCCGCTGGATAGGGGAGGTCCTGACCGTCTGCGCAGGCCAGGGGGAGCACCGGGAACCTTTGAAGGGCAGAGTGCAGGCTGTCGGCGAGCAGGTCACAGCCGTGCAAATAGCCGGGATCTGCGCCGAAACCCAGGTATTCGTCCAACACTCCCCCGGCTCCACAACCGATCTCCAGGATATTGGTGCCGGAGAGCGGCAGGAAGCCTCTCTTCAGCAGCAACTCCAGGGTCCGATGCTGGCGTTGCAGGATCTCGAAACGACGAGCAGGGTTGGAAAGGGAATACCTGTCGCTGTTGGCCAGACGGCGTTTCCGGTCTGCGTACTCAGCCCGCAGGCGGTCGAGGTCATCCATGTTCCCTCCCCTTGTACTGATAAGCGGGTGCCTGGCCAAGCCGGTCCTTCCAGCGGCGGGAAAACCGGAGCAGGCCTGCCAGGAACCCGGTGCCGTAGCCAATGTGCAGGATGGCATAGGTCAGCGCCAGCCAGGGGAGGATGCGCCAGGCATTGTGTTTTGCGGCTGTCGAAATGGATGCAGCCAGGTTGGCGAGCATGTAGACCCCCGTAAGGGCCAGGAAGAGCCAAAACGAGAACCACAGGAAGGGGGCCGAGAGGCCGGTCAGCAGCAGGGCGGCGACGAACATCGGCGGCGCGAACTGGCGCGGGCGCATCTGGCGGGGGTGTTTCTGCAGGACGCGCACCTTCCAGAAACCGTACTGGGTGTACTGCCGCCAGAGCGCACCCGGCCGGCTGCGGACAAAGTAGCGCGACTTGATCAACGGGCTCAACAGGATCTTTCCTCCGGCCTTGCGCAGGCGGTAATTGAACTCGTCGTCCTGGTCGCGGACCAATTCTTCGTCGAAAAGCCCAACCCGCTCGAAAACCCGCCGTGGCCAGGCGCCCAGGTAGACCGTATCGACCCATTCCTCCTGGTCTGAATAATGGAACCGGGCCCCGCCGATCCCAAACGGCGTGCTGGTTGCCAGTGCGACCGCCCCCCCGAAGGATGTCTTGCCTGCTGCTGCCATCCTGCCACCGACGTTGTCCGCGTTGCTGCGTTCCAGTGCTGCCACGCACTGGCGGACATAGTCCCGCTCGATGAGTGTGTGGCCGTCGACCCGCAGGATGACTTCACCGCTGGCCTGGCGGATGGCGGCGTTCAGGCCAGTGGGGACAATCTGGCCGGGGTTGTCCAGCATCTTCAGGTAAGGGACTTGTTCCTGGAACCCGGCCACGATTTCCCGCGTCCCGTCAGTTGACATGCCGTCTGCCACGAAGACTTCCAGCTTTTCCGCGGGGTAATCCTGTTCCACCACGGACGCCAGGGTGGAGGCAATGAAAAGCGCCTCATTGCGGATGGGCAGGATGATGGTCACGCGGGGCAGATGGGTGGATTCTATGGCAGGCATGTGTCTGGGTCGGTGAGCGTAAGCTGGTCGGCGTGCCAGTATAGGAAATATACAGCCTCAGTTTGTTTTTGGCAGGCCGCGGCGAACTGGTCGGGGTCCTCCAGGATCGTCCCGGAGAGATCCGGGCGGTCGTAGACCAATTTCAGGGCCGCCGTGACCCCGGTTTGGTCTTCGAGAACCTGGACACCGGTCAACCCGTAGAGGCTGTATCCCTGGTGCTGGGCAGGCAGGTTGGTGAACACAAAGCGGCTCCCCGCTTGCGGGTCCGGGACCAGTTCGGGCAGGGCTTCCATGATGGCCCGGGCCTCCCCGGTGCCCTCCCAGAGCAAGGCCTGCCGGTATATTGCGGACGAGGTGTAACTCAGCAGAAGGAAAACCAGGCAGCCGAGATACGCTTTTCGGTGCTCCTTCTTAATCCGGTCGTCGTCGCCGGGCAGGAGCAGGGAGACGAAGATGGCAACCAGGAACAACACTGGGAGATAGCCATACAGTTCGGAATAGCGCACGAACAGGACAGCAGGGGCAAGGCTGAGCAGCAGTCCGCAAGCCAGCCCGGCGAGTATCCAGAGGCCCTTTCTTCGCTTGAATCTGGAAATAAGCGCCATGCCGAGGATCCCCCAGAACCCGGCGAAGAGGATCCCGAAAAACCCCAGCCTGACGGCGGCCAGATTACCGTCGAGCAGTTGGACCCCCGACCGGGTGACGGCATCCGGCCCGAAGACGAGCAGGAAGTCAAGTGGAGCGAGCAGCCCGGCGCCAACGTAGAGGATATTGCGGCCGATCCCGCTCCAGGTCAGAAGCTCGATCGCCTGTCTGCCTGTCTGGGCGTTGCTGCGGAGCAGGAACACAGTTGCCAGGATTCCGAGAGCGATACCCAGGCAACACAGGGCTTCGCGCTTCCGTTTATGGCGGATGAACAGACCGGTTGCAACCCCTAGCGGGAATGCGGTGATGATAAGAAGTGCCTGTTCGTGGTACAAAACTGTGATCACAGAAAGGATTGCGGCTGTGACCGCCTTGAGGATCGAGACCCGGCGAGTCTCCCAGGTGTCCAGCCAGAGGAGGGCAGTCAGCAGGAAGAAGAGACCCAGGAAGGGTTTGGTCGTGACTGCCAGGCTGACTGTCAGGGAGCTGGCCGGCGCCAGCCCGAACAGGAGCGTTGCGATGACGCCGCTGCGCTGGTCCCGGGTGAGCCTGGTGATGGTGATGCCGAATAATAGTGCATTGATCATGTGCAGAAAGACATTCCGCACCCGGTAGGCGGCGGGGTTCTCTCCGGCAGCCAGATAGGTGAGCAGGGTTGTCAGGCGGTCGAGCGGGCGGTATTTATAGCCATCGTGTGGGGTTGTCCATACCTGGACCGGGTCATGGGAATCGATAAAATGCGCCCTGCCGATCTCGATGAAATCGTCCTTGCCGAGGAAATAGCGCCTCGTCCCCGGGCCGAAGACGATAAGCAGGAGGATGATCGGCAGCAACCAGGCGATCCAGGCCGGGCGCGCCGGTTTGATCGAGCGGTCAAAAAAATTGGTTTCCTGTTGAGGGGCGAGCTTATTCATCAGAACCGGCTTCCTAGGGTCTCTGCTCGGTCAGGAGTTGGTGGACAAGGTCTGCCAGCGCCTGGCCTCTCTTTGCCAGCGGGAACTCGTCCAGGATGCGTTTGCGGGCTCGGCTGCGCAGGTCCTCGCCGGCACCTGTAGCGCTGCGGATACCCTCGGCAACCGCTTCGGGTGTAGTGTTGGGGAGATAAACTCCTGCGTCCCCGACGACCTCCGGCAGTGCGCCGAGGCGGGTCACCACCGGGATGCAACCGGCCAACATGGCCTCGGCAACGCTCATCCCGAACCCCTCGTGGCGGGAGGGCTGGACGTACACAGCCGCTTCCTGATAGAGCCTGAGCAGTTCGTCATCGTTCACCCTGCCGGGAAAAGCCACATTGGGGGAGGCGATCTTTTTTAAACGGTCGATTGCCCGGTCCTGCCACTCCCCGGCTAAGACGAATTCCATCTGCGGCAGGTGGGCAGCGGCGCGCACGAATGGCTCGTGCCCTTTGCGCCAGAGGTTGGAGCGTTCGACATTGCCCACGGTCAGGGCCATCTGCCTGCGTGACAGAGGCGGCAGCTTCTTGAAAGGATCGGGGATGCCGAGGGGTATCACCCCCACCCGTTCGGGCTGGATTCCGGCGTTGCGCCCGGCCTCTTCCTGGCTGAAGTGGGAAAATGTAACAAGTCGGGAGGCCATGTTCATCGTCCACCGGCTGAGCCAGCGCTTGAGCCCGCCGCGCTGGTGGCCGTAACCGATCTCCGGGAGTCTGGCAACGTCGTACCCGCCGATGACCAGGATGGAGGGGGTGTCGCTTAACCTGGCAAACAGGAATGGCAGGAAGGTGTGCCAGGAGGCAAACCAGCCGAAGACCAGGTCATGATCCCGGACAGCTGCGGCAATCCGGCGGGGTTGGACCCGGAGGGGGGATTCCAGGCGCAGGTCAGTGGCCTCGCCAATCGAACGGAGCAGACCCAGGTCCAATTGGATGAAGGGGCTTAAACCATGGTGGATAAAGAGGATGCGTGGGCTTTGACTGGCAGGGGTCACGGGGCTCCGGGTAAGAAGTAATCCTAGGTGCCCTTCTCGGGGTCTGGGTTGTCGTAATCCTTCCAATGCTCAATCCACCAGTCCTCGGGAAGGTCCAACTGTCGCTCCCAGATTTTCATATACGTGATCGATACGTACATGGCCCAGATGAGACTGGTCACCAGGCCGCGGCTTCCATCCCGCCAGCCGCCCTGGCGGATATAGCGCAGCAGGAATGCAGCCACCGGTCGGAGGAGCAGCCCGGGCCATAAGGCGATGCGCTTTCTCTCGCTGAGGCGTTGGTCTGCCTCCCAGGTTGTCATCGTGACGAGCAGGTTATTGAGCAGATCATCCACCGAGCGATGGGCGTAGTGCACCAAGGGCGCGCCCAACGTGCCACATGGGCCGTCCAGGATCAGGTGGGCATGGACTTTGCGCAATGCGTACCGGCCCCGGTCCCGGCGGAAGAGGCGGGTTTGATAATCCGGGAAATATCCTGCCTGCCGGATGGGCTTTCCGAGGATCAAATTGAGGCGCGGGATGCGGAAACCGGCAAATTCTCCCGGCGATGCGAGCCTGGCAAGGATCTCTTCCCGCAGCGGGTTCGTCACCCGCTCGTCGGTGTCCACGATCAGGACCCAGTCGTGGGTCGCCTGCGGGATGGCCCAGTTCTTCTGCAAGGCAGAGAAGCCGTATTCATGCTGCAGGATCCGGTCGGCGAACTGCCGGGCGATCTCCAGGGTGCCATCGGTGCTGAACGAATCCACTACCAGAACTTCATCTGCCCAGCGCACGCTGCGCAGGCAATCGGCGATCACATCTTCCCGATTGCCGGTCGGAACGATCACGGTAAGGAGTTGACGTGGTTCAGGCATGGCTGTTCACATGGATGGCTCGCTCAACGCGGTGAAAAGGTCGATCCACTGTTGCAGGGAGTTTTCTGCACTGAAGTATTTTACTGCGCTTTCCCGGGCGAGGAGCGCCCGCCGGCGACGGTCTTGTGGTTCTTGCCATAAACGGATGATGGTTTCAACAACCGAATCCACATCCCCGGGCGGGACGAGGATCCCACCGCCTTGAGGGATGATCGGGTCCAGGCCGCCGCCCTGTGTGGCGACGACCGGGATTCCACAGGCCATCGCCTCCGCCAGGACCAGCCCGAAAGGCTCCGCCTCAGTCGGCAAATGGACGAGCAGGTCCAGCGAGCGATAGAAGGCGGGCATATCATCCTTCCAGCCCAGGAAATGGACCTGGTCGGTCAGGCCGGAACAGCGGACGGCGGCATACAGCTTCTGGGCGTATCTCTTGTCCCCCAGGGAAGCGTCCCCGACGATGAACCAGCGGAATGGCAGTTCCTGGTCTCGCAAAGCCTGGGCCGCTTCGATGGCGATGTGATGCCCTTTCCAGGGGGTCAGCCTGCCGACGGAGCCGATGGTCAGGAGATGGGCATCGTCTGCCATCTCTATGTGAGCCGAAAAAGTTGATGTGTCCACACTGTTCCACAGGATGACTGGCTTATGAGCGGCCCCAAATTGTTCTGCAACGATCGGCGAGACGCACACGATTCTGTGGGGGACTCGCTTTGCCCACGTGTTCAAGATCCAACGGTAGAGGCCGAATCCGGATTCTGGGGCGACGATATCCTGGATATGGGCGACAACCGGCAGACCACAGCGCCGGGCCGCCGTGCCGCCAATAAGGTGAGCCAGCAGGCTGACGGTCATCACGATCGTTGGCTGGGCTTCTTGGAGATGCTTCTTCAGGCGGTATCCCCAGCGGATCCCATTCCAGGTTGTTGCCAGCCAGGCAAAGGGGTTGGGCAGCTTGGTCTTCCAGCCCAGGTAGAAACTGACCGAATAAAATGGTCCCCCCGGGACGACATTGCATACTAAGCCTCGTCCGGCAAGCATATCCACCAGTGGCCCAGTTTCAGGAAGGATGACTTCCACCTCCCAGCCGAGTCTTTGCAGCCCGGAGGCCAGGCGGGACAAGTTGATCTCTGCGCCGCCAATCTTGGCTGTTTCGTCAATGATGACCAGGCGCCTTTTCATGGTGGGGATTTGTTCCCGGAACGGAGACTTGCCTCGGCAAGGATGCGTTCGTCTCTGGCGATGCGCAGGGCGGCCAGCAGCACCCCGGCGGTCCACCCAACCAGCCCGGCGATGTCCGACCGCCAGAGGACGTGCTCGAACAGGGCTGCGGCCAGCAGACCAGTCAGCGCGGCCAGGCTGCCCAGCACGTACCGGTTGAGCGGGGATTGTTTCGCTTGGCGCAGGAATTTAATCGCTGCCCAGATGACCGAGCCCCAGAAGCCGAGATAGGTCAATAAACCCACAATCCCACTCTGGACGACAAGGTTCAGATAGTCATTGTGGTACCAGGGGATGCCTCCGGATGGGACCAGGCCATATCCCTGGATGTACCAATAACCCTGCCCCCAGCCTCCACCCATCAGCCAGAACTCGCGCATCGCTTGTAGCCCGGAGATCAGGTAATACTCTCGGCGCAGGGTGGACGAATCGCTCATTTGGAATACCCGCTCGATCGCCCCGGTCAGGACGGTTTCCGGCAGCAGGTTGAACGACAGCAACCCGATCAGGAGCAGAACGAAAAGGATGCCCAGTCCCAGTTTGCGCTGGAAGAACAGCAGCACCAGAAAACCGGCCACAAAACCGACGACAACCGTCCTGGATAACGATGTGAGTGCGCCGGCGAGGATGAATAATCCCAGGATAATCAGGAATGGGCGCGATCTCTCTTCGCCGTTCCGCTTCCAGGCGACGCCGAACAGGAACACGGCTACCATGGCCAGTGTAATCCCGAACAGGTTGATCGGCCCGTAATCGCCGCTGGCCCGGTATACTTCTCCCTGATAGAAGGCTTGTTGGTTGGCGATGAACTGGAAGAGGCCGACAGCCGAAACCAGGGCATACCACAAACCCAGGTACGTGACTGCCCAGCCCAGGATCCGCCGGGATTGGAAGCCGGCGATCAGGGGATAGACCATCAGCGGGTAAAGGATAAAACCTTTGTATTCTGAAAGTGCCATCGTGACGGAGTCGCCTTGCATGACCCCGATCATCAGCCGGATGGTGGCGTAGATAATAAATACGAACAGGAACCCGCGCCCGGGGATGTTGAATGTGATGTTCAGCCCCTGGAAGCGGTGAATGATCAACAGGACGGTCAGAATGGCGACCAGTGATATCTCCACTGCGCTGGTGGTCAACTGTCCAAACTGGGCCTGGAAGCCGGTCTGGGTGACGAAGAAGGTCAGGATGAAACCCCAGGCAATCACCCCGTCGTGGGGGGAAAGGAACAACAGGATGGTGGACAGCAACAAGGGCGGAGCGATGAGCAATGCCTTGGCCGTCAGGGGGATTTCATCCGCCAAAGGCGTGGATAATAATGTCCCGGCTACCATCCAGGCCATGATCAACAGCAGGAAAGAGGATCTTCCACGGGAAGGGGTGATTACCTCGCTCTCATCTTCGACCTGCCGGTCAAGTTTCATGCGTCAGGCTCCTCATATAATGCCTGGAACTGCTCGACGTTTTGTTCCCACGAGAACATTTTACCAATCGTTGCAGGAATGCGGATAATGGAATTCTCCGAACGATGGAACTCGGTCAGCCCCCTGGCGATTTCATCTGCTGTGGCAGCCACCAGGCGTGCCGGGTATCCCTGCTGGTCAGCCAGTTGGACGATCTCGGCCAATCCACCGACCCGTGTGGCCAGTAACGGTTTTCCGGCAGCCAGCGTTTCCAGTGCCACGATCCCGAAGGGTTCCACCCGCGAGGGGATGACCACGAACTGGCAGCCGTTCAGGAGCTGGACGATCTCATCGGAAGTGGCCCGGCCCCAGAAAAGCACCCGGTTGCCAAGCCCCAGGGTCTCGGCAAGGTTTTCCAGGCTTCTGCGGGCCTCTCCCGCCCCGGCGAGGATCAAATCCATCTCGGGGATATCGCCTGCCACCCGGGCGAACGCGGCCACCAGCAGGTCGAACCCTTTGGCATGGGTCAACCGTCCGTAGGCGAAGGCGTAGGGCCGGGGGTAATGAAAAGCCGACCGGTCAGAGAACCGCCCCAGGTCGACGCCGTTGTAGATGACCCGGCCATGCCCGGCCACGCCGGGTTCGAGTGAGATCGCTTTTTCGAGCATCCAGGAGGAGCAGGCTGTGACCGCATCCGCCTCGCGCAGGAGCTTGCACAGCGCGACCGGCCGTGTGCGGGTCGGAGCCTCGCCGTAACCGGGTTCGTTGACATAGCGGAGCAATTCGTGCCCATGGATGGATACGACCAGCCGGAATTTGAACTGCCGGCGCAGGGCGGGGAGAAAAGCGAGCTGGTTATCCGGGAAATGCACATTGATGACATCTGGTTGAAATTCTCTGACCCGGCGGAGCAATGTTAGCAGGGTGGTTGGCCACAGCAGCAAGGAAGCGGCAAAAATATCCAACCTGCCGCGGCGCAGATCCGCCAACCGGGGAGACAGCAGGTATAGACGTTCCACGTCAACCCCATCCACCTGTTCATGCCTGGGCAGGCTGCGGGGGTGGCGGTTGGTGATCACCTTGACCGTATGGCCGCGTTGGGCCAATCCCCGGGCAAGCGAATGGACGGCGGTTTGCAGGCCACCGAGCACAGGCGCATAGGACGCGGGCATCAGCAGGACGCGCATCTCTCAGTCTCTCTTGCGGGAGACACTCTGTGAGATCATCCCGGCTCTCCAGGCTGCCCCGCTGGCGAACAACAACGGCAGGGCTGTAAGGCGATCGGATAAGCGGGTTATCTTCCGCATGGTCAGGAAGGGTTGGTAGAAGAGACCAGCGAAAAAGTTGCCTGCTTTCAGCAGGTCTTTCGGACGGCGCAGTCCGTGGGGATAGATGCAGTACATCTCTGGCCACTTCCGACGCACGAGGGTATACGCCCGCCCATACATGTACTGCTGGTTGAGCAGGCCGCGGAAAGATGGACGGTGGTAGTGGTACACCTTGACCGCCGGATGGAAATAGATCTCGTAGCCAAGTTGCTTGACCCGCCAGTTGAAATCCACGTCCTCGCCGCGGCAGAGCTGCTCGTCTTGCGCGCCCACCTGATCGACCACGGCTCTCTTGTATGCAATGTTAACCCCGGGCAGGGTGCGGACGTACCCGGGTTCGCGCCAGGAGGGGAATGTGATCGCATCGGCCACTTTACCGGTTATCGTCTCCGCGTTCTTGCCGATTACCGGCCCGCCGACAGCACCGGCCTCGGGGTGCTCTGTGTGCAGCCGTTTCATCTGGCTGACCCAATCGGGAAACACCTCGGCATCGTCGTCGGTCATGGCGATGATTTCGCCGCTGCAGTGAGGCAGACCGGCGTTGCGGTTGGCTGCAAGGGTCTTGTTGACAACTTTGACCAGTTTAATTTCCACGCCGCCCGGTCGCGTGTAACTCTCCACCACCCGGTCGGCCTGCTCGTCGCCGCCGTTGACGACCACAACCTGATCAGGTTTTTCACTGGTCGAAACCAGCAAAGCATATAGCGCCTTTTGCAGGAGGTCAGGTCGGTTGTATGTGCAGATGAGCGTGGATATTTTCATTGCCGGGTCATTTAAGCAGGGAAAGATATTGTTGGGCAGCTCGTTCCCAGGTATAGCCTTGCAGGATGCGCTGCCTGCCCTGCGCTCCCAGCTTTTGCCCAAGAGAAGGCTGGGAAAGCAGCCGGATCGCCGCATCGGCGATTCCCTGGATATTCCCAGGGTCGACCAGGATGCCATTGCTTGTGTCGACGAATTCTTCGTAGGGGGGGTGTCTGGCGACCACAACTGGCAGTTGGCAGGCCATCGCCTCGGCGGTGGCAAGAGAAAATGCCTCTCCTTTGGCAAGGAAGACAAAAGCGTCTGCGGCCTGAAAAAAACGGGTAATCCCTGATTGGGCCGGCAACAAGCGGACATGGTTGCTAATCTGGAGTTCTCCGATCAGGCTCTCAAGCATTGGACGGAAGGGGCCGTCGCCAAGAACGACCAGATAGGCATTAGGGACCTTGGCCATCACGAGTGGTAATGCCCGCAGGATGTTCTGGACCCGCTTGCGCTCTTCGAGCGCCGCGACGGTGAGCAAGATCAGGCTGTTCTCAGGCAGGCTGAGTTCCGCCCGAACCTTGGCGCGGACTGTTTGGTCGGGGTGGAATTCCTCAGTGTCCACGCCATTGTGGATAACCTCGCAGGGGGACTGGAAAAAAGATTCCGCCAGCATACCGACATACCGGCTGACCGCGATCAAGCGGGTGGCTTTGGCTGCCAGGCCGGTCCTCTTCAGATGCTCGTAACGGTGGGCTGCCTGGTCGTAGGGGAAATGCAGCACGATGGAGAATGGCTGTGAATGTGACACCCGACCCAGGAAATTCACAGTGGTACTCTCGCCATAGTCTGCGAAGTGCAGGTAGAGCATGTCATAACGATGTTTGCGCAGGTGATGGATGTAGAATGCTGGCATAAGCTTGGCGGCGAAGTACGGTGAAGTGGGGAAGCGGTGGATCCTCAGGGCCTGGTCCATCTCTGGCCAATCTGTGGGGGTTGGCCAGCGCCAGGTCAGGATGTCTACGTCAGCCCCCTGGTGTACCAGGGCGTTCCCAAGGTTGACCACGTAGCGCTCGATCCCGCGGGCGAACCGGAACACGAATGGATGGATGAATGCCAGGGATGTCCTTCGAGAGGATTGGGTGGCATCGATATCTATACTCATCGCTGGTTTACCTTCTGGGCTCCAGGATGGGCTGGTACACTTCGGAAACCATCCGCTGTGCGATCACGATTGAGTCGAAGAAACGGCGCGCCCTGGCCTGGGCGGTTGAACCGATCCTCAGGCGGCGCTCCATGTCCCGGGCAAGGGTGATCACTGCCTCAGCAAGGACATTGCTGTCCCCGGGTGGTAATACGATCCCCGCATCCTCGTCACCGATGGTTTCCGGGATGGCTCCGATATTGCTTGCTATCACCGGGAGTCCGGCCGCCATCGCCTGGGCGGTGGTGTACGAGAAACTTTCATAATTTAAAGTCGGCACGCAGGCAATATCTGAGCGATGATACCACTGGACGAGATCGGTCAGATTGACCTCGCCGGGAAACGAACAGGGAATCCCAGCTGTTTGAGCCCATTTGCCGATTTTTTCCTGCCAGGATTGGCCGTCGGTGGGGTCGCGGCGGTCTTCGCCGATAAAGACGAAACGGGCCGTCGGGACCTGTTCAACGATCTTCGGCATGGCTTCGGCCAGCACCTGGATTCCTTTGACCCGTTCCAGCCGGCCTACATGCAGGATGGTAATACCAGAAGATTCAGGGGTGGGTACGCGACCCTCGCTTGGGCAGAAGGTGTTAACGTCGATCGGGTTGGGGATGACCTGGATTGCTTTCCGCTCCAGGGCAAAAATCCTGGCAGCAGTACGGGCCATATCTTCGGAAGGGGCAGTCAATCCCTCGGCTGCATGCATACAGTACTTTTCTTTGGCCTGTGTCCAGTGTGTGCTGTAGGGAATTTCCGCTGGCAGGTAGTGCTGCACCAGCACGGCGGTCGGTGTGTGACAGCGGACAACTACTGGCAGGCGGCGCGCAGATTTCAGGTAGCTGAACCCCTCCGCACCGATCTCGGCAAATTCAACCACGTCGGCGGGGTCTCGCCTGTGCACCGCCCGGATCGCCTGGGCTGCCCGAATGCTGTAATCCGTTTCGACCAGGCCGCGCATATAGCGGCCTATCCCAGGCAGCCGGTGAAGCCAGGCCCTGTGGCGGGAGAGCAGGCGGATCACCTTCACGCCATCGATATGTTCGCATGCCTGGGCGTCGGGAGACCAACGGCTGGAGATGACCGTCACACGGTGGCCCAGGCGGACCAGCGCCCGGCTGAGGTAGAAATTGTACATGGCGACGCCGCCGAATCCCGAATGCGGGGGGAACCAGCGGTTCACCAACAGGACATGCAGGGTCATCGCTCAATCCCGGGTTTCTGCAGGTCCCACTGTATCTCCACCAGGAATACGGGTAGTCTCTTCACCAGCAGGTCGGCGCTCCCGGGCAGGTTGGGGCGTTTTAACAGCCAGTTCAACCAATTGGCGAGCAACCGACTCAGCAACCGGTCGACTTTCCGCATCTGGTAGCGCTTCCAATTGAACCAGGTCACACCCGCCCGGATCCCGACGACCTGCCAGAGGTTGTCTGTGGAACGATAATACGCTTTGGCAGCCCCCTGCTCGAAGAAGCGGATGCTGTCGAAGGCAAAGCCCATCTTATGGGTTGGGTCCACCCAGGCGGCGACCGAGAAGACATGCGGGACACGGATCGATACGGTTCCTCCCGGAATCAATGATCGGTGGACTTCTTGGAGGATGTGACGGATTTCCTCGTAATCGAAATGCTCGAGCACATGGTTGAGATGGGCTGCGCAGACGCACTGGTCTCGGACCGGATACCAGCGCTGGGACAGGTCGAAGACGATGTCGACGCCCGGGATCAGGACGTTATCCACTCCGATGGTGCCGGTTGTTTTGGCCTGCCCGCAGCCGAGGTCCAGGACGAGGTCATTGCACGCATCCATCCCTAGCGCCTGCCTTTGAACGAATCGAGCGTGTCAAGATACAGCTTCTCCATCACCTGGCCGATCCGGTTGAGGTCATATCTTTGTGCTTGTTTTCTTCCGGCTGCTCCCATCTGCCTGGCTAGAGCAGGATTCTCCAATAGGTGAGTGACCGCCGCTGCCAGTTCCCCCGCATCGTTGAAGGGCACGAGGATCCCGTTTTCACCATCTTCGATCAGCTCCGGGATAGCGCCAGCCCGGCAGCTGATGACCGGTTTTCCACAGCTCATTGCTTCCAAGAGCGTGTAACCGAAGGTCTCGTATTGCGTGGGGGCGACATAGATGCTCGCCTTCTGGTAGTAGCCGGGCAACGCCTGGTGGGGGACAAACCCGGGGAAGTTTACCTTATCCCGGTGATGCTTGGGCAACCAGCCCAACAGGTCGCTGTGGTTGTATTGCGCCTCCTTCCCCAGCAAGGTGACCCTGATCTCGGGGTGAGATTGCCAGATGTGTGTCATAGCCTTGATGAGCACATCGGTCCCCTTGCGGTGTTCCAGCCTCCCGATGCTGAGCAGGGAAGGCGCAGAGGTCACAGGCTGATCTTTGACGCCTGTAGGCTTGAATATGTTGGTATCGATCGGGTAGGAGATGACGCCGATGCGTTCCGGCGGGAAGGCGCACAACTCCCCCAGGTGATTGGCCAGGTGCCTGCTGATGGCGCTGACGGCCGTCGCTTCCTGCAATTGGTCGGCTGCCTCCCGGATGAGGAGTGCATCCCAGCGCCGGTCGTCATCCTGGCAGAAATGACGGAAGGTCCAGTCCGAACCGTGGGCGCGCAGGACAACCGGCCAGCGTCGAACCAGCGCGGCGACCGGGATGCCTTCGGTGACTTCGATGAGATCGATCGGGTCCTTGGAGTGGATGCGGTCCAGTGCGGCATGGACCGCACCCCCTATCTCCCGGCCGCGGAGACGCCTGGGCCAGGCGCGGAAGTCTCCCGTAAGTTTGCTTACGACGTAATGCCAGGGGAAGGCGGTAGCATGGGTGACACGGACGCCGGCAGGAAACGAGTGTGCCAAGCCTACCGCTCCGACCGTGTAGACCACCGAGACCCGGTGCCCGCGCGGTTCAAGATACGGGAGCAGGGATCTGATGTAGGCCTCCGGGCCTCCACCGGGAGCAATTACATAAGCGATATGCATCGTGGCCTTATCCAGTCCTCATCTCCTTGGTGAAAATCCGGAGCAGGCGCTGCCTGATTTTCCATAACCGGCAGCGCAGGGAGAAATATTCCCGGTAGGGCGGCGCGGCAAATACGGCGATCCAATTTTCCTGCTTAATGATCCTTACAGCCCCCGCCCTGCGCAGATCGGCCCTGCTCCAGAGGGACTTGTGAACCTCCCAGGGGTTGTCCCAGGCAGCCTCCTGGGGCCAGAACCGGCGCGGCGTGCTGACGATCACCGCTTTCCCCACCCGTCTGCATTGTCCCAGGAGCCGGAGGCCTGCATCCCGGGAAAAATGTTCGATGACATCGATCAGCAGGACCAGGTCGTAATCGCCGGGGGGCATCTTCTCCAGCACGCCCAGCGCGTCTCCGAGATGCAGCTCGTCGTAGATTCCCCGTTGAAGGTCGCCAGCATAATCAGGAAATGCCTCGATTCCATCGATGACCATCTGCCTGGGAATGTCCGGGAGGTTCCAGTACGAGAGGTATTCCCGGCAGAGGAAGCCATACTTTCCAAACCCGATCCCGACATCCAGGATCCTATCGGGCCGCGGGGATAGCCCCATGACGATGTCCATGATCGGGGTGATGCTATTCCAGGGGGAGGTCGGCATCCGCTTGCTCCTCCTCTCCAGGGAAGAGTTCCATCCGGCAGGGGACGTTGAGCAGGCCGGCCCAGCGCTCGTCTAGCGTGCTGTGCTCCCGGGTGGTGACCACCAGGTCAGGCACCAGGTCTCCGGTGTCGATCCGGATGGCGCCGTCCCAGAGCGAGGCGTACCAGCGGTAGATCCCGGAGCGCAATGGCAGGTACGGGATATGGTAAACGAATTTATGCCTGCCGGCTTTCAACGATAGTCCGTATTTCCCCCAGCCAGAGATATTCTCACCCTCCACCGAACGCAGGACAAGCCCATGGTGGGCGTTTTTCAGGGGTGCTTGCAGGTTGAACTGAATCTCCAGGGTCACATCCTGGTCGGAGAGCAGGGTATGTTCCATCCCCGCGGCGGTATTGGCAAGCCGCCAGCCGAGGAAACCGCTGAGCGGTTCGGACTCCCTGTTCTGGGTGTTCTTGGTGAGGCTGGCCAGGTACCGGGCGGTGACCGATTCGACCAGCCCCTCGGCTGCCACCTGACCGTTGTCCAGCCAGATGCCGTGGTTGCAGAGGCGTTTGATCTGCCCGATGTTGTGGCTGACGAAGACGACCGTACGTCCGGTCTTGGCCACAGATTCCATCTTACCCATGCACTTTTTTTGGAAGGCGACATCCCCGACAGCCAGCACTTCGTCCACCAATAAAATTTCCGGTTCCAGGTGGGCGGCGACGGCGAAGGCCAGCCGGACCGCCATACCGGTGGAGTAATGCTTAACTGGTGTATCCAGGAACTTTTCCGTCTCCGCAAAATCAATGATTGCATCGAAGTTGCGCTCGATTTCCACTCTCTTCATCCCCAGGATGGCCCCGTTGAGGAAGATGTTCTCCCGGCCGGTCAGTTCCGGGTGGAAGCCGGTGCCCACTTCCAGTAAAGAGCCGACCCGGCCGTACAGGTCCACGGTTCCGGCTGTCGGCTCGGTGATCCGGGAGAGGATTTTCAGCAGAGTCGTCTTTCCTGCCCCGTTGCGACCGATCAGGCCGACAACCTGCCCTTGATGGATGTCGAAGTCCATATCCCGCAACGCCCACAGGATGGCCTGATCTGGCAGGTTGCTTCCCAAGCGCCGTCGCTCCGGTGATGTCCGGAAGGCACCCGCGAGAGTATCACGCAGCGTCTGGTAGCTGGCTCTATCCCCCTGCCCGATGCGGAATTGTTTGCTCAGACCCCTGGCCTGGATGGCGATATTGTCCATGGTTAGATGATGTCCGCGAACGTTTTTTCGACCCGGCGGAAATAGTAAGCACCGCTGACCAGGATGAGCAGGGAGGTGCATGCGGAAACGTAGAGCAACCCGCCGGGTTGCTGGCTGCCTCCCAGCAATGCCCAGCGGAATCCATCCAGCACGCCGACCATGGGGTTCAGACCGTATATCGTTCGCCATGGTTCCTCCAGCATGCGGCTGGAGTATGCCACCGGCGAGGCAAACATCCAGAACTGGACGATGAAGGGAACGATATAGCGCACGTCGCGGTATCTGACATTCAGAGCGGTCAGCCACAGACTCACGCCCAGGGCTGTCACCAGGGCGAGGAGTAAGAAGAGAGGCAGCCAGAGGATCGCGCCCCCCGGGGAGATGCCATAGAGCAGCATCATCACGACCAGGACAAGGAACGCCAGTCCGAAGTCGACGACGCCCGAAAGGATCGCCGAGAGCGGGATGACCAGGCGTGGGAAGTACACCTTTTTGATCAAGTTGGCACTGTTGACCATGCTGTTGGTCGCCTGGGTCAGGCCGTTGGCAAAGAAGGTCCAGGGGACCAAGGCAGTGAAACTGAAGATAGGGTAGGGGATGTCATCCGATGGGACCTGGGCCAGCCGGCCGAAGAAAAGGCTGAAGACAAGCATGGTGGCCAGCGGCTGGATGACTGCCCAGGCCGCCCCCAGGGCGGTTTGCTTGTAGCGGACCTTGATATCCCGCCAGGTCAGGAAGTAAAGCAACTCCCTGTGTCCCCAGAGGTCCCGCAGCTTTAAAGCTACCCAGCCGCGCGACGGCTCGATGTGGGTATGGTGTCTGATGGCATTATCGGGGATGTTTGGCGCGGTTTCCATGGAAGGATGAAGCTGCCTCTCGTTTGTTTCAGGGTTGAAAAAAGAGAATTCTAAGTCTATTCGGCCGGGCGCGTTGATCTATGGAAAAGGTAATCTAAAACTATTTTACCTCATAACCCCCATGGAGCTTGGGTCCCAGGCATGCCGTTTGGCGGTCTTGTATTGACGATTCCTGCCCATGAGTGTAGAATACCCCCTGAAGTACTGGACCTTGTCTTCTAGCAAGTTAACAAACGAATCTCGACCAGGGCGCCTCGTCCCCCGGATGGGAAGGCTCAGTCAGATGACTGAGATGAAGCCGGTGCAAGTCCGGCGCTGTCGCGCAACTGTAAGCTGGCCCTGCCAGCAAGCCAGGTCACCCGCTCTGGTCGGTTCTACCACACTCTCGCGGAAAGGAGGTGGGGAACGGCAGTATTAGATTGCCTCTCCGACCTCCCCTGTCACTGCGACAGGGGATTTTGTGTTCTTTAAAATCGACTATTAAGGAGTTAGGATGTTTCGTAAATTACTGATCGTTATCTTTATGCTAGGAGTGCTTGTATCAGCATGCAGCCCGGTTGCTTCTGGCTCTTCAGGTCCGATGACCCTGACGGATGGCCTGGGGCGCGAAGTTTCTCTTGATGGAACAGCTGCACGGATCGTCTCATTGACGCCGGCCACTACCGAGATGCTCTTCGCCGCCGGCGCCGGCGGCCAGGTCGTCGGTCGGGATATGTTCTCGGACTACCCTGCTGAAGCGCTGGCTGTCCAGGATGTCGGCGGGTCGATGGGCGAGTACAACCTGGAAGCCATCGTGGCGCTCCAGCCCGACCTGGTCATTGCCGGGGGGATCAATCCCCCTGAACTTGTCGCTGCTCTGGAAGCCCTGGGGTTGACGGTTTATTTCCTACCCAATCCGACGACACTGGAGGAATTGTTTTCCCTGCTTGAGACTATCGGGGAGTTGTCTGGTCATGAAAGTGAAGCGGCCGAACTGGTTGCTGCGCTCCAGGTCCGCGTCGCCGCGGTGGACGAAGTCATCGCGGCTGCAGATACTCACCCGACCGTCTTTTATGAGTTGGATGCCACCGACCCGTCCAGGCCGTATACTGCCGGTCCCGGCACGTTTGTGGACCTGTTGATCGACCGTGCCGGTGGTGAGAACATCGGCGCTCGGTTGCAGTCCCCCTGGGCGCAGATCGACATCGAGACGCTGATCACCTACAACCCGGAGATCGTCATCCTGGGTGATGCCGCCTATGGCGAGACCCCTGAGAGGGTCGCGACCCGCCTCGGCTGGGATACCCTGGCGGCGGTGCAGACCGGCCAGGTCTTCCCATTCGACGATAACCTCGTCAGCCGGCCTGGTCCGCGCCTGGTGGATGGCCTCGAGGCGTTGGCGAGGATTCTGCACCCTGAGTTGTTCGAATAATGAGTGGTGGGGACGGCTATCCAGCCGTCCCCTTTCCGAATTATGCCGGGTAAACTCCTTCCTTATCTTTGGAACAGTCTGTTCCTGTTGAGCGGCCTGATATTATCCATTGCCATCGGTTCGGTGGCCATCCCCCCGGATGACCAGTGGCAGATACTGAAGGCCGCGCTGACCGGTTCGCCGGTGCCGGATGGTCTGGCTACATCTGCCCTCATCATCATGGCCATCCGCCTGCCGCGGGCGATACTGGTCGCCATGACCGGCGCGGCGCTTGGGGGGAGCGGCGCTGCATACCAGGGCCTCTTTCGCAATCCCCTTGCCGATCCTTATCTCATCGGCGTGGCTTCCGGGGCCGGGCTGGGTGCGGTTCTGGCGATGAACATCCAATGGCCGTACACCACCTTGGGGTTGTTGGCAGTGCCGGCGGCGGCTTTCATCGGCGCCTTGCTGACCGTATTTGTCGTTTATGCCCTGGCGCGTGTTGGGAAGACCGTACCTACCACCAACCTGATCCTGGCAGGCGTCGCCTTGAGTTCCTTTGCGACCGCCTTGACCTCATTCCTGATGTTGCGCTCTACCGGTGAATTGCGCCGCGCCATCGCCTGGCTCTTAGGCGGATCGGCCCAGACAGGCTGGGGACCGGTCACAACGGTCCTGCCCTATCTTGCAGTCGGATTGGGCCTGTTGTTGCTCAGTGGGCACGCCCTGAACTTGTTGCAGTTTGGGGATGACCAGGCCCAGCAGCTGGGGCTTCCAGTTACCCGCGCCCGGACCCTGATCCTGATGGCGGCGTCACTGACGACTGCAGCTGCCGTGGCGTTTTCCGGGATCATCGGCTTCATCGGGTTGATCGTCCCCCACGTGATCCGCCTGTGGTGGGGCGCAGATTACCGCATTGTTTTAAGGCTCTCGGTCCTGGCGGGTGCCGGGGCGCTGTTGTTCGCTGATTTGCTGGCGCGCACCGTCATGGCCCCGCAGGAACTCCCGGTCGGGGTGGTCACGGCACTGGTCGGGGCGCCGTTCTTCCTTTGGGTGTTGCGCAAGGCCAAGACCCAGGGTTATTGGTAAATAAGGAGGCTTGCGATGTTGCGGATTGAAGGATTGTCGGCCTCCTACGGGCCGCGGCGGGTATTACGGGATATCACCTTGCACGTCCAAGCTGGTGAGGTGCTGGCGCTGATCGGCCCCAACGGGGCGGGGAAATCCACCCTGGTACGGGCGGTCAGCGGTGTGATTCCTCTGGATCAGGGGCTCCTGCGCACCAATGGCGATGACCTGGCGGTGATGCCGCCGATGAAGAGGGCGCGTTACCTCGCCACCGTCCCTCAGGCGATCAGTATGCCGCCCGCCTTTACCGTTTGGGAGACTGTAGTGATGGGGCGCACGCCGCATCTCAATTTCCTCGGGCAGACATCTCCGCGGGATGATGCGATTGTCCGTTCAGCGTTGGAGCGTGTCGACGCGCTGGTCTTGGCGGAACGCCGGGTTGGCGAACTTTCCGGTGGCGAGCAGCAGCGAGTATTGCTGGCCCGGGCGCTGGCTCAAGATACCCCCATCATGCTGCTGGATGAACCCAATGCGCACCTGGATTTGCAGTACCAGGTAGCGTTGATGACGATCATCCAGCAACTGGCCCACGATGACGGCTTGGCTGTCTTGGTGGCCCTGCATGACCTGAACCTGGCTGCCCGTTATGCCGACAGGGTGGCTCTGCTTGTCCAGGGGGAACTGATGGCAATGGGAGACCCCGCCGACGTGCTCACAGGAGAGTTGATCTCGAGGGCATATCAGCTACCGGTCACGGTCGTGCCCCACCCCTTATTGGATATTCCGCTTGTGTTGCCGGGAGAAGCGAACCGGGAACGGGGCGGATAACCTCCGCCCCGTTTTGTTAAAGAGTAAGGCTTCCGCCTGGTTTCAGCACCTGGACTTTGGCACCGGTTTCATTTTCCACGCGGGTGGCCCATGCCGCAGGGTCCTGGGCGATCACATCCCAGGTCCCGAAATGGATCGGGATGATGTGTTTAGGGGTGAGAAGTTTTACGGCGCGCAGGGCGTCGTCTGGCCCCATCGTAAAGTTGTCCCCGATCGGGATCACGGCCAGGCACAGGCCCTCATCCCCGATTAATTTCATGTCTCCGAACAGGCCGGTGTCTCCGGCGAAATAGAGTTTCTTGCCATCATTGGTTGTCAACAGCAGTCCGGCAGGGTTGCCGCCGTAAGACCCATCCGGCAGGGCGGAGCCGTGCAGGGCCAGGGTCAGTTTGAGGTATCCAAAGGGATGTTTGTAGCCGCCCCCAAGGTGCTGAGCGTGTGTTTTCTGGACGCCCTGCCCGGCGAGCCAGGTGCAGATCTCGAAGTTGCTGATCACGGTAGCGCCCGTGCGTTTCGCTATCTGGACGGTGTCGCCAACATGATCGCCGTGGCCGTGGGTGACCAGGATGTAATCTGCGGCCACATTGCCTGCTGAAACGCTGGCGGAGGGGTTGTCCGTGAAGAACGGGTCGATCAGGATCTTGAAGCCGCCGGTTTCAAGGCCGAGCGTGGCATGTCCATGCCAGGTTATCTTTGTCATCTGTCCTCCTTAATTATCTGCGGATACCTTTGCGAATAGGGAGATCGATTCGATGTGATAAGTCTGTGGGAACAGGTCGAAGGGGGTGACCTCGAGCAGCCTGTAACCTCCGGCGATCAGGCGGGCGGCATCCCGTCCCAGGGTGGCCGGGTCACACGAAATGTAGGCAATCTGGTCTGGATCCATGGCAAGGATGCTGTCGATCACTATTTTATCCAAGCCGGCGCGGGGTGGGTCCACCAGGATGATCTCGGGATGGATATCCAGATGAGGCAGTACGGCTTCCGCGGGAGCCTCATAGAGGTCGACATTGTTAAAATCGTCCAGGTTGATGGCGAAATCCTCACAAGCGGAGGGTGAGGCTTCGATACCGATCACCCGCCCGACGTGTGGGGCGAAGAAAGCCGCGAACAACCCGGCGCCGCAGTAGACGTCCAGCAGGGTGGTCTCAGCCGAGACAGGCAACATCTTCAGCAGGTGGGCGACCATCTTCCCGGTCATGGGAGTGTTGACCTGGAAGAACGAATTGGCGGAGATGTGGAACGTCCTTTGTGCGCTTGGGCTGCCACCTGCCTCCACTGTAATCGAGATCGATGGTTCTCCTGCCATCACGACCGTGTCGTCCCCGGCAAGGTGGACGACGGAGATGTCCGCTTCCAAGTCCATTTCAGGGGGTTCGGTTGACTCCAGGATGAGCAGGATTACCTCGTCGTCGCCCAGACGGAGGGAGACACGCTCCAAAGCCAGTTCGGGGGACAGGTCCAGCTTGGGCCAGAGGGCGTTCAGCGGTGGTTCGGGTAGGTGGCACTCGTCCACGGGAAGGACGGATGATCCTTCAGCAGCGACGTATCCCAGGCAGCCCTTTTCTGAGATATGGAACTGGATATGGTTGCGGTAGTTCCAAGCTTGTGGGGAAGGTATGATCGGCAGCATTGGTGGTTTTTCGATCTTGCCGATACGGGTCAACTGGTCGCTTAAGATCTCGGCTTTGGCCTGGAGTTGGGCTTCGTATGCCAGGTGCTGGTAATGGCACCCCCCGCAGACACCAAAGTATTTGCATTTTGGTACGATCCGCAGGGGGGACGGTTCGAGCACTTCGACGAGCGCAGCGCGCAAGTGGCCGCGTTTCTCTGCCACCACTCGCGCCCGGACGGTTTCGCCGGGCAGGGAAAAGGGGATGAAAACAGCCCGCCCGTCGATCCTCCCAAGGGCGTCGCCGCCATAGGCCAATTTATCCAGCGTGATTGTGATCAGTTCCGGTGTCATCCCGGTATGCGCATTTCCCAGAGTTTCCCCAGGACCATTGCGAGGCGGTCGGCCATGAGGTCCGGTTTGTCCGTTGTGACGTCATCCTCATTTTCAAAGACAGCATATGGGATTTGCCAGCCGCGCACGCCCAGGAAGCCATGTTCCTGCGGTGCGATCTGGGTCCAGTCGTCGTACCGGTAAAGGCGCTCCATTTTCTCGTCCGGGAGCCCGTGTTCCAGGATGCTGTCGGGGCGGTCGGGATTGTAGCGCCGGTGGTTCTTGCGTAAGGATTCCTCGAAAGAGACGTTCACGTAGATAATCCCAGCCTTTTGCAAGATCTGGTCCGAGAGGTGTGTAAACGCTCCCGCATAGCCGCCGTGCTCACTGCCGCGCGAAAACTCGATCAACGCTGTGGTCCGCAGGTGATAGTCTGGGTCGTCGCGGAGATGTTTGGAATAATCCAGGCTCAAGCGCTCGATGAGCAGGTGCCATAATCCAGGGTTGTTGAAGTATCCATGTTCGTCGGTGTGCAGGCGTGACAGGCCAAGCTTGTGGCTGAGGATCTGGTCCTCCTCGAACCAGGTCCACAACATGGGAAAATCGTCGAGGATATTTAATTCCCCAACATGGAACCGGCTGCAGCGGACATCGGCCGGGGATCTGGTCAACAGGTCTATGATCTCGCTCTTCCCCGAAGCAGGCCGGCCGATCAGGATAAGGATGTCGAAGGTTTCTTTCTCCATCAGGGAATGAAATAATTATTTCACGAACAGTGCCAGCAACTGCTCCTGGAAGAAGGAAAGGATCACCAGGATGACCAAAAAACTCCCGGCTAGGACCGCGATACGGGTCAGGTCGCGCTTGACTTCGCTGTAATCTGGGTTGAACTCGAACGGTTTTCCGGTGGAAGCCGCTTGGCGCTGGCGTTTGCTTTTTTTGCTCATAAACACTCCTATGGGTTTTGAAGATTGGCAAAGACGACGATGCGTCGGTTATCAACCATATAAGGATAACAAGAGATCAGGGTGACGGTCGGGGAGGCGGTTGAGGCCATGACCTCCACCCGGGTTGGCTCGACGATGCGTGTCTCGGTGATGACATAGACATACTGGCGTTGAGCGGAGTAGACCAGGATCATGTCGCCTGGTTGTAGACGGTCGAGGTCGCGAAAGATCTCCCCGAAGACGTCGTTGTGCGCTGATAAGACCAGGTTGCCGGTTTTCCCCGGGTCCCCAGAACCGACGTGCTGGCCGACCCCTTTTTTCAACTGCTCCCAGCCATCTCCCTGGACGACGGGGGCATCCACTCCGATGGCCGGGATCTGGATGCGGACAGCCTGCTCCGGACCCGGCGTGGGGATCGGGATGTTGGCCAGCGATTGCACCAGCGGGCGCAAGTGCTCGGGGATCTCGCTCTCATTTGGCTGGACGCCGCCCGGGTCGGTGGGTGGGGTGTGCCCGCTGGGCAGGACAATTGCTGTGATCAGCGGGGTCGGAGTCAATGTTTCCTGGCGCAATGCGGCAGCAACCTCGGCGTTAAGCGTGCGCAGCAACCCGAGGCCATTGGCCAGAACACCGAGCAATCCCACCACGGCGAGCAGTTCAACAACCAGCAGCAGGCGGTCCATTATCTTGCGCCGGCGTGAGGTCTTTGGCACATTCTCGGTTGAATCGCCATCCAGTTTGTCGAGCCCAGGCTCGGTCCGCCAATCATCCAGGGCGGACTTCGGCAGGTCCGGTGCCAGGGTCACTGCCCGACCGGTACGGCGGAAGCGTTCCAGCCGCACCTGACGGGCACCGCGCCGCTTGTCCAATAATAAGCGGCGTAGTTCGTGCTCCGAAAGGTCTTCCGGGTGCCTGGGCTTACTCACGGGGTGGATTATACCGCAGGGATTGTCATTTCTCCCCGACTTGGTATATAATATGGGCCACATCCCGGGCGGGTAGCTCAGTTGGTTAGAGCACTGCTTTGACATAGCAGAGGTCGTAGGTTCGAGCCCTATTCCGCCCACAGAAATAGCAGTCCTTGGACTGCCTGAATAAAGAATACACGTGTTGACCGGGACGAGTACGCGACCCGGCGCCTGACAGGGAGAACAGGCCGGAGATTGAGAGCCTGATCCAGGTGCCCCCGCCGAAAACCACCCGCGAGCGGAAATTTGAAAGCGAAAAGCAAGTAAAAGGAACGGATGGCCCCGTTATCGGCCCAAACGAGATGTCCCGGGCGCATTACCCTGGGTAAATCGGGTGGAACCGTGTGAACGCGAAAGCGCTCTCGCCCCGAATTTGGGCGAGAGTTTCTATTTTTATTAGGAGTTCGCCATGTGCTCAGATCCTACCAGCACTCTCTGGCGACCCGCAGGCCGCTAGTGCCCGGATAATGGTATTTTGATGGCTGCAAACCTGTCATTTATGCCGGGAATCTTGTGCCTGCACCAATCATGGTCGCCGATGGCGCGACCATCACAATAAACTTGTCCGGGTACTAGCCGCACTCCGGGCTGCCTCCCGCCTTGTGGCTTTCTGCCTTCGAAAGATAAGGAGATAATCATGTCCGAACAATTAGATGTCCGTTACGAAGATTCTGAGATTTATCGCATCCGCCATTCTGCAGCCCATGTCATGGCCCAGGCGGTGCTCGAGTTCTTCCCGGGAGCGAAATATACCATCGGCCCCCCGGTGGAGAACGGGTTTTACTATGACTTTGACCTGCCCCAGCCCTTGACTGCGGAGGACTTGCCCAAGATCGAGAAGCGGATTCGCCAGATCATTTCTGGCGGGCACCCGTTCGTCAAGAAAGTGGTCTCCGCTGAAGAAGCGCGCCAGATATTCAAAGATCAACCGTACAAAATTGAGCTGATCGAAGGACTGGAACACGGTGGTTTCGACGAATATGGCAACCCACTGGATGAGAAACCTGAAATTTCCATTTATTCGCACGACCAGTTCAGCGACCTTTGCCGTGGGCCGCATGTCGAAAACACCCGCCAGATCAACCCGTCAGCGATCAAGTTGATGTCCGTGGCTGGGGCCTACTGGCGCGGCGACGAGAAGAACAAGATGTTGACCCGGCTCTATGGCACTGCCTGGAAGACAGCCGACCAGCTCGAACAGTACCTCTGGCAGTTGGAAGAAGCCAAGAAGCGCGACCATCGCAAACTGGGTAAGGAACTGGAGATATTCACCTACGATGACGAGGTCGGACCCGGGCTGCCGCTCTGGCTGCCGCGCGGGGGCGTCATCATTGACGCTTTGGAGGACCTGGCGAGGGACATGGAAGGGAAAGCAGGCTATCTGCGCGTCCGCACGCCTCACCTGTCCAAGGAGGACCTATTCGTCCGATCTGGACATCTGCCGTATTATGCAGAAAGCATGTACCCTCCGATGGAATTGGAGGGTGTGCGCTATTACGTCAAGCCGATGAACTGCCCGATGCATCACAAGATCTATGGTTCCAAGCCGCGCTCCTATCGTGACTTGCCGATCCGGCTGGCGGAATATGGCACCTGTTACCGCTATGAGAAGTCGGGAGAGTTGTTTGGGTTGATGCGTGTCCGCTCGATGCAGATGAACGATGCCCATATCTACTGTTCGGAGGATGACTTCGAACAGGAATTCATGGGTGTGATCGAACTGTACCGCAAGTATTTTGATCTGTTCGGGATCGACAAGTATGTCATGCGCCTCAGCCTGCATGGGAAGGAAGGGCTGGGCAAGAAATATGTGGATAATGAGCGCCTGTGGCTGAAGACTGAGGATATGGTCCGTCGGGCGATGAAAAACGGGTCTGTCCCATTCGTTGAAGCGTACGATCAGGCGGCATTCTACGGGCCAAAGATCGATGTGCAGATCTGGAGCGCGATCGGGAGAGAATTCACCCTGGCAACCAACCAGGTGGACTTTGACCAGCCGGCGCGTTTCGACCTGGCGTTCATCAACCGGGAGGGCGTCGAGGAGATGCCGCTCTGCATCCACCGCGCACCCTTGAGCACCCATGAGCGGATGATTGGCTTCCTGATCGAACATTACGCCGGCAATTTCCCGGTCTGGCTCTCGCCTGAACACGCCCGGGTAATTCCGATCACCGATTCCCAGAACGAGTATGCAAACCAGATCGTCCAGCAACTGCGCGAGCACGGCATTCGCGTCAGTGCAGATCTCGGCGCCCAGCGGATGAACGCCAAGATCCGCGAAGCACAATTAATGAAAGTGCCATACATGTTGGTAGTTGGAGAGAATGAGCTCAATGCCGGGACGGTTTCGCTGCGGGTCCGCGATGGCTCCCGCCAGGACAACACCCCTCTGGACGGGATCCTCGCCCGTATCAAAGAGCGCATTTCCACCCGTTCCAGCCAGTTGTAAGCCGGTTAAGAACAAAGACGGAGGCCTTCATACGGCCTCCGTCTTTTTGATTCCGGCTGCTATTCGCGTGGTCTGTTGGCTTCGATGAAGGCCTTGATGGCTTCCTTCAATGCCATGCCTGTCCCGTTCATGGTGTCATGGGCGGTCTTGAGCGCCTGATGCAGGGAACGGACAGTTTCGATGGCCTGCCGGGGATCGGTCACGTTACCGCTATCGTCGAAGCCGGGGTGGGAAGCGACGATGGCACCTGCTTGTTGGTTGTACACCTTGGCGTTCGGGACGGCTGCTGCAAAAGCGTTCAGGGCTGCCTGAACGGCCGAGGCATCGAGCCCGCGGGCTGTGGCCTGGTCGATCAGGTTCTGTACGCGGGCGATGATGGCATCTGACTGGTCCATCCACGAGGACTGCCGGTTGTACCACTCGACCAGCCTGGCGTAGGCCTGGGTGATGCGAGCGGTTTCCATCTGCTGGCGGGGCGGATCGGCTTCGTCAGCCAGGCCGGATGCCGCGACGCTGGTGATGGGCATGGCGCTCAAGCCAATCCCTGCGATCAGCAAGACGAGCAATACCTTTTTGAGCAATACTGAGATTTTGGACATTTTCATATCTCCTTTCTGATTTGGATTGTAGTGCCGCCAGGTTATCGTGATGTGGCTCAGGTGTAAAAAGGGTGTAAATTTCTGCGTCAAGGGCACCCGAATGGGTGAGTAAGGTTTTAGAGCTTGTTATAACCAAAACCCTTGACAGAATCCAAACTATGCGTAAAATAACGCCCAATGTCTAAACAACAAATATTCTTGCACCATCCGCAGTTCCGGGAGATCTGCCCACAGCCACGTGTTTATTGAGAGAGCCGTTCCATACGGCTCTCTTTTTTTGCCCCTCACCCCATCCCCTCTCCCGTTTGGAGCGGGGCGCAGGGGTGAGGGTGGAGGAAAAATGCTAAAACTACCCGGATTGATCGATCCCCACGTGCACATGCGTGAACCCGGTGCGACCCACAAGGAAGACTGGGACACCGGTACGGCTGCCGCGCTAGCCGGTGGGATTACCATGGTCCTGGCGATGCCCAACACCAAACCGCCCATCTTCGATGCATCCACCCTGGACCTCGCCCTTGCTGCCGCTAAATCGAAAGCGCGCTGCGACTACGCCCAATTTATCGGCGCAGGCCCCGACAACGCCGAGATCGCCGCCGGTCTTGCCCCGCGCGCCGCCGGACTGAAAATGTACCTCGACTCGACCTACGGCGAACTACGCCTCGACGACATGACCCTGTGGATGCCGCACTTCGAGCAATATCCGAAAACATATCCTATTGTGGTGCATTCCGAAAGCCGCAGCATGGCCGCTGCGATCCTGTTCGCTGCCATCTACGACCGTCCCGTCCACATCGCCCATATCTCACTCAAAGAGGAAGTGCTGCTGATTAAGGCAGCCAAAGAACGCGGCATCAAAGTGACCTGCGAAGTCTGCCCGCAGCATATATTCTTGATCGGAGATTCCCCTCTCCCTGAGGATGAGAGGGCAGGAGTGAGGGTGAACGGTCGCAAAGAAGTGAGACCTCGCCTGGCTACCCAGGAAGACGTGGATGCCCTTTGGGCCAACCTGGACATTATCGACTGTTTTGCCACCGACCATGCCCCGCATACAATCGAGGAGAAAGATAGCGAGAATCCACCACCTGGTTTCCCGGGCCTGGAGACCATCCTGCCGTTGCTGCTTACCGCTGTCCACGATGGACGATTGACCAGCGACCAAATCACCGAAAAGATGGACACCAATCCCAAGCGCATTTTCAGCTTGCCTGACCAACCCGAAACCTGGGTTGAAGTGGACGAAAACGCCGCCTACGAGATCCGCGCCGCGGAGATGCATTCCCGCTGCGGCTGGACGCCCTTCGAAGGCTGGCAGGTAAAAGGGCGCGTCACGCGCGTTGTGCTGCGCGGTGAAGAAGCGTATAAAGACGGCAAGGTGTTAGTTAAGCAAGGGTATGGGAAGAATGTTCGAGAGAAATAGAACGCGGATGAAACGGATAAACGCGGATTCTCTACCGGACAGATTTTCTTTCGTGTGTCAATATGCTGTTTTCACCACAAAGGACACGAAGGAAAGGCTTTTTGGTCGTCCTTTGTGCCCCTTTGTATTCTTTATGGTGACGATTTTTGATTTTGTCCGGTAGTAATAAAACGCGGAGGATTTTAAAATCCGTGCAAATCCGCTGAATCGGCGCGATCCGCGTGCTACCTAAAACTATATAGGAGAAACCAATGCCAACTGAATCCCAATCCCCCTATCTGCCTTTCGGCGACCATAAGAACGCTCCCTGGTACGGCAAGGATATCATCTCGGTCAAGCAGTTCAGCCGCGCTGACCTGGAGTACATCTTTGGTGTAGCCCACGAGATGCACGGCATGGTCGACAGCATCGGCACCTTTGACCTGCTCAAAGGAAAAATCCTGGCCAACCTGTTCTACGAACCATCCACACGTACCTCGTCGTCGTTCACCGCGGCGATGGAACGACTGGGCGGCAGCGTCATCCCGATCAACGAGGTCAAGTACTCGTCGGTATCGAAGGGCGAGAGCTTGCCCGATACCATCCGGACCCTGGAATGCTACGCGGATGTGATCGTGCTGCGCCATCCCGAGACCGGTTCAGCGGCCATCGCGGCCAAAGCGGCCAAAAAGCCCGTGCTCAACGCGGGCGACGGCGTGGGCGAGCACCCTACCCAGGCGCTGCTGGATACGTTCACGATCTTCGAGGAACTCGGTGCAGGCCAGATCGACGGCATGACCGTGACCATGCTCGGCGACCTGAAATACGGCCGCACCGTCCACTCGCTGGCGCGGCTGTTGACGCTCTTCGATGTCAAGCTCAACTACGTCTCGCCCGAGATCCTGCGCATGCCCAGGGAAGTGATTGACGAGGTAGCCGAGAAGGGCATCCCGCAGGCTGAGTACACCACGCTTGACAAGTGCCTGCCCGAAACTGACGTCCTGTACGTCACCCGTGTGCAAAAGGAACGCTTCGAAGACCCCGCTGAGTACGAGAAGGTCAAAGGCGCATATGTGATCGACCCCGAGATCATGAAAGCCGCCAAACAGAACATGATTGTCATGCATCCGCTGCCGCGCGTGGGTGAAATTTCCCCCGATTTTGATGACGACCCCCGCGCTGCATATTTCCGGCAGATGGAGTACGGTTTATACGTTAGAATGGCGTTGCTGGCGATGGTTTTGGGAAAGGCGTAGAGTAATAGAACGCGGATGACGCGGATTTAATAGATTTTCGCGGATAAGCGATAAAAGTAAAACCTTCCGCGTAAATTCGTGTTCTATTTTCACGATAAGGAGGATACATGCTGCACGAGGAGATCACGTCCGATATTATCAACGCCTTCTGGCTTTGGTGCATGAATAGTTGACAAAAGAGGCGTGAGTATGTAGATTTGGGTTTATGCCTAAACACACAACAACACACTCACGCCGAAAAACATTATACCGTGTCCAGAACTGGCCTGAATACGACAAAGCGCTGGTGCA
>JBDRPT010000059.1:0-18689 GCA_043826785.1 Chloroflexota bacterium | reverse complement strand
GATCAGCCTCACCTGGGCGTTGGTTGCCGTCATCCTTTCTCCACTCTCCGTTTTTCTGAAGAGTGTAACGGCTTTTTCGCCCGCTCTAGGGTGGGCATTTCTAATTGTCATCGATGGGTAATTCTAATCGTCGTTAACCGTTATTCCCTAATTGAAAGTTGATATCTCGCGTTTGGGTATAATATGTGCAGTCATTTTTATGTTTTTCGACAGTCTCGTTGGGAAGCTTAAAATGGGCAAAAAAGTGCGCCAGTGACGGCGAGCAGAGAAGCGGCGGACGGAGTGTTCTCGCACCAAGGAAAAGATGATAGAGAATAAAAGCAAAGTTAAAATATCGCCAGCCGTCATCTATTATCTCGCTTGCTTTCTTTTATGGGTCCTGGTTGACTTGGGGACCGCAGGGGGTTTCGGGCTTAGCTATTCTGCAAAATATGGTCCAACGCTGCTGATCTTCTATTTGGGTTACCCCCTTGTCTTTACCTTTCTTGTTTACACGGTGCATTGGGGAGAGAAAAAGTTACTTCTTGCTACTCTGGTGGCCATCTTTATCGTGGAAGTTATTTTTACCCGCAACCCGTTGGTAATGACATTTCCCGTGTGTCTGCTAGGTATACCGCTTGCTATTCTCATTTATGCTCCTTTGACTTATTTTCCTCTTTGGTATGTTCGGAAAGAAATGGGGAAGCATAAAGCAATAGTTGTTTTCTTGGTAATCTGCGAGCTTGCGGTAATGGGATTGACGACCTTTGGAAATTCAAGATAGGAAAACCGCATCCAGCCGACCCGTTCGCTTCGCTCACTCGTGGGCGGGCGTTCAGAGCCAACGTTGCGCTTCTCTCAAAGGTGGTTTCAAGGCGACCACGCTCCGCGCGGCTAAATGCGAACGTTAGAATGCAGGTAACAAGCCTATGTCAATTCACGAAGCAAAAGCCACCATTGGTGATCTATTGCATAGGTGGATAGACTCCATGCGGTGAGAATGCCAGATGTATCAAGCAGGATGCCACCCACCGTCTCCATCCGAACTCGCTTTCGCTCTGAACACCCGACATTAAGAAAGCCCCGGTTAATAATAATATATCTACGTGACGAATAACCGGTTCTGCAAACCCCACATCCTGCTATATAAGCCATCCAATCCGAGCAGGTGAAGGTGGGTCCCCCGCTCCACAACCCTGCCGCGGTCAAGCACCAGGATCTCGTCCATCTGTTCGAGCCCTACCAGCCGGTGCGTGATTAAGAGCAAGCTCCGGCCAGAGGTGAGCTTGAAAAGGAGCTCGATGATCTGTCTCTCGGTGAAAGGGTCAAGGTTGGCAGTCGGTTCATCGAGGATGAGTACAGGTGCAGCTTTCAACAAGGCGCGGGCGATTGCCAGGCGCTGTTTTTCGCCACCAGACAGGCGCGTGCCGCGTTCGCCGATTTCCGTATCGTAGCCCTGCGGTAGCCCAACGATAAAAGCGTGGATTTCAGCTTGCCGGGCAGCCTGTTCCAGGTCAGCCTGGTGCGCATCGGGGCGGGCAAGCAGCAGGTTCTGGCGGATGGTCTGATTGAAGAAGTATGTCCGTTGGGTGACCACGCTGACCTGCCGGCGGACCTGCTCCTGCGAATACTGGCGCAAGTCGTGGCCATTCAGCAGGCACTCCCCTTGATAGGAATCCCAGAATCGGAGCAGGATGTTACCCAGGGTGGATTTTCCCGCCCCGCTTGGGCCGACCACGGCCAGTCGTTTCCCTGCCGGTAAATCAAGACTAACCCCTTCAAGGGCATAGGATTTTCCCGAGTCATAGGAGAATTGCAAATCTTTCATTAGGATGGAAACCGGCGGGTGTACTAGCAGCGATTTAGGTGGATCGACTACTTCTGGATGGGTATCCACGAGAGCAAACAGACGTTGGGCTGACCCGAAAACCGTTGTCGCTGCCTGGGCAGCCACCGGGAGCAGAGTCACTGCCTCGAAACTCGCCAGAGTTGCCAGGACGATGACAGGCAGCATGACACCAGCAACTACCTCGGATCTGACCAGCAGGATTGCGATGACCAGCACCAATCCCGCGCCCAGATTGGTCAGCAGCAGGCTCATCCCACTCTGGAACCCATTGATCCAGGCCATCTGCTGTTGTGCCTTTCCAAGCCTGCTCCCCGCAGCCCTCACCAGGGCAAGTTTGTCCGGGCCTCGCCCGAAAGAAAGGATGTCTGCCAACCCTTGTATTCCGTCAACCAGGTGAGACCGCAACTCAGCCCGTTCCCGGGCCAGCCGGTCAGCGGGTCTGTGGCTCAGCCGCTGAACGGCCAACGGCAAGCCAATTGCGAGCAAGCCTATCGTAACGATATAAATCGCACTCATCGCAAACTGGAACCCAGCCAAGAAGCAAGTCATTCCAGCAGTCACAATGATAGTCACGAACGGGGGTGAGACGAGGCGGACATAGAAAAGTTCGAGGGCGTCTATATCGGCAACAATCCTGTTGAGCAAATCGCCGGCGCGGTAATGCATCAGCCGCGCCGGAGCAAGCGGCTCGAGGGCGCGATAGAACCAGGTCCGCAATGCAGCGAGCAGGCGGAAGGTGACATCATGGGTGATCAAGCGTTCCAGGTAGCGGAAGACCCCCCGGGAAATCCCGAAGAACCGTACGCCGACAATCGCCACCTGCAAAGCAGCAATCGATGGGTGCAGCGCGGCTGCAGAGATCAAGTAGGCAGAAACCCCCATCAAAGCCACATTACTGGTGATGGTCAAGACCCCAAGGATAATAGAAAGGGCGACACGACTCCAGGATCCCTTCAAAAAGCCTGCCAGGCGGATAAAGATGGGCAGACCCACCCCAGAGATGTTGCCACTCTCGGGATACGCCTCCTGCCCGGTCAACTCAATATCCGTCCGGATGACAATGGGCATGAGGTTATCATCCGAATCCGGGTAGGTCCTGAAAACAGAAGGGTTAACGAGATTGGCATAGGCTCCCCTTCGAGCAAGCAACTGGTCGTGCGTTCCGGTCTCAACGACCCGGCCATCATCCAGGACAACGATCATATCCGCTTGAGTGACGGTATTCAAGCGATGGGCGATCGTGACCACCATCCTCCCGGTGGTCAACCTGCGGATAGACTGTTGAAGCAGTGCTTCCTGGTGCGGGTCCAGGCTGGAAGTCGGTTCATCGAGAAGCAGGATTGGGGCATCCTTCAGGAAGGCGCGCGCCAGGGCAAGCCGCTGGGCCTGGCCGGCGCTCAAGCGGGATGCATCCTCCCCGATCAAAGTTGCGTATCCATCGGGCAGGCTTGAGATGAAGTCATGCAGGTTTGCCGCTCGGGCGGCGTTTTCCACTTCCTGATCGCCGGCATCCGGCCGGGCCAGGCGAATATTTGCCGCAAAAGTATCATGGAACAAATATGGCTGTTGGGGAACCCATGCTATCCTGGAGCGCCAATCATCGATCGGGATTTCGTCCAGCGGGCAACCATCGACCTCAACCCGGCCTCCGCTTGGAGTGAGAAATCCAAGCAGGATCGCAGCCAACGTGCTCTTTCCGGCTCCGGTCACTCCGACAATGGCGACATGCTGCCCGTTGCGGACCGAGAAGCTGACTCTTTCCAACACAGGGGGCAAATCGGAAGCATAAGCGAACGATACCTTTTTTAAGTTCAACTCGGAGACAGTTCGAGTAGTCCCTGCAGGTAGGTTTCCACCTTCAGAATGTGGCTGGACTGGCTCATCCAGGAGCGCAAAGATACTCCTGGCAGCCGCGACCCCGGCCATCCCGGCATGAAAGCGTAAACCGAGCATCCGTAGGGGCAGATAAAATTCTGGCGCCAGGATGAGTAGGAAAAAAGCATCCTGAAAAGGTAGATATCCGTAAAGCAAGCGCAGGCCGACTTCGACAGCCACTACCGCCGTGCTCAGCGTGGTGACCAGCTCGAGAACCAGGGCAGAAAGGAATGTGCCCCGCAATACGCCCAAGGTCACATCCCGGAAGCGGTCAATTGCATCGGCAATCGTCCGTGCTTGCTCACGACTGCGCCCGAGGTGCTTTAGCGTGACCAGACCCTGCAAGCTATCCAGGAAGTGCGCGCTCAGGCGACTCAATGTGTCCCACTGACGATTGGTCAGAGCCTCGCCAGCTTTTCCGATCAGGTACATGAACAGGGGGATCAGCGGAGCCGTGAAGAGGAGCACTAGTCCGGAGAGCAAGTCCAGAGGCAAGACAAAGAGCAGGATGCTCACCGGGACCAGAGCAGCGATCACAAGTTGAGGCAGGTACTGGCTGAAATACGCATCCAGCGCTTCCACGCCCTCGACAACCGTGGCTGTCAGTTCTCCCGTCCGCTGGCCCTGAGAAAACCGAGGACCCATGTTGAGAATTTTGGCATACAACTGTGCGCGCAGGTCATTCTTTATGCGCACTGCCACCTTGGTTGCACTCACCTCGATCAACCAGGCGAGAGCGGACCTGGCGAGGATGATTATCAATAAGACCGAGAAGGGGATCGACAGATCGCCCAAGATCTCTCCGCCGAGGAACACACGGTCGACGACCTGGCTAAGGGTGGCGGCCTGCCCGATAGTCAGCCAGCCGGCAAGGAGTCCAAACAGGATCGTTGCGATCAGGGGGCTGTAAGCATTGCGAGTTAATGCCAGCAGGCGTTTATGCATAAGCGGACGATAAACAAACAGGGGCATGACAAAGCAGCGCTATCAACCGTCTGTCATGCCCCTGTGTCAACAACACGGCTGTCAGTAGACCAAATCCTTCTTGTCCGTTGAAACCCGTTTGCGGAAAACCCAGTATGTATAAATTTGGTATGCCAGTACTACCGGGACGAAGATTGCCGCGACAATGGTCAACACTTTCAGTGTATAAGGGGACGATGCGGCGTTATAGATATCCAGGCTGAAGGCGGCATCTGTCGAGGAAATCATCACCCGGGGGAACATGATCAGGAAGAATGTGATCTGGGTCAGTACTAGGTTGAGCCCGGTCATCACAAATGCCCACCCTGTCCGCTTCCGCTTGATGAACCAGCCGGCCAGGAGGATTGCTACCAGCGCACCGAGCGGGACGATCCCGGAAACCACTCCTCGGCGAAGGAAGAAATCCGTATAGATGTACGTCGTGACCAAAAATATAATGGCCAATACTACAACCGGAAGCCAGAGTTTTCCAGCGAAGGCTTCTGCCCGTTCCTTGATCACGCCACTGGCCTTCAGGCTGAGGAAAATGGCCCCATGCAGCAGGAACACGGCCAGCGTAGCCAGGCCACCGATCAAGCCATATGGGTTGAGCAGCGTGATCATGTCCCCGGTGAAGATCATATTTCCATCAATCGGGACTCCCTTGGCCAGGTTGGCAAATGTGACTCCGAGCAGGAGCGCCGGGACGAACGACCCGCTGAAGATTGCCCAATCCCAGAAGCTTCTCCACCTGGGATTGAAATCTTTCGAGCGGAATTCGAATGCCACGCCACGGGCGATCAATCCAACCAGGAGCACGAAGAACGGGATGTAAAATCCGCTGAACATGGTCGCATACCAGTGCGGGAAAGCCGCAAATGTCGCCCCGCCCGCAGTGATCAGCCAGACCTCATTCCCGTCCCAGTGCGGGCCGATCGTGTTGATCACCGCCCGGCGTTCCTCGTCCTTTCTACCAATGAAAGGAAGGAGCATCCCCACGCCAAAATCAAAACCTTCGAGGAAGAAAAAGCCTATCCACAGGATTGCAATAAGGATGAACCAGAGTGTATTCAAGTCAAACATGGTGTCCTCCGGGCTATTTCTCAACTCCGTCAAGGACTGGTTCGCCGACAATGCCCCTATCTGTGGCATCGGGTCCAGCCTTGGCGAATCGGACAAGCAGATAGATATCAGCAACCATCAGCGCCGCGTAGATGACAATAAAACCGATCAAGGTAAATAGGACCATGCCAGACGACACATTGGGAGACATGGCCTGTTCGGTCCTAAGTAACCCCTGCACGATCCAGGGTTGGCGTCCCATCTCCGTCACGATCCAGCCTCCAGTATTTGCGAGGTAAGGCAGTGCGATCGCAAAAGGGAGCCATTTCATGAATTTCAGCTTCTCGACACGCTTGCGCATGATCGCAAGGACCGCGAGCGCAGCGATGGCAATCATAGCCAGGGCCGAGAAGAACATGGACCTGAATCCCCAATACACAAAAACCATCGGCGGGATGTAATCGCCAGGACCGTACAATTGCTCGTATTGTGCCTGGACCTGGTTAACTCCCGGCACTTCGCAGTCCAGGTTAAAGCATGAAATCAGGCTCAACAAGCGTGGGATGCGCCATGACCAGAGCTCCTGCTGGCCTGTCAGGTCAAATATGGTAATGATAGAAAACGGGGAACCAGGTTCAGCTGGGTCGTTTTCCCAGAGGGCTTCAATCGAGGCCATCTTCATCGGCTGGGATTCCATTACCTCCACACCTTGTGAGTGGCCAACCAGTCCTGCCAAGGTGACCGAAACAAGGCCCATGACAGCCGCGATCTTGAAAGAAGTCATGAACAACTCTTGGTATTTTTTACGGGCCAGGTGATAGGCGCTGATCCCAAGCACAAAAAACGCGGCAGTGGAAAGGCCAGCCAGGATCGTATGCGGGAAGGCTAACCAGGCTTTGCGATTGAAGATCAGGGCACCGAAATCCTGTAACACCAGTCTGCCGGACTCGACACTGGCTGGATCAAGACCGACCGGGTTCTGCATGAAAGAGTTGGCAATTAGGATCCACAGAGCAGATAGGTTCGAGCCAAGCGCCACTATCCAAATCGATGCCAGGTGCAGTCGCTTTGGGGCACGGTCCCAGCCGAAAATCCAGATCCCCAGGAAGGTTGACTCCAAGAAGAATGCCACCAGAGCTTCGATGGCCAACGGGGCACCAAAAATATCACCCACATAGCGCGAATACTCCGACCAGTTCATCCCAAATTGGAACTCCTGGACGATCCCGGTCACGACTCCCGTGGCGAAATTGATCAGGAAAAGCTTCCCCCAGAACTTTGTCATGCGTTTGTATTTCTCTTTGCCCGTGCGGTAATAGGCCGTATGAAACCCAGCGACCACCCAAACGAGCCCGAGCGTGAGCGGGACAAAAAAGAAGTGATAGATCGTTGTCGCAGCAAATTGCAACCGGGAAAGGAAGATTGGGTCCATAAGCAAGGTTCCTCCAGATGGATAAATTTATGGATCAACCGGCAGGACATTCAACCGATGGAGAGCCTGCTGAGTGCTTTCCTGCACGAGATCGGCAAAAGTGGTCCGTTCCAATTCGTCCAAGATCATGTTTTGCAAACGTGTCCAGCGCGATCGCAGCGGACATCCGCCTTCGATTGGACAGGTTGATTCTCCTGCCAGACAATCCGAGAGTTCAATCGGCTTTTCGACCGTCTCGATGACATCCCTGAGATTGATCTCCGCTGGGGAACGCGTTAACTGTACGCCGCCTTCCCGACCTGCAAATGTTTGTAACAGTCCCCCTTGAGCCAGTTGTGAAACGATTCGCGGCAAGAAAGCTCCCGGGATCACCATTTCCTTCCCAATGTGCCCGGTTGCTAAACGCGTCCCTGCTGGTCTTTGGGAAAGCGAGAGGATAATGCGGATGGCATAATCGGTCTGTCGGTTGATGCGAAACACAAGCCTACCCTTAAATGATCAGTAAACGTTTACTGAATATATCATAATTTATGCTGCCCGATACAGTCCGATTCATCACACCCCCCGGTAATATAACTCCTCGGCCGGTTACCCCAAGGTCATCGCACAACCATCTGCGCGTAAGTCCGAACCTCCTGTCAGCACGCCGGTATCCGGATTCCTAAGGATGACCTGTCCGCGACCGAAGAGAGCCCGTTCCCAGCCGCTCACCAAGCGGACGTGATGCCCCCGTTCGGCCAATGCCGAAACCGTCTCTGGTGGAATGCCTTCCTCAAGCGCAACGACCCCTCCGGCGGTCCCATCTGCGATACAAAACCGGGGAAGATCGAGAGCTGCTTGTGGATCCATTCCCTGAGCCAGCGCCAGGAACACCTGCACGTGTCCCTGCGGTTGCATGAAACCTCCCATGACCCCAAAAGGTCCAAACAGCGAGCCGTCTGCCTCGCGGGTGATCATCGCCGGGATGATCGTGTGGTACGGCCGTTTCCGGGGAGCAAGGGCATTGGGGTGGTCCGGTTCCAGGTTGAAGTTGTGGCCGCGGTTCTGAAGGGTGAACCCCCACCCCGGAGGAACAATGCCGGTACCAAAGCCCATATAGTTGCTGTTGATGAACGAACACGCATTTCCCTGGGCATCGACAACACAGAAATAGACTGTGTCGGATCCGGCGACCGGGACACCTTGTTTTTGATCGATGGTGGCAACTTGCGGGTCGATCAATCTTGCTCTACTGGCAGCATACTCCTTTGAAAGCAATGCTTCTACGGGTACCGCAACAACAGCCGGATCTGCAACGTACCAGCGCGTGTCTGCAAAAGCCAGGCGCAACGCTTCGATTTCCAGGTGCAACCGGTCTGATGACAATGGGTCGGGGGGGATTTCGAACCCATCAAGGATATTCAACGCAATCAAAGCGGTAAGCCCCTGCCCATTGGGTGGGCATTCCCACAAACGCATTCCCTCATAGGCTGTGCTGATTGGAGTTTCCCAGGTGGAGATATGTGCCGACAAGTCGTCCATCGCCAAAGTACCACCAGCCTGCTGGATGACAGCAACGATCGCTGCACCTATTTCGCCGCGGTAGAACACATCTTTCCCGCTTTTAGCAATCAGCTTGAACGTGCGCGCCAGTCCCGGGTTGCGGAAGATTTCCCCTGGATTGGGTCCGCGACCATCGATGGTCATCTCGCGACCGTTTAATGCATTCTTTAATTGGTGTTCCGCGGCCCGCCCCCAAAAATAGGCTGTCGTCGGAGCGACCGGAAACCCTGCCTCTGCCAGACGGATGGCGGGGGCCAGGACAGTGGCCAGGTCAAGCGACCCAAATCGCTCGAGCAGGTCGCACCACCCAGCGCACGCTCCGGGGACAGTGACCGTGTGCGCATGGAAAGGAGGTAGTTCTTTCATCCCCAGGTCATTTAACAATCCAAGTGTCAGCGCTGCCGGCGAACGCCCGGACCCATTCAAGGCACTCACATTTCCGGTCACAGAATCATAATAAAGTGCAAACATATCCCCACCGATACCGGTTGAAGTCGGTTCGGTAACATTCAGGGCGGCCGCAGTCGCTACAGCCGCATCAACCGCATTTCCTCCCCTGGCCAAGATACCCAGTCCGGCAGCGGTCGCCAGGGGCTGGGAGCTGGCAACCATACCGAGCGTCCCCATCACGGGTGACCGGTGGTTGATCGAGGTGCTCATGAATCGGCTTTGTCTTTGCCTTTGCCTTTTTCCATCTCTTCGGGCTTTGGTGCTATGCTCGGCGCCCGTATGGGCAGGGTAGTAACCAGGATCTTATCCACCCGCATTGCATCCATATCCATCACTTCAAAACGCAAACTGCTCCACTCGAAGTTGTCGGCATCGACAGGAATCCTACCAAGGGTCGTCATCACAAAGCCACCCAGGGTCTCGTATTCTTCCTCAGCGGGGAGAACCCGTAGGTTGAAGATTTCCTTGAAGTCATCTATCGGCAGCTTGCCATCCAGCAACCAGGAGCCATCCTGGCGTTGGGTCGCCTGCGGTTCGCCGATGTCGATATCCCCGACGATCTCTTCAAGGATATCGGAGAGCGTGATCAACCCCTGGACAACACCGAATTCGTCAAAGACAAGCATGATCTCGCCTTCCAGCGCCTTGAACATCTCGAGCGCCCGCGATCCAAAGGCAGTCTCGGGGATGTAAAGAGCTGGTTTCAAGATCTGTTGATACTCGGGTTTTTGGTCACTCATGCCGAGGAGCACATCCTTGGCTTTTACGACCCCGAGGACGTGGTCCATGCTATCCCGGCAAACGGGGAAACGCGAATATGGGCTTGAGGCAAGTTTCCTGCGGATCTCGTCGGGGTTGTCATTCATATCCAACCAGGTGATCTCATTACGGGGTGTCATCAGCGAATTCACCCGGCGGTCATTCAGCGAGAACACACCCTGGACCATGTCCTGTTCGGCCGCTTCGATCACGCCCGCCTGCGTACCCTGGTCGAGCAATACCTGGATTTCCTCTTCGGTAACGGGGGGAGGTTCGGTATGCCGGACTCCGATCATGCGCAATACCAGGTTCGTTGAACCGCCCAACATATTGGTGATCGGCGAAAAGAGTTTGGAGACGAAGGTCATCGCGCCAGCCACTCGACCGGCAACCCGTTCGGGATCGCGGATCGCCAGCCGCTTGGGGACCAGTTCTCCGAAGACGATAGAGAAATAGGAGATGATAAGCACAACTATAACCAGGCCAAGGGTCCCGCTGTATGGCTGCAGGCTTTTGATTTGAGCAATATACTGGGCGAGGTATGCTGCGAGTGTCGCGCCACCGATCGCGCCGGTGAGGACGTCGATCAAAGTGATCCCAACCTGAATCGTAGACAGGAATTGGTTAGGGTTTTCCAATAGTTTGAGCGTTACTTTCGCTTTGTGATCCCCATCGTTGGCGAGACTCTGCAATCGAGCTTTGCGAACCGACAATAACGCTGCTTCCGACATGGCCAAGACGCCATTAAGAACGAGAAGGACAAGAATGATGATTAACTCATTAATAAAATTTGACATCACTTCCTATTTTCCTAGAGATTCAATCTGATTATAAACCACGCTGATGTCGCTGGCTTCAGCGTGGTGCCTTCTGAGGATGCCCGATTCAGATAATACCAGACCCAACTCGACCCCACCGGGGATTGCCTGTCTCCACCTGTCGAAGAAGATCCCCTCCGGCAGGCTGCCTCGATGGAGATGGCTATCCTGTTCAACAAAGAGAGCAATGATGAACTCCTCGAGAAAATTGTTTTCCGGATGGATGACTTTAATCGGTTTCCGGCTCATGTACCAGGTAGTACCGAGCATGTTCACACTGCCGGCAAACGGCTCTCTGGATGCATAGTGAAGCGTCCGCAACCCAGACATGTAAAATGTTCCTATGCACATGGGACATGGCTCTGTGGTCGTATAGAGGCAACAGGCATGCGGATCGATCGCGTCGTAATCGAGCGCATACAAGGCTTCCATTTCAGCATGGGCTAACACCTGTCCGTTGGTATGCCCTTCGGGTTTCTTATTTTCGTAGATCCGGTTCCGGCCCCGGGAGATGATCTCTCCATCCGGGCCGGTTACGACAGCGCCGATAGGGATACAACCATCGCAATACGCTTCCCAGGCAAGGGATAGACAGATTTGCCAGGGAAGCGCCAGTTCATGCCACATTAGAGAAAGCTCGTGAGGACCCAGAGACCGAAATGTGCCATCAAATATAAACTCCGATCATTTTAGACAACCTCGACGCCCTCTCCCTCAATCGCCTCGCCGATGACCCAGGCAGGTTGACCTATCGCTTCAGCACGCTCGAGCAGATCCCCCAATTTTCCTGCTGGTACGGCCAGCAGTAATCCACCGCTGGTCTGCGGGTCGAAGACCAGCATCTGTTTCTCCTCCGGAATTCCCGCAGCGAAGCGAACCCGTGGGCCGAAGTAAAGCCGGTTATCCGCAGCCCCGCCCGGAAAGGTCCAACTGGCGGCATATTTCGCCGCGCAGGACACAAAAGGTATCTTTTCCATGATTAACCGCAGGCCCACCCCGGAGGCGTCAGCCATTTCCATTGCATGACCCAAAAGACTGAAACCGGTGACATCTGTCCCAGCGCGCAGGTGGAAATCGGTCGCCAGGTTGGCTGCTCTATTGTTCAAGCGGGTCATCCAGGCGACAACCTCGGCCACGTCTTCGGGTTCGGCTTTCCCCTGTTTCAAAGCAGTGGTTGTGACACCAAACCCGAGTGGCTTTGTCAAGAGAAGCACATCACCCGGATTGACTCCCGATTTTGTGACCATCTTCTCGGGGTGAACGAAGCCAAGAACCACCAGTCCGTATTTTGGCTCCTTGTCCTGGATGGTATGCCCACCGGCGACGACCACACCGGCCTCATGACACTTCTCCGCACCGCCGCGCAGGATCTCCCCGTTGAATTCTGGGGGCAGGTCTGGGGGCAGGGCAGCCACATTCAGGGCAAGGAATGGTTGGCCTCCCATTGCATACACATCCGAAAGGCTGTTGGCTGCCGAGATCGCGCCGTAATCGTAGGGATCGTCCACCACCGGGGTGAAAAAGTCGGTCGTCACGACCAGGGCACGCTGGTGATCCAACTTCCAGACCGCAGCATCATCCGGATTTCCCAGACCTACCAGCAGGTCCGGGAAATCTCCGGGATTGAATATGTTTCGAATGGGGCGCAGAACCTGCGCCAGCGTTTCCGCGTTCAGCTTAGACGCTCAACCAGCACAACTGGAAAGGCTGGTCAGGCGGATCTGCTTACCATTCTTAGGAATTGCCATAGCCCTCGATTACGGTGTGACTGAATCCGGCAACGGGAAGATGAACGGTGCATCGCTTGGCAGGAACATGACTTCCACATTCGGAGACAGCTTCGTGATATACAGGTATGTCAACAGGTCAGGGTTTTCGCCCAATGCCAGAGCCAGCATCCGCAAGGCTTCTGCTTCCGCCTCGGCCTGAATCAGACGCGCTTCTGCATCGCCTTCTGCCGCGATGACGACTGCATCCGCCAGACCCTGGGCCTGCTGGCGGGCTTGTTCGGCCTCCTGGAAACGCTGCTGGACAACATACGCGGCCTGCAGGGCAAGCTGTTCGGCGATCTGTTTTTGTTCGATCGCAGCAGCATATTCATCACTGAAATGAATATCGCGCAGGACGAAATCCACCAGGAGCAGGTCGTTTTCAGCCAATTTCAGGGCCAACTGAGTTGTGATACTGTCCTCCAACTCGCCACGCTGGGAGCTGACGATCTCCTCTATCCCATACTGCGAGGCCATATCCCGGATGATGCCGCGCGCCAATGGGCGGACGACTTCATCCTGGTATCGGTTCTGCCACTCGATGTGCAACTGGATCACTTTGTCCGGGTCGATTTTATAGATGACCGAGGCATCGATGAATACCTCCTGGCCATCATTCGTCCGGGCACGGATGGAGTCATCCCCGACCATGTCCCCTTCCCCAGCCTGTGAGACCATCGTGTATGTCAGGCGAGAGATCGTATACAGTACGACTTTCTCCCCAGGCACGACCCAATGCAAGCCAGGAGTAAGCGTAAAGTCGAGGTAGCCACGCGGAGCCCGGAATGCATACGGCGATACGACAACCCCCTGTTCATTCGGCTCGACAAACACAAGCCCGGCGCCAACGATACTGAGCACGACGGAGAGGGCGACCATTGCAATGATCATCGACCGGCTACCCTTCAGGGGTTTCGACCGTGATACCCGGACGACAGCCAGGACAACCAAACCGATCGTAACTACCCAGGCCAATGAGGCCAATCCTTGGACAAAACTTGCCAGATTCATACCATTCCTCCTTTGAATGCGACGACGAATAACAGGGTAATTATAACCAGTTTTAGTCGCCCTTTACCGGTTCGCAAAATCAATCAGGCCGCGGACGATCCGTTCTGCGGAGTGGCCGTCCCCGAAAGGGTTGGCCACTTGCGCCATGGCGCGATAGGCATCACGATCGTCCAGCAGACGGTTTGCCTCCAGAAGGATCTGCGCTTGGTCCGCTCCCACTAGCCTGGCAACTCCTGCTTCGATGCCTTCCGGACGCTCGGTGACCTCCCGCAATACCAGCACAGGGACCCCAAAAGCCGGTGCTTCCTCCTGGATGCCACCTGAATCTGTCAGGACGATATAAGCATGCTTCATCATATGGACCCATGGCAAATAATCTAGCGGCGACAAGAGAGTCACATGAGGCACATCTCCCAGAAGGCGCCTGACAGGCTCCTGGACATGTGGGTTCAAGTGGACGGGATAGACGATTTCCACATCCCCGCGCGATGCCAGTTCATTCAGCGCCAGGCAAATCTCCTCCAGGGGTCGACCGAAGTTCTCGCGGCGGTGGGCAGTCACCAGGATCAGGCGACGCCCCGTGTCGGTGACGCCAATCCTTTCGAGCAAACGGGTGACCTCGCTCGGTTCAGGACTGGCAACGGCGGCCTGTAAGGCATCGATCACCGGATTCCCGGTAACGAGGATGGTATCGTCAGGGATCCCTTCACGCAACAGGTTCTGGCGCGCCCATTCAGTTGGCGCAAAATGAAGGTCGGCTACCGCCCCTGCAACGCGGCGATTGATCTCTTCGGGAAATGGCTGCCATTTGTCATTTGTCCGCAACCCGGCCTCTACATGGCCGACACGGATCTTACGATAATATGCCAATAATGCGGTGATGGCTACTGTGGTTGTATCCCCCTGGACCAAGACCCAATCTGGGTCGAGCTGCTCCAATACCGGATCCAGATGACTGAAAATGGCTGCGCTCAGTTCGGCCAGGGACTGGTTTTCGCGCATCAAGTCCAAGTCGATATCCGGTTTAATATCGTAAATGTCCAAGACCTGGTCGAGCATCTGGCGGTGCTGGGCTGTGACGCAGACAAATGATTCCACCGCAGGCGTCTGCCGCAACTGGCGAACGATAGGTGCCATCTTTACTGCTTCGGGGCGGGTGCCAAAAACTGAAAGGACGCGCATGATTACCGGAAGATCCAACCCTTCCTTATTTTCTTACTCCCAATTGGTACAGTTCGAAGCCAGCTTGCTTCCAGGCTGCCGGGTCGAGGAACCCACGCATATCCACAACGGTCCGGGCGGGTGTCAGCCGAGCAATCTCGGCGGGGACGAAACCCTTGAAGACGGTATGAGCTACGAGGACTACCACCAGGTCTGCGTCGCGGAGAACTTCTTCAAGCGTAGGCACGGTGGTAAAGCCATCAAACACGGCATCCGGTTTGTGGGGTTCATAAGCTCTCACAACCGCCCCATTGCTCGCCAGGGCACTGGCGATCTCGACAGCCGGACTCTCGCGTAAATCATCCACGTCTTCCTTGAACGATAACCCAAGGGCGGCGATCTTCTTCCCTTCCAAAGTGCCTGCGGCTCTCCTGACAAGCTCGGTCGCAAATTCAGGCTGGTTGTCGTTCACCTGTCGGGCATGATAGATCAATGGGGTCAGGTCGGGTGCCGCCTCGACAAAGAACCATGGGTCAACGCTGATGCAATGGCCCCCTACTCCCGGTCCGGGACGGAGGATGTTGACCCTGGGGTGCCGGTTCGCGAGGCCGATCGCCTCCCAAACGTTGACGCCGAACCGGTCGGCCAGGCGGGAGAATTCGTTGGCAATGGCGATATTGATATCCCGGTAGGTGTTTTCCATCAACTTGACCATCTCGGCTGTGGTCGCGTCGGTTTCGACAATCTCTCCGCGGACGAAGACTGTGTAAAGGTCCCGTCCTGCTTGAGCCGATTCGGGGGTCACGCCTCCAATGACGCGAGCATTCTCGATCAGTTCACGCAGGATCTGCCCGGGCAAAACCCGCTCCGGGGAGTATGCCAGGTGGAAGTCGATGCCTGCTTTCATGTCAGATTTTTCCAGGATCGGTGTCACCAGATCCAAAGTAGTCCGCGGTGGTGAAGTCGATTCGAGCACTACCAGGTTACCTTTGCGCAAGTAAGGGACAATCGCTTCGCAGGCAGAGGTCACCGCGCCCATATCTGCCAGCTTGTATTTCAGGCCAGCGTATTCACCAACCTTGCCTTCGTAAAAGGGGGTGGGAACTGCGATGATAAAGGCATCAGCCTGCTCGGGCCGATCGCTGACCCGAAGGTTGCCGGATTTTAGCGCGGCTTCGACCAAGGTACGCAGGCCGGGCTCCTGGATGTGGACATCGCCGTTACGCAGGGTCGCCAAGACTTCCGGATTGACATCCACACCGACAACCTCGATGCCATGGGTGGCAAAGGTACTGGCAGTGGGCAAACCGATATATCCCAGACCGAGGACGCAGATCTTGTTGAAGTGCACCATGACTCCATTCTGGCTGTAATCTCAACCGGCCTGTATTCTAATCTAAAACATCCTTCCCGTAAAACCGGACGGGCGTTTATCCGTATATGATTAGTAGGAGTTGCGCAGTTGGATAGGATTCGGGGGTGTGATGGGCTGGCTTCGCCAGCCCATCACACCCCTCACAATCTTGAAATGCGTAAGTCCTAATTAATGAAACCAGGAGATGATGTATAATCATCCTGGCACGAAGAAAGGGAGACTGGATATGGAACTGTTATTACTCAACCCGAATGTTGCCTACGTCTTTCTCGTCCTGGGAACCATGCTGATCCTGCTCGCCCTGGTGACCCCCGGGACCGGGATACTCGAGGTTGGAGCTTTCTTCTGCCTGGTCATTGCCGGATACACCATCTATCACCTGGGCTTCAACTGGTGGGCGTTGGTCATCCAGGTGCTCAGCCTGGTGCCATTCTTCTATGCAATCCGGGGAGAGAAGCGCAAAATCGCCCTGGCCCTCAGCATCATGGGAATCATCGCAGGTTCGGCCTATCTAATCCCCGGCGAGGGTTTTGCTCCCGGCGTCAACCCAATCCTGGCCATCATCACATCGCTCCTGGCGGGGGGGTTCCTATGGCTGATCATCGGAAAAACGATCCAGGCCCACCTGAGTCGCCCATCCCATGATCTCGGGAGATTAATTGGTATGATTGGAGAAGCCAAGACTGAGATATTTGAGAGTGGATCCGTCCAGGTGGCCGGGGAGCTTTGGAGTGCCCACAGCGAGCAGCATATCGCCGCGGGCGACCACGTCCGCGTACTCGCCAAACAGGGTTTTAACCTCGAAGTGGAAAAATTCGAAACCACCGAGACAATTAGCAAACCGTAACTACTAATGACTAAGGAGGAACAAGTATGGATACGTTTTTAGCGATCACCTGTGGATTGATTGGAGTTGGCGTTATTTTGGTGATCTTCGTCGCCAACGCGATCCGCATCGTACCCGAATACCAGCGCCTGGTGGTTTTCCGCCTGGGACGGTGTGTCGGTCCCCGCGGCCCGGGTTTGATCCTGTTAATCCCGGTCGTCGACCGGGCCGTGAGAGTCGACCTGCGCGAACAGGTACGCGAGATCCCGCACCAAACCGCGATCACAAAAGACAACGCCGGCATCTCGGTAGACTTCATTTGGTACTACAAAGTCCTTGACCCGGTCGAGTCTGTCCTCGCGGTAGGGAACTTCGAGGCTGCGGCCCAGGGTATGGCCACAACCACATTGCGCGCCGTGATCGGCGGCATCTCCCTGGATGATGCCCTGTCCGAGCGCGAGCATATCAACTCGATGCTGCGCACTCGTCTTGACGAGGTGACCGAACGCTGGGGTGTCAAGGTGACCAACGTGGAAATCCGCGAGATCATCCCGCCGCGCGAGATCCAAGAATCGATGAACCGGCAGATGTCAGCCGAGCGTATCCGCCGCGCGGTGGTGACCGAATCGACCGGTACGCGCGAGGCTGCAATCAACGTCGCCGAGGGTGAAAAGCAGGCCGCGATCCTCAAGGCTGAAGGCCAGAAGCAGGGCGCCATCCTCGAGGCCGAGGGCTTGAAATCCGCGCAGGTCTTGAAGGCAGACGGTTTCTCCGTCTCGCTGGAAAAGATCTTTGCCGCTGCCAAGACCATCGACCAGAAGACAATGACCCTGCAATACTTTGAGACTCTCAAGAGCCTGGGCACCGGTGCTGCTACCAAGTTCATCTTCCCGATGGAATTCACCAGCATGATCGAGAATTTTGTTAAAGCGAAAGAGAAATAGAACATTTCGCTGAAAACATACTACAATAGAGGCCTCCCGCGGATGCGGGAGGCCTCTATAATATCCACATCAGACGCTATGGACATCCTCCCCGCCACGATCCGCGACCTCAACAGCCTCCGCCACCTGGAAAAGACCTGCTTCCCAAAAGACGCCTGGCCGCTCCTGGACCTGCTCGCCGTGCTCACCTGGCCAGAAGTTATCCGCTTGAAGGCAGTGATCCACGGGGAAATGGTTGGTTTCATCGCTGCAGACACCAGGCGCAGCAAAGATCTCACCTGGATTGCGACCATTGGTATCCTTCCAGAATACCGCCGCCGGGGAATCGCCCGTGCCCTCCTGGAAGCCTGCGAGGCGCAGATTTTTTCTGATCGGATCCGGTTATGTGTCCGGGACTACAACAACCCTGCGATTGAAATGTACCGAAGTGCAGGATATCTCCCGACCGACACATGGCGAAGATATTACAATGACGGCGGGGATGCCTTGGTAATGGAGAAGAAGCGGAACGGCGAAACCTGACTCTGGCCATCTGAAACAGTTTCCAAAGAATGGCCTGTCCCAAGGGGCAAATGGCAGGGGGAGTGGCTAAAAAGGTGGGCTCAATAGCATCTCACCGCAGAGATCGCGGAGTTCGCCGAGAAAAACCAGGGAAATCTCTGCGCTCTCAGCGTACTCCGCGGTATAAACACAGGAAAAGCCCACAATAAGAGCCACTCCTTGGCAGGGCATCCGGGAGTGGCTACTTTAGTGGGCTAACGAAGTCGATCAAGTGGGCAGGATAAGCTGGATATCTTTGCATGTAAAGTTGCCTGCTGTTGAAGCAGTAAACGAACAGACGGATAGCGCAATAGAGTGCATAAGGACAGCGCGA
>JBDRPT010000058.1:0-16044 GCA_043826785.1 Chloroflexota bacterium | reverse complement strand
CAAGATCACTTTGAGCAGGATCTTGGGGTTAATTGCTGTCGCACCGGTGTCGTCGTTTTGATATCGCCCCTCGAACACCGACAGATCAATATTCTTTTCAACCAATTCGTTGATGGTGTATTCCAGCGTCCCCGGTTCGAGTTGATTTTGAAGCGTGATCGGGATCATGACCATTTGGTCATAGTCATAGGCTTTGTATTTGGCCATCGGTTCCTCCGCACTTTGTGCTTGCCAGGAGTATACCGAATCTTACCTTTTTTCGCGAATCCACACATACTTTTTCGACAGTTTCAACGGTTTGCGTTCGCGTAGCGCAGCGAAGTATCCCCGCAAGGGACCGCGTCGCGTAGCATATCAACCCCGCCGACTGCGACATCGTACCCGCAGGGTAAGCGTCCCCGTAGGGGAAGGTCCCTCACGCAGTACACCCGCCGCAGGTCTCCTGAGGGGAGAGGGTGCGGAGGGAAGAGGGTGCGGAAGGGGAAAGGGTATCCCCGAAGCAAATTGGAGAGAAGCCCATCAATTTGCCCCTAAACCCATTCTAAGAAAACACCTGCCCTATTCAGGACAGGTGTTTATTGCCGCAGGAACTTCCGGGCAGGCTCTAAATGTACAGATCTCTCCTCGCGTACGTCGCATACGCGCCAACCAAAGAAACAACGATAATCCCTACAGACAACCCCACAAAGATGAGTTCAAATTTGGATTCATGGAGCAGCGTCCCAGGATTGAAATATTTGAAGGGAGAAAAATATTTCAAAAACTCCAGGTTTTCATTCAACCCCGCGATGATGGAGATGAAATAAGTCCCTAGTAGCACAGATACCGCTACAGAACTTGCTCGTTTGTGTTGCTTCAGCGAACACCCAAGGAACACACCAACAGCCAGGAAGATCATCTGCATGATAAAAAGGGCCAGCATACTCAAAGCCAGAAAAGCGTAGAACTCACTGTCAGGTTGGTAATTGGCCGCATTTAATAGTACGGCCCCCCAGGTGATCAGCGCCAAGCCAACACAATTGATCACGGCTGCAGCAGTTTTGGCGGTGATCAGAGTGCTCCTGGTTACTGGCAAAGTAAGTGAGAATTCGACTGTTTTATCGCGCTCTTCTTTTGAAATGATATCGCTGCCCCACAAGGCAGCAGAAATGGACAAGATCAGCGCAAAGTAGGTGAACATCAAACCAAAGAAGCCCGTTAAAGTGGTTAGATTAAAGGAACTGATATTAAATGCTGCCAATAGTGCCGGGGGCATGTTATCCAAGATTGCTAACAGCTCAGGATTTTCATAATACGCCGAAAATTTGGAAAACCCGATGGTGATGAATAAGATAGCTATGCCACCCCAGATAAGCAGGGATTTGAAATTTGCCTTTAATTCTCGCAAAAAGATATTCATTGCTTGGTCTCCTTATACCGCCGATTGGATATTTCGTTTTGAATACAGCACATAACTACCAACTATGGAAATAAGGATAGCCATTACACTGATCAGCACCAGGGGCGTGTCATATGCCCCGTTTTTGAGGATGTAGTTCGGGTCAAAATGCTTGAAGGGCGAAATGATCTCCAGGGTATCGTCGCCGAGCATGCCACCAAAAGCGCTCAGCACATACATCCCAAAAGCCAGTGCCATCGATAGGGGCGTCACACTTCTTACCCTTTTCATCAACAGTGAAATCAGCATCCCGACCGTCAGAAAGAACAATTGAAAAACTACGATGCTGAGCAACAGCAACACCAGGGGCTTTAGCGCATATTCCCTGCCATCCCTGACCAGATCGATCACGATAAAACTGCTGATCCAGACAACAATATTCGTGATCGTCAGCCCCGTAAGCGCAGCCAACAATTTGCTGGTCAGGATCTTTGGGCGCCCAATTGGTTTCGCCAGCAGGAAGTCGGCGGTCAGCTCGCGTTCCTCAATCGAGACCAATGAAAAACCGTAATTGGCGGCCTGGATCGATAAACATACCTGGCAGAAGAGGAAAACGACCCCGTAAAAACCGAGCACAGATGACCAGTCCATGTCCGTCATCCCAAAGGCGATCAATAACTCCTCCGGAAAACTTGCCATGACCTCAGTCATCATTTCGGCATCCGCTGATACGCTGGTAAATGCGGACAAGTAGATAAGAATCAATAAAGCGATGGACACAGACCAAATTGCCACAGATTTAAGATTCATTTTGAATTCATGCTTGAATATATTCATCTGCATCACCTATTCGTAATAATGGATGAAGATCTCTTCCAGGGTCGGCTCTTCGATCGTCACATCGGTGATTACTTTTTCGCTGATCAATGTCGTTATCAGGTTGATATCACCTTTATAGAAGAAACTTAAGGAGCCGTTATGCTTCTCCAGGTTGCTCACGCCCTTGAGTTCAAATCGCTTTTCATCGATTTCATTGGCCACAACTCGGACCTTTTTATAATTATCTTTTTGCAGTGTGTGAATGTCTTGAATATTAATGATGCTGCCTTCTTTGATGATCGCCACCCTGGTGCACATTTTTTGCACTTCGCCAAGGATGTGCGACGAGAAGAAGACTGTCGCGCCGCGCTGGTTTTCCTCCCTGATGAGTTTAAAGAATTTTTGCTGCATCAGAGGATCGAGACCGCTGGTAGGCTCGTCTAAGACGATCAGTTTTGGCTGATGTAAAAGCCCCTGGACAATCCCCACTTTCTTTTTGTTCCCATAGGAGAGATCGTCTATTCTTCTGCTCAGGTCTAGTTCCATGATCTCGGCTAACTCGTACAACCTTTTCGTGCAGTCTTTGGTGTAAAAACTTGCTGAATATTTCAGTAAATCGAGTACCTTCATGCCCTCATAATAAAAAACCTCAGAGGGCAGATATCCGATTTCTTGTCTTATCTCAGATCCAAACTTAATGCAGTCCTTACCGAAGATTTTTGCGTCTCCGCTGCTGGGATAGATCAATGACAAAAACAATCGAATCGTGGTTGATTTTCCAGACCCGTTAGGACCGATGAAACCAAAAATCTCGCCTTCCTCCACCTTAAAGGATACATCTACGATCCCCCTGGCTTTCCCATAATACTTGGTTAGATTGTTGACCTCTATGATGCTCATGATCATACTCCTCTTTATTGAAATTTCTTTGCGTAAAGCGATCTTTGATCGATTATTCGAGCGGTGATGTCTTCCAGGATAAATTCAATTTCTAAATGGTTCTCCAGGCTATTTATTACCAATGCCATTCTTGCTGAAATCCACCTATATTTCAATGGTTTTCAGCATAGTGCTGGGCAAAATATCTTGCTATTGTACTCTATATCAAGGGGGTTTCATTGAGGTGACCTGTGTGCAATCGCCTTGATGCCCATATCTGCGCCAACATCGCTTGATCAGGTAATCATTTCTGCCTGGGCATGGCAAACGGCCTCGAGCTGAGCGGCTCTGCAAACACACCTCACTCCATTTTCGCGCCTCGCCCGTGGTCCGCTTCAGCGAGTTGTTAGGCGGGCGGGATGCTCCCTCCAAACTATCGGGCACCTTCAGGAACGTCGGTATGACTTGGTGGAACCCCCAGGACTTCAGCGCCACGAAGGTGCTCCGGGATCTTGTCGAACCAGAGATCCGAGTCTGAGATCGGACCTCGCACAAGGAGCATTGAGTCAGAGGGCGCGAACGTGATTATTGGATACCAGTCGCGGTTCAGGGTCACCGGATCGTCGGGAGAGTAACGGTATACCTCTATGCTGCCCATTAGATTGGCTGATGCGACATCAGAGTCGGAAGAGGAGAGACCCGGGATGGGACTGCCGCTGGCATAGACGGAATGGACCAACGTTGATGGAAGCCCCTCCGGCCATTGAGGGATCGCCTCGCCTTCAAGCTTCACGGGCGACCAGTTCCTTTGCATTACGGCCTCAAACGCACGACCGCCGCGTCTGCAAGGGGAATGTGTGTTACACTGAAGGTGTAGTTGAGAAAATGGATCTCCCCTTGTACTTAGACCGCCGCCCCCTTATTCGCTGGCGGTCAATCAATTCCCGGCCGTGCCGGAGAAAGCAGTAAGAAATGGACATCAGAATCTATGTAGGCAACCTGGCGAAGTCGACCACCGAGGACGAAATCAACGCCCTGTTCGCCCAGGAGGGCGAAGTCACCCTGGTTGATGTGGTCAAGGACCGGGTCAGTGGTCTGTCCAAGGGCTTTGCCTTTGTCACAATGACTTCACAGGAAAGCGCAGACAAGGCTATCAGCAAGTACAACGGATACTCCCTGGCGGGGAATGAAATCAAAGTCAACATCGCCAAGCCCCGTGTGGATCGCCCGTAGACAAACTAGTTACGGAATACAACGGAATACAAGAGAACCTCGTCGTAAGGCGAGGTTTCTTTATCCTCACTTCAACCTTGATGGGCAAGACCACTCAAGCCCACTTCGTCTATCGGGCGGCCTGCGCCGCGTGTGCACCCGGAGGGTGAAGGGAGTACGGAGGCCCACTTTTTTGGGCAGGTTTTCGCCTAAAAACACGCCACCTGTTAAAAACTGCGCAGACAATAAGATACAAACTGGAAAAGAATGAATTTTATGGGAACGCAAATGTCATTGTATAGCCATCATTGGAACGAAACACTGCGACGTTGTTTCCAGTATGAAGCCAATTTTGCTGGTCAATTTCGCCTGGCCAACACATCCAAAAATTGGGTATCTGAATGAGTTTAATTGAAAATTGAACCACACGCATAATATCGCCTATAGGTTCAAGCGGTAAAGCAGGTGTACGCTCATCATAATAAACATTATCAATGCGGTAACCATCGACTCGGCAATATCCTGGGGCTTGGGGAACATTGAAATAAGCCAACCATAGGCCCATTAATTTTCCAGCAATCTCATCGTCACTTAAACCTTGCGCCTCCGAAAATGACAAGAAAACATCTGGCGATTGACAGTATAGGTGGTCAACATTCGAGTCATCGAAAGGGAGTTGGAGTTCTGTCGGAGTCGGTAAAGGTTGTATGGGAGTATCTGTTGGATGCTGTGATGCAATTGTCAAAGTGGGTAGTGAAGTTACTGTTACAGTTGGAACGACTTTTGTCGCTGGCGCACACGAAGCCAAAATAAACGTGACAAGCAAAACCGTATGAATCGTTTTTGTTTTCATAATACCTATGTTATGCAAGGAACTGCCCACTGGCCTCGAGCAAAGCTGCCCAGCGGCCCGGGCATCGGCTTTCCCACTCAACGGTAACTTGGCGGGCAAGACAAGCTCCAACTTTCCGCGAGCCAGCCGGGTCAGGTGTACCCGAGATAATGGCGGGCCATCATTTTATACGAGAGAACGGAGGCCTCCGTTCTGAGAACGCGGGGTTGGGCAGCATCTCGCTCTCTCCTGGCTACCATACTTTTTCGCAAGCCTCTGCCTCATTTGTCGCGAGAAACATCGGTGTTGGAGTGGTTGGTCAGCCTGTTCAGGCTTCAGCGTCAGCCGTCTCGTTGACCAAGACGATTCGGTAGCGTGCTTCGTTCTCCTTGACCCTCCGAATTGCCTCGTTTACCTGCGACATGGGCATCAGTTCGACTGTGGGCGTGATGCCGTGCTGCTGTGCGTATGAGAGCATCGCCCGCATCATTGTTGGATTGCCGAGGAGAGAGCCGGTAATCGAACGCTCGTGTGCCACAAGGTAGGTCGAATTTAGTTTTATATCCGGAAAGCCGACCAGTACCAGCCTGCCCCTCTTCTTCAAGATCAAGAGCAGCGCCTCCCAGTTAATCCCATCGTTCGCTGTGCAGACCAGCAAATCGTGGCTAAAATTGACCTGTCGCATGCCATCCCTGTCGTTGGAGTCAATGAAGTGGTCTGCGCCGAACTCAAGAGCCTGTTCCTTCTTTGCCGGCGAGGAGGAGATCGCCGTGACCTCGCAGCCGAATGCATGGGCGAATTGGATAGCCAGGTGACCCAGCCCTCCCACTCCGAGGATGGCGACCTTCAGTGCGGGGCTTGTCACGTATGTCCGGAGTGCCGAATAGACAGTGACACCAGCACACATGAGCACTGCTGCAGCCTGGGAGGACATGGTTGGTGGCAGCAGGTACACGAATCGATGATCGGCAACGATGGAGGACGAGAAACCCCCGTAAGGAACCATCACTGTCGTATTTTCGAGGTCCATGCAGAGCTGGGTCTCACCTTTCAAACACCACTCGCATTTTCCACATGAACGGCCCTGCCACCCAATGCCGACTCGGTCGCCCTGGCAGCCTTTTCCTGGCGCAGGGGATTCCCATCGTCAGCCTGCAAAACGGGGGACGCAATGATGATTCATTGGCCACGGTGTTCGACAAGCGCCAGATCATTGGCTGTAAGGTGGCCTTCGATGCCCGCAAAGCCGCCGAGCAGGAAGCCCCGCTCACGCTATATCGCCACGCTGGACGCGCGCGTCATGCTCGCCGTCATGCTCCGGATGTCCGATGGAATGCGCGATGCAATGTGGCACAGGGTGCTGGGGAGGAGGGCTTGAAACTGGAGCATAATCATCTCTGCCTATCGCCTGCCATTTGTCCACCTCCCTTAGGTTTTTTTCTTGGTGATCAACTTCAGGAATGTTTTAGCCAGTTGTGGATCGAACTGTGAGCCTGAACAGAGCTTAATTTCGGCCAACGCTTTTGTCTTAAAAAGTCCCTTGCGATAGGGGCGGTCGGTGGCCATGGCGTCGAAGGCATCGGCTATGACAATGATACGCGCCCCCAAGGGAATATCTTCGCCTTTCAATCCGTCGGGGTACCCGTTTCCATCCCAACGCTCGTGGTGGTGATAGATCCATGGGACGATACGCTGCAGCGATTCCATCGGCTCGACGATTTTGGCACTGAAGTAGGGATGGCGGCGAATAATGTCCCAATCCTCAGCGGTAAGAGGCTCGGTTTTTCTGAGGATGGCGTCTGGCACGGCGATCTTGCCAATATCGTGCAACAATGCAGCGAACTCTATCGCTTCCAGATCCGCCCCATTCCAACCCAGTTGCCGTGCCAGTTGCACCGCCAGGCGAGTTACGCCTTCGGAGTGGCCATGCGTGTATGGATCGCGGGCGTCAATAGCGGCAGCCAGTGAACGGATGGTCGCGATGGATATATTACGCACATCCTCATAAAGACGGGCGTTCTCGATAGAGATTGCCGCCTGACCGGCCAGGGTGGTAAGCAAGGACTCGTCGTCGATGGAAAAAGCAGATGCGCCGATCTTATTAACCACGCCCAGCACGCCAAGGGTCTTGTCTGCCATCTTTAGCGAAACGACGAGGGCATTGAGGGCTTTGGCGGAAGGGAGAGCCGCTTCAGATTGAGGTTCACGCTTCCAGCGCGGATCGCCTCCAAGGTCAATGACATTAACGGTCTGGCCTTCGAGGAAAACCCAGCCAGCCAGTCCCTCGTCGGGGCGGTATTTCACGCGGCCTACGTTAGCGGCGGGGAATCCGACCACGGCGCGCAGTACCAATTGTTCCTCGCTCTCGTCCCACAGAAGAAGGTAGCAGCCCTCGGCATGCACTACCTGAGTTGTTGCGTGAACAATATAATCCAAAACATCCTCGATACGCAGGCTGGCGGTCACCATCTTGCCCACATCGAAGAGGGTAGACAGCTCGTTGACGCGGTGCTGCAACTCCTCGAAGAGACCGGCGCGGCGAATAGCGGCTGCTGCCATATCTGCGATGGCCATGAGCAGGCGAATTTCATCGTCGGAGAAAACACGCGGACCGTCACTCCCGACGATCAGGGTGCCCACAAGTTGCTCGCTGGTCAGCAAAGGTATGCAAATGCCGCCCCGCACTCCCTGCACCAATGGCTGCACCCGCTCTCCGGTGTGGGGATCGCTGGCCAGGTTGTCAAAGGGATAAGGTGTACAAGTCTGTGCCACATAGCCGCATATGCTTTCGGAAGGGGCTAAACGCAATCCTTTCAGTTTCTCTAACCGACCCTGAGCCGCATGGGCGATCATCTCATGGGTTTTCTCATCCATGCGGAAAAGGGCGCCTGTATCAGCCTGCGCCACCTCTATCGTCTTGCTCAAAATGATGGGCAGCATCGCTTCCAGCGTCTCCGCGCCGCGTAAAGCAGTGCTCACCTCGAACAGCGCGGTCAGTTCAGTCATCCGCCGCTGCAGGGCTGCCTCGGCCTCCTTCTGAGCGGTCACGTCTCGCCCAAAGCTGATCGTGCCGATCACCTGGCCTTCGTGATACAGCGGCGCGGTGTTGACCGCCAGGTAGAGCAAATTGCCGTCGGCGCGATAGATGCATACATCGTAACTCTGCACCTCTCCGCTAAGAGTCGCCTGAAAGATGGGTTGGATACGGGACAAATCATCCGGCACAATCAGCGGAGAAAAATCCTTGCCTATCCAGTCTTCGGCTTTGTAACCACTCGCTATCTCAGCTTGCTTGTTGAAAAAGGTGAAGCGCCCTTCGATGTCCAGGGTCCAGATCCACTCGGTGGCATTCTCCACGAGTGTACGGTACTCTTGCTCGGAGGCCAGGACTTCCTGGTACAAGCGTGCATTTTCGATAGCCACGCCGACCTGCTGGGCAAAAGTCTGGAGCAGCCTGGAATGACCCAATTCGAAGAATCCTGGTGTGGCGCTGTCCAGGTTGAGAAAGCCGATTAATTTCTCCCGAACGATAATTGGCCCCCCCATGTAACTGCGCAGCCACTCCAAACCGGGATATTGTATCCATTGTGGGTCAACGGCAGTATCCTCAACAACCTTTGGCTGGCCGGTTTCGGCCATATAGCGGTAATAGGGAGTGTCAGAGATGCGGAAATCCGGGCCGGGCGCTCCCGCGCCCATGCCCAGACGCTCGTAGCCGCGCCAGCGGACTAAGCGTCCAAAATCGCCATCAACGAGGGCAATGTTGGCCGCATCGTGAGGGATGACGCGCTGCACTTCATCCAGGATGCGGTCTAAAACCTGGTCGAGATCCAGACTACCAGCCAGGGAGGCTGTGCTGTCGTGCAGGGCCTCAGCCACGTGCCTGGCCTGACGCTCCATTTCGTATAACTGCGCGTTATCGAGGGCGACCGCGGTCTGTTCGGCCAGGGCTTGCAGGGTGAAAAGATCCTCCTCGTCGAAGGCATTGAGCTTTATGCTCTGCACATCCAGCACCCCGACCATCTTTCCTTTAACGAGAATTGGCACAGCCAGTTCGGAACGGGTATCCTTCAGCGCTTCGACGAATTTATAGTGAGGTCCCCGAGCCACATCGTTGACTAGCAGAGGTTGACCTGACCCGGCCACCCAGCCGGTGATCCCGTTCTCACCAATCTTAAGCCGGTAGCCTTCGAGCGCCATGCCGACTTGACCGGCTTGGGCCTTCAGTACAATCTCACCCGTCGCAGTATCAACCAGAAGGATATTGGCATAGTGGTAGCCGAAGCTCTCTGCCAGGATGGTGACAACCTGGCGTAACAATTCCTGCTGGTCAAGGATGGAAGCAATCGTCCGTCCCACTTCGCTGATAATTTTTAATTGGGCCGCATGTCTCTGTTGGGCCGCATACAACCGCGCGTTCTCGACAGCAATTGCCATTTGATCAGCCAGCGGTGTGAGCACTTCAAGGTCGCGCTCAGAGTACGCGCCGGGTTGGTTGCTGCCAAAGGTCAGCGCGCCAATCATGCGGTCTCTGATGATCAACGGCAGCATCACGCGTGAACGTAAACCATTGGGGCGCAGGAACTCATCCTCCAAGAACTCGCCGCGAACGCCCAAATCGTCCCCCAGCCACGCCTGGCGACTGGCTAACAAGGGTTCCATCGCCGAGTCTTTCACCGGGAATTGCGCGCCGACCGGAAAATCCGACCCGACTCGCGACCAGAACGAGACGACATTCCAGTTTTCGCCCGTCGCATCCAATAAAATGATGGACGTGCGATCGAAAGAAATCAACCGTGCAGCCAGCTCTACGAAGGTCAGGTACGTCTCTTCAAGATCGAAACTGGAGGAGATCACCCGGTCGAGCTCGTTAAGCACTGCCAGCCGCTCGGATTTGATGCGCAATTGCTTGGCGGTCTCTTCCAGGTCTTCCAGCATGTTCAGTACAGCATCCCTGGCCTGGCGGGTTTCCCCGAAGAGGCGGGCGTTCTCGATGGCTACGGCAGTTTGATTGGCGACTCCCTGGGCCAAACGGCAATCCCTCTCTGTAAAGCGGAGCCCAGCCTCCCCGGTCATCAAGGTAAGCACCCCAATCACCCGTCCCTTCGCCTTCATGGGTACTACCAGCCAATGCCTGTTAAGAAGGTATTTGGCGTAGGGGGGTAAGGTGAGGCTTTCCACTGATTCCTCGCCAGACATAGCCGCCTCTCCGGTTTGTATCACCTGACCTGCGATTCCCTCTCCCACATGCAATGGCGACTCTTCCAACAGACGCATAACCTTTTCCCGGTCTTGCGGAACCCGAAAATAGGCTTCTTTCACAACGATGTTGCTGTTTTCCACCAACCGCACGAGACAGGAGTCTACATCGAAGACTTCGACGCAACGGCTGGCGATCTCCCGAAAAATGACTTCCTCCTCCAGCGTGGTAGCGAGCAGTTGTTCCACCTCATGCAGCAGAGCCAGGTCTCTGGCTTGGCCTTGTGACTGTTCATAAAGTTGGGCGTTCTCCATGGCGCTGCCGAGCTGCTGGCCGAGGGATGCCAGGAAGTCAACCTGCTCCTGTGAGAAGACGTGCGGTTTACGGCTGGCGAGACACAGCAGGCCTAACACGCGCTCTTTGGCGACGAGTGGCACAACTGCCATGGATTGTAGACCCTCTTTAGCGATGAGGGAAATCCTCTCTGCAGAAAGATGGCCGGCGACATCTACCAGAACCAGTTTCTGCTCGATGGCAGTCTGCAGAATCTTGTCTTCGACTATAAAAGTAATGTTCCGCCCTAACTCAGCGGACACCCCTTTGTGGATATGCAACCTGAAGGTAGCATCCTCGTCTACCAAGTAGACAGCGCCCGCCTCGATTTCCATTGCTTCCAGCAATTTATCCAGGGAAGTATCGAGAATCTCGCCTAGGTCGAGCGATTGCAAGGCGGAGCGGCCAATCGAGTACAGAGCGGAAAGCTCGAGCGTACGTCGCATAAGCGACACTTCCGCCCGTTGGCGCTCGGTGATGTCTACTCCCTGGGCGATGGTGGCCAGAAGCGTGGCGCCATCCTCGGCATACACGTTGGCCGAGTTCCACAGGGCCAGCCGCACCTCCCCGTCTTTGCGCAGAATGGGGATTTCCACCGACTCCCAGTATTCGCCGCTCGAAGTGCGGGCGATCTTGTTCAGTGAGTCATCCCGGCTCACTTCAGGAAAGAGTATGCTCAATTCCTGGCCGATGACCTCCTCGGCAGTGTAACCCGTCAGGCGCTCGAAGGCGTGATTGAAGCGGGTGATCCTGGAGGCCGGGTCCCAGACGATGATCGGCGCGCTGGCGTAATCGAGCAGGTTCTCCAGATAGTTGCGCGTCTCGCGCAGTTCTTTCTCCGCCCGTTGGCGCTCGATGGCGTAGCGCATGGCGCGTATCAACTGGTTGCCATCTATCTGGCCTTTGAACAGGTAATCCTGCGCACCCTGCTGCATCACCTCCACTGCCAGCTTTTCATTGTCGAGACCGGTCAATACGATGATCGGCACTTCTGGCGCTCGGGCGTGCACCTGGGTAAACGCATCCATCCCCTGGTCATCGGGGAGCACGAGGTCCAACAGGACCAGGGCGATGCCGCCAGCAGACAGGCGCTCTAACCCTGTCGAAAGCCGGTCGGCGCACTCCAGGTCGAACGGCGCGTCAACGGCGTTGGCTAACTCTTCCTGGATCAGGCGGGTATCTCCGGGATCGTCCTCGATGAGCAAGACGCGTAGCGACTCTGCATTCATGGGCGGCTCTCTCGACCAGCTTCCAGTTCGCGGATGCGCTCCTTGAGTTCTATCATCTTCAGCTCGCGCCCCACGGCTAGCCGGTTGAAACGCTCTAATTCGCGCATGCGCTCCTGGAGTTCCTGCTCGGCTCGTTCTCGCTCGGCGAGCTCTGCCTGGAGCGCGGTGTACAGCCGGGCGTTCTCCAGCGCGACCGCGGCACGCTCCGCCAGCAGCCGGTAGGCGGTGACCTCTTCTGCCGAAGGAACGCGCGGCGTGAGGCTGCTCAGGGTGATGAAACCCATCGTGCGCCCTTCCCGCGCCATCGGGTAGGCGAAGAAGGCGCGGATGTCCTGGCGGCGTACCAGAATCTGGCGCATCTGCGGCGCATCGCGGTCAATATCTGGCAGGATGATCGGCTCGCTGGTTTCCAGCAACCTGCGGATTATAGGCACAGCCAGGGGGACACGCAATTCCAGCGGCGTGCCCTCTGGCAAACCGACTTGCGCAGCTAACACGGCCTCATCCGCCTCTTCATCTACCAGCATCACCGTGCAGACAGGGCTTTCTGACAGGACGGCGACGCGGGTTACAAGTGTATTCAATACGATGCTTTCCTCGTGCAGAGATGTCAATTCAATACTCAATTGAAGCACGTCACCCAGGCGCGCGGCGCGGCGTTGTTCCGCCTCGTACAGCCGCGCATTTTCGATGGCGACGCATACCTGGTTGGCGATGGTCTGGGCCAGCTCAATCTCCTCCTGGCTGAAGACGCGGCGTTCCTTGATCACATCCAGGCCGATGCTGCCTATGGTCTCACCTTTGACCACCAGAGGCACGATGAGCATGGATTTGATGCCCAGCCCGCGCATGGTATCCCGCACCTTGGCCATCAGGGGATCCTTCAGCGTGTCCTCGATCATCAGCGGTTTCTGGTCAGCGATGATACGCTCGGCAGCCAGATAACCTTTCACCTTGAATTGCTTGGCGGCAATACCCTGGCGTGGATACTCGGCGACCACGCTTCCCCACTCCTTCTTCTCATCGAACATCAGGATGCCGCTGTGTTCGACGGCAAATAGCTCCGCCATTTGCAGGGTTATCGTATTAAGGATCTCGTTCAAGTCCAGGATCAAGCTGGTGGCCGCCGAGACGCGGTTGATGGCTGCCAGCCGTGCGGCGCGTTCCTGGGTCTCCTGGTATAGGCGGGCGTTTTCGATGGCCACGGCGACCGAGTCGGCAATGGTGCTGAGCAACTCCTGCTCCGCCTCGCCGTAGGCGTTGGCGCGATATGCCTGCACGGATATGACCCCTACCACATCCTTGCCCAACAACAAAGGCGCGCCCAACCACGAGCGCGGGGCCTGCATCGTGCCCCACAACCTTGCTGGAGGCAGGTGATCCTTCTCCTGTTCGAAATCGTGGATGAGGATAGGCTGCCTGCTCTGGATTACCTGGGCAGTGAGTCCCGGGATCAGAGGCCGCCGCGCCCGGGGCTCATACCCGGTCCTGTCCACCTGAATCCGGAAATCCATTTCCCCGGTCACACGGTCGTACAAGGCAATGAAAAATGCATCGGTCTCGATCACGGCCTTGATCTCTTGGAAAACGATCTCCAGCAACACTTCCAGGTCCAGTGTGGTGCTGAGTGCATGAGCGATGTGGTTAAGGAGGGACAGGCGTTGGGTGCGTTGTTGCACCGCTGTTTCCAACGCTTCACCCCATTGGGCCAGAGACGCCCGCATTTCCTCGAGATGGTGGGCCAGGTCGCCGATCTCATCCTTGCCGTGGTGCGGCACCGGCGTGGTCAGGTCTCCGGCAGTGATAAGCTGTGCGGCAACCACGAGCTTGCGCAGCGGAGCAACGACGCTACCGGTAACGATCCAGACCAGAACGAACACACTGGACAGAGTGATCGCGGAGAGGATCTCCATCTTGCGGCGCGTCTCGAGCGCCGGGGCCAAAAGATCGGCCTCCTTCTGCTCCACAGCTACACCCCAGGGCACCACGGACAGAGGCGCGAAGGCAATCACCTCGCGGGAGGTGACCTGCCCCTCTTCGCTCATGATGTGGGTAGTAATGTCAGCCCTCTTCTCTTGTAGCAAGGAGATAAAAAGGTCGGCGTGGTCGATGCGCTGGAGAATTTTGCCCTCGGTATGGGCCAGGATGATGCCGTTCCCATCCACGAGCTGGATGTAGGCAGTACTGCCCGGGGCCATTTCCACTAACATTTGGGTAAACGTAGGGGAGGTGAGATCTATAGCCACGCCCAATATACCCGCGACGTTTCCTTCTTGGTTGCGGATGGGCACCACCAGGATGACCATGGGGATCTGAGGGGTAAGGGTGTAGGTCACGCAGGCAATGGCCGGTTGGCCGGTGCGCAGGGCCTCCTGGATCTGTGGGCACTCCGGGTAGGAGGTGCCCACCACTTCGGGTAGGTAAGGCTCAGTCCACAGAACCAGGCCCTCTCTGTCCAGGAGAAAAGCGTAGCTACAGATCTCAGGGCGGTAGAGGGCACGCAACTCCGCTTTCTCAGGTTCCAGGTCGCCATCCTCGAGATCGATGGTAGGAAAAGATGCAACCTGAGCCAGGCGGCTCAACGTGCGCGCCAACTCCTGATCTAAATGCAGGGCTATGGTGCGAGCCAGGTTCAGGCGCTCTTGCAAGAGCATCCGGGTGGTCGCGTCTGAGGCCTGGCTTCCTAACCAGCCCATGATGGCAAAGGTCAGGGTGAATCCCAAGGCAGCCAGGAGGCTGATGCGAATACGGAGGTGTAAATCACGCAAGAAAGACATAAGCTACTTTTTTTCGGTCAGGCAAACCTGGTTTCGGCTCAGGCTTTTGACCTGCCCTCAATAGTTATACCAGTTCTAATGTTAGTCGAATTGGTTGAAATAGAGAGTTGCAGCACGATTGCAGCGGGCACCGGCAGTCGATAACCCAATGCACTGTGCGGCCTGATGGTGTTGTACTGCTACCTCCATATCTCGATTATAACCTGTACCTCCTTCAACGATTAAATATCTCTCTTGCTAACAATTCGTCTCTCATCTTCCCATTGAACGATTCGATATAGCCATTCTTCGAGGGGCTGCCCGGTTCGCGATGGCACGGGTCGGTAAGATCGTTCATGAGCCATGGAAATTCATATGTAGACATTTTCGTTTTCTCATCAAAACAAGATATGTTGGTAGCCTGCCATTTCAATGTAACAATGACTGAATGCTGGCCAGCCCCAGCGCGCTGCCAGCCGTCCACAACGCGCTCAAAAAGAACGCCACCACGCTCATCCAGAGCAGCAGGCGGCGCACCGGCACACCCAGCGATAGGCCCAGCGCGGTCCCCAACGGCGCGCCGATGAACAAAGGCGAAAAAAATCCCAACTCGGCTGCGCCATAGCGTTCCAGGATGCGGTGGAGGCGCTTGTTTTTTGGGCTACCCGTTTCTCCGCCGCGCCGCCGCAGCAGCCAGGCACGCGCCTGCTCGCCGAGCAACAGGATGATCAGAGCGCCCACTACCTCACCCAGCGTGGTAGCGAGAAACACCGCCAGCGGGTGCAAATTCAGCGTCAGCCCGGTGGGGATGGCAATCCATATATCCATCATGCCCAACCCCAAGACTGTCAACACTTTCGCGATGATTTCCATTGGTTATATCTCCTGCCTGTTCACGGGTGCACATAGCCGGATAGTTCCACGTAAGCCGCGCCCGACGCCGGTCGCCCAGCGAACGTCCCTGTCACTACGCTGCTGCCCTCCCAATAGGTGCCTTCGGGGTAGTCCGCGTTGATCACCTCTTGGTCCACCAGCACGGGGGTCACGATGAGATCAGCCTGGATTTCCGGGATGACCAGCCGCCAGCCGGAGGGGTAGATCGCTCCGGTGCTCGGGCTGGACCATTGGCCGGTCGCCGTCAACGTGAAATCGAGGATCGTGGTAACGGTCCCGTCGGCCCGAAAAAGTGTCACCAACTGGCCACCGCCCTCGTGAAAGACGAAAACCATCAGATCGTCGCCGCTGTCGAGCTGGATGCTCATCCAGTCCCGGCCGAGCACAACCGGCAGTTTCTTCTCTTTGGGTGGGCGCACAAATTCGAAGAACTTCCATTCCCTGCCCAGGGTGTGTTGGAAGAAAAACTTGATCCCGCACAAGGCGATGGTGCAGGTGTTGCGAGCAGCATA
>JBDRPT010000057.1:0-14701 GCA_043826785.1 Chloroflexota bacterium | reverse complement strand
CTTGTATGTCCAACTCAATCCGGTTCAACTCCGAACCTCGATCGACGCAAAAGTGGCTAAACTTTGGAATATCTCACGGTAACATTCCGCTTTGAGGCAACGTATCCCCATAGTAACATTTTGCTTTGAGGCATCACGGCGACCGGTGCGCGGCGCAAATCATCCCCTGCCGCGGCGGAGAAAAGAGGTCAGCCCAGCCCAGATCGGGCAGCGATCATAGAATCCGGTGAACATGACCACACCGCCGAGGAGAACCAGCAACCAGGAACCACTGCTGACCCCAATCCCCGCGATCAAAACCCCGGCGCCCAGCCGAAGCAGGCGCTGGCCCCAGGGAAGCGAGCTATTTATCTTGGTCTGCCCGGAAGCAAGCGCAGCGAACATCTCTTCATAAAACCGGGGCGGCTTCGCGCCGGTAACCCGCGCGGTCTCCTTGCCTTGGTGAAGAATAACCAGGGTCGGGATGCCTGCTACCGAAAAACCTCGCACCAGGTCGGGTTGTTCATCGGCGTTGATTTCCATCAAATCCACTTTGCCATGATATTGTTCCTTCAGGCGTTCGAGCACCGGCTTGATCGCCCGGCATGGCGCGCACCACGGAGCCCAGAAATCCACGACCACCGGCAGGGGGTTGTCTTTGAGACTGGAGAGGAAATCGTTCTTATTCATTGGGAGGATCAGGGCGGGAACGCTCCCGCCCCGGGCTAATAAGCCTATTCCTTGCGGGTGCTGAACTTGAACGGCAGGTACAACGGGCAGATTGCGACCAGGCTGGTCAGCACGAAGATCCCGCCCAGGACGAGCAGGATGATGCCCAGTGTGCCCGTCACCGCGCCGCTGAAGTACAGGTAGGCGAAGACAGCCGCGAGGATCAGGCGGACGATGCGGTCGATGGAGCCCATGTTTGTTTTCATTATTTCATCTCCTATGGTTGTTAGATTGAGTGATCTTATTCATTTGGATGCTGAAACATCCCAAAAGATGCAGAAAAACGCCGGTTCCACCTCCACCCTGGAGAACTTGTGATCCGCATAGCGCGGCCAGGTTGTCCACCCCGGGGAGAACCACTATTCGCCAAACATCTCCAGCAGGACAGGGTTGATCGCTTCCCAGTTTGGGCCTAATACCTGCCCGCCTCCCCCGGTCGTGAACGGGGAAACCATCTCGCGTGTGATCACCCGGGCATCCATCCCCTCCGGACCGGCGCGCAGCAATGCCAGCCCCAGGCGAGGCCACAATAAGATCGGGATATCGGTCTCGACCGCCCTGGCGACCGCGACCATCACCAGGGGCCAGCGTAACCAGGCTGCCGGGGAGAGCCCCTTCTTCAAGAGGGCCTTGATCAGCAACTGACCCTGCGCCAGGCGGGCGATGTCGTCGGCGCTGTAGCGTTCACGGGCGAAGGCCAGCGCCTGGGTGCCGTCCAGATGGTGGCTGCCGGGCGGTAACCCGCCCAATGACCTCTCCAGGGTGATATCCACACCCCCCAGGGCATCGACGACATCCGCGACACCGTCCATGCGGATCAGCACGAAATAATCCACCGTCAGGCCGAAATTCGTGCGCACGGTTTGCATGGCTGCACCCGGGCCGCTCCCGGCCTGGCCGGCCTCGGCGAAATAATATGCCGCGTTGATCCGGTTGGCGCCCACCTCCGGGATGACCACCCACAGGTCGCGCGGGATCGAGAGCATGCCGACGTAGGGCTTGAAGGGGACCACCGTTGTCAGGATCATTGTATCGGTGCGGCCCAGCGTCCCCCGGTGAGGCATGTCGTCTGTACCCAGGATGAGGACATTGGTGCGCAGCGGGAAGAGGAAGTAAACTGCCAGGAAGACCGCCAGCAGGACCCAAAGCTTGACCCGGTTTAGTCCGGTCTTCCTGCGCACCTCGGGGAGCCGTGACCGCTCCACCGGGCGCGGCCGGTCTGTGTGGATGGGCTGGTATTGCTCCAAACCGGGCTTGCGCCGGCCAGGCTGGGTCTCTTCCTGGGAGAAGGGGGTTTTATTTTCGCTATGATCCATCTGGATTCGGGTTTCTGGGATTTTCGGGGGATCAAGCCGAACAACATCACTCAGCCTGAGATGCCCCGGGTGTCATATTTTTTCGCTGTCTGACTCACTGGTCCAAGGCTCGCGCAAGACCGGTTCGGCCTATTTTCCACCCGTCTTGGTTGACTGGGCAGCCTGGAGGATGTCGTGAGCGGAGCGCAGGGTTCCTTCGCTGACCTCGCCGAGCATCTGGGCCAGTTCAAGGGTGCGCGCTTCGTTCTCCAGGCGGTCGACCCTGGTCAGTGTGCGCTCCCCGGCGATAACCTTCTGCACCTGCCAGTGGGCGTCGCCGAAGGCGGCCAGTTGCGGCAGGTGGGTGATGACCAGCACCTGGTGCTGGCGGCTCAGGTTCCAGAGTTTCTCGCCGACCACCCCGCCGACGCGGCCGCCGATGCCCTGGTCGATCTCATCGAAGATGAGCGTGGGCACCTGGTCGGCGCGGGCCAGGACATTCTTGAGCGCCAGCATCAGCCGGGAGGTCTCGCCTCCGGAGGCGATTCGGGCCAGCGGCTTGAGCCCCTCGCCCGGGTTGGGGGCAACCAGGAACTCGACCCGGTCGATCCCGCTGGCATCGAACGCGGCCTGCCCGCCGTCCGGCAGGGGGATGCCCTGCGCCTCGGCACGGACCTGGAAATCGACCGCAAACCGGGCGGAAGCCATGTGCAGGTCATCCAGCTCGACCTCGATGGCGGCGCTTAGTTGGTCAGCAGCTTGTTTGCGCTTCTCCGAGAGGGTCAGCGCCTGGGTAGCCAGCTTTTGCAGCGACCCCACCTCAGACTGCTCCAGTTCGGCCAGTCGTTCACCGGCGTTGGTGATGGTTTCGAGTTGTTTGCGCGCCTCGGCGGCAAAGGCGATCACCGCTGCAATGCTGCCGCCATATTTGCGCTCAAGGCGGTGGATCAGGTCGATGCGCTCCTCCACTTCCTCCAGCCGGCGGGGGTTGAACTCGATCGTCTCGAGGTAATCGCGCAGGCCGCGGGCCAGGTCGGCCAGGTTCTCTTCCAACAGGGTGGCGCGCTCAGACAGTTCCCCCTGGGCCGAATCGATCTCGCTCAATTTGGCCAACGACCCCACCGCCTGGCCGATCAGGTCGGTCGCGGCCGGGGATTCGGGTGTTCCCTCGTCCAGGGCGGCCAGGGCCTGCTGGGCCAGCGAGGCCAGCGCCTCAGCATTGGCCAGGCGTTCGCGCTCCAGGCGCAGTTCTTCGTCTTCGCCCGGGCACAATCGGGCGACCTCGATCTCCTCAGCCTGGTAGTTGAGCAACTCGGTGCGCCGCTCAGCATCGGTCTGGACCTGGCGCAGTTCGGCCAATTCGCGGCGGATGGCGAGGAGTTCCCGGTGGGTGGAGCGATAGGGAGCCAGCAGCGACTCGACTTCGGCATATCGATCGAGCAGGCCGAGGTGGGCGTGCACGTTGCGCAGCGAGAGGTGTTCGGACTGTCCGTGGATATCCACCAGGGCCTCGCCGAGCTCCTTGAGCAGCCCCAGATTTACCGTCCGCCCGTTGACCCGGGCCACGTTGCGGCCCTCGCGGCGGATCTCGCGGCTCAAGGTGACGAAATCCTGGTCGTCGAGCAACTCCTCGCGCTGCAGGATGGCATGGACGGCTGCGCGTTCTGGGCCGGTCAGCTTGAAGGTGCCCTCCACCCGCGCCTGGTCCGCTTCGGACCGGATCGCGGTGGCATCGGCCCGCCCGCCCAGGAGCATCTCGACCGCGTCCATGATGATCGACTTGCCCGCGCCGGTCTCGCCGGTGAAGATGAGCAGGCCCGGTCCGATCTTGAGTTCGAGTTGGTCGATGATCGCAAAGTCCTGGATGCGCAGTTCGGTCAGCATGGCCGGGTCACCTGTTGATGCGGATTCCCGACAGGCGATAGTACATTGCCGGGACCCCCAAGACGAGATAGACGCCCTGCCAGACGGCCGGCAGGAGGGCGAAAAGGCCGCCCAGCCCGCTGCCAAAAAAGACCATCAGGGCGGGGATGGCAACGACCAACATCATTGGGATGCCGCCAGCGATCATCCCGGCAACCGCGGTCTTGAACATGGTAATCGAGCGGTGCCGGCGGGTGACGAAACGGGTCAATTCTGCTATGGCGATACCCGCGCTCGGGGCCACCAGCAGGACGATCAGTCCGAAGAAGAAGGTGCTTACCAGTGTCACGAGCAGGCTGGCAACAAAAGACCCCAGTGCAGCCGCGCCGAAGGCCAGCAGATAATCGTACCAGACGGCGGTTTCGAAGACCTTCTGCTGACCGCGGACGCATTGCTTGCAGCGGTAGCCGGTCGGCGTGCGCACGACGCATTTTGTGCAGATGGGCTTCTCGCAGCGGTTGCAACACAGGGTGGTCTCAACCGCCGGGTGGTTGGCGCAATAGAGCATGGGGAGCGATTCGGTCATCGGGGCAGGCCTATGGTCGGGTTTTGGTTCATGTGGGCGGTCAGGTTGCGGTAGAAGTAGCCGGGGTCGCCGAAGCGGACGAACTTGGCGCCGTAGTCGCCGGCGCGGATGTCGACATGGTCGTCGATGGCCAGCGGGATGGGGTTCTGCCCGTCGACGCTGAGCACCGCCTCGCCGTCGCGCAGGTCGATGCGGACGGGCGTGCCCTCGGAGAGTACCACCGCCCGGTCCACCGAGAGGTGCGGGGCGATCGGGACGAGCAGGATGTTGCGCAACTCCGGCGGCAGGATGGGACCTCCGGCAGCCAGGGCGTAGGCGGTCGAACCGGTCGGCGTGGCGGCGATCAGGCCATCGGCCACGTAGGTGGTCAGCATGCGGTCGTCGACGCTGGCCGAGACTCGCACCGGGCGGATGGCCTGGCCGCGGCAGACGACGACCTCGTTGAGGGCGTGCCAATTGCCCAGCGACTGCCCGCCGCGGAAGTGCTCGGCGCGGATCATCATCCGGCTCTCCATCCAGAATTCGCCCTTGAGCAAGCGTTCGAAAGCGAGGCGCCATTCGTCCCGGCTGACCTGGATGAGGAATCCGAGCCGGCCGGTATTGACCCCCAGGATGGGCACCCCGTACGGAGCGCACAGGTGTCCGGCGCGCAGCATGCTGCCATCGCCGCCCACCACCACCAGAAGATCGAAAGTCCCCTCCCGGACCTGGCGGGCGAGTTCCTCGTCGTCCAGCGCGCCGTGGAATACCTGCAGGTCATGCCCTGTCAGGTATTCGGCAATCGCCGCCGCCTGGGTGACGGACTCAGGCATGCGGGTATAGGCGGCAACAGCGAGATGTTTTGGAAGGAAGGGTCCGAGCATAGGCAGGATAATTATACCTTGTCGTGGTGTTGTTCCCCCGGTCCAGGGTTCATTTGAGACGCTGTTCGCAGATGAGCTGGTAACCGCAACGCCGGCAGCGGACGGGTTCCTCATGTGAGCGGGATGGCCCCCGCCGTTGCTCGGCCCGGCGGATCTCGGCCAACAGGTCGAGCACGGCCGCTTCGAGCTGCGGGGTGTAGTCGACGGCGAAATCTCGGTCGGGGTAGTGGATGATGCCATAAGGAGGCCGCTTGCCGTAGACCTTCTCGATCAGCAGGCAGTAGGACGCCAACTGGTAGATATGCGAGTCATACGGAGCATCCGGTGTACGACCCGATTTGACCTCCACGGGGATGACCTGGCCTTCTTTCTCAACAATGTAATCCGGCTTGCCGGTCAGGCCCAGGTGTGCGTCGTAGAGCGGTTTCTCGACAGCGCCCCAGCCGCGCGTGTCGGTGTAGATGACCCGCCCGCCGGGCAGGCCAGTCTGGCTCCGCTGGAGATAGGCGAGCCAGAAGAGGAACAGGGCCAGGAGCAGGAGGGCGAGGGCAAAATAGAGCATGGGGCCGCGGCTTTGTCTGGAACCGTCCTAGATGAAACGGGCAGTGCAATAGGCGACCAGCAGGGTCAGGCCTGCCAGGAAGAGCAGGAAGGCCAGAGCGCGGGTCAGCCCGGCGGTCAGCACCTGCCGCCCGTGGCGGGCGTGGATGACCGTCCCGCTGGCAAGCTCGGCCTGGTTCTCGGATTCGGCGCCATTGCGCTGGTACCACCAGGCCCGGGCGCAGAACAGGTAGGTGCCAATTTCAGATGCGCGCAGGGTCTTCATATTGCCTGCATATAAAACATGGGTGTCCTTTTTCCGAGTGCTGCGTAAATATTTGAACCATGGTTGTCGTGTACTCCCTGGTTTTTGGCCAATCCAATTCGAATATTTATGCAAGGAGCAGTAAATGATTTTTTCAAGATCAAAACGCTGATCAGCAATGCACTCATCCATGTGCTCAGTTTTTATCTACCGGGCTGGGTTTACCCTGTTTCCAAGCTACCAACCCGATGTAGCACATATATTCTAACACTTTCCCCGAATTTAAACGAGTATAATTTTCGATATCACCCTCGGATTAATATCAATGACCAGACACCGCTTCCACCACCCCATCGAAATCCGTTACGGCGACCTGGACCCCCAGGGCCATGTCAACAACGCAAAGTTCCTGACCTATTTCGAGCAGGCCCGCGTTCACTACCTGATCCAACTCGGCCTGTTTTCTAACGACCAGTCCTTCCTGGATGTCGGCATCATCCTGGCCGAAGTGAAAGTGACCTTCCTGGCCCCGGTTAATTTCGGCAAGGACATCCGGGTTGGGATGGCCACCACCAGGTTGGGCAACAAGAGCCTGGAAATGGAATACCGCCTGGAGGAGGTCGAGACCGGGCACCTCCTGGCCACCGGCACATCCATCCAGGTGGCCTTCGATTACCGCCAGGGTCAATCCATCCCCATCCCGCAGGAGTGGCGCCAGAAGATCGCCGCCTTCGATGGGTTGGACCCAACGCATGGAGACAATCTTGAAACTCCCTGAAATTGATACCCGCTTCCTGCTTGACTTCCTCACTAGCCTGCTCAATACCCCCAGTCCGACTGGCTTTACCGAACCTGCCGTGGCGCTTTGCGAACAGACCCTGGCGGCCATCCCGGGCCTGGAAATCTCGCGCACCCGCAAGGGCGCCCTGGTGGCCGCCTGGCCCGGAGACGAGCCGGCCCGCGCCGTCACCGCCCACGTGGACACCCTCGGGGCGATGGTCAAGGAGATCAAGACCAACGGGCGGTTGAAGCTGACCCGCCTGGGCAACTACCAGTGGAACACGATCGAAGGCGAGGGCTGCACGGTCTACACCCGCGGCGGGAGGCAAGTGCGCGGCTCGATCCTGTTAATCAAGGCCTCCAGCCACATCTTCGGCGGCGAGGTGGGCGAGATGAAGCGCGACGAGGACAGCCTGGAGGTCCGCCTGGATGCCCGGGCAGCGCTCGAAGGCGAGACCCGCGACCTGGGCATCGAGGTCGGCGACTTCGTCGTCTTGGACCCGCGCCTCGAGATGAACGCCGGTTTCATCCGCTCGCGCCACCTGGATGACAAGGCCGGCGTCGCCTGCATGCTGGCGGCGGTCAAGGCGCTCAGCGCTGCCGGGCTGACCCCGAGGCGGACGACCCACTTCCACGTCAGCAACTACGAGGAGGTCGGGCACGGCGCGGCGGCGGGTATCCCTGCCGATGTCCACGAGCTGCTGGCGGTGGACATGGCAGCCGTCGGCGAGGGCCAGAACTCGGACGAGTTCAGCGCCTCGCTGTGCGTCAAGGACAGCGGCGGACCGTACCACCACGGTTTCTCGACCCGCCTGCGCCAACTGGCCGAGAGATACAAGATCCCCCACAAGGTGGATGTCTATCCCTACTACGGCTCGGACGGCGGGGCCTGGTGGCGGGCCGGCGCGGACGCGGCCGTGGCGTTGATCGGTCCCGGCGTGGATGCCTCGCACAACTACGAGCGTACCCACACCGAAGCCCTGCTGGCAACGACCAAGTGGGTGCTGGCTTATCTACTGGAAGAGTGAATTAACCGCGAAGGATTTGTATAGATGGCAATATTCTTCTTAGGCGCGGGGTTTTCGAGGCCCGCCGGACTTCCGCTCGGCGATCAACTCTTCTGTGAAATCATCGAGGAAGCTCGGAAGAGGCACTTGTACGATATTCAGTTGAAATATGACCTAGATAATTATCGAGATTATTATCAATCCAGGACAGGGGTTGAGCCAAAAGAGCCAATTTATCTCGAAGAATTTGTCTCATTCCTTGATATACAGCATTATCTGGCACTACAAGGCAGCCATACTTGGTCTAGAAATGACAGCCGACTCATTATCAAGAACTTAATCGCATTTGTCTTGTATGAACACCAAAAGGAAATAAGCGCGGACAAATTCTTGCTCTATGAGAAATTTGTCGAACGGCTTAAACCTCATGACTGGATATTTACTTTTAACTACGATACTGTTGTTGAAACGGCTCTAAAGCAAAAGAATATTTCTTATCGGCTTTATCCTCACCGAGTTGTAAAACCAAGCCCAATGCCTTTGGGTGGTGGCGAAGTGGATATTACTACTCAAGAGGTGGTTTTGTTAAAAATGCACGGTTCAATAAATTGGTTTGACAAATCAGGATATCAAAGTTTTAAAGAAGAACGAGAAAAATATCATGGCCTTACGGACAATCCTCCCAACGAGATATTCGATGGCAGAAGAGATAACTATCTCCATCCATTAGTAGACGAACGCGATGTTTCCCGAGACAATCCTCTTCGGAGCCTTTATGTTCTCGAAAGATTGGATGAGTATCTTGCTGAAAGTTCTTTTCTTTTAGAATCACCAGAACTCATTTCACCATCATACAATAAATTGGTTTACTTGGATTATTTGAGGGAATTCTGGTATGGTTTTATGAATTCAGGAGCCTATGAGGATAAAATCGCAATTATTGGATATTCACTTCCGCCGCATGACGAATATATTCGGCAGGCATTGTATTGGCTGATCCGGAATTATCAATTTTTCAATGATCCAACTGCCGGTAAAAAATCACGGTTAAGAATTATTGACTTTAAAAACGATAATGAAGAGATACTCCGTTTTAAACAAAACTACAGATTCATCGATTGGAGTGAGGCAAAAACCAAGCCTTACTTTGGGGGCTTCAACGAAGAAGCATTGGATATTATTTTTGAGAGTGACTAAAATGCCTATGAACTTCACAGACTACCAGACCAAATCCCGCAAGACCGCCAAATACCCCCCGATCGGGCACCCGGTCGTCTACCCGACCCTCGGGCTGGCCAACGAGGCCGGCGAGGTGGCCGGCAAGGTCAAGAAGATCTTCCGTGACAAGGCCGGCGTAATCGGGGAAACCGAACGCGCTGCCCTGGCGTCCGAACTGGGCGACGTGCTCTGGTACCTGGCCCAGGTCTGCACCGAGCTGGACCTCAGTCTCGATGAAGTGGCCGAGAAAAACATCGCCAAGCTCTACGACCGGCTGGAGCGCGGCCGGATCGGCGGCGACGGCGACAACCGCTGACTGCACAAGGACAGCCATGGCTCCCAACCCCCTGCCCCCCGGCGACAGGCTCGCCTACCTGCTCAGCGGCGCGGCCTGGCAGGATTCGCTCCTGCAGACCTACCGCTCGCTGCACCTGACCTTCCAGTCATCCTGCTGGCGGCCAGCCTGGCGACTGTAGCCTTGAAACTGCTTGCCGCTTGAGTCGGGGCGGGGCGCCGCCACGACCGGAAATTCTAATCTTCCTCATACAATAACCCCCCTGCTTTTTGGTACAATCAAACCCGACAGATATTGTCGGAATGAGTTGCGGAGAAACCTATGGCTAGTATGGAACGATTTACACAACGCGCCCGGCGCGTGCTCAGCCTGGCTCACCAGGAAGCAGAACGCGCCGCGCAGGGATCGATCGGCACCGAGCACCTGTTGCTCGGGCTGCTGGAAGAAGACGGCGGCGTCGCCGGACGCGTCCTGCGCGAACTAGGCCTCGACCCAGACCGTGTCCGCGAGATGACCAGCCGCGTCAGCGGCGAAGGCGCCTACACAGGCGGGCGGATCGAACTCGGGCCGGATACCCAGCAAGTATTGGAACAAGCCTTGGATGAGGCCCGCAAAATGGGCCACCATTACATCGGCACCGAGCACCTCCTGCTGGCGTTGGTCCGTGGCGAGGGTAACGCAGTCGAAGTGCTACGCAAGCTCGGCGTGACCGCCGACCAGATCCGCCGCCAGGTTCGCCGCGTGTTGCAGGAGGGGGCCTCCTCGCCCTCGCCGGTGGCTGAGACGGCCAAGTCCAGCGGCAAAGAGCCGAAGACCCCCCTGGTTGACCAACTGGCCACCGACCTGACCACCCTGGCCGAGGAGAGCAAGCTCGATCCGGTCATCGGTCGCCAGATGGAGATCGAGCGGGTCATCCAGATCCTCGCCCGCCGGACCAAGAACAACCCGGCGCTGATCGGTGAACCGGGCGTCGGCAAGACGGCCATCGTCGAGGGGCTGGCGCAGCGGATCATTGAAGGCGATGTCCCTGCCCCGCTGCTGAACAAACGCGTCCTCAAGCTGGACGTCGGCTCGCTGGTGGCCGGGACGATGTACCGCGGCCAGTTCGAGGAGCGGCTCAAGCGGGTCATCGACGAACTGAAATCAGCGGGGTCGATCCTGTTCATCGACGAGTTCCACATGCTGGTCGGGGCTGGTTCAGCCGGATCGGCGGTCGATGCGGCCAACATCCTCAAGCCCGCCCTCTCGCGGGGCGAACTGCAGTGCATCGGCGCAACCACCGTGGACGAATACCGCAAGCACATCGAATCCGACGCGGCCCTCGAGCGCCGCTTCCAGCCCATCCTGGTTGACGAACCCAGCGTGGACGAGACCATCGAGATCCTCAAGGGCATCCGCAAGATGTACGAGGAGCACCACCACCTGGTCATCTCGGACGATGCCCTCGAAGCGGCCGCCCGGCTCTCGTCGCGCTATGTATCCGACCGCTTCCTGCCTGACAAGGCGATCGACCTGGTCGATGAATCCTCCTCCCGCGTGCGCATGTACAAGTCAGACGCGGCCAAATCAGCCAAGGACCTCTATTCCAAGCTGAAGCTGGCCCGCCAGAACCTGGCCCTCGCCCAGGAGGACGGCAAGGCAGAAGATGTCAAGACCTGGGAGACCCAGGAAGGCGAACTGAATGAGGAACTCACCCGCCTGAAGACCGGCTGGGACCGGGCGCAGAGTCCGGTGGTCAGCGCGGAAGATATTGCCGAAGTGGTCGCCATGTGGACCGGTGTGCCGGTGATGCAAATGGCCCAGGCTGAGTCGCAGCGCCTGCTGCGCATGGAAGAGGAGCTCAGGCAGCATATTGTCGGCCAGGAGGAGGCGATCCAGTCCATCGCCAAGGCTGTCCGGCGGGCTCGCGCCGGGTTGAAGGACCCGCGCCGGCCGATCGGCTCGTTCATTTTCCTCGGCCCGACCGGCGTCGGCAAGACCGAGTTGACCAAGGCCCTGGCGCTCTTCATGTTTGGCAGCGAGGATATGCTGATCCAGTTGGATATGTCCGAGTTCATGGAGCGGCATACTGCTTCACGCCTGGTCGGCGCCCCCCCCGGCTACATCGGCTACGATGACGCCGGCCAGTTGACCGAGACCCTGCGCCGCCGCCCGTATTCGATCGTCGTCTTTGACGAGGTCGAGAAGGCCCACCCCGAGATCCACAACATGCTCCTGCAGATCATGGAGGAGGGCCATCTCTCGGATGCCAAGGGCCGCCAGGTGGATTTCCGCAACGCGATCATCGTCATGACTTCGAACATCGGCGCGGACGAGATCAAGCGCAACACCCAGCTCGGCTTCCAGCTCAAGCGCGACGAAGATGCCGATGAGCGCCTGTCCTACGAGGAGATGCGCAAGAAGCTGACCGAGACGCTCAAACGGTCCTTCCGCCCCGAGTTCATCAACCGAGTCGATAGCGTGATCGTCTTCCGCTCGCTCAACCGCGAGGACATCCGCAAGATCGTCAACCTCGAACTGGACAAGGTCACCGTCCGGCTGCAGGAACACGCCATCACCCTGACTGCCAGCGATGCCGCCCTCGATGCGCTCGCAGAGCAGGGCTACGACCCGGAGATGGGCGCCCGGCCATTGCGCCGTGTCATCCAGAACAAGATCGAAGACCCACTCTCCGACGCGCTGCTCTCGGGCGATTTCAACCCTGGCGATACCGTCCTGGTGGACGTGACCGAAGGCGAGATCAGCCTGCACCGGGCCGAGAAGGAAGAAGAAGCCCCCGAACCGGTGGCCTGAGATGCAATCACTCCCGGCCTGGGTCTCCGCCGCGGCCGGTTACACCGGACCGGAATAGATCCGCTCCAATGCCCGGCAAGAATTGCAACCTCTTGCCGGGCATCGTTTTATCGTTTACAACAAAGGAGATTTTATGGGTAACTCACTTGAAATTGCCACCCTGGCCGGCGGATGCTTCTGGTGCCTTGAAGCCGTCTTCGACGACCTGCGCGGCGTCCAAGCGGTCGAGTCTGGGTATTCCGGCGGCAGGCATCCGGACCCGACCTATGAGCAGGTCTGCAGCGGGATGACCGAGCATGCCGAAGTTGTCCAGGTGACCTTCGATCCGCAGGTCCTCTCCTTCCGCGACCTGTTGCGGGTCTTCTTTGCGATCCACGACCCGACCACCCTCAACCGCCAGGGCGCGGACGTGGGCACGCAGTACCGCTCGGCGATTTTCTATCACAGCCCTGAGCAAAGGGCCGCTGCCAAGGCCGTCATCCGTGAACTGGGCGAGGTCAGGGTATGGGATGCACCGCTCGTGACCGAGGTAACCCCCTTTGAAGCGTTCTATCCAGCGGAAGACTACCACCAGGAATACTTTGCCAACAACTCGAAACAGCCATCTTGCCAGGCAGTGGTCGCCCCCAAGGTGGCCAAGTTCCGCAAGCAGTTCCTCGAGATGCTGAAGAAGTAGACCGAGAAGGTTCCCAACCGAGAGCGCAGGGTATCCCACCTGCGCTCTCGGTTTCAAGGTCATTCGACCGTATCCGCTAACTCTGTCTCGATATTGCGGACGCGCGGGTTCAGCGCCGTGACTGCGGTCAACAGGACGATGAACAGGCCCATCAGCAGGATCAACAACCCGGAGCCGCGCGCCGGCCCGCTGCCCCAGAACTGCCCCAGGGTCGCGGCCAGGGCGCCGTCCCCGGCCAGCAGCGGCTTGAAGACCTTGTCTGTTAACGGGCCGGCAGTCAGGTAGGCCAGGGGGGTCATCGAGAGGGCGATCATCCGCCGGGTGGCGAAGACGCGCCCCTGGACATCCGGCGGCACTTTGCTCTGCCAGATCGCCTGATCGCAGCCGTTGACGAGCGGAAAGGGGAAGTAGTACACGAACGTGGCGAAGGCGATCCAGGCTACCGGCTGGAAGATCCCGATCAACATGATCCCCACCCCGGCCAGGGTCTTGAAGCCCAGCACCCCCAGGATGCGCCGTTTGGGGCCGCCCCAGGCGCTCATCAGCATGGACCCGGCGAGCATGCCCAGGCCCCCGGCGGAGAGCACGCTACCTAGGGCCGCCGGTGAGGTGATATCGAGCAGCATCGGCGGCAGGACGGTGTCGGTCATCAGGTTGGCATAGTTCCCAAGGCCAAACAGGACCATCAGCGCCAGGAACCCGGGGCGGGAGACGATGTACTTCCAGCCGAAACCCGCCTCGCGCCAGAGCGACTTGCGCTTGGCGCCGTCGCTGCCTGACGGCTTCGGACTGGGGAAGCGCACCATGAGCACTGTCGTGATCCCGACCACAAACGTGATTAGATCAATGACCATCACCCCCGTCACGCCGATGGTTTCCATCAGCCAGCCGGCCAGCATGGGGGAGATCAGATAGCGGGAGGCACCCTCGAACTGCAGGATGCCGTTGGCCCGGCCAAGCTGCTCCTTGGGCACAATCAGGCTGATCGAGGCCAGGTATGCCGGGGTCTGGAAGCCACGCAGGATCGAATTGACCGCCATGATGACGTAGATCTGCCAGACCTGCAAGGCCTGGAAGTGGACCAGCACTGCCAGCAACACAGTACACGCCGCCGCGCCAGTGTCGGACAGGATCATCACCCGGCGGCGGTCCCAGCGGTCGACCAGCGCGCCGATGAACGGGGCGACGACCAGCGAGGGGAGCATCGAGAAGAGCAGGATCAGGGCATACTGGGTGGTAGACTGCGTCCGCTGGTAGACCCAGACGCCCAGCGCGAAGCCGGTCAGGGCCGACCCGGTGATCGACACAATCTGTCCGATCGCGACCGGGAGGAAGACCTTCATCCCGGCTGGTTGGGTTTTCCCCTCTGGCACATTCATGGCAGGTCCCCGATTTTGTTCTCCCACTTGAAGATGTCCGGTCAGACAACAAGGCGGTCACTGCCACCGACCTGCCCCGAAAGGAATGTCCGGCGAACAGGTGGCTTGGCGGACGAGGAAGGTTTCGAAAAATCGATTGTTGTTGTTTCCTGAAGTTGCACTATCTTATCACAGCTTGCCCGCTTGTCACTAGTATCTTACTAACCTGAATAGTGAACATCGTTTATACTTGGTGGATGAAAACAAAATACTTTGTTGAACTGTCTGATGAAAAACGCCAAGAACTTGAAGTTCTCATACGAGCAGGAAATGCACCCGCCCGAACCCAGACAAGAGCACGCATTTTGTTGTTGAGCGACCGAAGCCATGCGGAGCCGAAAACAGGAAAGGAAATAGCATCTGCATTGTTGTGTTCTCCGCTGACGATCACGAA
>JBDRPT010000056.1:0-6836 GCA_043826785.1 Chloroflexota bacterium | reverse complement strand
TGCACCAGCGCTTTGTCGTATTCAGGCCAGTTCTGGACACGGTATAATGTTTTTCGGCGTGAGTGTGTTGTTGTGTGTTTAGGCATAAACCCAAATCTACATACTCACGCCTCTTTTGTCAACTATTCATGCACCAAAGCCCGTTGTAATTGTTGAAATCAAAGCCACTATTTGGGATAAGATTAAAATGGATAGAGTAAGGCCAACCGCAATGAAACATGCACGTCAAATTTGGCGTTATATTGAAGCTCACTTAACTCCATTGGAGGATGTAATTCCCGCCATTGTCTACCCATCCCCGCCAATAACAGCTGGACGAAAAGAGCAAGTGGAGGAAATCCTGAACGAAAGAGGAATTCAGGTTATTTGGAGAGAAGAATATTCGCTGTAATTTAGATTTGGCAAGGTGAAAGAAAAGGGAGATATGTTCGTAAGAAAGCGGACGCTTCTGCTGTGCGTGCTGGATAGGGAGATTGATTATATTTACTTTGAGGAGACCTGAACCATGTCCGAAATCAAATACGAAATCATCAAAAAGATTGGCGTGCTGTCCAAATCTGGCTCGGGCTGGGCGAAGGAACTCAATCTGATCAGTTGGAACGACAGAGATGCAAAGTATGACCTCCGCGACTGGTCGCCAGATGGGGAGAAAATGGGCAAGGGTGTAACCCTGTCCACGGAAGAGTTGCTGGCGCTGAAAGAGTTGCTGAATACAATGGATCTGTAATTGGGTTGCCCCCTATAGGGGATGATAACGGAGGAAGAGGTCAAGATTGTGGAGGCAGGGTGAACCCTGGCCCAGCGTTGCGGGATGACGAGTCCGCGCACAACCTACGCCTCGGTGACGACGCCGAGCATCGTCACCAGGGGATCCCTGGCATATAAAAACTGCCCTGCCAAAAAAAACAGCAGGGCAGTGGCATAGATTTGATTGCAGGATTTTTCGGGGCGCATGTCACTGCCCCCAGCCGGCGCACCAGCCCGCGCTCCCCGGCTGGGCACAACCCACCGACCCGGAGACCGTTGCCTGGACGGAGACAAAAGGCCGGGTTGTTTCGTAAGTTTTGAGCATGCTCAAAACTTACGGTCATGGCTGCGCCGGCCAGCGCCAGGATGGGTACATCCCGCCGTCAATGATCTTGATCTCCTCACCAGTTTCGACGTTCAATTTGTAAATGGAACTATATTCGGGGTAAACTCCCGTGAAATAATCTGTGCCATGCCATCTGTGATATACCAGCCATTGCCCATCCGGTGACCACGAGACCTCCGGCGGAATCTCCCAGTAATCTCTCCCAGCATATGTGGGGTCTCTCTCGTCAAAGGGATTCGGATACAGGAGCACCCGCCGAAGTTCTGTCTCGTCTGACACATTGACAACGTAAATGCCATCTCTCCCCGTATAGGCCAGCCATTGGCTGTCTCGTGACCAAGCAGGATAATCCCCTACTCCAGCCGTACGCTCCTCTCCATTAACGATGTTGCGGATGATTATAAAGCGATCGTCGGTAGGTATACGACTTGGGTTCTCTGTGTATGCTACATATTGAAGGTCCGGGGAAGGAACACCAAAGATATTCTCATAAACCTCCACAGGGCCATCGTCCGTCCCACAGTCATCCAGGGCATAGAGCGCCATTCCCTGTTCGGTGCGGATGAAAATATGGCTATGACCCGCACTCAATAACGGCATTTGCTGATATTCCCACTGCGTGCAAAGCACAGGATATTCCCCGGTGCGCCAAACGGTCAGATAGCGGGGAGCAAACACGGAGTAATGGTAATCGATCACCTTTACGATCAATGTGTTGTTATCTCCCGTCAAGACCGGCCGCCAAAAGTCGCTTCTTACTCCATACGCCCTGACAATCAAGCGTATGTAAATCGCATCGGATCCATCTGCATTGACAAAACCCACATTGCCTCCGCGTGCAACAAAAACAATGTCGGTTTTAGGAAATTCTTCGGGAGCACGAGTTTCGCCTGGGAATAGGATACCTAGCCCCCCACAACCTAGGATTCCCAACAAAAGAAGGATCAGTGTGGGGAGTAAAATCAACCGAAGAGATTTACAACCCGAACGAGAATTGTTCTGCTTCATATTCACCTTTCTACATGGGCTCAATATTGCTGACAACAACATCTTCGGTGATAATTCTCTCGATTACCATAACACGGTTATTCGGGTGAGTGCGACATATCTACTGGTTCTGGTGTTCCGGTCGGTGTTTGTTGCGGGGCAGGGGGTGTCGGCGTCGGGGTTGGCGAGGTGGTGACACATGATCCGAACAGGAGGCAGAAACAAAGGGTCGCAGCGGTGAGAAGCCTGGCTCGGGACACCATGCTCATTCAACTAGAAGGCTACGGGGATATCGGCCAGATCTCTGCCGGTGTATTGATGCACGGGTCCGCAGCCGGGTGGCGATACATCTCATAGAAAGCCTCTACCGTCATCCCGGTCGCATCTTCAAGCGGATGAAATACAGAAAAGTCAAATTCTCTCTCCCACATCTCGAGAACATCCGCCATAGTCTCCGTCACTCCTGGCGACCACAGGTTTAAACCTTGCCCAACGCTTCCTAATGGGTCAAAGCAAGCTCGAATTGTCTGCCCATTCGAATATCCACCCGCACTATACGATAAGAACATGCCTAGATCAGGATAGAACAAGTAAAGGATGAAAGGCAAAGGTAAGTTCAAATCCGTTTGAACCGTGCTGATCAGGATCTCCTCAGGCGGACCAAACTGATCCATGATCCTGCCAACATCATACAGGTCGGGGATTTCGAAGCCATGCACCTCGATGCTTCGAACAATTCCATCAGTGAATGCAATGGTTAAACGAACCTCGGTCAAGGATGAATATATCTCTTGCAGCGTAAATTCTGCTTCGAGAAAACCGTGATTCTGGGGAGATCCTGTAATATACAGTGGTCTTTTCGCAAGCGGTTCCAACAGCGCTGTCACCTGCGGATAGGTGGTCACCCCTGGCATGATCCCCCACCAGCAAGGCAACTGGCAGCCATGGTTGCTGCGGAGCAATTCCAGGACCACTTCCTCCGGGGTGCCAACCGGCAAAGGCGGGAGAAAAGTGGGCATGGCCGTTGAGGTTGGCGTTGCGTTCTGCGTCGCATTTCCCCCCGTTACCGTCTCCACATGCGGTGTGGTAGTTGGCGTAACAACCACTCCGTCTGCTTCACCAGCCTGGCAGGCAGCCAGTAGGAGAAGGATTATGAGAAATAGCTGGAACATGGCGTGCTAAGGAATGACGAGCCAGCCATCAAAATAGCCGATCTCAAAACGGCGGATGATCCCTGGGTCCATACGAATTAGTACGGAACCTCCAAAATTATCAGTTCCTCCTAGCCATTCCCCACTTGGAGACAGAGTGAAAATACTGAAACCAACAGGGAGGTTCGTGAAAAGGATTTCACTTTCCCCGGTCTCCCAATTCACCCTGCCAACAATTCCTGGCTCGGCTTGCTGATTCACAATGTATTTCGCCCAAATCAGGTAATCATCATCATCGGCAATCACTGTTATTGTCCAATAGGAGATACTAGACCCCCTTTGGGGCAAGCGAATGACGATGTCTTCCTGACAAAGATCCAGTCCCAGTATGCATTCAGGAGAACCAACAATCAGGGTATCAGTGATTTCACCTTCACCATCCCCAGACTCAAGATGCCAAATTACCACCCTCAGCCCGTCAGGAGAAACCCCAAACAGTTTATCTTCTGTCATCTCACCACATACTAGGCGTAATTCCGCCGGCACCAGCATACAATATCGCCAATCGATAGAGTCAACTTGTCTGTCATAGAGAACTCGAAACAACACATTGCTTCCCGCAGACCAGGTATAGTGCCTCGGGGACTCTTGCTCATACGTTGGCACACCTTCGTATCGATAGATCCAGGGCGTGGAATAGATATAGCCTGCCCGTCCATTCTCAAAGTCGATCACATACCATCCATAGCGGTCATGGATCCTGCCATCCACCACCATCCAACGTCCATCCGGTGAGAAACTCACTAAGTCCTTGCAGTATGAATCTGATGAGCGCCCATTGATCCACTCTGAGCACAACAGCACATCTGGATCCTCAAAGGTCACCCGCCAGCTCCGCATGGTCTGGTCGACAAGATCGATCTTGCGGATTGTATATTGCCATGACCCCTCATAATTCATCAGCAACAATTCCCGCCCTTCCGGTTGGATCATCTTGATTTCGTCGTGGTAGTAAGGATAATACTCCAGGATGTTTCCCCGGCGGGTACCGTCGATGGAGATGTATTCAGCAATCAGGGGTTGGTCATGATAGACAAGGTAAGTTCCGGATGACAGGTTGGTGAATTCCGGGTCGAAATCCACCACATTCATAACATTCTCTGCCAATTCGACGATCGTCACTCCTGCCACATGCCACGCATCGGTAGTTGGCCGGGGGGACGGTGTGATCATTGGGACCGGTTGTGTAGGCGATGATATTGGAGAGGGCAATTCACTCGCTGGGGTGACCGTATTCGATGGTCCACTCGGCAAGCAGGAGGTTATGATAAGCATCAGGGATAAGAGCAGTAGTTTTCTTTTCATCTTGAAATATCTCCTCGAATTTTACCTCACCTACTTGACGACCCAGAGACCAGAATTCTTGAAGGCGCAATTGAAGCTTTGCCATTCACAGATTTCATCTCTATTATGAAATGGATTATAAATCCGCAGCTTGAGGGATGGACCACTATATTGCATATCTTTAACAACTACCCAATGTGATGTGGTTCCTCCCAGGCTACCTTCGCTGTCGATATTCACGAGAGCAATGAAAACCTGACCGGCATCCAATTTGGTCTGAAGTAAAGCAGGGGATATTGAGGAATAATCAAAATAGGATCTATTATAGACATCAAGGATTTGTTTCAATTGACCTACCGTTGTCCCGATATCATCTTTCAAGATATCGAGGGCGCCTGGGTATTTGATGGCCCACCTATTTAGAAGGTCGATCAATTCAGCGCAAACCACCTCTGCGATAGAGAACTGTCCACACAAGTTATGGTGACGAACTTTTACCCTCTCAGCTTCGTCGGCAAGCCTGATTGGCGATGTTTTGTTGGACTCGTCGATATGAAGGTATGTATATTGTAATTCTGGGCGGGTGGTTCCTACGAGCACGTTCCCAGTTAACACATAGGGGAACAACTCCTCAGTCGGTATATCATCCCGGATTTCTGCTGTAGCGTTTGCATAGATCCATCCCCGGTGATAACCAAACCGATCCGTATACTCCACCTCGATCCATTTACTCCCATCTCCAAGTATCTGCAGCCTGCCCGTATAATGCACTGTCGATCCATAGCTCAGATAACCGATCACATCACCATCTCCAGGAGAGGATCGGACCCGGAGAGACTCCATCCAAATCCAGATATCACGAGTGGCGAAATGATCCGCCCATTCCTGCCGCTCGTCCTCCGGGATCATCGCCCAGTATCCAGGGGTAATACCTGATGGAGGTACGCTGTTTATTCGTCCGTCGAATTGTTCCTGGATAGCCTGCAAGTATAGAAGATCTGCCTCCAAGTCGTGCTCTTTCAGTATAGCCTCTTCATACTCCTTTTCCCAACTCGGGTCTTGTCGGTCCATTTCTGGTTCGTTTTCAAGACTTGTCCGCGATCTCCAGATATCTTCAAGTCGGAACTGAACTTCAGCGATGGTGGGAGATCGTTCATATCTCTCCAGGATTGCCTTCAGCCGCTGCTCCTCCTGATGAAGTTTCCATTTTTCAGCCTGCCATCCCGGATCTTGCTTTTCAAGCATTCCTTCGCTTTCCAATCTTTTCCTCTGTTCCATCACGCTATCAAGCTGGTTTTGTATGGCGTCGAATGATCCGGATGCCATTCTTGAAGTTGCCATCCGCCTAAGAGAAACTGCCCGGGCGGCTTCCTCCGCCTTGCGCTTCATCTGCTGCTCGAGGGCATAGGCCATGCCCGCACCGATCAGCCCCGCCGCAGCCGATCCCCAGAACAGGTTGTCTGAATCCAATCCAGAGGGGGATCCCCCGCCACCCACCCCGCTGGAGATGAGTGTCTCCAGCGGTAGCCTATCCCCGAACTGCACGGTCACCGCCGGGCGGGCAGGCTCAGGTTGGGTTGGCCCGGGTGCAAGCGCAGCCCCGGTCGCCTGCTGGACGAGCGGCGGGGCCGTCGCCGCCGGGGATTGGCCCCCCGATGGCACTACCGCCACTTGTCCCTGGCTTACCGGCGGCGCGACCACCACCGCAGTCGGCGGTATCGCCGTCGGGACGATGATCGTGAAACCAAGCGTCTCCTGCGCCGTGTTCCCGGCCAGATCTCGGGCCTCCAACCTCAGGCTGCCGCTCCCGGACCCTGAGCCTGTCGAAGGGCCCCCGTCCCAGCCCAGGCTCGCCGAGGCCGGGCCGCTACCGCTCGCCAGGGTCAGGCTTCCCGCAGTCAACTGCCACCAGGCTACCCCGCTGCCACCATCCGAGACAGAGTAGTTCACCGCCAGGCTGCCCCCACAGCCCGGACAGAAGCTCCCGCCACCGGTCAACCCAAGCGCAGGTGAGAGCGTGTCCACCCTGGCCGTTTCCCCGGCCGTGGCGATGTGCCCGGCGGCGTCCATCGCCCGCAGTTGCAAGCTGTGGACCCCGTTGCCCAGGGTCAGCGAGCCGCTGTAGCCCGTCCAGGCGCCGCCGTTCAGGGTATATTGCAGCGAGACCACCCCCGAAGTGGCATCGCTGGCCGCAGCCGTAACGGTCACTGCCGAGACAAACCAGCCATTGTCGCCAGGAACCCCGGTCACATTCCCCCCCA
>JBDRPT010000055.1:0-18122 GCA_043826785.1 Chloroflexota bacterium | reverse complement strand
CGGATCGCCTCAAACAATTCTCGCTTGCTTCGTTGACTCATCATGTTCTCCTCCGGCGCCTTTCGGCTCCGTCATAAGGTAACATTCTTTCTGAGGCAACGATATTACCAATAGTAAGATTCTATTTGAGGCAATGCGGGGGTTCCTATCTTCCAGTGCCCGGTGATATAATCGCTCCGCTGTCCCAGAATATCAGGAAGTGACTCTGCAATGAAACCCAAAACGAAACCCCCCACCCATCTCAACCCGCCTCCGCTGATCCACGTCTCGGGCAGCCACCGGGAGATGGGCCGCCAGTACGGCGAAGCCTGCCGGGCACAGGTCCAGCACAGCATCGAGAATGCTCGCAAACTGCTGGCCGATGCCTACGAACAGCTCGCCCTGACCTGGGAGGGAGCCCAGATCCAGGCTCGCAAGTACATCCCCTTTGCCGAGGAACGCTACCCGCAGTACGTTGACGAACTGCGCGGCATCAGCGAGGGCGCCAATGTCCCTTTCGATGAGCTGGCCGCGCTCAACGCGATGGAAGCGATGACCATGGACGCCCTGCACCTGACCCGTTGCACCAGCATCGCGGTCAACGACGACCGCACCGCCGATGGCCGGGTGCTGCTGGCCCACAATGAGGACTGGGTCCCGGAGGACGAGGACGACGTCGTCATCATTCATGCCAAACCCAAGCACGAAGCGCCGTTCCTGGCAATGACCTATGGCGGCCTGATACCCAACATCGGCTTCAACGCCCATGGCATCGCCCAGCTATGCGACTCGGTCTACCCGAACGATTCACGCATCGGGACACCGCGCCTGATCGTCTCGCGGGCAGTGCTGGCCTCGAAAACCCCCGATGAGGCCCTGCGCCACATGCTCTCCCCGCAGCGGGCGGCGGGGTACAACCACCTGTTCGCCCACGAGAGCGGCGAGTTGTACTCGGTCGAGGTCTCGGCCCGCAAGTTCGCCATTCTGTATGGCGAGGACGGCTACATCGTCCACACCAACCACTATCTCCACCCGGACATGCAGCAGGTCGAACGTGAGCCGGAGGATCTGGTCGCCTCGCGGGTGCGCTACTTCCGCGCCCTGCGCCTGGTCAAGCGCGAACCCCACCACTCGACCAAGACCCTGCAGACCATCCAGCGCGACCACGTCAACTACTCGAATTCGATCTGCAACCACGCCATCGATATCAACAACCCTCTCGACCGCGAGAAGACCATCAACGCCATGATCATCGACCTGACCTCGCGCGAGATGCACATCGCCTGGGGCAACCCCTGCGAGAACCCCTACCACACCTTCCACCTGGACGCCTGAAGCAGGCCGGCGCTTGGCGAAACCAAACCACCCCCACCTATCCCAGACCGGGACAAGGAAAGGGGTGGATTTTTGTTAATTCGATCAGAAAGCTGGTGCGGGAAAACCCCTGTTGACGAAGGAGGCAGGCTGGATGTAGACTGCCTTATGGGCCAGCGGACTCCGCCCGCCAGCAGCCGTCGTCATTGTCGAAGCCGACCATCTGCCCGTTCATGGTGCCCTGGGAGACCAGGCCGGTATAACGTGTGCCGGTACCATAGAGCAGCGTAATCTGGTTGCCATCCATTCCCCAGGTGCCGCCAGAGCTTTCAGCGGTATCGAAGGTTCCATCGGGGTTGATCGTGAGCTCCACCATCTGCTCGCTACCGGTGCAGCCCCAGTCGTAATACAGGCGCCAATTCCCGACGACGTTGACATTCGTCGGCGAGATGGAGTCGACCACTCCATCCAGGCCAAACACCTCCGGGAAAAAGACGACCGCGCCGACGATGGATGCAATGCACAGGCAGCAGACGACAACGGCAATGATGATCCCGGCGATCAGCCATCCCTTTTTGCCTCCTTTGGAGGGCGGCGGCGGTGGGGGTGGGGGTAGGTTCTGAATTACAGGTTGTGCTTCCATTTTGATCCTTTCTGCTACAAGATAAAAAACATTATCAGTAGTATATAACGAATTTCCATTTTCCTGTACAATAAATACTGCGAAATCCTTCAGCTTCAATCTATCCATGCGGAGGTCCTATGCGCTTTGGCATCATGGCCATGCAACTCGAAGCCCTCGTCCCGACCGGGATATCCGCCGAGCAGGTCATGGCGAACATCACCGGCTTCGACCATGCCGGGCTGGTGAAAAGCCTTTTCGACCGGGGATTCAACCCGATCGAACTGGGCGGCGACTTGAGCCTGTTCCTGCCCCACACCTATCATCCTGAATCGATCGAACGGCTGGCCGCCCTCAAAGCCGAGGGGGTCAGCTACACCGTCCACCTGCCGCTCTGGTCGGTGGAACCCTCGACGCCGCTGGCGCCGGTGCGCAAAGGCTCGGTCGCGGCAGTGGTCCAGATCCTCCAGGCGACACAGGTCCTGGACCCGGAGGTCTACGTCCTGCACGCCACCGGCGCGTTGGCTGCTGAGTTCTACAATATGAAAATCTCGGAACTCGCCCGGACCCTGATCCTGGGCCAATTCCAGAACGGCGCCCGCGAAAGCCTGAAGGCCATCCTCGCCGAGACCGGCCTGCCAAGCCGCAAGCTGGCCATCGAGACGATCGAGTTCCCGCTCGACCTGACCCTCGAGCTGGCCGAAGAACTCGACCTCTCCCTGTGTCTGGACACCGGTCACGTGCTGGCCGGCTTCCCCGGCTGGCTGGATTTCTTCGAGACCCTCGAGCGGATCCTGCCGCGGCTGGCGGAGGTACACCTGCACGACAGCCGCTGCATGCCTGAAGGGGTGCGCGGTTACGGCGAAGATCACAAACCGCTCGGCCAAGGGGACCTCGACCTGGGCCGCTTCCTCGACCGGCTGGCCGAAGCGGATTTCAGCGGCCCGCTGGTGTTCGAGCTCAAGCTCGAAGAAGCGCTGGAGTCTCGCAGAGTCATCGAAGCGACCCGCCCGCAGTACCTTTGATATTCCGATCCCACTTGTTAGCCGCCGGGTGGTGACACCCAAAGGAGCCCCGTATGAAAAAACTGTCTGTCCTGCGCCTGCTGGTCATCAGCTCTCTCGGGTTTGCACTGACGTTCTCATCCAATATCCAGGAGCCCTTGCAGGCATTCAAGGCCCGCCAGCTTGCCCCCGAGATGCCCAACACCGCCCTGGGTTTACTCGGGTTTGTCGGCCTGCTGGTGGCGATGGTCGTCCAGCCTCTCGTCGGTGTTTTCTCCGACCGGGCCAGGACCCGCTTCGGTCGCCGCCTGCCGTTCATCGTCAGCGGGGCAATCTTGATCGCCATCTCGCTGTTCCTGCTCGCTGCCGCCCCGGAGCTCTGGCTCCTGTTCGCCGTGGTGATCTTCGCCCAGTTCTCGTCCAACCTGCTGCAGGGGCCCTGGCAGGCGCTCATCCCCGACCTGGTGCCTGAAGAGCAGCGCGGCGCAGCCTCCAGCCTGAAGGCAGTGCTGGACATCATCGCCCTGATCGTTGGCGGAGCGGTCGGCGGGATGTTGTTGGGCAAGGTGGATGTCTGGGGGCAGACGGCCGTCTACTCGGCGGCGATGTCCCCCGTGGTCCTGTTCATCATCTGTGTCACCTTGACCGCCATCTGGGCGCGTGAAAGACCGGACGCGACCGATGACTCGGTCGCAGCGCAGTCGGTCGGCGATGCGCTCAAGAAGGCTTTCTATGTCAATTTCCGCGAGCACCCGGTCTTCGGCTGGTGGTTCGCCAACCGGATCCTGTTCTGGGGCGCGTTCATTGCGGTCAACACCTTCCTGATCAACTACCTGATCGATGTCATCGGCATGACCCAGGCCGAAGCGCAGGGGTTTTACGGGATGCTCAAGGTGATCATCGGCGGGGCGTTGATCCTGCTGGCCCTTGTCGCTGGCTGGCTGGCCGATCGCTACGGGCGCAAACCGGTGATGTTGATCGCCGGCCTGATCGCCTTCGTCGGAGCCCTGCTCCTGCTCTTCGTTCGCGAGCGGACCCTGATCATCGTGGCGGGTGGCATCATCGGCATGGGCATCGGTACCTTCCTCTCGGCCTCCTGGGCACTGGCAACCGACATCGTCCCGAAAGGCGAAGCGGCCCGCTACCTGGGCATTGCCAATATCGCCACCTGCATCGGATCCGGGATGGCCCGCCTGCTTGGTGGGGTGCTGATCGACCCGATCAACCGGGCGCTGGGATCCAGCAGTTCCGGGTACCTGCTGCTCTACAGCCTGGCGACGTTCTTCTTCCTGGCCAGCGCCCTGACCATCCTCCCGCTGCCCAAGAAGACCTAGTCAAAACCAGCCTGTGCAGGTCATGTTTTCCGGGCGACCTGGGCACAAGATTGGGAGTGAGGGTTTTGGGGCAGGTGCAATTGCATCTGCCCTCACCCCATGTTAGAATAAGACAAACAGAATGGTACCCTGGAGCCTGCTATGACCGAAATGGTCGAAGTCCTTATCGATAGTGTCCGCGTCAGCCTGATGTCTGCCCAGCGGGTGATCATCCTGCGCCAGGGCGATATTGAGCGCTATCTGGCCGTCTGGATCGGGCCCTACGAAGCCGACGCGATCACCGTTGCCCTGCAGGAGGTCGAAGTCGTCCGCCCGCTGACCCACGACCTGCTCAAGAACGTCTTCGGAGTCCTGGATGCCAGAGTCAAGCGGGTGGAGATCACCGACCTGCAGACGGACATCTTCTATGCCAAGGTTGTGGTGGAAGCCAACGACAAGACATTTGAGATCGACTCGCGCCCCTCGGACGCGATCGCCCTGGCGGTACGCGTCCATGTGCCGATCCTGGTCAGCCAGGCCGTGATGGACGAAGCCGGGATCGTGCCCGAGAAAGATATCCAAAACCAGCAGCCCGGGGGCGCGGAGGGCGAACCGCCGCTGGGCCCGGGCGCCGATGGGCAAGACCGCCTTTCGATCTTCGAAGATTTCCTGAACAATCTGGAAGATAAACCCGACGATACGGAACTACCCAAGAATTAAGCGCGCCGCGCGCGACCATCCCGAACCACCCCCTTAGAGGAACATGGCCGATCCATCCACTCCTGAAGAGACCACCTTCCCGTCCACCCACGTCGTCCCCCACAACCGTGAAGCCGAAGAAGCTGTTGTGGGGGCTGTCCTCATTAACCCTGAGGTCTATTATGACCTGGCCCAGTTCCTGCAGGCGGACGATTTCTACATCCACCGCAACCGCTGGGTCTGGGAGGCTTTCAACCGCCTGCACGAGCAGCGCGTCCCGCTCGACTTGTTGACGGTCAGCGAGGAACTCGAGCGTATGGCCCAGTTGGGCGAGATCGGCGGCCCGGCCTACCTGACCGCCCTGCTCAACCAGGTACCAACATCGCTCCACGCCGAGGCGTACGGGCACATGGTCGAAGCCGCGGCGATCCGCCGGCGGATGATCACTGCCGCCAACCAGATCGCCACCCTGGCCTACGCCGAGAACGAGAGCGTCGAGTATGTTATGGAGGAATCGGAAAAGGCCGTCTTCTATGTCAGCGAGAGGCGGCTGCGCCACGATGTCGAGCCCATTCGCCAGGTGCTCAGCACAGTCTACGACCAGATCGACGAGCTGGCCCGCCGGGACGAAGAGATCCACGGCGTGCCCACCGGCTTCATCGACCTCGACCGGATGCTCGGCGGGTTGCAGCCCTCCGATCTGCTGATCATCGCCGGCCGCCCCGGCCAGGGCAAATCCGCCTTCCTGCTCTCCTGTGCCCTGCATGCCGCGCTGGAGCGGAAGAAGCGGGTTGCCATCTTCTCGATGGAAATGTCCAACGAACAGGTCGCCCTGCGCTTGATCGCCCAGCGGACCGGGATCGATTCGCAGCGCTTGCGCACCGGCAAGCTCGGCGAAGACGACTGGCCGCTCTTCAACCACGCCATCGAAGTGCTCGGTGATACCATGCTCTTCCTCGACGACACCCCGATGCTCTCCCCGCTGCAATTGCGCACCAAGTGCCGCCGATTGCACATGGAGCACGGCCTGGACCTGATCGTGCTGGATTACATCCAGTTAATGTCGTCCGACTCGCGCACCGAGAACCGCGTCCAGGAAGTCTCGTATATCTCGCGCAACCTGAAGGCGCTGGCCCGTGAGCTCAACATCCCGGTGCTGGCCGCGGCCCAGTTGAGCCGCGCCGTCGAACAGCGCACCGAGAAGCGCCCGGTGCTCTCCGACTTGCGCGAATCCGGCTCGCTCGAACAGGACGCCGACATCGTCATGTTCATCTACCGGCCGGATCAATATGAGAAGGATACCGAGAAACAGAACCTGGCCGAGATCATCATCTCCAAACACCGCAACGGACCCACGGGCAGCGTCGAACTGGTCTTCCTCAGCCACCTGGCCAAGTTCGTCGACGCTGCTACCCGTAGCCTCGATTTCACCCCCAAGGTCTAGATGCCCACTTTCCAAGGGTTCGGCGACTCAGAAACCTTCACCCGGGTCCCCGATTCGTTCTTCCGCAAGCTCCTGAACGAGATCGACAGCCTGGACGAGTTGAAAGTCACCCTGTATCTCCTCTGGCGGATCGAGCAAATGGAAGGCGCCTTCCATACCCTCTGCCGCAGCGAGATGCTGGCGGACGAGGGCTTCATGGCCGGGTCGAGCGCAACCGAACTGGATTCCGGACTGGAGAAAGCCGTCCGGCGCGGCAGCCTGCTCAAGGTCGAGAACGACTCAGGCGGCTTTTATTTGCTCAACTCGCCGCGCGGGCGAGCCGCTGCCGAGGAGCTGAAGAAGGGAGACTGGCGCCTCGCCGCCCGTCCCGCCTCCGCCCCACCTCCCGCGCGCCCGAATATCTTCAAGCTCTACGAGGAGAATATCGGCCCGTTGACCCCGCTGCTTGCTGACGCCCTGCGCGACGCAGAACAGACCTACCCGCCCGATTGGGTCGCAGAGGCATTCGCCGAGGCCGTCGGGCGCAACAAACGCAACTGGAAATATATTGAAGCCATCTTACGCCGCTGGAAGGAAGAAGGCCATGCCCAAGAGCAAAATCGACGCGACGCTAAAGAAACTCGTGGACGGGACGTCTCCCGCAAGGTCGACGACTTCCTCAAGCGATAGTCCCGGCGATATTGGCCGGGATAACCACGCATATGCCACTCCCGGGGACCCGGCCTGCGAACATTGCGCCGGGACGGGTTACCTGCGCCGGGACGTCCCCTTCGGCGACCCGGATTTCGGCAAGCTGGATATCTGCGTCTGCCGCCGCGGGCAGGTGGCCAGCCAGGTGCGCGAGCGGTTGTTCTCAGTCAGCCGCCTGGATGAGTTGAAGGAGCTGACCTTCGAGACCTTCAAGCCGCGCGGCCGCAAGGGGCTGGGCGAACTGCAGGCCAACTCGCTCGAATGGGCTTACAACCATGCCCGCAAATACGCCGGTCAACTGGAAGGCTGGCTGCTCATCATGGGCGGCTACGGCTGCGGCAAGACCCACCTGGCCGCAGCGATTTCCAACGACGCCGTCCGCATGGGGGTGCCAACCCTCTTCCTGACCGTCCCCGACCTGCTGGACACCCTGCGCTTTGCCTACACAGCCGAAGATACAACTTTCGAAGAGCGTTTCACCCAGATCCGGGATGCAACCCTGCTGGTGCTGGATGATTTCGGCACCCAGAATGCCACCGCCTGGGCGCAGGAGAAACTCTTCCAGATCCTCAACTACCGATACATCAACCGCCTGCCGCTGGTGATCACGACCAACCTGGCCCTGGACGAGATCGAGGCGCGCATCCGCTCGCGCATCTCAGACCCGGAACTGGTCACCAAGGTGTTCATCCAGTCGCCCGACTACCGCCGCCCGATGGATGACGCCGGCCACTCGGAACTATCTTCGCTTGATCTACTCGGCTCGCGCACTTTTGCCAACTTCACCGACCGGAACAACGAGGAAATGACCGCCGATGAGCGCCGCTCGCTGGATAAAGCGGTCAAGGCGGCCACATCCTTCGCCCAGAAGCCGCGCGGCTGGCTGATCTTCACCGGCCCATACGGCTGCGGCAAGACCCACCTGGCGGCGGCCATCGCCAACTCGCTGATGGACAAGGGCAACCCGCCGATGTTCATCATGGTGCCCGACCTGCTCGACCACCTGCGGGCGACCTTCAGCCCGGCCAGCAGCGTCTCCTACGACCGGCGCTTCGACGAGATCCGCACCGCCGCGCTGCTCGTCCTGGACGATTTGGGAGCCCAATCCATGACCCCCTGGGCGCGTGAGAAACTGCACCAATTGTTCAATTACCGCTACAACGCCGAACTGCCGACCGTGATCACCATCGCGGTGGACATGCTCGAATCGCTCGACCAGCGCCTGCGCGCCCGCCTGCTCGATGAGCGCTTATGCACCATCATCCCGATCACTGCACCGGCATACCACGGGGGCAAGGCGCGCAAGACAAAGAAGTAGGCTTGGAATCCATTTTGCCGGAAAAAGTACAGGTCACGCTCTTAGCGTGACCTGTTTGCGTTCGGTGTCTAGGGTGCGGCGCCCGTATCCGCTTCCACCCGGATGAGCACCGCCCGGACCACGATCCGGTAGGTGTAGTCGTCCTGCACCTCGCTGTACCCCTGGCAGGTGATCAGGCTCAGCCAGGAAAATTCCTCGTGGCGCAAAGCAGATGGGTCGTTTGGCAGAATGCGCCGGTTCGTACGCACCTCGTAGATATAGCGCTGGCTATTGGCGTACAGGATGATCTGGTCACCCCAACGCAGCGTGCTCAAGTTGAGGAACGGACCCGGTTCGCCTGTCGGCAGGTAGACGTGGGCGGTGATCCCGGTGTTGCCGGGCCGGCCAGGATAGGCGGTCCGCTCCAGGTAACCGGCCTGGTTCCAGAGCCAGGTCAGATCCCAGCCAGCGGTGGTCAAGGGGATGCCGATGATCGGCAGCGACATGTTCAGGCGGGGAATCTCCAGACGCAACCCGCTGGGGGCCCGGTATTGGCGGTCGAGCGGTTGCTCCGGCAGCGGGGTGACCCGCCCGGGCGCAAAGCCGGTCTCCGGCAAAAGCGGGGCGCGGACCGTCGCGCTGGCTTCGACAAAGTACACGTCCGCCGGGTTCAACGGGTCGTAGCGCCGCTCGTGCGAATCCGGCTGGTTGTAGAACGACAGATAAGTGGCCGGAAGGGCGGGGACATCACCGGGCAGGCTGGTCCACTCGACATTGGCCGTGTTGACCACGCTCTCGCCGGGGCCGATCGCCCCAAGGCTGGCCCGGAACTGGACGGTCGACTCCTGGCCCAAAGGGAGGATATCCCAGACGACCCGCAGGGCCGGGCTGCCCGTGACCGGGTCGATGCCGGTGTCATCGATCACATCCGGCGTGACCCCGCTGCCGGCCACGAAACTCAATGAACCGGGGATATAGTTCAAATCCTCCGGCACGATGTCATTGACAACGACATCGAAGGCATCGATCTGGCTGAGGCCGGTCTGGAAGACGCGGATCGAGAAGGTCAGCACAGTGCCGGGCAGGGCAACGGGCAGATTAACGGTCTTTTCCAGGTCGAGATCGGGCTCGAGGATGGTGAGCGGGGTCGCCTGGCGGGTCAGGCTGTCCAGCGACCAGGTGACCACGGCGCTGTTGTTCAGGGTAATGTTGCGCACGTTGGCGGCGATATCCAGCACCACCACCCGGTAGCGGATGGTGATATCCTGCGGGTTGGTGGCATCGGCGTTGGTGAGCGTCCCAAAATCGAAGGTGATGATCTGGCCCGAATTGGTGATGACCGGGTTGTTGACGCCCGGGGTCACCCCGTGGATGCAGTTGCCAGGGGCGTTCAAGGTGATCGTTGAGCTGGCCAGGTCAGCGCCGGCGATGATATCCTCGCAGTCGACGAAGGCCAGCCCGGGGTTGAGGGTATCGATGATGGTGTAGAGGTCGTTCTCATTTGGAGGGACAGTCAGGACAAGCTCGTAGGTCAGGATCTCGCCGATGGTCACTTCAGGGTTGGTCGTGACCGGGGCCGGGAAGCTGTCGGCGACCAGGCTCTTGGTCAGTTCGCGGTGGGTGTTGACCACCTGGCTGCTTTGGGCGGCATAGTCATCGAGCGCGCCGCCCACGCCGTCCGCGCCAGTGCGTTCTTCCGCAGGCGCTCCCGGCAGCGAGGTCCAGGTGACCACGCCAACGTTGTTCAGGACAGTGCCAAAACCGGTGGTGACGTCTGCGGTGTACTGGATGGTGAGCGTCTCGACAGGCGGGAGGGCCGAGAACGGGAAGGTGTCGACGGTGACCTCGACCCTGTCGGCGGCCAGGTCGGATGCATCCACTACGCCGACCAGCCCGGGGCTGGCGGTGATTGTCACCGAGGTCAGGTCCAGGCCGGCGGGGAGATTATCGATCACGACGACATCGAAAGCGGTGGCGTTGCTGGCCCCCGTGTGGTCCACGATCAGGGTAAATGTAATTGTGTTACCCGGGACCGGGGCAGGGATATCGACTGACTTATTGATCTGCAAGACCGGCTCGACGATGGTGATGTCCTTGCTGTCGGGGTAGGGTTCCGTCCCGACCGTCATGGTGGCGGCGTTGGTCAGCGGGGGCGGGGAGGCCTGGTTGCCGGCCTCGTTGAGCAGGACGGCGTCGAAGCAGATCAGGAAGGAGTTGTTGGTGGTGACGTTGTCGCTTGTGACGTCGATGGCTCCAAAAGCAAAGGTGACATTGGCACCGCTGCCCCCGGAGGGTGGCGTGATCGTCAGGGTCGGCGGCAACGGCAAGGTCCCGTTGAAGTCCGCCGCCAGCGACCCGCAGGCCGCCGGCGGGCTGGTCTGGGTGACGACCTGGTAGCTGCCGGGGACATAGGAAAGCCCGAACGGCAGGTCATCCTCGACGCTCAGAGCGGGCGTAGTCCCCTCCGGCAGGGTGACGTACAGGCCGAAGGTGACCACCTCGCCAATCGCCAGGGACGGGTCGGAGGTATGGGGCGCATTGGATACTTCGATGGACTTGCTGAAGAATGGGTCATGGATATCCAGCGGGACGACGGATTGCAGGATATGGTCATTCGGCTGGACGATGGGGATGCCGCCGGAGCCATCCCGCTCGCCGGTCCCGGTGCCAGGAGTCCCGGGAGTATCCGAGCCGGTCGGGTTGCCGGTCGTGCCGCCCGGGCCGGGCAGCGATGTCCAGGTGACCTCGCCGGTGTTGTCCACGGCCTGGCTGGGGGTGACCGCGTCAGTGACGGTCGCCTTGTAGGTGATCACCGCCTGGCCGCCGACCGGCATCTCAGCGATCGTGACCTGGACGGTATTGCCGGCTGAAAGGTTGGTTGCACCGGTCGCCCCGCCGCTCAAGGTGATACTGAAGTTGGCCGGGATGGATGTATCCAGCAGGGTCAGGAAGGCGACCGGAAGCGTGTCGGTGAAATCCACGTCGAAGGCCGTGGAACGGTTGCTGCCGGCCGGGTTGGCAATGGTGATGGTGTAAGTGACGGTATCGCCGGCGTCCACCGTGGCGGCGATCGCCGAGTGGGTCTTGTTGAGGGTCAGGACAGGTTCGACGACCCGGGCACGCAGCAGGGCGGAATCGACGCCGACCTGAAGAAGCGGCGAGCCGGCGAAGACCCGGACGATGTTATCCCGATTGCTACCAGCATTGTTCTGGTGGGTCGTCTGGTTGTGCACCAGCGCGTTAAACTCGATGACGACATACTCGGCGTCATCATCCAGGTCAGAGTTGACCAGGTTGCCGAGCTTGAAGTAGATGTCCGAGCCACTGTTGTACGTATCGGGTTCCGGGCCGGGGAGCCAGGAGGTGACATTGCTGCTGCCGACATTGCGCCCGTCGAGCGGGCACAGGTCAGTAGCCGGCGGGACCGTGGCATTCGGGACGATCCCCGACAGTTCGGGGCAGCCCGTAACGGCAGGGACGTCCCCGATGGCAGTAGACGCGATGCCGCCATCGGAGATGAAGACATAGGTCACCGGGCCGCCAGGCAGGAAGAGCAAGCCATCCGGCAGGGCATCCACGACCTGGTAGTTGACGCTGGTGCTCTCGGGGATGCGCACTACGAGGCGGTAGCGGATGATCTCGCCGACCGCGACCAAGCGCGGATCTGTTGTGGTACCGGTGCCGGCTTCGCTGGTATGGCTTTCGGATGTGGCGACGATATACTTATCCGGCGGGCCGCTGACCGTGACGGTGGCTGTCTCTGTGTAGGGCGAAGGAGTCGGCACGTGGTTCGGGCCGCCCTCCTCGCCGGCGTAGCGGACAAGCGTCGAGGTGTTGATGATATCGCCCGGGGCGACCCCGGTGCGGATCTGCAAATCATAGGTGATGACGATGACGTCGTTGGTGTTGAGTGGGTTATGCGCCTGGCAGACGCCCACGCCGGGCGGATCGATCAGCTCGATGCCCGCGCCGAACAGATCATCGGCGTTGCCAGCTACATCGTCAGGACCGCAGGGGTTTCCCGGCCAGGAGCCGGTGCAGTCCGCCGGGATTGCCAGGCCGGTGAAAGCGATCGGCCCCGTGCCATCGCCGTAATAGACCTGCAGGGTCAGCACACCGCCGGGGATCTGGTACTGGCTTCGCAGAATATCCTCGATCTGGATGTCGAAGGCGCCCTTCAGGCTGGTGCCGGAATTGACCAGCGTGATCGCAAACGTGACAATATCGCCGGCATCCACGCCGCGCACGTCGCTGTTCGGAACCGGCCCACTGTCTGTGATGGTCCCGGTCCAGCGCGGGGCTGAGCCGGGGGCCAGGAAGGTCACGCCTGCTGGCCCGGGGTTAACCGGAGTGAAGACATTGCCCGGGTTGCTAGTCCAGACCACGCCCTTGGTCGAGCGCACAATCGGCTCGGTCAGGATGATCTGGACGATGGCATCCGCCTGCACAATGCCGCCATTGGTGCTGCCCTCGAAGGCGTGGGCCTGGTTGGTCAGGTACATCCGGTCGGCGAACGGCTCGGCCGCGACCGTCACCGTGAAGAGGATATCCACCGTGCGGGAGAGGTTGGCCGGGTCGTCGAAGTCGCCGTAGGTGAAGGTCAGGCGGTTGTTGGTGGCATTTGGCGTGATCGCCGGGACGAGGCCGCCCGGGATGGAGCCGGTTGTGTATGTGTAGAAGGTATCGCTCTGGCCGAAATTGGCCCGCCCGGCGGCCGGGGTGACGGACGGCTGGCCGTTCTGACCGACGGCATTGAAGACCCAGGCCGGGCCGTCGTTGTGCGCGCCAGGGGGGGCAATGGTATTGTAATCGTTTGCATCCGGGTCACCGACAAAGAAGACCGGCAGGGGCAGGTAATCGGTGAACTCGAGGTTTTCCTCGTTGCTGGTCGGCATGACGTAGGTGATCCGGTAGGTGACCGTATCGCCGGGTTTGACCTCCACCGGGGAGGAGAAAGACGTGCTGCCGTTGACCGCGTAAATGGACTTTGTCAGCGTGCCGGTGCCGATGGTCAGGGTTACAGCGGCATCGTCGCTGACGTTCGGGCCGGGGGCGAAGGTGTTCGTGTCCAGCAGGCGTCCGGTGACGGAGGCGTTGTCACGCAGGATGTCGCCCTGGTCCACGCTCCAGTCGCCGGAGGGGTAGTCGTCGCTGAAATCGTCATCGATGAAGGTGCGGAAGACGATGGTGATCGTCGTCTCGTCGTCATCATAAACGCCGCAATCAGGGCTGGGGCTCCCGGTTAGCGGGACGCAGCCGCCGATCAAGCGGCCGAGCAAGGCCTGGGTGCGGGCGTCCCCGGCGGGCAGGGATGTAGCGTGCAGAGCGACCTCATCCGAGACGCGCAAGGTCAGGATGGTCGTGCCGTTCGTTGCCGGGTTTTCGACTCCCGGCGGGCCGTCGGTCAGGTCGATGTTGGAGACATCCACAGTGAAGTTCGCACCGTTGAACCCGGCCGAGGACATGGGAAAGCCGTTGCCGGTCACTTCTATTGTCGGGGTAAAGGAAGGGTCGAAGCGCTGGCCGTCGGAAATGATATCGGTGACGACGACCTGGTCGAAGGCGAAATAGTCCGAGACCTGGAAGGTGAGCGTATACTCGAGCACGTCGCCGGGGGAATAGCCGGCAATACCCGCATCCGTGTCGATGGCCACCCCCTTCTGGATGGCGATGGAGCGGTCGGTCAGGGTGTGTTCGCAGCCGGACGGTGCGATGGTGATGGCCTGGGGGGCATCGCGCGTGTCGATCGGCGTCCAGGTGGCCGAGGCGGAGGCCTGATTGCAGGAGGTCACTGCTGTGCCGGTGGCGGCATCGATCACCCGTCCGCCGGGGGGATTGGCCTGGTCGCGCGGGATGAAGAAGGAAAAGGTGGTCGCGGCGCTGCTCGTCCCAGCCAGGAGTGAGGCCCAGCGGACGACCAGGTCGTTATCCGGCGGGTTCTGGGCTGCGCCGGCGACGGGCTGGTCGTCCAGGGTGTACCCGGCCGGGCTGCCGGTAGCAGTCGGGACATACTGCTGGTTATCCGCCAGTTCGTCGGTGATGGTCAGGTTGGCGATCCGGGTCTCCTGGCCGGGGGCAATATTCACACTGACCGTGTACTGGCGGGGGTAGTTCGGACCGGTGGCGGTCTCCGCCGAGGTGTCGGCCGGGCCGGTGTAGGATTTGGAGAGGGTCAGCAGGGTCGGTGTGACCGCGCCGCTTGTAAAATTGCTCAGGTTCATGTCGGCCGAGTCGCCACAGCACCAGTCGTCCAGGGGGGTGAAGCCGTACTGGTAGCCGCCGCGTGCCTGGATGGTGAGATCCGTTCCCAGGTCGGCCAGGTTGCTCATGTTGACAGTGAAGCTCACCGTGGCCGGAGGCTGGTCGGGGGCGAAACTGCCGAAGGGCAGGCGCACGACCACCAGCCGGTCGCCCGCCCGGCAGGGCACCGGTAGCGAGGCGCAGGAGATGGTCAGGTTGGCACCGCTGGCGTCAACCGCGAACGGGTGGGTGGCAATGGCGGAGGCGTTGAAGGCCACTGAGAAAAAATCCTGGGCGGGGATGGGACTGCCGAGATAGCTGGCCGAGATGGTCGTCGTCCCCAGGCCGTCGTCCAGCGCCGCGCCGGCGCCGTCCGCGCCGGTCACCGGGATGACCACGTCAATGAAGGGGCCGTAACCGACCTCGTTCTCCGGGTCGTTGTTGTCGAATGTGACGCCGAAATTGACATTCGAACCGATCAGCACCTGGGCAGGTACTACCGCCAGGGTGACCGTCGGGGGGTCGATCTGGTTGGGGACCAGGAGGGGGGCGGGGAGGTTTTGCTGGGCAGGGGTTTCCTCTGCCGGGGCGGCCAGGGCACGGCTGCCGGCGGCGCCGGGGAGCGTGGTGGCGATGACCAGCAGCATGAGAATGGCTGCCAGTTTTCTTGGGTGGGGGGACCGTAGAAAGCGTTGATGTATGTCCATGCTGATGTCTCCATGTAACAGAAAACACGCGGCCTCCCCAGGCTTTTTGGGCCGCTCATACCGGTAATGCTTCTCGCCACCCGGAAGGCTGAACCGGAGGCGCGGTTATATTGTTGTACCAACCACTATTTTACACGCGAAGGTGTTCTAATCCAAGTAGCAAAATCTGCAACTAACAAGGCCGGGTATGGAAATGCATCCGGTTCAATCCGTCTCGCGCTGGCCGCGCAGCACGGCTTCAGCCCTGGCGCCATCCTTCAGCCAGCATTTGAGCGTGGCGCGGTAGAGCGCCCGCTCGAAGTAATCGCCGTCCGGGCCGAGCTGGTCATAGCCCCTGGCGAACAGGACCTCGAGCAACGGTTCGAGCTGCTGGGCATAGTGCAGCATGCAGGCCTCGGGGTGGATCCCCGGCCACGAGTAACAGGTGACCGTGGCGCGGCGGTGCTGCGAGGCGACCGATGCGGGGACGCTCGTGTCCCAGTTGGGGTCATCCGGGAAGAAGATGTACTGGTCGAGGTTGCCCTGCGGGATGCCCTCCACGCCGCGCACTACTGGCGGTTTTGCATCCAATGTATACGGGTCGACAGCCAGGTCGACCACCACGGCGTGTTCCGGCAGCCAGGCGACCCACGCATTGGGAACCACCGGCAGGCTGGAATCCCGGCGCTGGGTCGCGTCGACAAGGATATCCGCCTGGCGGAAGAGAGCTTCCATCGTCTTCGCATTCGAGCCGATGTTGCGGCCAACTGAGAGGGCGATCGCCCCCGGGCCGCCGGCCTCGATGTGGTCGTTGTTGCGTTCGATGTTGCCCAGCTTGGTGGCAGCCTCGACGGCATGTTTGCCGACCATCCCCGTCCCGAGGATCAGCACCTGGGCCGGCTTCCCGTCTGGGCGCAGCAACCCCGGCCAGCGTCCGGCGAGGATATCGAAGGCGGCCTCCAGGCCGTTCCAGGCAACCGCCTTCATGTTCTCCATCAGGCGGATGTTGATGTCGTTGACAATGCTGTCCAGTGAGATGGCCTTGATGCCCTGTTTCTGCAGCAGCTTGACCCGCTTGGGCCGGGTTGGGTAATGCAGCATGGACAACAGCGTGACCCCGCGGCCGACCAGTTCGAACTCATCCGCTTTTGGTGAGCGCAGGATCAAGACCACATCCTTGTTGAACGCTTCGGCGCGCGTGCACATATGCACAGCCACACTGGCATGTTTATAGTCTTCGAAGGTGTATCCAAGCCGGGAGCCGTAGCCCTCTTCCAGGAAGACGTGAACCCCCAGCCCGGTGATGAACTGGATGAATGCGGGCAGGAAGACGCGTTTCTCGCCCGCCTCCTGGCGCATGCGCGGAAAACCGATCGTTTTTGGGATTGTCATATCCAGCCTCATTTCATTTGGAATTGGGTGTTACCCAGTGAGACAACATCGCCCGTCCGATGGCGCGCTCAAAATAGCGCCCTTTGGGGTCGATCTTGCCCATCCCGCCTCTCTCGATGAGCGTATTCATGATCGGGCGCAATTGGTAACTATACAACTCCATGCATTCCCTGGGATGGATCCCGGGCCAGGAATAGCAGGAGACAGCATAGCGCCGGTGCAGCGTTGAGGCACATGCCGGCACACGCTCGTAGGCCGGGTCGTCGGGAGCGAAGACGTACTGGTCCAGGTTCCCATGGGGAATGCCCTCAATGCCCTTGACTTCCGGAGGGTCCAGGCTGCAATCATAGGGGTCGACCGAAAGGTCGACCAGGACGGCGTGCTCCGGCATCCCGGCGATCCATTCATTGGGGATGACCGCCCTGCTCGGGTCCGGGCGCTGGGTCGCATCGACGAGTACATCGGTGCAGGCGAGCACTTCCTTCATCAGCGCCTCGCGCCCGGTCAGGTCGTAATCCAGGGCGGTGACCTGCACCCCCGGGACGCCTCGCCCGGCCAGCGCCTGCCAGAGCTTGACATCGCCATAGCGACTCGCCGCCTGGACAGCATGCACGCCCACCGCGCCGACTCCCAGAACGGTGACATGGATCGGGCCACGCTCCAGGCTTTCCATGCCCGGAGCCGGGTACGTGCGGCGTAACACCTGGAAAGCCGCCTCCAGGCCGTTCCAGGCCACGTCACGCAGGTCCTCCACCAGGCGCCGCCCGGTATCATCCTTGATCGAATCCAGCGAGACCGTCTCGATGCCCAGGGAGCGGAGCAACTCCACCCGGACAGGCCGGGTGGGAAAGTGGAGCATGGAGATGAGCGTCGTCCCCGGCTTGAGCAGGCGCAGGTCCTTCTCCGCCGGGCAGCGCAGGACCATGACGATCTCCTGCTGGTAAATTTCCTCATGCGAGGCAAAGGTCACCCCTGGCGCAAACTTGCGGTAATCCTCTTCCGTCAGGCCCATGCCGGACCCGTAGCCGTATTCCAGAAAGACATGGGCGCCTTCCCGCTCGAGCAGGGCGACGAACAGCGGCAGGAAATCCCGCTTTTCGCCGTATTCGACGTGCATCCGTGCCAGGCCAATGGTCAATGATTTCGATGTCATGTTCCCTCGCCGCAAGAAATTAGGGGCAGTAGATCCATTCAGTCCCGTGGAAAAAGTTTACCATAACTTTTCCTTGGTTCAGCGAACGAAATGGCAGGCACCTGTTCATAGAGTGCCTGCCTCGCTTGCGATTCATTTTACTGCTGCTTGCACTAAGTACAATCACATAAATTCTGAAAGGTATAATGGTGGCATGAAACCCATACAAGTGCCACCCTTGACAGAAGAACAGCTTGCCGAGCTGGAAGAACTTTACCAGAAGACGAAAAAGCCTCGCTATCGAACCAGG
>JBDRPT010000054.1:0-66778 GCA_043826785.1 Chloroflexota bacterium | reverse complement strand
CCTGGTTCGATAGCGAGGCTTTTTCGTCTTCTGGTAAAGTTCTTCCAGCTCGGCAAGCTGTTCTTCTGTCAAGGGTGGCACTTGTATGGGTTTCATGCCACCATTATACCTTTCAGAATTTATGTGATTGTACTTAGTGCACTTCTCTCAAGGCTTCACCAAATATGTTTAATGCTGTGTGAATTTGGTCTTCAGTCACGATGAGAGGTGGTATCCAGCGGATGACATTATCATACGTTCCACAAGTGAGAAGCAGCAAACCGCGCTGCTCACAGGCGTGGACGATCGTTTTTACAATGGCCTTGTCTGCCGGTTTCCCATTGATGGAAAATTCCGTACCGATCATTAATCCAAGGCCGCGAACATCACCGATGTCAGGATATTGTTCCTGCAACTTTCGTAAGCCTGTCATTAATTGGATGCCTCGTTGGCCAGCGTTGCCAGGCATGTCATCATCACGCATAGCCTGGATCGTAGCTACTCCCGCAGCACAAGCCACCGGATTGCCACCATAAGTGCCTCCATGGGAGCCTACCTGCCATTTCTTCATCAAGTCAAGGCGACTGAAAACCCCCGAGAGGGGCATGCCGGAGGCAATCCCTTTTGCGACCGTAAGAATATCAGGTACACAGTCATAATGCTCATAGGCGAACCACTTGCCTGTCCGACCAAATCCCGATTGGACTTCATCAAAAATCAACAATATTCCGTGACGGTCACAAATTTCCCTGAGGCCCTTCAAGAATGAGAGCGGAGGAACCACATACCCACCCTCACCGAGGACCGGTTCGATAAGGATCGCTGCAGTTTCTGCCGGTGAAGTCTGTGAAAGCAATAACTCATCAACCGCGGCAAGACTGTAATCGCAAGCTTGGGAATCTGTCATTCCGAGTTTATATGCATATGGGAAGGGAGCCACGAAAACTCCTGCCGGGAGTGGTTGGAATCCTGCTCGATAGATCGTCTTTGAGGTAGTCAGCGCCATGGTTCCGGCTGTCCGCCCATGGAAAGAGCCGGAGAAGACGATCACGTTCGTTTTCCCTGTTGCTGCCCGAGCCAACTTGATCGCCCCTTCAAGCGCTTCTGCACCTGAGTTGCTAAAGAAGAACCCATCAATGGATGGGTGTACAACCGTCCTTATTTCTTCTATTAACTCCATCATCGGCTTATGGATCACTATGTTTGCCTGGGCATGGATAAATATTCCGGCTTGATCGCGAATTGCTGCTACTACTTTAGGATGGCAATGACCCGTGTTTGTCACACCGATGCCACAAGTGAAATCGAGATATTTACGCCCATCCACTGCAAAGATATAGCATCCTTCGGCGCGCTCGGCCTGAATAGGGAAAATTCTAGTCCAGACCGGAGACATATGGGGGATATTTTCAGAGAATTTAGTCATATCGTGTTAGATCTGTGGGCCTCAAGTAGAAATTTATTGAAGGGGAGGAACCTATTCCTCCCCTTGGGTTATTAGACAGGCAGGTATTCCTTAGCCCATCCGATCTCAAGCTTATCGAGGGTGCTTGCCTCTGGCACACCGGCCTTGGACCATCCAGCCAGCTTGTAATATTCATCAAGTGCGGACTCAAGCTCCTCGCTGGAAATTGAAAACCCGGCAGTCGGTCCGCTCCCCTTAAGAGGCTGGTAGAACTTCTTTGGTAGGTTGTCGTCTTTACGCGTTAATCCTTCACGAAGGTTAAAGATGCGCATAAGGTTTAGGCGACGCGCTCCGACATTCATCAGCTCGTCGATGGTGATATCCCAGCCTGTAACCGCCCGGAACATCTTCACTGTTTCGTTGGGTCCATAGAGTGTCCATGTCGGGCCAAAGACGAATTGACACAACTCAGCCGAATCCATCATGCTGTAGAAGAGTTCGCCCAAATAGGCAAAGCGGACTTTCTCGGGCGTTAGACTATACACCGGTTGAGGCTGGCCTAGGCCAATTGCTTTCAAGCGGTCAAGGTTGAAGTCTCCTACGCCCTCTTCGTAGTAGGGGTCATGTTCACTGGACTGATGGTCGGCGCCAAAAGGATTGACCGCATAGATCAGCGCCAGAGAACGCTTGGCCTGGGGCATGTGGGCCGGCGCTTCTTCTCCTTTGACGGTTACGAGGCAATTCTCTGCGCCGTTTTTCCATACTTGCGCAGCTCTGGCTGATCCTTCGGCGAGGATTGGCCCCAACGAACCGGTCATGGTTACGATTTGGTTCAAAACATCCAACATCGCATCGACATTCCCGAACCGAAGATCAAGCCCGCCAGTCTGTTCCTTTGTAATGATTCCTTTTTCGAAACACTCCATAGCAAAAGCAATCGTAGCGCCACAAGAAATCGTATCTACCCCGTGCATGTTGCATATTTGGTGTGCCAGGGAGACCGCGGCCAGGTCACTGATCCCGCAATAGGATCCGAAGGTGCTGAGGGTCTCATACTCGGCGCCACCGTACAACGGATCGACCTGATATTTGCCCTCTGTTATTTCAACAACACGTTTACACCGGACAGTGCAAGCGTAACAGGTATCACGCTCCTTCAGGATGGTTTCGTAAAGCTTCTCGCCACTTATTGCTTCAGCTTCCTCGAACTGGCCTTCATTGTAGTTGCGCGTTGGCAGCGAACCCATGGTATTCTGGAACATCACTACGCCAGCTGTACCATATTGACCGAGAGCCATGTCCGGGTTGGTTTCCATCGCCTTTGGCCCCTCCCGGTTGAGCTCTGCCAATGCGTTCTTGTCGGCTATCTCCGGCTTATGCTTTCCACGGACAACGATCGCCTTGAGGTTTTTGCTGGCCATTACCAGACCCATACCGGTGCGGCCATTTAACCGGTTGGCCATATTGACGATCCCCGAAAACCGAACGCCTTTTTCCGCCGCTGGTCCTATCTGCATTACCTGCACCTTGGCATCGCCCAACTCTAGCTTGAGGATCTCGTCAACATCTCCTGTAACCTTTCCCCAGAGATGGGAAGCATCGTGCAGGCTGATTTCCCCGTTAATTATCTTCAAATAGACCGGATTGGGAGCCTTGCCACGAAAAACTACGCCATCATACCCAGCAAATTTGAACTCGGCCGGGAAGAACCCTCCCGCCTGGGAATCACCGATTGCCCCACTCATGGGCGATTTAGCGTTCACATTAATCCTGCTTTGACCAGAAATGGATGCACCGGTGACTACACCTGGAAAAACCGTGAGTATGTTTGCGGGGCTAAGCGGATCGGTTGCTTGTGGAACTTCTCGTAAAATGTAGTACATGCCCATCGCTGAACCACCCAAATACTTGCGATAAAATTCCTCCGGGGGTGACTCAATATCGAATTTCCCTGTCGATAGATCGACGTGTAGTATTTTCCCATGGTAACCGTAAGGCATTTCGACTCCTTCCTGTTAGATAATTAAATACATAATTGCATGGTCGAATGAAACAATATTCATTTTTCACGGAAGCTCCCCAGGGGGATTGTCTACCCCCTGGGGACTCCCTATGTCCAGAGAATTACGAATCTAACTCTTCTGGCTTCAGCTTACGAAGAGCATCTTTGATCGGGGAAGTCCCGAAGAATTTGAATGGATTGGTATCCAACGGGTTCCCATCAATATCTGTGATTGGCTTGGGTGGGTCGATCTTCTGGGTAAACAGGGAGACGACCACCATCAAGGCGAGTGATATGAAGAAAGCCGGGAATGAAGCAATATAGACTGCATCCCAGAAAGCACACTCGGCGTCACCTGCGCATACCACCAGTGTAGAATCGCCACCCAGGCCGCTATAGTAAGCCACGACAATTAATACAGCCCAAGATATGAAACCGCCCAAGTACGACGCAATTCCACCTACCTGGTTGGCTTTTTTCCAATACATCCCCAGGGCGAATGGGGAGAAAAGCCCGACCAGCAATAGCGACCATGCGACAACGCCCAATTCATAAATAACAGCTGCTGAGATGGCTATGACGATCGCTACTGCGCCAATGATTCCCACCCAAATCCTGGTCCATAAGACAGCTTCTTTTTCGCTCAGTTTTTTTCCAAATAGCGGAATCAGGTTCTGGGTAACAACTGACGCTCCAGCCAGGAGAGAGCTGTCGGATGTGCTCATCAAAGCGGAGGCCAATGCCGCCATAAAGATCGCGGTTAATACCGGAGGCATATAATCCAAGGCTGCCTTGACTAAGACACCATCTGTATTCTCAAGACCTGGGGTCAACTTGAACATCATGATCCCAATCAATGGCGACATGATGCCGAAGAACAGGTATAGGAACCCTGCCATGTAGGTGCCCCATACTGCGGTGGATTCGTTTCTGGCAGACATCGAGCGCTGGAACAAGTCCTGTGTTGGGACAGAGCCGAGCCCGATAGCCATCCAGGCAGCAACCCAGTACATCCAGCCCATGCCACCGAAGTAACCCAGGTACCCTGCCTCTCCAGCCATATCTGGCAGCAAGGTGAACGGCTTGGGATTGTAGAGGGTTTCGCTGATTGCTGTCATACCGCTCCACCCGCCCACCTGGTTCAGGACGAAGAGGAAAATGAGCAGGACGCCACCAGCGGTGAAGAACATCTGGAAGAAGTCAAGCAGTGTATCGGCAAGCATCCCGCCCAGCATGGTATACCCGGTCACCCAAACAGCTACCAGGATCATCCCGAATTCGATAGGCACATTGGGGAATAAGGCGTTGACGATGGTGCCTGCCGCGACCAGTTGAGCACCTGTCCAGACGAAGTAAGTCATTAACTGGACAACCGAAGCCAGAACCGTCATCGTCTTCCCAAAACGGCGGGTAAAGAAATCAACAATCGTAAGGTAACGAGCCCGTCTCATCATTCGGGTGAAGAAAAAGCCAGATATGAAGAGACAAGCTGCTGCTCCAAACGGGTCGAAGATCACCCCTTGGAAGCCGAACTGATATGCGGTGGACGATGCCCCCAACAAGGTTTCTGCGGCAAACCAGGTAGCCATCACAGACGCGCCAACCATGTAGACTGGTAGGCGCCGGCCCGCTACAATGTAGTCAGCCGCGTTCGCGACTCTTTTCGATGCCCAAATCCCCACCGCCATGCGGATGGCAAAGAAGCCGATGATGAAAGTCACGATCAGCCAGACATACGGATAGCCTTCAAATTCCATATTCTCCTCCTCGTTGCACTAGAATGTTTTTGCTACATCCGCCACGGTATCACTAAGGCGGTTGAGGCCTTCATCAATTTCTTCATACGTAATAATCAGGGGGGGTTCTAGTCGAATGGTATGGGCACTTGTCAAGGTTCCCGCAACCAGAACACCGCGCTTGAAAAGCCCTGATGCGATCTTGTATCCAATTTCGGGTGTTTGGAAATGCTGGCCGATGAGCAAGCCTTTTCCGGTTACATTTTTATAAACTTGAGGATACTTCTCCACAAGGGCCATAACTTTTGGCATGATATATTCGCCCTTCTCGGCGGCAACCTCCCATAAGCGGTCACGTAGCGTCACATGGATCGAGGCAATTGCGGCTGAACATGCTAGCGCACCACCCCCGGTGGTCGTTGTATGGATGAACGGGTTAGGATCCATCATGCATTGCCAAATCTCCTCCGTTGAGCAAAATGCACTCACGGGCATAACTCCACCGCCGAGTGATTTGGCAACTGCCAGGATATCCGGTACGACATCCCAATGCTGGACGCCCCACAACTTTCCGGTGCGGCCAAGACCGGTCTGGACTTCATCGGCAATAAGTAACGTGTTGTAATGTTTTGTCATCTCGCGGACACGCGGCCAAAAATCATCCGGCGGGACAATCCCGCCTGCTTCGCCCTGAATGGGCTCGAGGAGAACACCAGCCACCCCGATACCTACCTTCTTGCAGATATCCAATTGGCGCTCAACCGCATCAGCGTCTCCGAACGGGACATGGTAGACCGGTCCGCCGTATAGAATTCCGGGCGGCTGACGGTAATCCGCCTTTCCAATCATGGACAATGAGCCCATGGTCTTGCCATGGAATGCATTCAGTGCCACGATGAATGCCGAGCGTTGCGTATGCATCTTAGCCAGTTTTATTGCGCCCTCAATTGCTTCCGTTCCGCTAGCGCAAAAGAAGGCATATTTAAGATCGCCTGGTGTAATTTCAGCCATCAAGCGTGCCAGCACTCCCCGCAACGGGTCTACCAGCTCCTGGCTGGGCATGGGGGTGCGCCCTAATTGCGCTCGGACTATATCCACAATGTCTGGGTGACTCCAGCCGTGGTTCATCATCCCGTAACCACCGAGGAAGTCGATATATTTCCGTCCAAGGACATCTTCAAAAATCGCACCACGACCGGTCCACTCCGTAACCGCCCAGTCGCCAGCTTCCGTTACCGATTTGCGGTATTCAAGCCATCCCCGGTTGAAGTGTTCAGCAAAATTATGCTTGGATTCTTCAATAATCCATTTACCCTCTTCCTCGGTAACGCTTCCTTTATGAATTATCTCGATCCATTTGGTTGCATATTTCAATGCATTCTCTATGTTTTGTGGCATACCCTTCTCCCTGATTAGAATATCGTCCTATACGATAGTGATACTTGTTTCTAATTCGAATTCAGTCATCGTTCGGCAGGCTTTTTATTATCTTTTATTACATGCCGAGGCAATCGCCATTCATATACATCTTTCAATACGATCGGGACAATTGATGTAGTTGTTTTGCGTACCGCGGGCATCTTGCCGATAATCTCGGTTGCAAAAGCATAAATCTCGTTCGTATCCCTCCCGATTACTTGAACGCTCACATCCAATTCCCCAATCGAACAGGCAACATAGCTGATTTGTTCATACTCGGCAAGCTTTTTTGCCACTGCTTCAATCTGACCCGCCTCGACCTCGATGAAAACGTCAGCAACTATGGCAAAGCCGAACTTTTTGGGGTCAACCACAGCGCTCACCATGATGAGGCCATCTTCGACCATGCGATTAATGCGATAACGCACGGCGCGTTCAGAGGTATCTCCGATACGCCGTGCGATTTCTGCTGCAGGCAATCGCCCGTCTTCCATCAGAAGGTCGATGATCAGTAAGTCTGTATTGTCGATTTCGTACATTATATTGTTCTTTTATGTTGTTTTCCGACCAATACAATGATTATTGTAATATATTTTCCTTTTTTTTCAAGTGTCAAATGTCATGTTTGATGAAAAAATCGAGCGACATGATTTCGCTCGATTTTTCAGCCAGCCCTTATTCTTTAGGTTGTTGCTGGGTTATACAATGGATATTTCCGCCCCCCAGCAGGATTTCTCTTGCCTGGACACCAACCACCCTTCTCTCGGGCATTGTCTTTTGAAAGATCTCGAGAACCCTGTTATCGTTTTCATCATTGAATATGGGTACGATGACACCACCGTTGCAAAAATAAAAATTGATGTATGATGCAGCCAGCCTGTCTCCTGCTTTGCGGGGGTAGGTTCCCTCAACAGACAAGACACCTCCCGCTTCGTTAGGAGATATGACAACCGCTTCGGGTTGCGGTATCTTGAGTATCTCCAATTTTCTCCCTCTGGCATCGACGGATTTATTCAGACGGTCAAAGGCATCTCTCGAGATGGGATATTGGGGATCATTGCGGTCATCTGTCCATGTCAAGGCCAAGACCCCAGGACGCAGGAAACAAACCAAGTTGTCCACATGTCCACCCGTTTCATCGTTGTATACTCCTGAGGAGAGCCAGATGATCTTTCGGGCTCCAGTATATTCATGCAGATACTTCTCAATCTCGGGCTTTCCGAGGTGGGGATTACGGTTGGGGTTGAGCAGGCATTCTTCAGTGGTCAGCAGAGTCCCATCCCCATCCACATGAAAGGAGCCACCTTCCATGACCAAAGGCGCATGGTAATAATCGAGCCCCTCGAGTTCTGCCACTCTAATTGGGACATCCTGATCAAGGGCCCAATCCCGGTATAGCCCACCCCAGGCATTAAACTGCCAATTGATGATCCGCGAATGTCCCTTTCCATCGATCAAAAATGTTGGACCATTATCACGCATCCAGGCATCATTGTTGGGGATTTCGTGTACGGCAATCTGTTTTGGTAAAACTGCGCGTGCTTTCTTCTTACTAGCGGAGTTGACACCCATAACGACAGGTTCAAATTCAGAGATTGACTCAGCTACAATCTTAAAAGCCGCTTGGGCGGGCTTGCCTGACAACCGCCAGTTATCCGGTCGTTCTGGCCAAAGCATCCATGTCTTAGCATGGTGCGACCATTCCGCGGGTATATAAAAACCATCATCCCTTGGTACCGATGAAATAATCTCTGCCATGGACGTTCTCCGTCGTCAGTTACAGATCTTCTTCAACTTACTTCAACAGCGCTTCGATCTTTGTTTTATGGTGTTCTTTGCGTTCATCTGATGGCCGAGACAAGCGCGGGTAGACAAAGTATACCAGCAAGCCTTTTTCAGTATGCAATCGATTCTCCGATTGGTCAAAGACAATCGACCGCGGGTGATCCATGACTCCATCGCTCACTTCCACGTTTCGTGATGCTGGTAGGCAGTGCATGAATTTACAATGCGAGGGAGCTTTCTGGAATAAATCAAGGTTGACCTGATAATCTGGCATGAACGCACTTCGGCGCTCAGGGATCTGGTCCTCTTGACCAACCCACCACCACAAGTCAGTGTAGATAAAGTCTGCTTCCCGGACAGCTGTAGCCGGATCGTCTGTGACTCTGAGGCAGCCGCCAGATTCCCTACAGTTCTGTTCCGCCAAGGCTTTCCACTCTGCGGGAGCCTGGTATTTTCTCGGTGCAGCATGAGTAAAATGCATCCCCATTTTCGTGCAGATCAACATTAGAGAAGACAAGACATTCGTAGCGTCACCGATGAAGGTCACGTTCAAGCCTTCTGTCTCTTTTCCATCAGGTAAGTGCTCGATCATCGTAGTTACATCGCACACAACCTGGGTTGGATGGTTATAGTCTGTCAATCCGTTAATTACTGGGACTTCGGCATGTCGGGCTAGCTCTGTAATCGTGCTATGCATCAGCGTCCGCGCCTCTATAACATCGCACATTCTTGATAGGACCTTGGCAGTGTCATACATTGACTCACGGACACCAAGATGAATCTCGCCAGGCTTCAAGTACAATGCGTGCCCCCCCAGTTCGGTCATCGCCACCTCAAAAGAGACTCGGGTCCGTGTCGACGGTTCTTCGAAGATCATCGCTAATGACGCGTCCTGAAGAAGCCTTGGAGTGCATCCTTCCTTGTCTGCCTTTTTAATCGCGCGGGTCAAAGCGATCATGTCAAGCAATTCGCTCTTTGTATAATCCTGGGTATCAATAAAATGTCGAAGTTTCATGCCGGATTCCTTAAGTGGTATTCGTGAAATCGCCTTTTGAAGGCATCCATTCGTCGATATTGCGTAGGACGCGCGGTACCAACGTATAACGGGCAACCCTGACCCCCGGAATCTCGGGCAACCTGCGTCCCAAAAACTCTCGCAACTCTTCGTGATCTTTGAACCTTGCTTCGAGGGAGATTTCCGTTGCTTCCTGGCCAAGGGCGATGTAGGTAACTTCCGGGATCTTGCTTAGCTGCTCCAGGATCTCTTTTTCTTGAGCAGGATCCGCATCGAGGAATATATCTGCTGCGGTAGTGTACCCAAAAACTTCGGGGTCGAGAATTGCCGTCAAGCGGATTACCTTCTCTCTCACCAAGCGATCGATCCTCTTGCGGACTGTCCTCTCGTTCGCTCTGGCGAGACGAGCAATTGCCGATGCAGAAACGCGGGCATCGGCATGCAATGCGGAGATTATCTGGTAATCCAAGTCGTCAAAGGTCATCATAATTCTATGTTTATTCCGAATCGGAATTCTAACATTCCGTTTATTCCCAACCATAATACTTGACCAGGTAATCCTATTTCAAGTGACGTTCGTCACGTGTTGAGTCTGTTGAAATCCAGAGGCAGTATAATTGAACCATGACTTCCCCATCTGCTCCCCTGGTTATCGGCATCGCAGGGGGATCCGGGTCCGGAAAAACAACCGTCTCGCAGACAATTCTCCAGCGGGTCGGTCCGGAACGGATCGCCTTCCTGCAACACGATTCATACTACAAAGATTTGAGTGGCCTACCGCCTGCGCAGCGGGCCGAAGTCAACTTCGACCACCCCAACTCCCTCGACACAGATTTATTAATCCAGCACACGGAGACTCTCCGCAATGGAACGAAGGTCATGGTGCCAGTATACGATTTTGCATCCCACAGCAGGACAGATAAAACCTTTCTGGTACAGCCCAGAGGCGTTATCGTTGTTGAAGGGATCTTGATTTTTTCGGAACCAAAGCTTCGGGAGATTTTCGATATAAAGATATTTGTGGATACCGATTCGGACCTCCGCTTTATCAGAAGGCTTCAGCGGGACATCGCTGAACGAAACCGGACGACGGAAGCGGTGATCAAACAATATTTGGCAACAGTTCGCCCCATGCACCTGGAATTTGTCGAACCCTCGAAGCGCTATGCGGATATCATCATCCCGGAGGGAGGTTATAATACTGCCGCCCTGGACATGGTTGTGGCCCGGATAGAAACCTTATTAGCGCCCTAGTTCAATCTAATGGAGATCCCCATGAATGAAACAAAGCAGTGGACAAACCCACCTGAAATGACCATAGACCTATCGAAGAATTACCAAGCAACCATCCGCACCGAAAAAGGGGAGATTGTACTCCAATTACATGCGTCCAAGGTTCCACAAACTGTAAACAATTTTGTTTTTCTGGCACAAGAGAAATTCTATGATGGAACAATCTTCCATCGTGTGATCGCTGACTTCATGACCCAGGGCGGAGATCCTACCGGAACTGGACGGGGCGGACCAGGATACCGGTTTCAAGACGAATTTCAACCAGAATTAACCCACGACAAACCAGGCGTTCTGTCGATGGCAAATGCCGGACCCAACACGAACGGTTCGCAATTCTTCATCACCCATGTCCCGACACCATGGTTGAATAATAAACACAGCGTCTTTGGACAAGTAATCAAAGGGATGGACATTTTGCTTTCCATACCACCGCGGGACCCTCAAAATCCTGAATATCCAGGCATAAAGCTGCTGTCAATCACCATCACTGAAGAATAGCGCCAGTGACCGTGAAAACAAAGCCATCGAAACAGACCGTTCTCCGGATCCTTGCGGTAGTCTTTGTTATCGCGATCACAGCCATGATATTCCTCTTCCGCGAACGAGTCCGTGAGTTTGCTGGTCTCGGTTACCCGGGCATATTTCTCATCGTTATGATCGCCTATGCCACGATCCTCGTGCCCGTTCCTGCGGCCGCAATCGTATTTACCATGGGGGGTGTTTTTAACCCCCTCGGAGTGGGCTTGGCGGCAGGGTGTGGTGCTGTGATCGGAGAGCTCTCCGGGTATCTTGCTGGTTATGGCGGACAGGCGGTAATAGAAAACTGGAAGATGTATGAAAAGATGTCAGCCTTGGTAAATAAGTATGGTGGGCCGGCGATTTTGGTGCTGTCCGCCATCCCCAATCCCTTTTTTGATCTGGTTGGGGTCGCAGCCGGGGCTTTAAAAATCCCTGTGCATAAATTCATGCTCTGGTGCTGGCCCGGGCAAATTATAAAAATGATGATCTTCGCATACACCGGGTCATCATCTCTCAACTTGATAATCCAATAGCGAAGGCAGGAAGGTTGGCGATCAATGAATGAAAATATCGATCAATATCTGGAAACGAACCTTAAAGAAAGTATTGGCGAGCTCTCCAGGCTTGTAGCTCAACCATCGGTTGGCGCTCAAAACCTAGGGATGGAAGCTTGCGCCAATCTTGTCGCAGAGATGCTTCAACAACGCGGCTTTTCAGCAAAGATCTATCCCACTGGTGGTGCTCCCATCGTTTTTGGTGAACGGGAAGGGAAAAACAATAAAACCATCCTTTTTTACAATCATTACGATGTCCAACCAGCAGAACCGCTTGATCTATGGGAGTCGCCACCATTTGAGCCATCCCTGCGTGACGGAAAGCTCTACGGACGCGGCGTGAGTGACGATAAGGGACATATTACCGCACGATTGCATGCCATCGATGCCATCCTCGAAAATCTTGGCGAACTTCCATGTAACATCAAGTTCGTCATCGAAGGCGAAGAAGAGACCAGCAGCGCTCACTTGCATGATTTTGTTGCAGATCATCAGGATCTCCTCAAGGCAGACGCCTGCGTCTGGGAGTTCGGCGGCGTCGACCACCGGGATGTCCCTGTCCAGTACCTCGGCTTGCGTGGGATTTGTTATGTGGAACTCACCGCAGAGACTGCAAACACGGATGTGCACTCAGGCTTGGGAGGATCGATTTTTCCAAACGCAGCCTGGCGATTAATCTGGGCACTAAGCACCCTAAAGGGTCCAGACGAAAACATCCGCATCGAAAAGTTTTACGACCCAGTTATCGAACCGACTGAACGCGATCGTGAATTGATGGCTGCATTACCAGACTCAGCTGATGAGTACAAAGAGCGTTACGGGGTTGATTATTTCCTGAGGAATATTACAGGAGGAACCGAACTTCATATTGCTGAGGTTTTCCAGCCTACATGTACTGTTTGCGGCCTCACTTCGGGCTATCAGGGACCTGGATCTAAAACGGTTCTCCCGGCACGCGCTTCAGCCAAGGTGGATTTTCGCCTGGTTCCCGACCAGAGTCCGGAAAGAGTCCTTGAGCAATTGCGCCAACATCTTGACAAGCATGGTTTTGAAGATATACACATCACCTACCTCGGTGGTGAAGCTCCCGCGCGGACTGATCCGGACGATCCCTTCATCCAGCTCGTAGTCAATGCTGCCCGCGATGTATATGCCTCAGAAATGCAATTAATCCCGATGTCCGGAGGTTCCGGACCGAATGCCCCCTTTATAAAAATCCTGAATTTGCCCGTGGCTACCGCTGGGATGGGCTATCCCGGTACACGCGGGCATGCACCCAACGAAAACATTCGCCTCGACCTGTACTTGAAGCATGCCAAACACATGGCACGGGTGATCATGGATTTTTCTAGATAAGCCGGTCAGATTGTATTTCGAGTTTTGCACAACGATCTATAAATTTACCATCTTTTTCAGATCGTCAATTTCCTGCGAGGTGAGATAACGCCACTGGCGAGGTTTCATTTTACCCAGGAGGAGTGTACCAATCCGTATCCGGATAATACGGACAACAGGCAAGCCCGTCAGGCCTCCCATCTCTCGGATCTGACGTTTCCGTCCTTCTCTTAGCGTAATCCGCAACCAGGTCCCTTTTCCAAACTTGGACTCCGCCTGGACTTTCGCAGGAGCAGTGCGATGCCCATCGCTCAGGACGACACCTTGCCGCCAGACCGCTAGCTGTTCTTCATCTGGATGCCGAGCAACAAGGACCCGGTACTCCTTCTCGTGCTCGTACCGAGGATGAGTAAGGCGGTTTGTCAATTCACCATCGTTCGTCATAAGCGTAAGCCCCTCTGAATCAACATCAAGTCGTCCTACGGGGAAAATACTCTCCGGGATCGGGACCAGTTCGCGGACCGATTGACGGCGATCTGGAGAAGTCACAGCCGAAATGATCCCACGGGGTTTATACAAGGCAACATACACCGTTCGCTCTTCTGCCCGGACAGATTTTCCATCCACTGAGATCTCGTCTACTGCAGGGTCAGCCTTTGTTCCAAGAGTGGCGACAACCCCATTCACCCGGACGCGACCTCCGGAAATCATCATTTCGCAGTTCCGGCGGGAACCATATCCAGCCCGGGCTAGAATCTTTTGAACACGTTCTGGGGGCATATTAACCTTTCGGGTGCGTTCCGTTGTTGTCAGCAATCGGCAGGTCCAAAGGAGGTAATTCGCGTAAAGAATTCAGACCGAAATGCTGCAGAAATTCAGGAGCTGTGCCATACAAAATCGGACGCCCGAGACCCTCTGCGCGACCGATCTCCTGGATCAACCCCTTGCTCAACAGGCTTCTTATCACGCTATCACTGTTCACGCCGCGGATCGAATCCACGTGCGGTCTGGTAATAGGTTGTTGATATGCGATGATTGCTAGTGTCTCAAGTGCGGCCCGGCTTAATCGGGTGGTTGCTTCGAGCCCCAGGTAACGTTCTACCACACCAGTCGCTTCCGGGGCAGTTGTCAACTGAACTCTTCCTCCGTGCCCTTGGATGCGCAAGCCACGATTTTCTAATAGGAGCTCCAGTTCTCCCAGGCCAATCTCTATATCCGCGACCGGAACCTCAAGCGCGGCTGCGAGCTGGGTTGGGAGTGCGGGTTCAGAGGCAACAAACAGCAAGGCTTCAATCCTGACGACCAACTCGCTCGGAACCATACTTTTAGATTCGGTCATGCTATAATAACTCCCGTCTTCGGAGAAATACTAATGAATAAACACAAAATAATCCTTGGTCGCAGCATGATATTCTTGGTCATAACCATGTTTGCATGTACGATCTTTATCGGTGGCCCCGAATATCCCGACCAACGAATTCCATTTTCACCCGATTCCGTCGACGAACTACAACAGGCGGTTCAGACAGCCGTGGCAGCAGCAACTGAAAGCGGCATGTTGACTATTACTATTAACGAAATTCAACTTACTTCATACCTTGTCAATCGCCTGGAAACTCAAGATGAGCAATTTCTAAGAGATGCCCAGGCTTATTTAAGAGACGGTCAACTCCAAATCTATGGAACTGCCCGTCAGGGTTTCTTCGAGGCGACGGGAAGCATTATTCTGACACCTACAATTAACGACCTTGGACAATTGGAACTTATCCTGACTTCGGTAGATTTTGGCCCCTTGCCGTTACCTCAAGGTTTCTTGGATGCGGTGACGGCAGTCATCACCGAGGCATATACTGGAGCCCTAGGACCTATTGCAACCGGTTTCCGCATCGAGGGCGTGTCGGTGACTAATGGGTTTTTATCAATATCCGGCCGGGTCCGGTAGCGGTTGGATTATACCAGCATCCATATTTGTTATGATTTCATCATTCTTCCACCGAGTAGTAATCAGCAGACAATATTGCAGGCTCCTTCTATTGTTTCTGGCTGGGGTAATTTCATTAAATGTCAGCTGCATACCCAAGCAGGTCACGCAGGGGGAAATCAGGGGCAGCATTATTGTCGACGTGTTAACGGTACCCTTCAGTCTACCTGTTGGCAGCACAGTTCAGGAAGCACTGGTAGCAACGGGGACAAGCATCAGCCAACTCGACCGTGTAGATCCTCCTCTGTATACGGTCCTCTCGGATGGCGTAGTAATAACGATTGTCCGGGTGACCGAAGAATTTAAAACCGTTCAAGACACAATCCCCTTCATCCGCCAGGAATTGCGTAACGAAGCATTACTAACCGGAGAAACCCGGTTGGTTCAAGCCGGCCAGAACGGCATCAGAGAAGTTACTATCCGTCATGTTTATGAGAACGGTGTAGAAGTAAGCAGGACGGTAGTTTCTGAGGCAATCATTCAATCACCCATGCCTGAAATTATCATGATTGGAGTTCAATCATCCTACACACCGATACAAATCCCTGGAATGCTCGCTTACCTCACCAGTGGAAACGCATGGATCATAGAGAACTCAACATCGATCCGCAGACCCATAGTAACAACAGGAGACCTCGACGGGCGAGTCTTTTCTTTATCACCGGACGGAAACTGGTTATTATTCACCCGTTCATCTAGCCGAGATCCAGAAGAAGAAATCAATACCCTTTGGGCAGTGAGCACAACCAGTCACACGCCAACTTTGATCAACTTGCGTGTGGCCAATGTGGTCCATTTCGCAGAATGGATCCCCAATAGACATTATGCAATCTCCTATACCACGGTTGAACCCCGCGCGATTGCTCCCGGTTGGCAGGCAAACAACGACTTATTTATAATGCCTTTCTACAGCGGCAGCCCGGGGCGCCCAAGGAGAGTATTAGAGTCCAGTGCGGGGGGCATTTATGGCTGGTGGGGTACTACATTCGCATGGTCTCCTGACGGCGAACGATTGTTATATTCCCGGCCAGACGGTATCGGGTTCGTCGACATCGCCGAAGAAAGTCTGGTTCCGCTGATCGATATCACCCCCCTAAATACCTATAGCGATTGGGCTTGGATTCCCCCCGCCATCTGGGGCTCGGATGGAGGATCTCTTTATTACATCACTCACGCTCTGCCAACAGGTCTCATCAACCCAGAGGAATCACCCTATTTTGACCTGAACGCTATTTCATTTCATGGCGGGATCGATGTAACCATAGAGCCACAAACAGGGATGTTTGCTTTCTTATCTTCCTCGCCCCTACGATACGACCAACAGGAATTGGGTTTTAGCGTCGCGTTCCTTCAAGCAATATTTCCTGCCCAAAGTGAGACAAGCCGCTACAGGCTGGTGGTACTAGATCGCGATGGCTCGAATCACCGAATAATATTTCCAGATGAGGGGCTCCCCGGCCTGGAGCCGCAGAAACCGGCTTGGTCTCCAGAATCTCTCCCCGGAGGTGGGGAATATATCGGGATCGTATACCAAAGGAATCTCTGGATCGTCGACTCAATAACCGGCGAAGCACAGCAGATTACCGGAGATGGCTCGACGATACGAATCGATTGGAAGTAGAAAAATAATCCAGAAAGGAAAACAGAGGTGAAATGCGCATCTTAATTACTGGCGTCGCCGGGTTTCTTGGGTCACATATCTGTGACCGTTTGATCGCCGAGGGACACGAAGTTGTTGGAATGGATAATTTCATTACTGGTAGCCCTGATAATCTGGTACATCTATCTGGTAATAAGAACTTTACTTTTTATCAACATGATGTTTCAGAATTTATCTTCGTGCCCGGCAAAGTGGATGCCATCCTCCACTTTGCTTCCCCGGCCAGCCCCAATCCAGATTCCCCGCTCGGGTATCCTAATCTGCCAATCCACACATTAAAAGCCGGAGCACTGGGGACCCATAACACCCTTGGCATTGCACGGACTCATCAAGCCCGGTTTTTACTTGCCTCTACAAGCGAAGTTTATGGAGACCCGCTTGTCCATCCCCAGATTGAAACCTACTGGGGTCATGTGGATCCGATCGGCCCGCGCTCAATGTATGATGAAGCCAAACGATTCGCAGAGGCTTTGACCATGGCTTACCACCGGAAGCACAACATAAATACACGCATAGCCCGCATCTTCAATACCTACGGTCCACGGATGCGGCTGGACGATGGTCGGGTTGTGCCCAACTTCATCCAACAGGCATTGAGGAAAGAACCCCTTACAGTTTATGGGAATGGTGCCCAAACACGTTCTTTCTGCTTCGTGGACGACCTGATCGAGGGAATATACCGTCTTCTGATGACCGATTATCACACGCCGGTGAATATCGGCAACCCTACCGAATCATCGATCGTCGAATTTGCAGAGATGGTTAACATGATTACGAATAACCCCAATAAAGTGATCTACAAACCCGATGCCCGTCTCGGAGATGATCCACAACGACGTCAACCGGATATTACTCTCGCCCGGACGATTCTCGACTGGGAGCCAAAAATCCAACTCGAAGAAGGAATCTCAAGGACCATTCCATATTTCAAAAAAATGATGGGGATTCCATGAGTGTCATCATCAAACATCAAGAGACGATTCGTTTCTTCAGATTTACAGTCGTGGGGGTTATCGGCACGGTTGTTGATTTTGGTGCATTCAATCTGCTCACTCTCACATACGATACGAATGCCGTCGTGGCAAGCGTTTTATCGTTCGCCGCGGCTGTAGTAAGCAATTTTTTCTGGAACCGCTTCTGGACGTATCCAGACTCCAGATCAAAACCAGTCATCCGGCAACTTATTCAATTCCTGGTTGTCAACCTAGTCGGGCTCATGATCCGGACACCGATTTTTGTCATACTCGAAGAACCATTGAAAAATCTCTTCGAGGGGTCAGGCTTTCTAATCCTCTCGCCCGAGACCCTCGGTCACAATAGCGCCCTTGCAGTTGCTGTCGGAATTGTAATGCTTTGGAACTTCTTTGTTAATCGGTATTGGACGTATAATGATGTCACAAATCTTTTATCCGAGTAGGAACTCATGGAAAATCATAAAACTATCATTCCTATCTATACATCCAGGGGGGACGCAGAGGCTTTCCTTGCTTATCCATACCTTTACAACCGGATGGGTGAATGGATCGGCTGGGTAAATGCAAAGCGCGAGGTCTATTCTGTCCTTGGAATCTATGTTGGCTACCTGTCACCAGAACCACGTATTTTGCGGAAACGGGCGACTAGCACACTGAAAGCTCGGCAAGCTCCTCCACAAAAGCCAGAGAAGGTATATCCACCTGCGACAGTACCCCTCGCTCCGATGATGAAAGAGCTCACTATTTCGACGATGGATGTCTTGTTGGATGAGCCGGAACGGCTGCACACTCTCGATGCGGGTGAACTTCGCGAGGATATAGTTTAGCCATCCGTGTACCGGTGGATATAAATACTGAAATTGCACGGTCGTTCCGCTGGATCGTGCAATTCTCCACGTGTTAGGTCACCCGCCAGGAGAATTGATTGATAAACCCTGATGTCCCATCCGATGGTGAGGAGACAAAAGAACGCAGAGCGCATCCATTCAAGAACCTGCGTGAGTTGGTAGACTATGTCTCCGGAAAATCGCTGCCGCCACCAGTGCTGGAAGATGCCGGCCTGGCTGAGTTTACGCCCTTCCCCTTCCTCGCAATTGTCGGGCAAACTGAGATGAAATTGGCCCTGCTCCTCGGGTTGGTCAACCCTACCATTGGTGGTATCCTGCTCATTGGCCCGCGAGGGACCGCCAAGACTACTGCCGTCCGGTCCCTACTGGACTTATTGCCACAGGTAGAGCGCAGCCTTTGTTATTACGGTTGTCTCCCGGAGGATATCGAAGCCGGGGGAATCGAAGCTATTTGCCCGGAATGTGCGAAGAAATATGCCGAGGGGATTCCATTGACTGCGCCCGACCGGTCTCGCCTGATTGAATTACCGCTTAATGCTCGCTTGGAGGATGTCGTTGGTGGGATAGATGACCGTGCCGAGATTTCTCACGATCGGTTGCGCATTCGAAGAGGCATTTTATCCCAGGCTGACCGCAACCTGCTCTACATCGACGAGATCAACCTCCTTCATGACGATATTATTGATGCTATCCTTGATGCCGCCGCCCAGGGTAGCTATACTGTCCGCCGCAGCCCGGTCTCGGCAACTTACCGATCCCGGTTCGTCCTGATCGGCTCGATGAATCCTGAAGAGGGCAAACTACGTCCTCAAATCCTTGACCGGTTTGGGCTGCGAGTCATTGTTAGGGGTCTTGAATCCCAGGATGACCGCCTCGAGGCGTACAAGCGCGTACTGGCTTATTCAGCAAGCCCCCGGGGTCTGGCTTCGTATTTCGCCGAAGAAATGGCTGCAGCCGGTGAGGAAATCCGCCAGGCGCGTTCCCGGCTGAAATCAGTGAACTTGCCCGATCGCGTTGCCAAACCGGCAATCTCCTTGGTCCAAAAGATGGGCATAGACAGCCTGCGGGCTGAGATAACCTGGTTGGAAGCGGGCCGGGCCTATGCAGCTGTTGACGGAAGGCTTGAAGTTTCCCCCGACGACCTCAAGGCGGTTGCGCCGATGGCCTTGCGGCTGAGACGATCCCAGTTCATAACAGAGTACTTCGATCACCAGCGAGGGGAAGAAGAGGAATTGGTGAGCCTAATCTCTGATTTTGGCCGAAAGAAAAAATCTAAGAAGCAAGTGGCTCGCAGCTAGCCTTTTATGAGGTATATTACTATTAAGAAAATATCTTAGAGGTGTATTGTATGCTTTCTCATCGTGAACGACTCAAGGCATGTCTGGAGGGTGATCAGGCGCTAGACCGACCTCCTGTCGCCCTCTGGCGACATTTTCCAGTCGACGACCAATCTCCGGAAGTTCTGGCAGCCTCTATTGCAACCTTTCAAAATCTGTATGACTTTGACCTCATCAAAGTCACCCCCGCATCTTCTTTCTGCCTTCGTGACTGGGGATCAGAAGACCGTTGGGAAGGCCACACCGAAGGAACCCGCAACTATACGAAACGTGTTATTGAGACTCCCCAAGACTGGGAATCTTTAACTGTTCTAGACCCCTCCTCGCCCAACTTGGCAGATCAATTACTTTGCCTGCGCCTGATCCGTAACGTATTCGGGCCCGAGGTCCCGGTCATCCAGACTATCTTCAGTCCGCTCTCCCAAGCCAAAAATCTTGCAGGAGGCGAACGATTGATTGTTCACCTCCGCCAGTTCCCCGGCGCTGTGCTCCGTGGTCTTGAGACGATTACCACCACGACAATGCGGTTTATCGAAGCGGCGCTAGCCGAAGGTATAGATGGGATCTTCTTTGCCGTTCAACATGCCCAGGCTTCCATACTCACCCGGGACGAGTATGAAACATTTGCCCTCCCATTCGATCTACAGGCCAGCCTTCTTGCCAGAGATCTTTGGGCGAACATTCTCCATCTCCATGGGGACAATGTTTATTTTGATCTGGCAACCAGGTATCGATTCCAGATCGTAAACTGGCATGATCGGGAGACATCGCCTACTCTCGCTCATGCACAAAAGTACTGGAGCGCAGATAAGCACCTCGACGAAATCCCGGTAGTATGCGGAGGAATAAACCGCAACACTATTGTTTACGGGAGCAGAGCAGACGTACGCGCCGAAGCCCTGGATGCGATTGACCAAACCTCGGGACAAAAATTCATACTCGGGACGGGTTGTGTAGTTCCGGTCATCGCCTCTCACGGGAATATTCAAGCTGTCAGGAACAGTGTAGAGAAGGCGGGCCGTGAGCCATAGAGTCATTTCCGGTTCCGCAAAAGGTCGGCGGTTAAAGGCAGTTCCCGGAGATAGTACCCGCCCGGTCACGGATAGGGTAAAAGAAGCGATCTTCAATATTCTCGCCAGCGACGTTGACAACTCGTCTTGGTGGGATGTTTTTGCAGGTACCGGGGCGGTAGGAATAGAGGCATTAAGCAGAGGCGCTGCCTTTGTTCGCTTCGGCGAGTTAAACCGGCAAGCGATCGAAACAATACGATGGAATCTACAGCACACTCGTCTCGCTGAACAGGGAGAAATTCGAAGGGGAGATGCATTTGCATTGCTTGCCGGACACCCAGACCAGTCCTTCGATTTCATCTATATCGCCCCGCCTCAATACCTGGAAATGTGGTCGAAATCCCTGGCATTGATCGACGATAATCTCGATTGGCTGAGCGAAGGAGGATGTATCATTGTGCAAATCCACCCGCGTGAATTCCAAGCCCTCGATCTCCACAACCTCGAAATTGTCGATGAGCGGAAATATGGTAGTACGCTCGTATTGTTTTTTGAGCCAAAGGGGAAACCTTAATTGCCTGTCCATTTTGATCAGCAGGGTTCACCAGGAGGTGCTGTCATGCAGATAGTCACTGTTCAGATCGATAAACCGGAAACAATCAACTTCATTCTAGGACAATCCCATTTCATCAAGACGGTTGAGGATGTTTATGAGGCGCTCGTTACGTCGGTACCCGGGATCAAGTTCGGCATCGCTTTCTGTGAGGCATCCGGGAAATGTCTAGTCCGCTATGCAGGGACGGACGATGCCTTGGTTGAACTGGCAAAAAAGAATGCCCTGGCAATCGGCGCTGGCCATTCTTTTGTTGTATTCCTGGGCGATGGGTACTTTCCGATCAATGTCTTGAAATCCATCCAGGGAGTAGCAGAAGTCTGCCGGATATTCTGCGCTACTGCCAACCCGACTGAAGTGCTGGTGGCTGAATCCAATCAGGGACGCGGTATCCTTGGGGTAATCGATGGTTCCGGCCCGAAAGGGGTCGAAGGAGAAGAGGACATTGCCTGGCGAAAGTCATTCCTTCGAAAGATCGGATATAAAACCGGTTAATGACCAGCACCATGACATCCAGTCGCTCCCCTGCTAAAATTATTCCGAAAGCCTTTCCGGGAATCACCCCGGATGAAGTCTCGGAACTAATCGGGCTTAGCAAGGTCAATACATATCCTCCTGATACGACTTTATGCACCGAGGACGCCCTCGAATACACTTTTTATCTAATCCTGGAAGGAAATGTAGAGGTCACTAAAGTAATCAACCAAGCAGAAGCCCGGCTACTCAAAACCCTTGGCCCGGGTGATTTCTTTGGCGAGATGGCTCTCATCCATAACGCCCCGCGCGCGGCAACAGTCCGCTCGGTATCTCCGCTCGTAGTTCTCGAAATCAACAAGGATGATTTTGCCCGTGTTCTCAAAAAGAGCAGCAGCATGTCCCTGTCCCTGGTCAGGGTGATCAGCTCCCGACTTCGCGAAAACGACGAGCTTGCCATTGACGACCTTCGCGTCCGGGCACGCGAATTGGCCGAGGCATACCAAAAACTCGCCGAACAAGAATTGGCTCGACGGGAGTTCCTGACGAATATCGCCCACCAACTTCGGACACCCCTCATGGCCGCGAACGGGTACTTAAAACTTGTCCAACAGGGGGCAATCCCCGCAGAACAGGTTCCAACTTCTCTTAAAACGATCGCCCGGAATGTGAACCAAATCATGAGCCTCGTGAACGATATCCTATTTATCCAGGAGCTGGAATTGATCATGGGGAAATTCCAGCCAGTTGATCCACAAGCCCTTGTCCAACAAATAGCGGATTCCTATCATGATAAGGCTGTGGCTGCCGGGGTTACTCTGTCAATCGAATCTGAGCCGCAGTTGCCTGCCATCTCAGGCGATCCCAAGCACCTTGAGCGCGCCCTCGAATCCTTGATAGACAATGCGATCAAATTCAGCCCGGAAGGTGGACCGGTAACAATCCGCTTATCCCTGACCGGCGAATTTGTCCTGATCTCAGTCACCGACCAGGGAATTGGGATTGAACCAGATAGGTTAATGAGGATTTTCGATCGGTTTTATCATCTGGACAAGCGAGATGGGAAACTATTTGAGGGACTCGGCCTGGGCTTGGCAATCACAAAACAAGTCATCGAGCAGCACAAGGGTCGATTGGAAGTGGATAGTTCTCTCGGGATGGGTAGCACTTTCTCGGTCTGGTTGCGCGCTTGGGAGGAATGAGGAGGATTCTCGGGGGGGGTAAGATTTTCTGTTCGGGAAATTATTGCCCGTAAAATTCTATCCGCAACCGGCCATCCGAATAAAAAGACCGGCCGCTGAAGGGGGGATTAGATGGGATATGTACCCTAAGTTGCTGCAACAAGAGAGGAAGATCGTCAACTACTGGCAGGTCATCCACCTTGTCCATCCGTACCCATTCAAGCTCACCTTCTCCGGACGATTGCAGGTGTCCACCACTATATTCTCCCGCAAACACAAAAATGCCTACCCCGGGATTGCTCCCCGTGTCAACAAGGATTGTCCCACATAGGGATAGTTGTGCATCAAGACCGGTTTCCTCAACCAGCTCCCGCTGCGCGGCGGTGAGCAGATCTTCTCTTGGATCAACATGCCCCCCTACCCCGTTGTATTTATTTGCCCAGATCTTCTTATCGGGCGCACCCTTGAGCAGGAGAACCTCATCTCCACGGCGTAGAAATATCAGGACACGCGGAACAATCGTATACCGTGATAAATCCGCGCCTTGTTCGCTGGAAGACATCATCTACTCAATATGGAGGAAACACAGTTGTCTGAGTCCTATAATTACTTTCTTACAGTAACTTGCGCACAATGTCGAGTTGCCCTGCGCTTCCCAGTTTTACATTTTTGTGGGCGATAAACTTGGCATATTCGCCCATGAAAATTTTCCCGGGATCACGCAGATCAAACTTTTCCGGAGCGTCGCGGAAGAATTCCCGGTGGACGCGCATCCAGACCAATCGGCCATCGGTATCAATGTTCACTTTTGTAACGCCCAACTTCGAGGCACGCTTGAATTCTTCTTCATTGACACCCTTGGTGCCTTTCAGATTCCCCCCGGCGCTATTGATCCGTTTTACTTCCTCTTGGGGGACCGAACTTGAGCCATGCATAACCAATGGAAATCCTGGCAACCTTTTTTGGATCTCCTCCAGGATGTTAAAGTGCAAACCTTGAGATCCCGTGAATTTAAATGCACCATGGCTAGTTCCAATGGCGCAGGCGAGGGAATCGCAACCAGTCAAAGCGACAAAATCCTTCGCCTGGTCTGGGTCTGTCAACTTCGCATCGGCTTCAGCTACCGAGACGTGTTCTTCCACACCACCAAGTTGACCCAACTCCGCTTCGACAACAATCCCTCGGGCATGGGCAGCATCGACTACCCTTTTGGTAATCTCGACATTCTTCTCGAATGCCTCATGGCTGGCATCAATCATGACTGAGGAGTAGAAACCACTCGAAATGCAATCATGGCAGGTCTCCTCATCGCCATGGTCCAAGTGGACCGCAAATATCGCCTCCGGGAATATTTCGTCGGCACCCCGAATGAGCGCTTCGAGCATCGCTTTATGTGTGTAAGACCTGGCACCCTTGCTAATCTGGATTATGAACGGGGCTTTACTATCCATATTACCGCGGAAAAGACCAATGGCCTGTTCCAGATTATTGATATTATAGGCTCCGATCGCGTATTTTCCATATGCAGATGCAAATAACTGTTTGGTCGTAACGATCATTTTGCCTCCTAGAATAGTGACCAATGCTTTCGGATGAATTCGACTCATTATAAACCAGTTTCGCCGGCAAGGATGATTACCAAGGATAAGGATACAACTTTCCAAAATCAAGTACGTAATATTATTGTCAGCATCATCAACTGCAATCCTTTTAAATGGAATGCAGTATAATTCCAGGCAGTTGTTCTTATGCCGCCACACGACAGGAGGAAACCATGTCTGATTTGTTCGATAAGGTAACCGGGGATCAGGATATCTTCAAGAAATTATTAAGCTATATACCAGGCTTTAATGGCTATATCGAACGGTCGAACCGCCGGGCTGCCGATAAACTCCTGCGCGACCAGGTAGCACTGCGATATTCTGAGTTAGCCAATCGTGCATCCCGTTTCCAGAAAGATATCGCTGATGCAGGCGAGATCGAAATGCTCGACGATATGGAGTCTGTCTCACTGAAATTACGGACATTCGGCGACCGGATCAAGAACGCCTCATATGGTTACTCCGGCTTTTTCGATGCGGTAAAAATCAACGAGAAGGAACTCGAGCAGATATATACATTTGATGCAGCGTTTTTCGAGCTCGCTGACCAGATCACATCCAGCCTTGACAATATTGAAAAAGCAATTGGTGGAGATGGTCTAAAAGCAGCCATCCGACACGCAGATGGGCTTGCGCGTCAGGCAAACGAAGCATTCGATCACCGCTATGAGGTCATCTTAGGCAGCGGAGGGGCTCAATCATAAACAGGAAAACTTACTATCATAGCAGGGTCAATAATCCTGCAGCGTGCCCACCCAGCCTAGAAGAATCGGGGGCGTTAAACGACGCACCCCGATTTATAATTAAGCTATGTGGAAAGAATATTATTCAGTAGCAACCATTGAGGAGGCCGTCTCGATCCTGGTCACGAAAAGGGAGCGCGCCCGGATCGTCGCCGGGGCCACAGACCTGATCCTTGAATTGGAGCGTGGCGCCCGGAAGGATGTCGATACATTGATCGATATCTCTCGAATCCCCGGGTTGGACTTGATATCGATCGATCCGGGCGGGATGGTCCATGTTGGCCCCCTCACCACTCACAACCACTGTGCCCAATCCCCGGAATTGCAGATGAATGCCTACCCGCTCGCCAGAGCAGCATGGGAGGTCGGTGCTCCGCAAATCCGTAACCGGGGGACTGTTGCCGGAAATCTCATAACTGCATCTCCCGCGAACGACACAATTACCCCGCTCGTGGCGCTTGAGGCACAAGTTACCTTAAAGTCCGCCCGCGGTACACGGACCATATGTTTGGATGATTTCTATATTGGCGTCCGAAAGACTGTGCTCGAGCCCGACGAAATGCTGGTGGACATTGCTTTCCCTGCACTGGGGAAAAACCAAAAAGGTACTTTCCTCAAATGGGGACTAAGACGTGCTCAAGCAATCTCGGTAGTAAACGTGGCAATTATATTATCTCTGAGCGGAAGCCGTATTGACCGGGCAGTCATCGCCCTCGGCTCGGTTGCCCCAACCATTATCCGCGCCTACCCTGCCGAGGATTACCTTTGCGGGAAGGAATTATCATCAGAAGTGATAGCTGAAGCTGCCATACTAGCCTCCCGGGAAGCGCAGCCAATAGATGATCTCCGCGGGTCGGCAGATTACCGGGGTGAGATGGTCCGAGTATTATCCGCACGCGGTTTACAATCGATCCTGGATGGGCAAGAAACCGCTGGTTTTCCCTATGATCCTGTCCTCCTGTGGGGTACAAGCCCTACAAATTTCCTTGGTGGATTTAAGGGAGCGTTCCATACAGAAGGGTCTAACATCGAAACGATCATTAATGGTAAAAAGTATGTGTTCGAAAATGGGTCCGGTAAAACATTGCTGCGCCTTCTCCGTGAAGATGCTGGTTTGACCGGAACCAAGGAGGGTTGTGCCGAAGGAGAATGCGGAGCCTGCACGGTGTTTTTGGACGGTAAAGCTGTCATGGCCTGTTTGGTGCCAGCCCCGCGTGCCCATCAAGCCGAGATCATCACAATAGAGCATTTGTCGGCTAATGGCAACCTTCACCCCGTACAGGAAGCATTCATTTCGCATGGAGCTGTACAATGCGGGTATTGCACCCCAGGATTTATCATGTCTGCTGTCAAATTGCTTGAGGAAAAGCCAATACCATCCACAGAGGAGATCGCCCAGGCGATCACAGGTAACCTTTGCCGGTGTACAGGATACTATAAAATTATCTCTGCAATTGAAACTGCAGTCTTGAAACAGGAGGAGTAAACATGGGTAAATATGCCAAATATCAAAATCCCCGCGGACCGGCGATCGAACCCGTCCACCCGGTTTGGCGTGGGATCGGTTGTCTACTAATGCTCTTGGCCCCGGTCATATCTCTATCAGGAGCGCTGGTCATAGTGGATTATGGTTTGGCAAATAACTGGCCAATCCCCTATGAATTGCTTGGCAGAGTTCAATTCCCTGATTGGGTCTGGAAAGTCAATGTCCTTAGAGATATAGCTCAGATGATCAACAACATAGAACACTTGTATGCGATTATTGCTTTCTTCATCCTCCTCCTAGCGTTGGTCTCGGGTATCGTCTCGGTAATTTATTCCTTGTTTTTCAAAACCTTCGCACCGCCGCGGTATTCCCCCATGGATGCCCCGCCATCTCGGAGGAAAACAAAACGCTATAAGCGTTAAATAGACAAGAACATTCTCGTATTATTTCCAAAAAATATATATCTGCTATTGAGAGTTTTGGCTAATGAAGCATAATGTAATCGGTCATTCAGTTCCTCGCATCGATGCACGCGACAAAGTCACCGGTGAAGCGAAATATTCTGGTGATCTGTCCATGCCGGGGATGTTGCACATGAAGATCTTGTTTGCGGGCCGTCCTCATGCAAGGATCACTGCAATAGATACTTCCGCCGCTGAAGCCCTTCCTGGCGTGGTTGCAATTTTTACAGCAAAGGATGTACCTGTTAACGAATATGGATTACAGAAGAATGACCAACCGGTCTTGTGCGGACCTGGATCCGGTAAGGATTGGATGGAGGTCGTTCGCTTTGAAGGCGACCAGGTGGCAGCAATCGTCGCTGAAACCGAATCCATTGCGGCTCGGGCTCGCGATCTGGTCCAGGTCAAGTATATTGATTTGCCTGCTGTCTTCGATCCGGAATGGGGCATGGCCCCTGATGCAGCCCAAGTCCACCCGGAGATAAGCGATTCGAACGTCTGTGTCCATTACAAAATAAGGAAAGGGGATGTGGGAGCAGCTCTCGCAGGAGCGGATTTTATTGTAGAAAATGAGTACCGGACACCATTCCAGGAGCACGCCTACCTCCAACCCGAAGCCGGTCTGACATATTATGACGCTGACGGCCTGCTCACGGTCGCATGTGGGGGTCAATGGACACATGTGGACCGCGCCCAGGTCGCCCATGCGCTCGCCCTTCCAGAGGAGCATGTCCGGGTGATCTATCCCGCCATTGGTGGTGCATTCGGAGGGCGTGAGGATATGTCAGTGCAAATCGTCCTCGCCTTGGCAACTATGAAACTCCGCCGCCCGGTCAAGATCGTCTGGACCCGGCAAGAATCAATCATCGGGCATTGCAAGCGCCACCCAATGACATTGCGGGCTAAATGGGGTGCATCCAAAGATGGGAAGCTTATAGCCGCCGAGATGCAGCTTATTGCGGATTGCGGTGCATACATGTACACCACGAACAAAGTTCTCGGCAATGCGACCATCACCAGTACCGGGCCATACTTCATCCCCAATGTAAAAGTGGATACTTATGGAGTTTATACAAACAATGTCCCCAGTGCAGCCTTCCGTGGTTTTGGCGCGCCCCAGGCCTTGTTTATGGCTGAACTCCAGATGGATAAACTTGCCGCTAAACTTGGCATGGATCCCGTTGAATTCCGCCGACTCAATGCCCTCAAGGATGGAGATACGCTCGGGGTTGGAACTCCGGCTCCCGGTCGGGTGAGTATAGCTGAGTGTATCGAGGCAGCAGCCGATCGCTTCAATTGGAGTCCTAAGGCACAGGGGGGTGGCTCAGTGAATAAGGAGGCTGGCGTCCTAAGTGGGCGTGGTTTTGCATGCGGGTTTAAGAATGTCGGTTTCAGCTTTGGTTACAAAGAGAACTCCTGGGCGCGGGTCGAACTCCATGGAAAAAAAGATATCGCCCAGGTTGTACTCTGGCATGCTGGCGCAGAGGTCGGTCAGGGCACACACACCGCCATGGCTCAAATGGCGGCTGAGACGATAGGCGTCCCATATTCGAAAGTCAGTATGGTAACGTCTGATTCTGCTACGATGGGTAATCCCGGCTCGGCATCTGCATCACGTTTAACCTTCATGTCCGGGAATGCGATCCGCGGAGCTGCACAAGCAGCATTGGAGAAGTGGAAAAGCGAAGAAAGGCCAGCGATTGCAGAATACACTTACTATGCACCGGAGACTACGCCATTCGACCCCGAAACCGGTCACTCGATGCCAAATTTCTCCTATGCCTATGTTGCCCAGGCTGTGGAGGTCGAAGTTGATACCGAGACCGGGTTGATCCGTATCCTCCGTGTGGTATCGGCAAACGACGTTGGGAAAGCGATCAATCCGGACCAGGTTGAAGGACAGATCGAAGGTGGTGTCGTTCAGGCTCAAGGTTACGCCTTGATGGAAAACTTCATCAGCAGGGAAGGACATATTCTTACAGATCAACTCAGCACGTACCTTATCCCAACGGTCTTGGACATTCCAGCAAAGGTTGAGTCCGTGATCCTTGAGATCGCCGAACCGAACGGGCCATTTGGCGCTCGTGGATTGGGAGAACTCCCCTTACTTCCTCTGGCTCCTGCAATCGCGGCAGCTGTTCACGATGCTACAGGAATCTGGTTCCACGAATTACCCATCACACCCGAAAGAGTCCTTCGGGGTCTGGGTAAACTCGACGCCTGATAATCGATGAAAGCAAATGTGAATTCAACCATCATAATCCGCGGTGGAGGTGATCTGGCGTCAGGAGTGGCGGCTCGCCTCCACCGCGCTGGGTTTAATATTGTTATCACTGAACTCCCCCGGCCTCTGACAGTCCGCAGGAAGGTGGCGTTCTCGGAGGCAATCTACTCAGGCCCGATAGCCGTTGAGGGAATATCCGCATCTCCAATTAATAATCCAGAAAACACCGCTGCGATCATATCTATTCTTTCGGATCACGCCATACCCATTATCGTTGATCCCGAATGTCGTTGCGCACAACACCTTGAACCAGTTGCGATTATCGATGCCCGGATGATGAAGCGCGCCCCCGACACCCTGGTTTTTGTCCCACGGCTCCTTATAGGCCTTGGCCCAGGTTTCATTGCCGGGGAAAACTGCAACGCCGTCATCGAAACCCGCAGAGGGCACACGCTCGGTCGAGTTTATTGGAGCGGACCCGCAGATGCTGACACCGGCCTACCCGATCCGGTAAAGGGTCACCAGGCCAGCAGAGTTTTGCGGGCGCCTGCAGAGGGGAGCGTCATAACATTCGCCAATATCGGAGACCATATCGAGAAAGGCCAGGCTATTGCAGAAGTCATGGGGCAATCCATCACAGCCCCATTTTCGGGGATTCTGCGTGGATTAGCCCACCCAGGGCTACAAGTAAAGCCGAATGACAAGATCGGGGATTTGGATCCTAGGGATGACCCTTCCTTATGTGTCTTGATCTCTGATAAAGCCCTAGCAGTCGGTGGCGGGGTACTCGAAGCGCTCTTGACCGATGCAGAAATCAGAAGGGTTTTGTGTCGCTGACTCTTTCGCGAGCTTTTAGGTTGGAGAAACCGTCGAGTGTCGCCTTTACAGGCGCCGGTGGGAAGACCACAGCGATCTTCCGCCTCGCCAGGGAGTTGGACAGCCCCGTGCTCGTCACCACAACCACCCATCTTGGGAGTGAACAAGCGAGGTTGGCGGATAACCATATCATCTGCACTTCAAACGATCTTCAAACTGACTTGGTTCCAGGCGTGACCCTTGTCACTGGTCCGAAAATCGGTGAACGCTGGTGCGCTCCATCGCCTACAATATTGGAATGGCTACGCGAATTTGGAATAATAAACAAAATTCACCTTCTGATCGAGGCAGATGGCGCCCGGATGAAGCCCCTCAAGGCTCCAGGTACACATGAACCAGCAATCCAATCGAGCGTAGACGTTGTTGTTGTCGTTGCTGGGATGTCAGGCCTAGGAAAACCATTGTCTGATGAATATGTTCACCGCCCGAGGATATATTCACGGATAAGTGGCTTAGCTCTTGGCGCACCTATCACGGTCGAATCTTTACAAACGGTACTTTGCTCCCCCTACGGTGGGCTCAAAAATATTCCGCCTAATGCCAGGCGTCTTGCTTTAATCACCCAGGCGGACACACCCGAACATCAGGCTTGGGCCAGGACACTTGCCCTTAATCTCAGTAATGCCTATCACTCCGCGATCATAACAAACCTGGGGGCTGCAACCAATGTTCGGGCTGTATATGAACGGATCGCCGGAATCGTCCTTGCCGCCGGCCAAGCATCCCGGTACGGAGAACCCAAACAACTGCTCGATTGGCATGGCGAGTCATTCGTCAGAAGCGTAGCGCGGACCGCATTAGACGCCGGGCTGGACCCCGTTCTTGTAATCTCTGGTTGCTATGCAGACAGTATCGGACAGCAAATCAAAGATATTCCCGCACAAATCGTCCACAATGAGCGCTGGGCTGAGGGCCAGAGCACATCAATCCGTGCCGGGATCGATGCGCTGCCACCAAATACTGGGGCAGCTATCTTTCTGCTTGCTGACCAACCGCAGGTTAATCGTCCTGTCTTGTGCGCCCTTCGAGAGCATCACGCAAAATCTCTAGCACCCATCATTGCTCCACTAGTTCACGGCGAGCGAGCCAACCCGGTGATATTCGATCGAGTCACATTCTCAGACCTTATGTCTCTCGTTGGTGATATCGGCGGCCGGGCAATCTTCAAGGATTACCCGGTTGCTTACATGCCCTGGCACGATGACCTATTGTTGTCTGATATCGACCTCCCTGAGGATTACAACCATATTTATCCGACATAGGGTATTATTGTGCTGGAATTTCAAATAATGCATGCTATTTAGCAGAGAGGCAATATCAAGCACATACCCCACGCCAATATGCTCCGGTCGTTCATTGCACTTACAATTCCTGAACGGATCCAAGATACGATTGCTGCACAGACTGCCGGCCTACAAGCAGCCCTAAAACAACCTGCTGTTCGTTGGGTAGCTACGGGTAACATTCATCTTACGCTGAAGTTCCTTGGCGATGTGCCCCCATCCAAGCTATCCATATTGGCAGAAGACCTTGGGGCAGAATTCTCTGGTCTCCCCCGTTTCTCCATAACACTGAACAAGTTAGGCGTATATCCCGATTTTCACAAACCAAGGGTAATATGGGTTGGCATCGACGCCCCTGAGGGCTTGCGTCAATTAAAGTTATGCGTCGAGACGATCTGTTCAAAACATGGCTTTGACCGGGAAGGGAAGCGTTTTTCACCACACCTGACCATTGGCCGAGTCAATCAACGTATTACCGTTAAGGAAAAAGAGCTGATTACCACCCTCCTTGGGAATTCTAATATTGTCATCCCAGATATTGTCCCTATTGATTCAGTCAATATTTACATGAGTGACCTCAGACCATCTGGACCTATCTACTCTCAGTTAAATGCTATCCCACTAGCGAGGTGAACCCCTGAATACACTTGACACAGCCCATACGATTGTAACAACCCTGGAAGAAAAGAAGGGAGAAAACATAGTTCTCCTTGACATCAGGGAATATAAGACATTTGCAGATTATTTCATCATCTGTTCCGGAACAAGCGAAAGGATGCTGGATGCGCTTGCCGACGCGGTAATAACGAAAGTTCGGGATGGTTCAAAAAAGAAAAGCCGCGTCGAGGGATCCCCCAGAGATGGTTGGCTACTGCTCGATTACGGCGCGATAATTGTTCACCTATTTGCCCCCGAGTTAAGAAAGTACTATCGATTGGAAGAGTTGTGGAAGATGGGCAAGGTGCTACTCCATCTTCAGTAGAGTATCTTTATCCACAATGATGCAAGGCTTTGCCCACGGTCTAATTATTATTCAAACACCCACTGATCTATCGCTCGTTCCCAATTTATTAGTTCTTCCGGTTCGAACCACAAGGTGATTTCCTTTTCGCCGTTCTCAGGGCTATCCGATGCATGGGTAAGATTACGCCCGACCTCCAGTGCAAAGTCGTGACGGATCGACCCAGGGTCGGCTTCTGTCGGTCGCGTCGCGCCCATTGTCTGCCTGACTGCGCCTACCGCACCCGGACCCTCCCAAACCATTGCCATTATAGGGGCTGAGGTAATATAGTCAATCAAGCCATTGTAGAACGGCTTGCCTTTGTGGATTGCATAGTGAGTCTCGGCCAACGAGACTGTGGCTTGCATAAATTTTGCGCCGACCAGCCGCATGCCTCTTCTCTCAAGCCGGCGGATAACTTCTCCAATCAACCCCCTTTGGACTCCATCCGGTTTCACCAGCACCAATGTCCGTTCCATAAACCCACTCCATTATAGAATTGGTGAACTCGGGATATCTCCCGAGTTCATGATTTTTCCACGGGGTTCATTATTGCTTTCGTCCTATTCCATAGGAGACTATCGCAATAATTCCTCAGCCTTGTTGAAGGAGTCGAGCGCATCCTGAAGTCGATTTGCCCGCATATAGGCATCACCCAAGGTCTGCCAAACAATAATGTCCACAGGATGACGGTAGGTTGCCTCGCGCAAGTCATGGATGACCTCATCAAGAAGGCGGCCTTTCTTGATCAACTTTGTATATTCGCCCATGGCGAAATCAAGTTTTCCCATATGGAGAGCCTGCTGGCCTTGAATTAAAACGCCGGCATCTTTGTCTTCCGAAGGTACTGTGGATAACCCTGCCGGAGGCATTCCCGCTGGCTCCGGACTGACGGGGTGCTCCGTTGGGAGTTGGGCATCCAGCGATGTTCCGGCCTGAGCCATTTCTTCTGACCGGGCAGAGGAAAGTTCCTCCTCGGAAAGGATGGCCGTCTCATGACTAACTTCGATTGCCCCAACAGCTGGAATCCATTCCTCTGGAGACGTAGGAGTTGTTTCGGTCGCTGAAGCGCTCTCATCGAAGCCCAGCTCCATTTCTGGCAACTCAGAACTGATTGACAACGGCGTTACGCTCGGAGGTTTAGTGTAGTCGTCTCCAGTATGTATACCGGCTGGTGTCTCGAGAGAAGATACCTCGGGTTGGTCTGCTGTCGCAAACCCTTGAGGCTCCGAGCTCTTGACCTGCTCCACAAGATCCTGAGCACCTTCATCCCAACCAGGCCTGGAATCTCCTACTACTTGCGCATCCATTGTTGGTGGTGGAGCCTCAAGATTTTTTAGCCAGTCGGGTAGGTCGTCGCTGGGAATCAACTCATCCTCGGTATGTACGCTGAGGTCCGGACCTTCTTTGGGAATATCCTCATCGTCCAGGCTTTTCAGCCACGAGGTAATCGTAATATCATCGGCATTTTTTGGCTCACTTCTTTCTGCCGTGGGCTCATCAGGGTGGGGCTTATCGCTCGCGGAATCCACTAATCTCTGGAGTTTCAATAATTCCTCAGGCTTAGCGCTTTGACGAGTAGCAAGACTTTCCAGCCATGCGAGCGTGTCATTCTCTATTGAGAGTGGTTTCACCTCTCCGGTTTCCTTTTGATTGATGGGGCTCTCCACTGGGAACTCGAGGCCGCTTTGGTCCTCGGGGGCAAGATAACTCTCTTCGAGGGCATCGATCGGGTCAACAGCTACAGGCAATACTTCGATTTCAGGCTTGCTATCAACAGATACTGGGTCAGCGTTTAGCGAATCCCCCCACGACGGAGGTTCCACAGGGCGGTCTTCGGGTTTAGTTAACAATTCTTCCGGGCGCGCCCCTTGCTTAGCGGCCAACCCCTCTAGCCATGCCAGGGCAGCATCGCCATCCACTTCAGTCCTTGAGGAAACATCCATGCTTTTTACAGGTTGCTCCGAGCCAATATCCTCGCGGGCTGGAGCCACCGCTTGGTCTTGTGGAAAGCCAACGTCAGTACTGATCGGCGGGAAGTCTTCAGTTGCCGTAACTTCGGGTGCGGTCGTTGACCCTTCGCTAGCGTCTCCAAGGCTTTTTAGCCAATCTGGCATGGAATCATCTTGCTGTGGTAGCACATCCGCCTGCTGAGAAACTGTCTTGGCTTGGAGTGTGTCAAGCCAATCCGGAGCGCTATCATCGCTAGGCAATGGTTCGATGGACGGATCCGCTATTTTCGCTTGTGCGGGTGGAATTTCGGTTTCTTCAACCGCACCGGGAGGAGCCATTGATTTCAGCCAATCGGGTATTTCGGCACCTTTAATTGGCTCCGGTTCAAGAGATATGTCAGACTCAATTGGGCCTTCCTGATCAGCACCGGTGCTTTCCTGCCAGCCAGCTTCGCGAAGCCATTCCGGAATGGCATCCCGTTCCCCCTGGGCTACCGGGGCAGCAGTGTCTTCGAGAGATGGGGACTCGAGTACTACAGCCGGTCCTTCCTCCTGTTGGACGAGCCATTCGGGCTCAGCATCTCGCGAATGTTCGCGGTCTAATTTAATCCCCAAGGAAGCCGCCCATTCAGGCTGGCTAGAATATTGTTGCGCGCCTGGGACAAACTCAAAACGATCCAAATTGATTGCGTTGTCTGCAACCTGATCGGCATGAAAAGCAGAGCCCTTAGCCAGGGAAGAGTATGGATCCAACATGCGCAATCGCTGCCTGTAGACCTGGGTATCCTCTGCGCGGGCAGTTCCCGGGAGTACATCGACCAGGATACGCAATGCATCCAGGCAGTAATGATATTTATTCAGCAGGGCAGCGGTCATCTCGGTCGCATCGACCTTATGCCCCGCCCGATAATACGCCCGCGCCAGCAAGACCTGTAAATCGGGGCGGTTGGGATCTTCAGTGAGCACGTTTCTTATCTCGGCAATTGCCTGATTATAAAGTTCGCCTTGGGCATACATAAACGCCAGGGCATCACGGCTGAGACGGATCTTGGGAGGTTCGACACCGTCTCTGCGACCATAGAGGCGACGTAACTCCCCTTGTATCGCCGGGTTCGAAGGCTGGACTTCAAAAGCCCTCTCCATATGCCAGATCGCATCATCAAGTTTGTTTTCGTCATCTCGGATGATACTCATGCCCACGTTGGCAACAAAATCGTCTGGGACTGCCATTAAAACCCGCTGAAAAATATCTGCTGCCTCAGCGTACTTTCTTCCTTCCAAAAAACTTTTGCCCAACAATCGGTAGGTATCGACATGCATCGGGAATGTCTTTAAGATATGCAGGCAATGGGCAATGGCCTCGTCAAGTTGCCCACTCTCAATCATGCCCTCGATTTCACGATTGTAAACACGTAAAGAAATTTTGGCCATTTCAAACTCCTGCCTTTATTATGCATCAAACTGTTTGTTTATGCAATTGCAAATAAGAACATTACCAACCGACCCATCAAGTTTTATTTATTGATAGAAGTGCGGCAATGGAGGAACAGGATCATCACTCCATGCAAAAGCATCACCAAGGTGTTTCTCGACCTCGTTCTGCCTGTCGATATCATTGGATAGGATGGTGAGCAGAGGCTGCCCTCTCTCACAAGGGTCGCCAACCTTCACATGAATCATTAATCCGACGGCATGGTCCACCGGATCTCCCTTGCGTGCGCGACCTGCGCCCAGTTTTACCGCACCTTCTCCAATCAGCCTGGCATGGACCTGAGAAATAAACCCTGAACGGTGCGCCTCGATGATCCTACTTAGCTTTGCGACAGGAAACTTTTCGGGATTATCCACATAGGTGATGTCTCCACCCTGTGCTTGGACGAGTTCACGGAACTTATCCATGGCTCTCCCTTCGGCGATCGCTCGTTCGCCCAGACCCCTAGCAGCAGCGAGGTCCGGTGCCCGTTGTCCCAGGACGAGCATATGAGCGATAACGTGCATGCAATGGTGGCGGAAATCCTCCGGTCCATCACCGGCAAGTGTATCGAGGGCCTCGCGCACTTCCACGGAATTGCCGACAGCATACCCGAGAGGTTGGTTCATATCTGAAAGCAAAGCAATGACCTGACGGCCGGCGAGTTTTCCAATATCCACCATCAGGTGCGCCAGTGTGCGCGCATCGACGAGATTCTGCATAAAGGCACCCAGTCCGGTCTTCACATCAAGGAGGATTGCTTGCGCCCCAGCCGCAATCTTTTTGCTCATTATCGAGGACGCGATCAAGGGAATGGATTGTACAGTGCCGGTTACATCCCGGAGCGCGTAGAGTTTCCCGTCCGCAGGGGCGAGGTCCAAGGATTGACCAGTCAGGACAATTCCGATATCCCCGAGCTGTCGCTTGATTTCATCAATGGATAGGTTTGAGCGATAACCAGGAATGGATTCCATCTTGTCAAGTGTGCCGCCACTGAAGCCCAAGCCCCGACCAGACATCTTCCCGACAGACAACCCGCAGGCAGCGACAACCGGGAGGACGACCAGGGTGGTTTTATCCCCGACTCCACCAGATGAATGTTTATCGACTGCGATATCGACGACATCGCTCAAATCGAGCATCTGCCCAGAACGGGCCATTGCCAAAGTTAGATCCTTTGTTTCGCGGGGGGACATGCCGTTGAGCAAGATGGCCATCGCCAGTGCAGACGCCTGGTAATCAGGGATATCTCCCGAAGTAAAACCATTGATGAAGTATGTGATCTCCTCGGAGGTAAGTTCCAGACACTCTCTTTTCTTAATAATCACATCCACAGCTCGCATCAAGTTTCTCCTCTGTCCCCTCTATTTTATCCGATTTTATCTGGTTGTCGGACAATATTGACATCCAAGGGTTTTCAAGCATACAAATCACGGTCGCCGGTCATTTTACACTGTCCCCTATCCAACTGTGTGCTGCACAGCATTCGCCCTTATCCGCGCAACATCATTTGTGGGCAACCATGATTACACATGTTTTGTGAAGATGACTAAATCGTCCTCCTGTTGATAGAAATCTTTGACCGTCGCTTCCAGGGTATATCCAGCCGCAATATAAAATGCGCGCGTCTGATCATATTTCTCCTGTCCTGATGTTTCCACAATGACGAGACGGCCACCATCGTTTATTACTCCAGCTTCGACGCTGGCGAGCAATTCTCTGCCAAGCCCCTTTCGGCGTGCACGCGGGTCTACAGCGATCCAATACAAGTCAAAAGTCCCGGAAGTCAATGCCCGGGGTCCATAACATGCAAACCCCGTCACCCGGCCAGACTCCCGGGCGACGAGAAAAGAATATCCGCTTTCCCGGGATCCCTTTAGGATGAATTCATTCCACAGTTCTGCGACACACTCATTTTCCTCTGGGCTGAAGACCTCGATGCTGCTGGTCACATTTATGATGCCATCGCCATCTGCCGGAGTGGCTGATGCGATCATTTTCTCCACCCTTCTCGCCGCAAGGCAATGTCAAGGATTTCCTCGATCATGTCGTCGTAGGAATAGCCTGCCATCTTGGTTGTGCGTGGGAAACCAGATTCCGGGGACAAATCGGGAATCTCGTTTACGTCAATGACAAAGGGAACTCCATCCCGGAAACGAATATCCACCCGTCCGAAATCACGCAATCCCATCGCGCGATAGGCATCAATGGCGGCTTCCTTTACTTCCATCTCTGTTTTTGGATTCAATTTGGCAGGGCGAGAAAATATCTCCTGGAAATATGGGGAGCTTTCCACCCATTTAGATTCATAGGTTAAAAATGCTTTAAGGGGGTCTGAGATACCTCCAAAATCCTCCTCTGAGACCGGTAATGCTTCTATTATCCTGTTTCCCCAAAGTGATACCGCGAACTCCCTTCCGATGATGAATTCCTCAACGATCGCTGGTTGTTTATAGGTTGCCAGGACATATTCCACGCGGTTGAAGAGCGCCTTGCGATTGTTGACAACTGATTCAAGGTCGATGCCCATGCTCGCATCTTCTGCCACCGGCTTGACAATTGCCGGAAATTTCAGCCGGAGATCTCCTTTTGCCTCCTCGAAGACCTGGAATGGTGGCGTAGGAACACCATGGCGCATCAATCGGGTTTTCGCCCGGGCTTTGTCAATGCAATCAAAGATACGGTCAGAGTGGGCACCTGTATGGCGGAAACCCAGCTTTTCGACCAATCGCATCACTCGGACCGCGCCCATATTCTCACCAATAAAGCCATCACAATTATTGAAGATAAGGGTGTTTTTCGGGGCATACTGGGCAAGATCCTGCGCTAGTACATCCAGCGATGTCTCTATAGCGATCTTCGCAGATGAATATCCGAGCCTTCTTATTGCACTAAATATAAATTCGGATGTTGTCGCAGTATCTTGGGCCGCGGCCAGTTCTTTGGGGTCGCCTCGTAAAAATTCCCTCTCTAAATTAAATACAACTACGATGTGTAATTCACTCTCATCCATTGCGCTTTATCGAGTAGCAACGCTCCATTTCTGATTGGATTTTGTAAACTCTATTGTAAACCATTATGTCTATGAGCATATTAAGAAAGATCGCATTTCCACGAGCACCTGCCAAATTCAGTACCCATCAAAACAATCCGGGATGCAGATATCTCCTCTCCAACCAAGAGAGTCTCATTCACGCGTATGATGATCGGTTATAGATTAATTGTTTCACTTGCCTCCAAACTGCATCGAATCCTTCCACGCTGAGGCGTCCCGTCTGGGTGTTTTGCCGGCTGGGATGATATGAGCATACCAGCATCCGGCCTGCCGGCAACAAGTAAGTTGCCTGGTGTCTAAAAACGATTGAGCCATCATCCAGCGCCAATATCTTTTTCAACCGCTCGAATGCAATCCGCCCCAGAGCCACAAAGACATCGGGCGCTATCAATTCAATTTCATGCTCCAGGTAGGGCTGACAATTTACCATTTCTTCGAGAACAGGCTTGTTTCCGGGAGGCACACAACGACAAATAGGGGCAATATAGAGATCCTTGAGGGCCAGTCCATCTCCGAGTGAGCGAGAATCGGGCTGGGATGCAAAACCAGCCCGGTACAGCGCTGGATAGAGGAAATCTCCCGAAGCATCCCCGGTGAACTGCCTCCCGGTCCGGTTCGAGCCATGGGCGCCTGGCGCCAAACCGACGACAAACACACGCGCTCGCGGATCGCCAAACCCGGGGACCGGCCGGCCCCAATACTCCCAGTCTCGATAGGCGCGTCGTTTCTCATGGGCAATTCGTTCCCTCCAGGCGACAAGACGGGGACATTTTTTACAGGTGCTGATTTGAGCATTCAGGGCTTCGATGGTCATGCTCATACGTGATTAAGTTATGCTGTCCAGGGTGTGTTCGAAAAGGCCGGATAGGGCCGATTGATCACAAACCCCTCCGCCCTGCGCAAGGATAGGATCTCCCCCTCCGCGCCCATGGATCGCTTCAAGGTGCACTTTCAGTATATCGCGTGCATCCAGGCCAGTACCGGGTGCGCAGGCAACAACCATAGAAAGCTTCTGAGCTTCGCAGGATGCGATAATCGCAACTATGCCGGGGGATGCAGACAATTTTGTTCCAAGGGCTCGTAACTCTTCTGCGGATCGAAACTGAAATAGCTCTGTGATCAATTTCCTTCCCGCAACATCTTTTGCAGAGGCAATCATCTGATCTGACTCGAATGTCAATAGTTTGTCTCGAATGGCTGCATAGTTCGCACTGGTTTCCAAAAGGTTTTCTTTGTTCTTGCGGATGGCATCCGCAAGACCGGCAGGATTCGTCTCCAATAAACCAACTGCGGACCGGATTGTATCTTGGTAGGTTTGGATCAGCTCAAGGGCGCGCATACCGGCCACGAAGTGGATGCGTGACTTGTGGTTGACCCGTTCAGTCTTGACGATCAATACAAGGCCGACCATCGCCGTGGAAGGGCAATGCGTCCCACCGCAGGCGGAGTAATCAAAGCCATCTACTTCGATCACCCGGATCTGTCCGCTGATCGTGGGAGGTCGCCGGAAAGGAACGCTGGGTACGTCGACATCGGTTATGAAATATGCTTTCACCGTCCGATTCTCGAAGACGATTTGATTAGCAAACTTCTCCACTTGCCGCAAATCTTCCCAGGCAGGCTCCGGGGCATCCAGGTCGATTGTCGATGGGGTATCACCGTTGATATTTGCCGAGACAGAAGGCAACTCCAAGACATGTTCAAAGCTACCACTCAAAATATGCTGGGCTGTATGGTGTTGCATGTGATTTAACCGCCTCGTCCAATCGATCTGGGCGGGGTATTTCCCCGGTTGTAGGAAAGTGTCGACTATATGGACGATCCGGCCGTCTGCCTGGCAATAGACATCCACGACCAGAGCCGATCCGATGGTCCCGATATCATGGTCCTGGCCACCGCTGGTCGGATAGAAATAAGTGGCCGGCAGGATAACCCCTATACGCCCATCAGGCATGGGGATCGTATCAGTCACTTCTGCAATAAACTCTTTTTTTAGCGGATCGTCAAAATAGGTTTGTTCGGTTTGCATACTCAGTGTCCATGATGAGTTAATCTATTCTACCCTACGCCGGCTGGAAATTCATCGCCAAATGCGCTATATTATTACTATGTACTGCGTAATTATTTGAATCCGCGGTGTGCTGCATAAAGGTGTGAACCAAGATTACTGGTATTACGAGCGTCTTGATTGTTCAAAGTCAACATATTTATGCAAGAAGCAGTTAATCACCGTTTGTTCCTTGCTTTCTGGTCAATTCAGTCCAGAAATCAATCCAAAAAGCAGTAGTTGAGAGGAGGACAAATGAAACCGTTCCGAAAAAACGTAGCCATCGCAATTGACGGAGGCGGCATCCGGGGTGTCATGGTGTGCAAAGCGCTGGCGATTCTCGAGGAACGCCTGGAACAGCCTGTTCACAAGCTGTTCCGCCTCACTGCCGGGACATCCACCGGTTCGATCATTGCGGCCGGTATCGGCGCAGGCCTCACAGCAAACCAGATGTACCAACTCTATGTGGAACTCGGTGGATCAATATTTAGAAAGACCTGGCGGTCATTCTTCTGGCCACTGACACGATACCGCTATTCGAGCCAACCCTTGATCGAAGCGTTGCACAGGTACATCGGCAATCAGGAGATGGGCGATTTCCTCAACCAGGACCCCCCGATCGATGTGGTCATTACCGTCTTCGACTTGGTCGAGAACCGGACGCGATTCGTCAAGCCCTGGAAACCGGAATACAAGAATTGGTCGGTTGTGACGACCATCCTGGCCTCCAGCACTGTGCCCACCTATTTCCCGGTTGTTGACGGACGTTATGTGGATGGGGGTGTGGGTTCGTATTCCAATCCCTGTTACATTGCTGCGTATGAACTACAGTTCTGTCTTGGCTGGAACCCACGCGAGACAACACTGATCAGTTTAGGGACCGGTCGGGACCCGCACCATGTCGATCCCGGAGAGCCGACACGCTACTCTACAGTCCAATGGCTGGATCCCATCCTGGATGCGTTCCAGCGTTCTGCCGACGACCAGCAGGTGCATCTTGTTGAAAGCTTCTTCAAGGAACTGGACTTCCGCCGATTTCAAGTCGACATGGTCGAAAAAATCAGCATGGACGATCCAAAGAAAATCCCCGAGTTGACCCGTTATGGCGAACATCTGGGCAGGATGATCCTTGAAGACCGCTATGACCGGGCCATGGGTGTCATCCCCCAGCAGACCAAAAAGATGCGCTAAAGGATCAGCATCGCATCGCCAAAGGAATAGAACCGATAGCCTTTCTGCTTGGCATGTTCATAGGCGCGCAGGATGAAATCGCGTCCTGCGAAGGCACTGACCAGCATGATCAACGTTGACTTGGGAAGATGGAAATTTGTGACTATACAATCAACAGCTCTGAAGGTGTACCCGGGAGTGATATAAAGGTCAGTGTGCCCCGAAAAGGGACCGACTACCTCGTCATCGCCCAGCGAGGAGGTGGTACGCGCTGCGCTCTCGAGCGTGCGGACCGAGGTCGTACCAACAGCAACTATTCGTCCTCCCGCTTGTCTGGTTTGGTTTACCATTGCAGCTGTATCTTCAGTAAGCTCACACCACTCGGAGTGGATGCTGTGTTCTGCCGGATCATCTTCGGTGACAGGGGCGAAAGTATCCAGCCCTACATGCAGAGTGACCTCGGCGATGCCTATCCCCCTGGCGCGCAACTCATCCATCAGATTGGGTGTGAAATGCAGACCGGCTGTCGGCGCAGCCGCAGATCCAGGTACGCTGGCATAAACAGTCTGATACCGTTCGGGGTTCTGAAGCGGCGTGTGGATATACGGAGGCAGTGGGACGTGCCCAATCCGAGGAAGAACCAGCTCGATCGCTGTGGAGAACTGGATGATCCGCCGGGCTCCATCCAATACCTCCACAACTTCCACTTCTGGGCCGTTACCCTCCAGTGAAAGCAGGACACCAACTTTTATCCCCTTTCCCCCAAGGATACATTCCCAGCATCGATCCTTGACAGGGTGTAATAACAAGATCTCCACTCGACCGCCGGTTTTTTTTCGGGCGAACAAGCGCGCCGGAATAACCCGAGTGCGGTTCACTACCAACAAGTCGCCGGCTTGAAGGTATTTTCCAATCTCCCGAAAGGTGGTATGTTCGCTCGTACCGGAGTCACGCCGAAGGATCAGTAGACGGGAAGAATCGCGCGGCTCGACCGGGGTCTGGGCGATGAATTCGGACGGCAGGTCGTAATCGAAATCGGAGGTTTTCATGATTATTCCCCGCGCTGGCGTGCGATTTCATAGAGCAGAATGGATGTTGCACAGGCCACGTTAAGCGAACTGGTGGACCCGAACATTGGGATGGCGACCATCGAATCGCATAATGCCTGGTAATTGTCGCTCAAGCCGTTGGTCTCATTTCCCACCAGTAAGACCGTCGGTAGGCCAAGATCATGTTCGAAAAGCGGTATCTTAGCCTTCGCGCTGCTGCCTACAACCTGAAACCCGTCCAGCTGGGTTCGTACCATTTCTAGCCAGGGAATCAACTCACGGTGGGATGGCAGTCTTACCATAGGAAGGCAAAAGAAAGAGCCGGTCGTCGCCCGGATTGTCTTCGGATCATATAGATCAGTCGCGTGCCCCGTTATGATCAGCCCGTCGACACCCATGGCATCGCAAGACCGGATGACAGTGCCAAGATTGCCCGGGCTCGAGGGACGATCCAGTACTACAATTAGTAGGTTTTTCTTCACAGGGATGCGGGACAGGTCATCAAGAGGCATCTTTACCAGGGCGATGATTTCTGATGGTTCTTGCTTTTGGCTCAAATTGCCGATCAGGTCTATCGGAAGAACAAAGTGCCTGTCTGCGTTAACGTTCCCGATGATCCCCTCCGCCCAGTTGGATAATCGTTTTCCGCGGGAATAAACAAGGGAATCTATCTCCCAGTGGTTATCAACTGCCTGGGTAATCGCCTGGACACCCTCGACGAAAAATATCCCCGCCCGGTTTCTTTTGGTCCGGTTCCGGCCCAGGGTTTCGATATACTGATAATCGTTATTTTCCGAGTGGATTTTTATGATCTTCGTTTTCATACGCAGGGAAAGACAAGATTACATCAACCGCGGTTGGGGACCTTCTTCGTAGTCAACCCCTAAATGCTGATAAGCCGCCTTGGTCGCCACCCTTCCTTGCGGGGTACGATCAAGGAAGCCGAGTTGGAGAAGGTATGGCTCGACCACATCCATGATCGTGTCCGGCTCTTCGGAGATTGCCGCGGCGATCGTATTCAAGCCTACCGGTCCGCCGTGATATTTGTTGATGACCGCTTTCAAAACGCGCCGGTCGACGTCGTCCAGGCCGAGCGGATCGACCTGAAGTAGGTCGAGGGCTTCATGGGCCACCGAACGGTTGATGGTCCCATCCGCACGCACCTGGGCATAGTCACGAACGCGGCGGAGCAGGCGTAAAGCGACGCGCGGGGTGCCGCGCGCCCGTCGGGCGATCTCCTCCACGCCGCCTACATCCGTATCCACAGCCAGCATCCGTGCTGCCCGCCTGACGATGGCTTTCATGGCTGCCAAATCATAGTAATCCAGGCGGTAGACAGCCCCGAAACGGGCGCGCAGGGGAGCGGTCAACAATGCCAGGCGGGTCGTCGCGCCGACAACTGTGAAACGCGGCAACTTCAGACGTATGGACCGGGCCGAAGGCCCCTTACCGATGACGATATCAAGTGCGTAGTCCTCCATCGCCGGGTAAAGTATCTCCTCAACGGCCTTCCCCAGGCGATGAACTTCGTCGATGAACAATATATCACCAGCCCGCAGATTGGTCAGGATGGCAGCCAGGTCCCCGGCTCGCTCGATTGCCGGGCCAGATGTCACCTTGATATTGACGCCCATCTCATTGGCGACTACATGGGCCAAGGTTGTCTTCCCCAGGCCCGGTGGTCCGTAGAACAGGACGTGGTCGAGGGCTTCGCTGCGTTGGCGGGCTGCCGCGATCAAGATGGCAAGGTTATCTTTGACGTTCTCCTGTCCGATCAGGTCGCTAAGGGACTGCGGGCGTAAAGTCTGGTCAACCCGATCGTCAGGCTTTTGGTCGGGGTCGAGGACGCGTCGGGATGGCTCGGTCATGGAATTGATTATACCTGTATCCAATTGTAAACAAAGGGTATCGAATGGATAATAAATATTGGGGCGGGAAAATTTCCCGCCCCAATCGACGAATGCCTCACTCGATAGGTTCGAATTCGACCTCTACCGTCATCCCCCAGCGCATCCGCGCGTCCAGGTCTGAAAGGCGGATCCGGACTGAATAGAGGACATCTCCACCCTGGAAGCGGAACGATTGGCCGATCGATTCAACGGTTCCGGTCATCTCGTATTCTGGCAACGCATCAGCAACAACCGTGACCGTTTGTCCCTCGTATAACTTGACCACTTCCAACTCGGTCAAGTCGGTCGTCTCGACAGACATGGTGGAAAAATCGGCAATCAAGATCGCCCATTTCTCCGGACCGATGTACTCATATTCCACCACGTTGATGTCCGTTATTGTCCCAGCAAATGGAGCGGTCAATTCATAATTAGCGAGAGCACTTTCTGTTGCTGCAAGCTGGGCTTCCGCATGGGTCAGACGGGCTTCGAGCAAGCTCCTTTGGTCGAGGTCCAGACCGGCGCGGGTTGCCTCGAAGGCGCGGCGTGCTTCTGCCTCGACTGCCAGGGCCAGATCGAGGCTTACGCGGAGGCTATCCCGCTGGCGAGTGACCCCTTCCAGTTGGCGGAGGGCCTCGTTATAGTCCTCCTGCGTCTGCTCGAGATCATTCTCGGCTTGTTCGCGGGTGGCATTGGCTGGATCAAGGTCAGCATAGCGGTCGAATCTCGCCTGGGCGTCTTCCAGATCCTGTTGCCGGTCGCGGAGATCGGCTTCAGCAGCCTCGATCCTTTCGTTGATCCCGTCCAGGTCGAGCGCCTCCCACTGGCGTTCAGCGATTGCACGCGCTGCCTGGGCTTCCATATACGCCTTCCAGGTATTGGCTCGGGCCAAGTCCTCGGTGCGGACAAAGGCAGCATGATCTTGTTGCGCCTGTTCGTGCGCCAGGTGAGCTGCAGCCAGGGCTGCTTCGGCCTGCTCCTGATCAGCCAGGCGGACCAGCACCTGACCAGCGCGAACCTGTTGGCCTTCTTCGACCAGGATCGCCTCGACATGACCCCGGACTGCAAATGTCAGGTTGAGAAAATCCGCCGGGACGATGCGGCCCTCAGCAATGACCGGCAAGGGTGTTGCTGCTGTTTCCTCGGTCCCGACGGTATCACCCTGGCTGCGGCAACCGGTCAACAGAAGGGAAAAAACCAAGAATACAAACAGGGATTTCTTCAAAATATTCATGAGACTATCTCCTTATTCATACGCCAACACCTCGCGGATGGTCAAACGGGCTGCACTGCGCGCTGGGATGATACTCGCCACGGCTGACAGAATCAACACAAGCAGCAACCAGATGAAATAACCGGTCGGCGTGAAGACCAGGCTTATCGGTGTCTCAAACACCGCCAGGCTGACAATTGAGGATAGTAAATAAGAGAAGGGAAATGAAAGCAGCACACCCAGGAACCAGGATAGCATACCGATCACCATGCCCTCCGCAATGACCGTGTTGATGATCGCCCGATCGTCAGCCCCAATGGCACGCATCACGCCGATCTCGCGCGTCCGCTCCAGGACATTCATGCTCATCGTTCCGGTCAAGCCCATCGAGCCAACCGAGGCTGTCAGCAGGGCCATGATCAACAGGAACGTAACCAGAATATCAAGGCTCTCTGAGGCTGTATCGAGAGTGGCCAGACCTGCCCGCGCCTGGCGAATATGGAAACCATTTTCTCGGAAATACTCATCAAGGCGCTCACCCATCATGTCCTGATAAGCCCGATCATGCTGTTCTGTCACCACCCGGAAGGAGTATGATCGGCCGGGCAGATTCATCACCTGGGCAATGTACTCGTATGGCGCATAAGCCAGGACTCCTTCACGGCCAACGAACTTGAAGATACCGACGACCTCCCAGTCTTCTTCCCGGCCCCCGATCTTCAAGCGGAGCATGTCACCGGAATCCAGTTCGGGGAAGATAGACAGTACCGCTTCGCTCAGCGTCAATTTGCGTTCATCTCCCGCATGGATCCAACGGCCCGAGACCAGGATCGGCGAAACCAGATCGCTGTCAGCAGGTGGGGCCAGGATGTTCAAGGGCTCCGCCACAGTCCCATCAGGGAGGAGGATATCCGCCCCGAGGAAGAGCCAACCCTCCACTTCAAGGACGCCATCGACCTGCATCGCAAACTGCTCGACCTCGCGCAGGCGATATGGTCGGTCGAATTCCAAGCTGATATCGGCGAGAAAGTAGCGACCGATCGCTTCGACATAATCGTGTAGAGTTACGCGCACATTGAATACAGCGATGAATATGGCTCCGCCCATGGTCAGTGTGAACAGGGTCAGGAGCAGACGACCCCGGCGGCGGATTGTGTTCCGTAAAGAGATCAACAGCGGGCGAGGGATATGCACCCCGCGCCGCGCAAGGGCATGTGTGACCCGGGCCTGGAACTTATCCCAGGAAGATTCGCGCCTTTCTGTCGACCCGGACCGTGGGACGGCTCCCGCATCACGGGCAAGGGTTCCGCTGAGAGCCTTCAAGACCGTTACCCGAGATCCGTTTACGACCGGCACGAGTCCTGCGATCAGAGGAACGATCAACCCGATAGCGACCTGGATGGCAAACGCCAGCGGGACGATACGGAAGCCGAAAAGCGTGAAACTCAGTTGCTCGGCGATGAATGCCGAGAGCGCATAAGCACCCTGTCCACCCAGCGGTATCGCGATCAAAAGGGATAAAATCCCGAAAACCATGATCATTACCAAATACATATAGAACACCTGCCGGTTGCGCCCACCGACCAATTTGATGACCCCAATATGGCGCAAGTGCTGGTTGAGCAGAGCATTAAGCGTATTGGCAATCAGTGAGCTCGATAAGAAGACGATCAGGACTCCCAACACCATCAGGATGCCAAGGATCGCGTTGACAGAAGATGCCATCGGATGCTCATGCGTCAACGCATAGCGCTGTCGGATTACCGTGTATCCGCTTTTTTCAATGTGTACCTTCAGTTCATCGCCCACCCTGCGAATATGCCCCTCATCGTCCTGGCCCTGGGCGACAGATGCATAGATCCGGTTGTAGGAGGCAGGCTGCCCAAGATACTGCAAAGTGCCCATGGTCACATATCCGAACGGCGGAGCCAGGAAATCGTCCGCTCCTGTCGTCGGATCCTGTACGATCCCGACCACAGTCAAGGTTTTCAATGACCCGCTGGGGAGCTGAATGACGAGCTCCTCCCCAATTTGCACATCCAATTCCTCCAGTGCTTCCCGCTCCAGAAGGATCTCCTGCCGTCCCGGGTTGTTCACGCCGGCAACCGGGTTGAGGAAATTCAACGAGTTATCTTCAAAATCATCAAAAGCGACGATGTCCAGCGTTACCCACTGCGAGCCATCTGTTGGGCGAACCCTTACATTGAATACCCGCCGCCCCTCAACTGACTCGATCGAATGCCTGTTGCGAACTGTAGCCAGCAGATCATCGTCAAAGTCCGACATGCGGATCTCGATATTCGCCGGGCAATTTGCGGCATAGGAGGCACTCATATCATTGGAGATGATTACATATGTTCCCGTAATCACGCCGACCGAAAATACGCCAATGGCAATTGAAAGCACCACCAGCAAGGTGCGTGCCTTGTGTTCGAAAAGGTCCAGGAAGACCTTACGCCAGCGTGGTCTCATCAGCGCGCACCTCCGCGCCTCCTCGGGCTTCGCGGGCGGCTAACCCGGCTGTCAATAGAGCGATGTTCTGTCAGTCGCTTCTGGACGATGGCGCCCAATGCCTCGGCAGTTATCGGTGACTCGTCGATCACCCGCAAGAATGCCTCCCGGGGCAACACCGACAGTTCCACCGGAATGTCTGGAGCAGCGCGGACATTGGCAATCGATTTTCCCCCGGATAGCAATTCGATCTCGCCGAAGAAATCACCAGGTTTTAGGCGGGCAATGACGACATCGCTTTTCCGCTGCCCCTGGAGGACGACTTCGATTTCACCCCTGGCGATCATATAAAAATAATCCACCTGTTGCTGCTTGGAGATGATGGTTTGGCCAGGCTGGTAGATCCGGCGCTCCGCCAGCTTGGTGAATTCCAGCATATGGCGATGCCTCAAGAGCGGCAAGGCGCGCACGATCGTTTCGTCGATCAGTTCACCGTCAAAGATGATCACCGTCCGGGATGTGCGTGCAGTAATGGACGGGTCGTGGGTGACCATGACGATCGTCTTACCCGCGCCGACAAGTTGAACAAACAGGTCGATTATTCCGTCTGCAGAGCGCGAGTCGAGGTTGCCGGTCGGTTCATCTGCCACAATCAGGGGCGGATCAGTTGCTAACGCCCTGGCGATGGCTGCGCTCTGTTGCTGACCCGTAGAAACAGCCAGTGGGAGTTTATCTGCCTGTGCTTCCAGACCGACCATGCGAAGCAATTCCATCGCCCGGATTGGACGTTCATCGAAATCGTACTTCCCAGAAAAGTCCATTGGCAACATGACATTCTCGAGCAAGCTTAACATCGGCATGAGCTGGAAAAATTGGAAGACAATCCCCAGGTTGCGGCCACGCCAGCGTGAACGCTGGCTTTCGCTCATATTCTGATAGATATCTGTTCCGCCGACAACCACCTGGCCGCCTGTCGGATGATCGATCCCTGTGATCATATTAAGCAGGGTGGATTTCCCGCTGCCTGATTTTCCGACTACCGCGACGAATTCTCCCGGGTAGATCTGCAAGTCAATCCCTTTTAGGACCGGGAATTGCCCGGCAGGGCCCTTGAATGTTTTAACGACACTGCTCAGGGCGATCATGGCTTCTAGGTGGGCGTCTGTCTGGACGGTGTAAGGTTGATCGTGATTCTGGATCATCTTACCGGCTCCACAGCGGAACCTGTGACAAATTCGCCATCGGCGAGATGCAAGGTTCGAGAAAAGCGCGGCGCGAGGCTGTTGTCGTGGGTAACCATAATAATGGTCTTGCCCTGCTCGGCCAATAAACGTTCGAACAGGTCGAAAATGAGATCTGCGGTGACCGAATCGAGGTTACCGGTCGGCTCGTCTGCAATGATGAGCAACGGGTCGTTCGCCAACGCCCGGGCAATGGCCACGCGCTGCTGTTGGCCGCCAGAGATAAATGTAGGCGGTTTCTTTGCGTGGTCCTCCAGTTCGACCAGGCGAAGTAATTCCAAGGCACGCTCCCGACTGATACGCGGCCGATACACTCCACACAAGTCCACAGGGAGCATAACGTTCTCTATCAAAGTTAGCATGGGCAATAATTGGAAAGACTGGAAAACAACACCGACTGTACGGCCCCGCCACAATGCCAAAGCATCTGCGCTTAGGTCATGGACCGAGATCTCATTATCATCGACCCTCATGATCACATCACCTGAAGTGACGTCATCCACACCAGAGATCATGTTCAAGAGAGTAGATTTTCCTGCACCGGATTTTCCAACAATTCCAAGAAATTCTCCCCGCCCGACCGAAGCACTAACCCCCCTCAGGGCAGTGAAATCACCCGCCTCTGAGTGATAAACCTTTACCACGTTACGTATTTCGATCAATATATTTGCGGAATTCATCGGGGTGCCTTGTTGTCAAATCTGATCATAAAAATACATATACAGGTTTATTTTACCCCTTGCCGGCAAGTTGTGGACAAGTTGCGGACAAGTTGTAATAAATATGTCTTTCGAGATCAGGTTGCATTAAATTGATTTCTTTTGTATGCTTATCCTAGGATAAGAAAATAGTCTTTAAATACATCCCCATGACGATACTCGTCCAGATACCTGATGGCAGAAATATTGCCTGCGCTGAATATGGGCATCCCTCAGGTTATCCGGTGTTTTTCTTCCATGGCATCCCCGGCTCAAGGATTTTCCGCCCTCCCGACGAGGTCACTACCAAGATGGGAGTCCGGCTAATCTGTACAGATCGTCCCGGTTATGGGCTATCACCATTCCAGCCAGGCCGCCGGATATTAGATTGGCCTGGGGATATCGCAACCATCGCTGACAAGTTGGGGGTCAAACGCTTTGCGGTTGCCGGGCATTCCGGTGGAGGGCCGTATGCCCTGGCATGTGCATCCGCCCTGCCTGCTCGCGTTTCTGCCGCAGTGGTCATCAGCGGAATTGGCCCCCTCGATTCTGCCACTATGCTGGATGGCATGAACCCAACCAACAAACTCGGATTTACCGTCGGACGATGGATGCCCTGGCCACTCTGGCAGTTTAGCAACTGGATCTATTTCAGGAGGGTCGCCAGACATCCGGAAAGCCTATTCCCGACCCCAGGATTGCAGACCAAACTCAATCCTGCAGACAAAGCGGTCCTCGGGCAGTCTGAGGTTTTGGCTCTTTGCCGTGCATCTGTCCAGGAAGCCTTTCGGGCAGGAATAAAAGGTCACGCCTGGGAGGGTCGCCTGCTCACCCGCCCCTGGGGGTTCGCGCTGGAGGACATCCACACCGATATTCACATCTGGCATGGCGGTGCAGACCAGGATGTCCCGATTGGAATGGCCAGGTATCTGGCCGGAAAAATCCCTGCTTGTAAACTTAACCTTTTTGATAAGGGGGGACATCTGCTGATTTTCACTTATTGGGATAAAATATTGGAAATGTTAACCAAGAGAGAAGAGTGACTATGCGCACATTGCACCTCGTATCGCACACCCACTGGGACCGGGAATGGTACCTGCCATACCAGGAATTCCGCATGAAGCTCGTCCACCTGGTAGATCACCTGCTTGATTTATTGCAGGATGACCATCACTACATGTATTACATGCTCGATGGGCAAACGATCATCCTAAACGACTACCTTGAAATCCGGCCCGAACGCGAGGAATTGCTGCGCCAGTATACCCGCAACGGACGCCTGGTCATCGGCCCGTGGTATATCCTCCCTGACGAGTTCCTGGTCAGCCCGGAGGCGACCATCCGCAACATCCTCCAGGGGGAACGCACCTGCCGGCGGTTCGGCCCCCGTATGCGTATCGGCTACCTGCCAGACACTTTCGGGCACATTGGGCAAATGCCCCAGATCTTGCTCGGTTTCGGGATCCATTCTGCTGTATTGCGGCGCGGCTTAGACGATGAACCGGTTGAACTTCGCTGGGAGGCCCCGAACGGCTCGTCCGTCTTCACAGCATATTTGCGGGATGGTTATGATAACGCCGCCGGGTTACCCACGTCTGATCCGGATCAGTTCATAACTGAAGTGCGCCGTCTGCGCGATTCGCTCCTGCCCCATGCAGCCACTCCCCACATTCTGCTGATGCAGGGCAGCGATCATATGGAACCGCCAGCGGATACATCCCAGGCCATCGCGAATGCTATAGGTAAACTTGATGGCGACGATTTGTCCCATTCTACATTGATCAATTACATTACCGCAGTCCAGGCTTGCCTGAAATCCAGGGAAATGCCGGTCGTCAGGGGGGAATTGCGCTCGCCCAAAAGACATCACCTTCTACCCGGTGTCCTCTCGACCAGGATCTGGATCAAACAACGCAACCATGCCTGCGAGAATTTGCTCGAAAAATGGGCCGAACCGTTCAGCGCATTTGCCGAGCTCGTCGGTGTCCGCCAATCAAAAGACACCCAACCCCTGACGTGGATCACAAGATTTTATTCAGCGACCAGGATCCAAAACCCCTCGCCAATCCTTCGCCATGCGTGGCGGATACTTATGGAAAACCACCCTCACGATTCCATCTGTGGATGTTCTGCTGATCAGACCCACAAAGAAATGGTTCCACGGTTCGACCAAGTGGAGCAGATCGGGGAGGAGATAACCCGACAGAGTCTGGTGGCCCTGGCCGATGAAGTCAATACCAAACTGTCTCCACAATCGGACCTCGGGGCGATTATCGTCTTCAATTCCTCAAGCGGGCCACGTACAGACCGGGTCGAAGTCGATCTCAATCTACCTCCATATGTAACGGGCTTCGAGATTATCGACCACAAAGGGTCCAAAGTCGAGTATCAAACCCTTGGCGAAGAAACATCAGAACTGATCAATGTCACCCTCGACCGGGACAGCCTTGTGAGCATTATCGGCGGCGTCCATGATGGCCGGGTAGCCAACCTGTCTGTTCAAGAGCTGAATATCGAACGTAGGGGTGATCAAATCTATGTCGATGCGGTTATGGCCAAAGATGCGGTGCCCAATAAGGATGCCTGGAAGAAGGGGCTTCTGGCTATCGGAACATACTCTCAGGATAGAACCGTCAGTGATTTCATCATCCGGGCACGCAATGCGAGCACCACCAAGATAGCCTTCGTTGGTTCCGGGGTGCCAGGCTACGGGTGGCGCACGTTTTATATTGTTCCAAAACCGGCTCCCGAGAATCCACCCCGCCTGGGACCTTTAGCGCGCCTGTTGATGCCGATCGGGATTAAAGTCACAAAGTGGATGCCCGGTTCCAGGTTCAAAGACCGGACGGAAGCCAAGCCATCCAGGTCCCGATACGCTCAGATCGAAAATGAGTTTTTCAAGATCGAAGCAGCGCCCGATGGAACCCTTACAGTTACCGACAAAAATACCGGATCTGTTTACCACAGCCTAAATAGGCTTGAAGACAACGGAGACTGCGGTGACGAGTACAACACCTGTGCTCCTGCAAGGGACCAAACCAAGACAGCGAAACTAAAACGTGCACGGGCGATCCACCATCCAGTCGCCAGCACGCTCGAACTTGACCTGGACCTGGTGACGGCCGTGGGATTATCGACTGATCGTCGCTCTCGCTCCCGAAAAACAACCAGCATATCCATCCAATCCAGCATTTCCGTGTTTCCAGGGGTCCGGCGAATTGACATTCGGACGACGGTCAACAACACCGCCAGGGACCATCGCTTGCGGGTCCACTTTCCGGCACCGTTATCCTGTGACCATGCATTCCATGATGGCCATTTTGAAATCGTCCGCAGGCCAACCACTTTACCGGCCTATGACGACACCTGGGTCGAGGATCCCCGTCCCGAGGTCCCCCAACGGGTGTTTTCTACAATTACAGACGGCAAGCTGGGTCTGACGATCGCCAACCGAGGCCTGCCCGAAGTTGAAGCCTTAAAGACAAAGCAGGGCTGCGAGGTGGCATTGACCCTCTTGCGTTGTGTTGGCTGGCTATCGCGGGATGATATTCCTGTCCGCAAGGGTCATGCGGGACCACATCTTGAAACACCTGATGCCCAAATGCTAGGTACCTGGAATTTCGATTACAGTATCATTCCCCACGATGGTAATTGGAAGAATGCCAACCAAGATGCCTATTGGTTCGACAATCCCATGCGCGCCGTCGGGACAGGGATGCATAAAGGCATACTCCCGCTCCAGGGATCTTTCATCGATGTCCGTTCCGAGGATTTTATCGTCAGCGCGATCAAACACGCCGAGGAAGGTCGTGGCTGGGTTGTGCGTGGGTATAACCCCACCGACGAAGAGGACGCTGTAACTCTCAAGCCATGGCGGATTTTCGATAGAGTGGAACGGATCAACCTGGAGGAGGACAAGATCGATTCAATCCCCATTGATGTAGATGGGAGTATTACAACGCAAGTTCGAGGACACGAGATCGCAACCTTCCTGTTCAGCGATTGAGCAGCTTACTATTATGAAAAAAAGCCCCCATTTTTTCGATGGCGGTTTTTTTATTCGATCAGACCGTATACTTGGTCCGGTCCCAGGATAAGGGGAAACCGATGACGGAGGCTTTCCCGGGCCTGGTAACACAAATGACATGCATCTGCATAATCGCGACCATGATCCAATTTGAACTCCCGAACAAGAGCCGCAGGACCTCCGGCCAATATAGGACCGCAAATAGGATGTGACTCTGGCTGATATTGGTCCCAGATTTCCATCAGGGGCTTATCAAACATGTTTCCGAGCAAGATCCCTTGGCAGAGATGGATATTTCCATAAGGATCGATATGCAGACGCCCTGGATCTCTCAGGTCTTCGTGCGGGCATTCGGAAAATTGACTCCATGGCTGTTTGACAGCCTTGTCCGCCAGCTTGGATACCGCCCGGCCGCGGTACATGACCGCAATGTCATCACCACCTTCCCCGGGTTGTGCAATGCTGATAACCCCGATAGGGATACCCAACAATTCAGCAGCTTTGCGAACATTTTCGGATTGCATACTAATTCGCTCGGTATAGTGGTAAAGATCACTACTAACGCTCAGATCGCTAACCACGCCCGCGAATGGGTCCAACCATAGGGTGGCATCATCCACGCTACTTGCCCAGTATGTGTTAGTAACGATACCCACCTGGAAACCCATTTCGCTGGCTAAAGAAACCCCCTTAACCAGGAGAGGATAATACAGGAACGGTTCTCCGCCCTCGAAATAGATCTGGGTAACCGTCCCGAGGTCGTTCGCTTGGGAGAGAATGTTCTCGATGTTTTGGTAGCTCATAGTCCCACTCTGCCATGGGCTCCCCCACACGAAACAATGATCGCACTCAGATGTGCACTGGTATGTCAGGATAAGATGAAGGCCGGTTAAATCCATTCCCGTCAAATAGTTCTCCGCGCCTTTAAAAGCGCATCGATCCGGGTGCGGAATTGATCGATCTCAAAAGGCTTTGCCCAGATATCATCAGCGCCAACATTCTGGGCAATCTCGCGATCATCCTTGTCGTCTCCAGCGGTCAACAGGATGATTGGCATCTTTGCATCTATGGGTGGTTGACGCAAGCGCCGGCAAAGTTCGAATCCATTGGTATCTGGCATAAGCACATCAAGGATGGCGAGATCCGGCTTTGCCTGGATAACGAGCTGGACGGCCTCGCCCCCGCTGCGAGCTTTGGAAATCTTATACCCTTCCATCGTTAGAATCCGCGAGACAAGGGTCAGGTTCAATTCATCATCGTCAACAAGAAGGACATGCAATGTCATAAGGCTCTCGCTTGGTTCATAGAATACTCGATAACCGGTCAAACCGTCAAGCATCAATAAATATGATTTTGATGGTCTTCCCTTCAGGAAGAATTTCGCCGCTATAATAACACTTGAGGAGTTGCTATGCCTTCAATCCACGCATCTACACATCCACTAGTCGCCCACAAACTGACCAGGCTTCGAGACAAAAACACAGACCCAAAAAAGTTCCGCGAACTAGTCAGAGAGATCGCCGCACTGCTCGCGTACGAGGCTACCCTTGACCTTGCAACGGATCCCCTCGCCGTTGAGACCCCCCTCGCCCCACACATTGGAGTAGAACTTCGGGAGAAGATTGGCCTTGTGCCCATTCTACGGGCCGGACTAGGTCTTGTTGAGGGGTTTTGGGAACTCATGCCGAGCGCTGAAGTATGGCACATTGGCCTGTACCGTGACGAAAAGACCCTCCAGCCTGTAGAATATTATAATGAACTCCCAATCGAACCCAGGGTTTCTGTCTGCTTGATCCTCGACCCGATGTTAGCAACCGGCGGTTCAGCAATCGCCACGACAGAGGTACTCAAGCGCTGGGGGGTAAAGAAGATAAAATTCGTCGGCTTGATCGGAGCGCCCGAAGGGATCGATGCCATGCAAGCCGCCCACCCAGATGTTCCGATTTACCTTGCAGCGGTAGACGATCGCTTGACTGAGATCGGGTATATCTTCCCCGGACTGGGTGATGCCGGCGACCGCCAATTCGGGACCGGGTAGGGTATCCCTTCTGGAGGTTTGGTTATTTTTTCATAGGGATCCAACCCGGGCCAGGGTGAGGCACAGGGCGTTGCCCGTAGAGAGTATCATCCAGTTTGCTGGCTGCGCGCCGGAACATGCCTGACCGGGTAATTCCCCAGCGGACAATGTTGTGGAGAGTCGAATCGGGGTGGGAATACGGACACACCATCATGCAACGGGCGCAGTCAGTACCGACGATATTCCAGTAACGGAAGCAGGCCTCAGAGTCGATCCGCCAGCGATAGGCTCCATCTATCTCCACTCTAGGGCCATCTTGGATCGCCTTTGACGGACAACAACGAGCACATTTTAAACATATCGAACAAAAATCCAACGTGGCCAGATCGGGCTTGCGTCGATCCGGAACAAGTCCCGCATCCGTAGTTACCACCGCAAGTCGGACCCTGGGGCCAAGCGCCGGGGTCATCAGCAACCCCATCCGACCGATCTCGCCAAGACCAGCATCGCGGGCTACCAGAGGGGCGATCACCCGGTAGTTCCCATCGATATGCGCCCGGGAGGCATAGCCTAGATTTCGCAGGACGGCAGCGAGTTGTACGGCAATCCGACCAGATTCCACGTATTGTCGACCGGTTTCCATTGATGTCGGAGCATATGGGGCCGTAGCGACCATTTCGAACTCCATCTCGACTGTGAGCGCGATCGCGAAACGATGGTCCACCGAGATAGGCGCACCATACTCCCCCGTCCCCCGGCCTACATGGGAGTAAATATGATATGGTTGCAGATCAGCAACACCTACATCAGCAGCCCCAAAATAACGGGCCAGGTTTTTTATATATTCAGACAATTGCTCTGGCGGAATGTTTATCCTCCGACCATTTACTGGACCATCCACGGCTTCTCGCATTAGCCCGGTAAGGAAAAAACTTGCCTCGGGGGCTGCAAACAACAATGGGTCTGCATAACGCGCATCCCAAGAGAGCAGACCGGGAAGTCTGCGGAGCTCTTCGTCAACATCCAGGTTCTCCGGTCTCATCCGATAATAGGATTGATATTCTTCTGACTCTGGCACCAGCCTGGCCCGGGCGAACATGATGTCTCTTTCATCAAACCGCTCCCGAGGTTGGTCATTTTTATATACCGGGTTGCCCACTGGCAGGAGGAACAAAACGAGACCGACCACAAGGGTTATTCCCAGCAGGCCAAGTATGATTGCGTGGACAGAATGAGGCAGACTAAGGATTGATAGGAATATAACTAGTGTCATTCCTGCGCAGACGAGTAAGACCGTTGCGGCCCGAAATTCTTTTTCTTGATAAGATACTAACGCAAATAGGAAGAGTATAGCAACGCAAACAAACCCAATTGCTCCTAATGCATAGGTTACGCCCATGGCTTCTGCTGATACTCCTATTCCCTCAAATCAAGACCTGTGATTCGGGATAGCGCCCGGTGGAATAAGCCTAATGGCAAGATCAGGCATGCGTGGACGATGACACTGATCCCAAAAAGCGCTGCTACCCCACCAAGGAAATTATTAAACGGGGGGGCAATATTCTGGGCCAGCCAGGAACCTGCTCCGGCAATCAGGCCTAGACCGACAACGAAACCGACGAGCAAACCCATTGGCACCCAGGCACGCCGGTCTGATGCTGAAGGCAGCATAGTGCTGCTGATAGCAAATGTCAAATAGAACCATAACCAAAAATCTGGCATTTTCGGGAGCAAACCAATACCCATCCAAAACAATTCCCAATATCCCGCCTGGGCAAAATCCTTCAAAACAAGAAGGCTGATCTGATACTTGGCAATATAGGCGACCAACAGACACCCCGCGACCAATGGCGCAAGCCCAATGAATGCGTCGCGCAAGATGCCCCCCGGAGCTGTCTCTACATATCCCATCTGCCAACGACCATCTGCTGTTGTGCGAGGAATTATGGAAAACCGTCCTGTCTTCACGCCAAGCAACTTCGCCATGAGAAAATGGCTTGACTCATGCAGGACAACCCCGGGCAAGAATATTATCGAAAATAATATCTGGGTCACAGCAGGTCGGCGTGTCAGAATCAACAGGATCGCGATTAATTCCCGGTGCAGAGTACGCTGCACAAACATGAGCAGAACGAGGAAAACGGAGAACCAGATCAGGCCGTCAAGGGGAAAGAATATCATCAGTCAGGTCGTGGCGCGGCTGGATGACCAGTTATGATCTGAGCTTAGAGTGACCGGTCAAGATGGGGGCACGGCTGCCAAGGCAATATTGACAAATTCGTCCACCTTGAGGCTTGCGCCGCCAACCAGGGCACCATCAATATCGGGTTGAGTAAATAATTCGGCCGCATTCCCCGCGGTAACCGAGCCGCCATAGAGCACGCGGATGGATTGGGCTATTTCTTCGTCGTACAGCTTTGCGATGCTAGGTCGAATAATAGCCTGAATAACACGGTCTGCATTATCTGCAGTGGATGCCCTGCCCGTACCAATTGCCCAAACTGGTTCATAGGCTACAACGATCGTCTTCAAGAAGGTTGGCTCGAATCCCCTCAGCCCTTCTTCCACCTGACGAGTAATGACGTCAGATGTCTCCTTACGCTCGTATTCCGTCAGTGTTTCACCAACGCAAACAATTGGAGTCAATCCAACCTTCTCTGAGGCAGCCACCTTCCGGCGGACTGTTTCATCCGTCTCGCCAAAAAAAGCCCTGCGCTCCGAATGACCAATAATGACGTACTTGCAGTACTCGGCGACCATTTTCGCTGAGACCTCACCGGTAAAGGCACCTTTCTCTTCCCAATGCATATTCTGCGCGCCCATCCCAATCGAAGTCCCCTCTAGAATCGCGGCGATTGCCAATAACATCGTGAATGGAGGGCATATTACTTTTTCCACCCCTTGGACGAGATCCAAGGGGTGACCCAATTCATAAACAAATGTGCGCCCTTCTTCAACCGTATAATTCATTTTCCAATTTCCTACAACCAAAGGGGAGCGCATATTAAGGCAGTGTCCTTTCGAGTTGTTCCAGTTCAAAGAGAATCCATTCCGTGACGGCTGGATTCTGGCGCATATTTGCGATTGCCACACGGGCCACGTCCACCTGTCCCTGCCTGATGGAATATTCCACATTAAGCAGTTGTACAAGTGTATTGTCTGGATGGGCACGTTTCAGGCTATCAACAATTACCATTCCATCGGACAGATCACCGTTGAAGAGGCTAAACCTGGCATTCGCAACCAGAGCTAAGACTTCGTCGATTGCTTGGATGCGTTCGATGCTGATATATAACGTCGATCTAGGATCCTTGGATGCCTTATAGACAACCTCAACCAAATAATCCTTCGTCTCAGGCACCAGGCGACTACCGGCCTGCATTTGTTGTTCAGTTGCCACGAGAGCCAGCCGGGCCGCAGCAAGCCACTCATTTTGTTCTGCCATCCTCTTGCTGCTATCCCAAAGATAGCCGTAATCCGGGGCCAGCCGCTCCACAAACGCGATCTCTTCCTGGACAAGCTCGCGCATCCCAGCTGTATGATATGCAATCGCAAGTTGGAGGTGTGCCGCGGGGTCTTGCGGATTATCCGCCACTCGCTGACGGGCCGCGTCCAATGGTGATAGTTGTGTTGGCGACTGAGCTCTGGTCTCGAGTGCAGGTTGTGTTTGAGTAACCTCTGCGCTGTCGGGCTGCCTCCCAATCCGTAGCGCAGATAATGTAACCAAGCAACAAAAAAACAATAAGATTGCGGCAGCAATCCACATCCACGGCGTCTTCTTGACTTTACGTCCCGCCACACTTGATTTTTCTTCCTTATCATTGATAAGCTTGTGGTCTGTTAAATCCCTTGCCTCATCAGTTGAATATGACTTGTTTCCGTTTTTCGCCCCAGGTTTCGAGGTTGGTGTATCAGTGCGAGCCGTCAGGGTAATATCCGAATCATCAAGAGCAGATACGTCCGCTTCCTGGACTGCATGTTTGATGGCATCGACCAAATCTGAGACTGTCTTAAACCTATCCTCGCGGTTTTTCGCCAGAGCTTTTAGAAGTGCCCGCTCTATCGATGGATGGACCTTGGGATTTACTTGCCTAGGAAGAGGCAAAGGCGAATAAATATGATCATGGATGATTGAAAACGGGGTATCCGCGCTGAAGGGGACCTGGCCGACGAATAACTCATATAACATCACACCGAAGGAATAGATATCCGTGCCCTCATCCAGGTCTTTTTTCCCGACAGCTTGTTCAGGTGAGATATACTGGGGAGTGCCTACAATCATATCGGAGGTCAAGGTGGATTCTCCGGACTGGGCAATACGCGCAAGGCCAAAGTCCGCCAGATAAATCTGTCCATCAGCTGCGATCAGCACATTCGAGGGTTTGATGTCGCGATGCAGGATCTTATGTTTGTGGGCGTATGTCAGGGCGGATCCGACAGAATTAACGACATCCAATAGGTCATCGGAAGGAATCGGCCCCCGATTGAGGCGAGCTTTCAGGGTTTCGCCCTCAATAAATTTCATCACCAGATAGGGTCTACCTACGTGCTCTGCATAATCAAAAATCGGGACAATATTCGCATGATCCAACCGGGCCACCAGCCTTGCTTCCCGCTGAAACCTAGCAAGAAAATTGGGATCCTCAAGGAATGCTTGGTGCAGTACTTTTAGGGCAACATAGCGATCTAGGGCGGGATGGTAGGCCTTATATACCGTTGCCATCCCTCCCTGGCCCATTTGTTCCAATATCCGGTACGCTCCGACAGTTTCGCCGATATTGAATGGCATAATCCACCTCGCAGGTCTGATTGGTCACTTATTTATTAGAATATTGCATCAGTAAATTAATAGAGACAGGATGGGAAATAATCAGACCCGCCCTATCCTGATCACTTATCTTGTAGGGCGGCAACTCCGGGCAAGATCAACCCCTCCAGCATTTCGAGGGAAGCCCCCCCGCCTGTGGAAATATGGGTTATCTTACTGGCCAAACCCGATTGTTGAACAGCAGCAACGGATTCGCCACCCCCTACAATGCTCACCGCGCCCGATTCAGACACGGCCTTGGCAATCCCAAAGGTGCCTTTGGCAAATGCCGGGAATTCGAAGACGCCCATCGGCCCATTCCATACAATTGTCTTTGCCAATGCTATCGTCTTTGCGTATGCTGCCACCGTCTCCGGTCCAATATCGAGGATCCGCCAACCGTCAGGAATGGGGCCCGTTGGCATCAACTTGCTTGTGGCTTGTGCATCGAACCTGTCTGCAATAACGACATCGATCGGCAAACGGAGCCGAGGGCCGCCCTTGGAAATCAAGTCGCGGGCAGTATCAAGCGCGTCCTCTTCGACTAACGAATCGGCCACAGGATAGCCCTGAGCCTTAAAAAACGTATTCGCCATCCCCCCGCCGATGAGTATCACTTCTACCTTATCAAGCAGATTATTGATTACCCCGATCTTATCGTTGATTTTCGCTCCTCCCAGAATAGCTACAAAGGGCTTGTTTGGTTTTGCTATGGCAGCCCCCATGTAAAGAATTTCTTTCTCCATCAACAACCCTGCTACAGCTGGCAAATATTGGGCAACACCCTCTGTAGAAGCATGAGCCCGATGGGCGGACCCAAAGGCATCATTCACATAGAGTTCCGCGAGGGCTGCAAGTTGTCGGGCCATCTCAGGATCGTTTTTCTCTTCTCCTGGATGAAAACGCGTGTTTTCAAGGAGCAATATATCTCCTTCTCGAAGTCCCTTTGCAGCCATCTCAGCGACGGGCCCAATGCAATCTTCAACAAATAGTATCTGTTTCCCCATCAATGTGCCAAGGTGTGCTGCCACGGGTTTCAGGGAAGACAGCGGGTCCGGGCCACCCTTTGGACGACCCAAATGGGAGCATAGGATCAGCGAGGCTTGCCGCTCCAAGAGGTAATTGAGTGTTGGCAAAGCAGCCTTGATGCGAGTGTCATCAGTGACAACCCCATCCTTGATGGGCACATTAAAATCCACACGGACAAGGATTCTCTTCCCGCCAACGGCGATGTCCCGAATGGTTTTTTTAATAAACATACGATTCTCCAAAACCTAGGCGATCATCCGGTATGCCCAAGGAAACGCAGCTTCCGGATAAATGCTGCAATTAAAGATGCTTTGCCATGAGCATCGCCAGGTCCGCGGTACGGACCGAGTACCCCCACTCGTTATCGTACCATGCCACGACCTTGATAAAAGTGCTCGTCTCATTCCCAAGGACCTGAGTGAAGGGGAGATCAATAGACGACGAAAACGGATCCCCCTTGTAATCGATGCTGACCAAGGGTTCATCGACAGCAGCCAAGATACCTTTGAGCGGCTTTTTCGATGCTGCCTCACGATAAGCTTGACGCAGTTCTTCAGTCGTTGCTCCATTCTTGATTTCAGCCGTGAAATCAACTACAGATACAGTCGGTGTCGGTACACGTAGTGCATAACCATCGAACTTGCCCGCCAAGTCAGGTATCACCAACTTGAGCGCTTTAGCGGCGCCGGTTGTTGTTGGGATGATGCTTAGCGCCGCGGCCCGCGCCCTCCTGAGATCCGAGTGGGGCAGGTCCAGGATTTTTTGATCGTTCGTATACGCGTGGATTGTAGTCATAAAGCCGCGGACAACTGTAAATTTATCATGAACAACTTTTACCGCCGGCGCGAGGCAGTTCGTCGTGCAGGATGCATTTGACACGACGTGGTGCTTGGCGGAATCATACTTGTCATCATTCACGCCCATAACAAGAGTTAGGTCCTCCCCTTCCGCGGGTGCCGAGATGATGACTTTTTTGGCCCTACCCTTGGTGATATGGTTCTCCGCGCCTTTTACGGTTTTCCCCTTCTTATTGACGCCATCAGATTTAATCGTGAATATCCCTGTGGCTTCGACCACGATTGCCACTCCCAGATCACCCCAAGGGATATTGGCAGGATCGGTCTCTTTAAATGCCTTGATCTTCTTGCCGTCAATGACCAGACCGTCATCCGCAATTTCCACCTTGCCGTTAAAACGCCCATAGTTGGAGTCGTATTTGAGTAAGTGGGCCATCGTTTTCAAGTCGCCGATATCGTTAAACGCGACTACTTCAAGTTCGTTGGGATAATAATCCCGCACAGCTTTCAGGACTTGACGTCCAATCCGGCCAAACCCATTGATACCAATTCGTACGGTCATTTCAATCCTCCTGAATCATGAGATATCAACGCAGATGCGTTGTTTTTATTACTGCAGTGGACCGGTCCGCTCATAGTATAAGTCCATGAGCACTTGCGCCAACTTAACCGAATCGTGTCGCCAGGGATGGTCGCTATCGATCAAATCTGCGCTATAAATGCGCGCATCCCTGGTAATTTCATCGTCCAACTTGACCCATTGTACACCCGAACTCAGTTCGCCCTCATAGAGCGAGTTACAGACAACGATATCGATTATGTTCGAGCCGATAGCCGCATCAAGGGTTATCAGGTGGTCTGAGCATGTATACATATCCGTCTCGCCAACCTGTGTAGCGACATTACAGACAAAAACCTTCAATGCCCGGCTAGCGTAAAATGCTGCCAGCAAATCTTTTACGAGAATATTCGGCAAAATGCTAGTATATAAACTTCCTGGACCAATGACTATCATATCTGCTGCGAGTATGGTCTGGATGACCGGGGGAAAAGCCGCCGCATCATTCGGTTCTAACCAGACCCGGCGCACCCGCCCAGCCGTCTGGGGAATCTTACTCTCGCCTTCCACCCGGACCTCTGTTTGAGTATTCGGTAATTCGACATCAGCCACAAGGCGCACATCGTGGAGGGTCGCTGGTATCACCCTCCCATGGACCGAAAGGACACGCCCGGATTCGGCAATCGCCTCCTCGAAACTGCCTGTAATATCCACCAGGGCTGAGATGAACAAATTGCCAAAGGAATGACCGCCAAGGCCGGTATCCCCAGAGAATCGATATTGAAACAACTGTGTCAGGAGTGCTTCATCGTTTGAGAGCGCAGAAAGACAATTACGGATATCCCCCGGAGGTAAGATCCCTAACGATTTTCGCAACTCTCCCGATGACCCGCCATCATCTGCCACAGAAACAACCGCAATAAGGTTATGGGTATGTTGTTTAAGCCCGCGGAGGACAGTCGAGATTCCATTTCCCCCGCCAATGACAACCACTCTGGGGCCACGCTCCCGGCGCCGGTAAGCCGAAACTTGGTCAACAAGCTTGATCCCTGGGCGAAGGAACGGCACGAGCAGAGACCGGTTTAATCCCATAAGAGCGAATACTATTAAACCAATACCGATACTACTAAATATGATGATCCGCAAGGTACGAGAAAGAAATCGAAGAGATAGAGAAGATATGATTGGAAGGTACCACGTATCTGGGGCGGTTCGATAAATATCCAGTAACAATAACGCTAAACCAACTCCGCTCAAAGTGATTCCACCCAACAACAATGCCAACCAGCGTTTAACGCCCAATCCAGGCGCAAACCAGCGCGCAAACGCTGCGATGCTGTTCCATAATTTTATTAACCAAGGCCTACGCATCAGACGCATCTAAACGATGATAGCAGTGATTATTTGAATAGTCAACGGGATTTCGCCTATGTTATAATCGCGGCATGGGTAATATCGTTGCTGTCGACATTGGGGGTACTCATCTTCGTACCGCTTTATATTCACCCAACAAGGTCGAACCATTAGCAATCCAGCGCTCATCCACTCACGTGCAAGGCGAAGTGGTGTTCGAGAGACTCTGCTCTGCCATCGCTTTGGTTTGGGGCAAAGACCCGGTAGTGGCGATTTCGGTTGCTTCTGCCGGGCCTCTCGATCCAGAAGCAGGCATGATCCTGTCCGCCCCCAATATACCGGGTTGGGAAAATTTTCCCCTGGCGAATCAGTTAAGCTCCCATTTCAAAGTTCCCGTTTTCCTGGGTAACGACGCAAACCTGGCCGCCCTTGGTGAATGGCGGTACGGTGCCGGGCAGGGGCACGATAATATCCTCTACCTAACGATCAGTACCGGTATCGGTGGAGGGATCATTAACAAAGGTCAACTTCTGCTTGGCCATCGGGGATTGGCAGCAGAACTCGGGCACGTGACTGTCCTCCCTGATGGTCCCATCTGCTCGTGTGGACAAAAAGGGCACCTTGAAGCGATTTCATCAGGACCCAGTATTGCCCGTTATGTCAGCGAAAAAATAGCAGAGGGAACGTCTTCTATCCTATCGAATAAAACTACAATAAGTGCCCGGGACATTGCCAATGCAGCAAGAAATGGTGACAATCTCTCCCAAGAGGCTTTTGCACGCGCAGGCGAATATCTTGGATTTGCCCTGGCAGATTTTTTACACATCTTCAACCCCTCCATTGTGATCCTAGGAGGAGGTGTATCCCAAAGTGGAGAGTTGCTTATCAAACCCGCGCGCGCTGCTCTTGAGGATCGGGTAATGAACTCAAACTATACAAAAGATCTTTGCATTACTCAAGCAAACTTAGGAGATGATGCAGGGTTAATTGGTGCCTTGGTACAAGCACAGCTAAACCTTTAATAACTGATGTTACGCACGAGCCAGAGTAAAAATCGGGTAAGATTTGGGCATGAACAAAGAATACTTGGAACTGTACACAGATTATTTGCTCAGCACGTTTGGTTATGCCACCGCCACCGGTCTTTCACGGATGGTGG
>JBDRPT010000053.1:0-6022 GCA_043826785.1 Chloroflexota bacterium | reverse complement strand
ACTGGTTGAGGTTTTGCCAGGAAATGACCCTGCCGATGGGGCCCGGCGATATAACTACAATCCAGCCGGTTATTTGACATCCGTTGAAGCCCACGATGGTTCGAGCTATCATCTGCAGGCAGAGATGGATTATGATGGATTAGGTCAACGGCTCGGGATGACTGCATATGCCCAGGGATTGAGCGTGACGACACGGTATGTTGTCGATCCCCTGCACAATTCGCAACCCTTGACCGCAACCGCGCTCGGGCAGTCGAATGTGTATCTCTATGGCTACCAGCCGATTGCAGAGTACACAGATGCCTGGTCCTATTCGCTCCCTGATGGAACCGGCACGCCCCGGCAACTGACGGATGCTGCTGGAGCGGTCACCCTGGCGGGCAGTTATACCCCCTGGGGGGATGTCCTGGATTACAGCGGATCCGGAAACTTCACCTGGGGTTACTTTGGTGGGTTGATGGATGCTGCGACGGGATTGCTGTATGTTGGCAATGGGCAGTATTATGATCCTGCCACGGGGCGGTTCCTGACCCGGGAGGTGCAGCCCGAAAATACCAATCCTTATGTGCCCTGAGGGAGTAATCCAACCGGAGCAATTCTTGGGCCTCTGAGCCTGCTTGCCTTTGTGCGTTGGCATAAGCACAAGAAGGCTAACAAATTGGACATAGCGATTTTGATGATAGTACTGGCTTTTACCATCGGCGTTACGGTGTCCGCCTGCCAACCACCCATGCCAACAAGCCAAGTTCTAACACTGCCTCCGGTAATACCACCTCGAACAACTCAAACGCCTGATCCTCCGCCCGCGCAGCAGCGTACTCTTACCTATCCTCACTCTACTCCTACGCCCATACTCACAGAGGTCCTTACATGTATGCCTACTTACACTCACGGCCCATCACCTACACCACCAGTCCCGACACCGTTGGGAGAGGCCCCAGAAAATGTATATCAGGCGCTAATGGCTCCATCTTATGAAGGATACTGGTGGCGGCAAATGGACGATGGGGTTAAAATGGTGTTCGCCGTGCTCAGTTACATGGAATTGCGGACTATAAGATGGCACTCAAGTGCTATCGTAGCTGCCACCGAAGCACTCGCTCGAAGATATTGGTACGCTTGCTCCACTGGATGTAAGATAGAGAACGGCGTTATTGATGGAGGCTTGAGGTGGGTGATGCGTTTTTCCCAATCACTTATGAGCATTGCCGACGGCATACCCTTGGATCTAGCCCAGAGCAGTATTGACCCAGCCTTTGCCATACAGATGGCAGATGACATCACACGACCGGCGAATTCAAGTTGGAAGAACACAAATTGGAACAGGCCTTGGGGTTGGTTCAACACACAAACTATACAGGAGTGGGACTATTTCAGCCAAGCGTGGAATGAGGATCAAGGCAATGTGTCGCCAATGGGCGTTTACTATATGATAGTGGAACAGCCTCCTATATCGTTTGTCGTATTGACACAGATGCAGATTGGAGAGCATTGTAACGAACCTAACTATTGTGGCAGGCCTGTTGGAGGAAGATAAAGATGTCCGTTCAAGATACACACTTGAAAACTATTCCCCGAGGTGAAAAGATGGGCAGATGGAAAGTAATGAGAATCCTAATCTTGTGGGCCTTTATAGCATGCTGTACAGTTAACACACCCTCGGCATCTCCACAACCTGTCACCCCTATTGTGACGACCATCCCCACTATCGGTACCCCTGAGCCTTCGCCGTCATCGATTGGGCTTCCTATTCGGACAGTCTCGCAAGAGTGTCTTCCCATTGAGCCAACTCTACCACCTGATTTCCTGGCCAACGGGCTGGTTATTATCGGGGATTTCACCGAGAACCCCGGAATTGGTGATCTAATGGTGCTCACTTATCCCAATAATGGCCTCTCCGCTCTGCCTGATGTTCCGTCCTACTGGTTTGGTGAGGTATCCCTTGACTCAAGGTGGCTGGTCTACTACAACGTCAGTAATGAGATAAGCAGATTAGTGGTCTTGGGGGGAGATGCCCAGGTCCATTCCACGATTTCATGGGAGGATTCATGGTCAATGTTGGCTTGGTTAGATTATCAACGGTTGGTTGTCACATCTATCGATGGCCATCCAGTGACCACCATCATCAACCCATTCACAGATGAACGTGAGACCATAACAACTTCTTTGCCGAACTACTGGATCCCAGACGAACCACTCATCGTTCGATTAGTCATATGGAGAGTTGTCTTCGATTCCTCATTGACGCGGGTGGCATACATGCGCCAGGACCAATTGGGACAAAGGTTTGTACTGTTTGATATGGAAAGAAATCGGGAATTGTGGGTTCTGGACAAGTGGTCCGCGCGTACCGTCCGGCCGGAATGGTCTCCAGATGGCGAATGGCTGGCCGTCATTGCACTCAATCAAGTGGAAGACGAATGGGATCGGTTCGAGCTCTATCTCGTCAACCATGAGGGTCAGGCAGAAAAGTGGATTGACATTAGAGGATACTACACAGATGCAGATGTGGATGAGATGAGTTGGTCGCCTGATGGCCGCTATATCGCAATTGCTCCTTTTGCTGAGGGACCATTCCTTGTCGTGGACACAGTCGCGAGAAAATTGATGGACTATTGTATTCCAGCAGATGCCACGAACAACAACCATGTGCTCTGGTCCCCGGACAGCTCTCAAGTGATCGTACCCCGATGGGGGTATCCTAGCATAGTGGTTGACCTAGAGCGCAAAGTAGCTGCTACTATTTTGCGGGACGAGGATTTCAGGCCAGTAGGCTGGTTGTCTGAATCGCCCTAGCAATCAGTGTTGTTTGGGGCTGATCCGCCTTGCATCCCTTAAGTTGCACTTACTTTGGAATTAAAACGAAAGCAAGCGAGTTTCGTTCTACCAGGCACTAATGAGAGTTGGGATTAAAACATGAGGTGTGCTCTTGGAGAAAATAAAATCCGGCACCTCGAAGGAACCGGGAGAGCATGTTGTCGGAACCTGCGACCGCCTACGCCAGGTCGTCGCCGAGCAGGCGGTGACCTATACGCTCGACTTGAATACCGGCCTGACCCAGATCCTGTACGACGGCACGAACACCTACCTGTACGGCAATGGCCGCATCGCCCAAGATGGCCCCGCAGGGAGCGAGTACTTCCTCGGCGACGCCCTCGGCTCGGTGCGCCAGATGACCGATGTCCATGGGGCGGTGACGTATACCGCAGCCTACTCCCCCTATGGCGAGAGGCGCGGCTGGCAGAGCGCCGAACAGACGCCGTACGGCTTTGCAGGCGAATACACGGACAGTTACACCGGCGAGTGGGAGGACAGTTACATTAAGTTGATCTATTTGCGCTCCCGATACTATTCCCCCATGAATGGACAGTTCCTGACCAGAGATTCGTGGCAGGGCGATTATAACAGACCGCTATCCCTCAATCGGTGGGCCTATGTAGAAGGGAATCCGATCAACTATACCGACCCATCTGGGCATGATCCGATATGTAATGAATATGGCGATTGTTATGATCATGGTAAGCTTGTTCGGCAGTTTAAAACACGCGGAACCAATCCGGATGAATATCTCTTGAAAGTTCTTTATGAATCTCCAATCCGTGACGAAACCCAAAATCGTATCAATTATTCCGTGGGTGATCCAAGAGGCGAGTACTGTACGCATGTGCGGGACAGTGTGACAAATGAACTTGTTGAATACTGTGCAGGTACTACAGCTTACCACCCGGGCCTTGATATGGGCGATACTGTAGGAACTCCAATATTTTCCTCATTACCGGGAATAATCGTTTATTCAGGATGGTCATACGATTTTGGTTATGTTGTTATACTAGAAACTAATGTTGAAGGTCACCTATTCTACACAATATATGCCCACCTCGGTTCTAATAGTGCTCGTAACATCCCGAGTCCGACAACCCAACAAACGGGAATATTAGTAACTCCAGGGCAATTGGTTGTAACGGGTTCACCAATTGGTTTTATGGGCACATCAAAGGGAGGTGGGGGAGTATCTCCCCACTTGCACACCGAAATCCGAACAGCATTTAATGTTGGTTGTGTTGATGCAAGTACAAATATTTATCCGCTTTCGGGTACACAATGGTGGATTTTTGAAGATGGTCCAACAAATTGGTATAGAAGATGTACATCATGGGATATGTGTTGGGTTGATTTGGGGAGTGTTCATTTCTATGACCCTGAATTTCCTCAGAACTTTATACCTTAATACAGGTTTGATTATCTCGCTGGAGAATTCTGATAAGGAGATAGCAATGAAGGAAAGAATGCCAACATCAGGAATGTTTCAAATTATATTAACCTGTTTAGTCCTAGTATTTCTATCATCGTGTCGTGCGGCCGCAAGCGATTCTGGCCAACTGGGAGCAACGACGTATCCAACGGGGACAGCAACAATAGAAGTAGATACAGAGCCAACACATATTGAGACCTTGTTGCCAGTCAACCCTTCTCAAACACCGTCAATAACAAGCGGTCAATTTCCTCTGCCGTATGACCCGCATGTTCTTTATATCGAGGTGGGATTCGATAACTACTATATCCAAAATATCGTTACTGGAGAAACCTGGCCAATCCTTACAACCGAGACGATGCCATTGACTACAACCGGGGAGCGCGAATTCCTCCGCTTTATACAGTGGTCTCAGAATGGATGTGAACTAATCCTATGGGGCGAAAAGATATTACGACTTGACTTGCAAGGCGTTATCAAACAAGAAATTGCTGATCTCGGGGATGTAAATGCGATCATAAAAGATGTGACTATGACAGCTGATGAGGATAGAGTTGCATATTTCGGTATTGGCGTTTCTTATACTCCCGAACATGATACATACATCGGCGGCTTTATCGAAATAATAAATATTGATCAACCGAGTCCTTCATATCGTTTATCCGAGCGTGCGGGAGGTGATGCGATGCTCGTCTGGTCACCAGATGGGCAGTGGCTCGGTTTTGCCGAATATGATCTCAATGGAGTAATACAGGTTGTTGTAGTCAGGCAAGATGGTGGAGAACGTATCCAGCTTACCCAATTTACCGATCAAGACTATGATCTGTCATCCTTGCAGTGGTCACCAGATAGCACTGCCATTGCATTTAAGATCACTGATAATTCAGAGAGTAATATGCGTGTCGCCACAATATCCATAGCAGGTCGGTCGACCTCAATGAATTATATTACCTCAACTGGAGTGAACGATATCGGGGATATTTGGTGGCAAGACAACGCAACAATAGCAGTATATTATTACGACTCGGTTTATTGGTATGATACGAATTCCCTAACTATTCTTAGCTCCATTCGTTCTATAGATATACCTGAAAATTATATTTGGGCTCCTGCCCCATTCAGTGACTCTAGGGTAATAGGATTTGCATCCACCTCTTTAGACCATTTTTACCTATATGATGATTTAAACAGGTTGTTAATGTATATGTCCAATGCAAAGAAACCCGCTACAGGAAATTTCCAAGATTGGATTCCTTTGCCTTCGTCTTTTCCAGGCATCGGGTCATGTCTCCCATAAAGCATGTGATCGCAGACATCAATTCAACCCTAGTAACATTCTATCAAGTTCCCTGGTGACGATGCTTTGCAACGTCACCGAGGCGTGGGTTGCGACCTTCGCCTACAACGGACTTGGCGACCGCCTGCGCCAGGTCGTCGCCGGGACGCCGGTGACCTATACGCTCGACTTGAATACCGGCCTGACCCAGGTGCTGTACGACGGCACGAACACCTACCTGTACGGCGCAGGCCGCATCGCCCAGGATGGCCCCGCAGGGACGGAATACTTCCATGGCGACGCCCCTTCGACTACGCTCAGGGCAAACCTCGGCTCGGTGCGCCAGATGACCGATGTCCATGGGGCGGTGACGTATACCGCAGCCTACTCCCCCTATGGCGAGAGGCGCGGCTGGCAGGATGGCACCCAGACGCCGTACGGCTTTGCAGGCGAATACACGGACAGTTACACCGGTGAGTGGGAAGACCCGAGCG
>JBDRPT010000052.1:0-2660 GCA_043826785.1 Chloroflexota bacterium | reverse complement strand
ACTGGTTGAGGTTTTGCCAGGAAATGACCCTGCCGATGGGGCCCGGCGATATAACTACAATCCAGCCGGTTATTTGACATCCGTTGAAGCCCACGATGGTTCGAGCTATCATCTGCAGGCAGAGATGGATTATGATGGATTGGGTCAACGGCTCGGGATGACTGCATATGCCCAGGGATTGAGCGTGACGACACTGTATGTTGTCGATCCCCTGCACAATTCGCAACCCTTGACTGCAACCGCGCTCGGGCAGTCGAATGTGTATCTCTATGGCTACCAGCCGATTGCAGAGTACACAGATGCCTGGTCCTATTCGCTCCCTGATGGAACCGGCACGCCACGGCAACTGACGGATGCGGATGGAACGGTCACCCTGGCGGGCAGTTATACCCCCTGGGGGGATGTCCTGGATTACAGCGGATCCGGAAACTTCACCTGGGGATACTTTGGTGGGTTGATGGATGGTGCGACGGGATTGCTGTATGTTGGCAATGGGCAGTATTATGATCCGGCTACAGGGCGGTTCCTGACCCGGGAGGTGCAGCCCGAAAATACCAATCCTTATGTGCCCTGGGGAGGTGATCCGGCAGGAGGGTTGTTAGCTCCCCTCGCTCTGCTGGTGATTTATCGTTCGCGAAAACGCTCAAAAGAAAGCAAGGCGTATTATCTCACCATTCTATTACTGGCAATATTCCTCATTGGTGCGACACTTACAGCTTGTGGGCCAACGGTGCCTTCACCAACCCCAACGCCACCACCGCTGCCAACCATGCCGCCAACGAATACTTCGACGCCAGCTGCAACGCCCGGTCCTGTGTTCGTAGGAAATTGGGATCAGTTTCCAGAGGTGAGGAGGGGCGTTCAGGAGGGATTAGAATGGGTGAGGAGCTTTTTGCAATCTAAAGCCAGTTTCGTTCTTGATAATCTTCAGATAGTCTTAGATCAAACTCTAGCAGGTTCAGGTTTCTATTTTGTGCCTCCCCACGGCATTTCTACATCGGCCATTGATGAAACTCTCGATACCGCTAGAACAAGAACCATACATGAGATAGGACATATGGTTGATTATTATGCCGGCATTCGATTTTCGGGAGAGGTTTATTATTCTTCCTGTAACTGGGTTGACGAATGGGAGGAAAGAATCATCGAAGGGTTATCTTATCCTGCTGTGATATTTACTGGCGATCTAAGACAAATATCTAGTAACTATATGCTTACAGATCCACGTGATCAATACGAAGGAACATTCTGCGTTTTTTCTGCTAATGGGGGAATCAATGTATGTAAAGGAGAAGATTTCGCAGAAACCTTTACCTGGATGGTCTATGCTAGCAAAGGATATCGGTTAGATATATTGGACTATACGTCTAATTATAATATACCTAGTGACGCGCGACAAGAATATGTACGCACAGCTATTTCTTTGTTGCCTTGAAAGTATGTGGAGAGAAGAAATGAAAATGCTCTTACCTAAAATAAAGCTCTGGGCTTACGCCCTAGTATTGATAATTCTCATCGCCGTTGTATTAGTGGTTATCCCTAAACCATCTACTCGGGATATAGCTCGATCCCACTGGTTGAATGCGCCTGAATGTACCCCTCCTTGTTGGAATGGTATAACACCTGGTCAGTCAGTAGAAGACTCATTGTACATACTCAACAGGGATCCATGGATTACCGATATCGAGGTGGTCGAGTATAGGAGTATCAATATCGGCGAAATACATTGGAATTGGGTTGTTAGTTCTGCTAGCGGCGGAAGGATATTCTTTTACTTGGGAGAGACTAACCAAGATAGTGAAATCTATGCAATCCTTCCAGGATATGGTTGCTGTATGGGTCTTGGAGATATTATTCACTTATACGGAGAACCTGACTATGTGTTAGTTCAGATAGTACATCACACCGATTTTCCGACACCCGAGGATGTAATCTCTTACTATACACTTGTATGGATAGATAAAGGTTTCCTTGTTGATGGATATCCCAAGGCTGAGACTTGGATAAATGAAGATTTCCAAATAGCTTCTGTTGTGTTCTTCGTGCCAACGTTGGCCGGATATTTGGCATATGAAGGCAATGCAGGAGCAAATGCAGTCCCATGGCATGGCTATGACGATGGGTTGAACTATATCATTCCTTGAGCCACTAAAGAAAAGTTTGGCAGAGATGCCCTGAAATTCTTCCTATGACCTGGCAGGGAGCCGCCTGGTGCAGGAGATCCTGGCCGGCGGCCTGCTGGGGACGACAATGGCAACCTGCTTGACGACGGCAGCAGCTCCTACACCTATGATGCCGCCAACCGGATGACAGTGATCTCGACCTGGAACGGGGATGCGACCTTCGCCTACAACGGACTTGGCGATCGCCTGCGGCAGGATATCGATGAGGTGTCCATAGATTACACCCTCGATCTCAATACTGGCCTGACTCAGATCTTGTACGACGGCACGAACACCTACCTGTATGGCAACGGCCGCATCGCCCAAGATGGCCCCGCAGGGACGGAATACTTCCTCGGCGACGCCCTCGGCTCGGTGCGCCAGATGACCGATGTCAACGGCGCGGTGACCTACACAGCAGCCTACTCCCCCTATGGTGAGACGCTGGGCTCGCAGGGCGCGGCGGCGACGCCGTATGGATTTACAGGCGAGTGGAGC
>JBDRPT010000051.1:0-5374 GCA_043826785.1 Chloroflexota bacterium | reverse complement strand
ATAAACTCAAAGCTGCCAATGCAGAAGCGCTCTTATGGTAAGAAGCATTGTCCATCACCAGAACCACCCGTCCAGTCGGGTATTGCTTCACCAGCAGTTCTTCAAGAAAGCTGATGAAAGTAGCACTGTTCTTGGTTTTCGAGGCCCACCATCATATTGGGATAACACAACTCCAAATTGTGATACTGTGATGGGACATTTATCTCCACCATGGTAAAAATCACTACCCTGTCAGGTTCTCTATATTTCTCGATAATATCAGACAAGGTTATATCTGTTGGGGCAAATTTAACGTACCACACTGTCTGCTCTTCAGGGGCCAAGCCGATTTTAAAACCCGGGCATAGGATTGACCGTGTTTGCCACTGGCAATAGGAACTTAACCCCAGGTGCTCCAGGGTAAGAGAAACAGCCTCGAGATCATCACCGGGATCAATCCCCATGAAGCAAGGCGGGCCACAGGGAACTTCAGAGATCAAACCGCCATCGCCATAATCAAACTCGATCATCGGCGGCAGGGTAACGGTCGGTGTACCAGGAAACGGGGGAGATGGCTCTACCCGCACAGGTGATGTAACTGACGGGAAAGGTGTCATTACAGACGCATCGTTATCGTCTGTAGGAACACAAGCACATGCCACCCAAAATAAGGTTCCTATCGCCAACAATATTCTATTGTTCATAACCCAGCCTCCGGATCAGGGCCCATTGCGACTATATGCTGCAGGCGGTCTCTGTGAGATTTGATGCACCAATCCGCTTCAGTCCGTGAATCCACCGAAGGTCCCTGGAAAAGGTATATAGAGACTGCTGATGATAATCGCCGATCCCACCCGCCAGGGTCACGCTGGCGCCAGCCTCGCTGCATAGGATGGAAATATCCAGGTTGAACAAGCAGGTAGGTCAGCGGAGATCTTCATACAACCCATATCCGCGCCATTCGACCTCAAGCTCAGGCATATAATGAATCTCGGCATAAGTATCAATACTATAGATCTTTACTACTTCTATCAACGATTCTGGGCTGAGGTCATAGATAATGTGTGATTGATCGTGTAAGAAAAAAGCTGTGGAATCGTCATCATAATATAATCTTCCCATCACACCTAGATAACCAAGATCCTCGTAGCTGTAAAACCAAAGAGAGCTTGGAGTTCCATATACTGAGATGACATCTCCGACGGGAATGGGACTATCTGGCTGGAAATAGATGACTCTCAGTATTTCACTTTGATCGCACAGAAATGAAAGGGAATGCCGTATTGTTTCATATTCGAAACAATACACATCAGTATCTCTTTCGATCGTACACCACTCCATGATTTCCAACTCTTCCAGTGCCCGGACCACATCTGTATACGTCGATTCGCCCGGAATCAGGTTCAAAAAACAAGGGAGCCTGCAAGGATCCTGGGACAAGATGCCTCCATCTCCAAGCTGCTGTAGTACTTCATTCGGCAAATTGCCTGTGAAAGCCAATTTGCAACCCGCTAACGCTGGGATGAGTAACAACATGATCAATCCTACTACATGCCGACAATTTGCTTTTTTCATCTCTCGCTACCTCCCTATCATGGATTCCTGGGATCAATTGTGCCATTTATGATCCCATTGACATAATACCACCGCAACATACCAGGATATCCGCTCCGATTACCATAACTCAGATATTGCTGATACTGTGTATATATCGAATTCACTATTTCAGCTTCATAATCTGATTTCCCGAGATTCACAAGCAAATTTTCAAACATGCTCTGCTTCTTCTCGTCAAGCACCTCAGGAAACACATACGCCGCGACAGACTCTGAGAAGTCTTCGCTTGGGTTGAATCCGGCCCCCGATCCCGTGGCAGGGATGCCATAGTAAAGATAACCAGATCGATTACATGATGGCAGCACTCCAAGAAGATCGCATGCCTCGGGGCGAGGGTCCTGGCCAAATGTCATCCGGCGTGTGTATTGTTCCAACCCAATGGCATATTGCCCTCCTAGAGTATTATTCCAAACATGCGCAAGTTCATGGACCACCGTCCACGCATCGAAATTGATCGCTTTATTGAAGACATTCTCGCTCATCGTTGGATTGGTTGGCAAGAGGCCGAAGTCTCGCAACTCGACCAAATTCTGGCCATAAGGCGTGCAAGCCCGGGCGTCTGTTCCATTGCTGTAGCATGCTGTTTGTGGAACTTTAGAAATCCTGCTTGGCCCTACAAGAGTCCTCATATTACCATTCATCGCTTGGTTCATGCGTGCCGCAGCAAATAGAACGATCCTAAGCTCCAGCAAATTCCATCTGCCAGGCCTCCAGACACACCCCCCATCGGGGAGGTTGACACCTGGCAACCTGATCAGAGTATTGCCCCAATCTTTAACAATGGTGATCCCGTAATTGTTTCTCAAAGATATCAGGATATTATTTGCAGTGTTATCTTCCCTTTCTTCGATATGGCCTGAAGGATCAATAAGGTTGATCGGATTTCCGTGTACATAGTTCCATCTATTACCGGTCAATGGCTGCTGATAATCCCCTCCCCACGTATCCCGGGTTGTGAACCTGCCCTGAGCGGGACTGTAATATCTCGCCCGCAGATAGACCAGCGCGCTCGGGTCTTCCCACTCACCGGTGTAACTGTCCGTGTATTCGCCTGCAAAGCCGTACGGCGTCTGGGTGCCATCCTGCCAGCCGCGCCTCTCCGCCGTAGGGGGAGTAGGCTGCTGTGTAGGTCACCGCCCCATGGACATCGGTCATCTGGCGCACCGAGCCGAGGTTTGCCCTGAGCGTAGTCGAAGGGGCGTCGCCGAGGAAGTACTCGCTCCCTGCGGGGCCATCTTGGGCGATGCGGCCGCCTGCCCCCAGCAGCGGAGCGGATGGGGTGTTGCCGTACAGGTAGGTGTTCGTGCCGTCGTACAGCACCTGGGTCAGGCCGGTATTCAAGTCGAGTGTATAGGTCACCGCCGCCCCATCGACATCCTGCCGCAGGCGAGTGTCGTGAGTTTTGCCGCCTCTCATGCAGACCGATTCTGTTCTCCTATGGTATGACTATCCAACCTGCGATGCCCATAGGATTTCCACCGCGCTCAAGTAATGGCCCAAAGCGATTGCTTGTGAGCGAATAATTTTGCACTGTGTCTGGATAAACTGGAACCAACGACAGGTATTCCCCGTCTGGAGAAACTCGGATTGTCCGATAGAAATCCACATCAGTGCTGATCGTCCGAGTTAGAACCGGGATATTATCGATGAGAGTATAAAACCGCAAATCATCTCCAACAGCCACCACCAACTCGTTCGTTGGGGTCCATATCGGACCACCATCTTCAGGCAATGGGCCGATCTGGTTCTCCATACAGTTGCCAACCTCAATACAACTGGTGTCAAAAATATACACCCCTCGTGAAAAATGGGTTCCTGATCTACCCTCATCCCAGTTATACGCCAACCATCGGCCATCGAAGGACCAGGAAGCAGATGCACAAGATAGATGTCGTTCTTCGCAATCTGTGATGCGCTCCATTGAGCCAGTTTCGACATCTAATAGATAGATTTCAACAGCATTCATACTATCATTAATACAAGTCAAAGCCACCATGTCCCCATCAGGAGACCAAGTGGGAGAATCACAGTTAACAATAAATCTATGTTCGGTCACTTGTTGGGTGAATATATCGTATAGATACGCCATATCCGAACCAAACCTGGTCACCATGAGTTGATTGCCCGAGGCTGACGTGACGATCCAGTCAATGTTGGCATCTATTGGAACTCTTTTGACAACATTCATCTCAGGAGTAAGCAACTCAATATATTTCACATCCTCCTCGTAGAAATATATCATCAGATATTGTCCTGGAGATACCTGGTTTAATTCCAGGAACATCTCATCAACACCCATCTGTGGCGTGGGGGTCGCTTCAGGGGTAACCGTCACTCCCGGCACAACCGGGCTGGTGCTGGTAGGCTGCAAAGGAGGGGTTGGCTCCTGGGCCGGCTGGTCACGATCCGTCGCGGTTTGACATGCAACACAGATCAAGACGGTCATAATGAAAATCCGGATGGCTCGCTTTTTCATATTCATCCTTTCTTAACAAATGCCCAACAAGAGTATTCTGCGATTAGAGACATCCTATGCGCAGTGGTCGCTTGATAGGAATTCTCCACCTTCAAACCCATCATCGTCCACCATACGCGTTATTCTCCTCCAGCGCGCAAACTATCTCCATATCTGTCTGGCTCTAGTGTTTATCCGGTTTAATGTCACGACTAAAGCATCATTAGTGTTAGATGCGCGCTCCCATGCCCCGATAAAATCAGGCCACCAGTAATATTCGGTTTGATTATCAAACGGATTGAATATCCGAATCCAATTATATGGCGAGTTGCTGCTGGTCTCCCACTGGGCAGAGACCCCGGTAATCAAAATCCAATGTTTGACATCACCTGCAACACCACTCAACATTCCATTTATTCCGGTCAAATCTTCTCCGCTAAAACCTTGCGCAATGTTCACTAAAGGTACGACTAACTTGTTTGCATTGAACATACTGGTCATAAAGGTAAAAAACAGCCCGGGTTCGAGTGCTCTTGCGATATTATCCAAATATTGGTCTTCAGCCCGCAGATAGTATGGATAATTGTTATTCAGATAATTAGCTAACTGAAGTGCAGTAGTGCCATCTTGTCTATTCAATGCGTCAACGATCGTCGTGGCGGTAATATAGGGATTGAAGTGGAATAGGATCACGGCCAAAACCACCTGTCCACAGAAATTTGTATTCCCTGATCTGTATTTGGCACAAATCTGCCGATTGTTTTCGTCCAAGACAGGTTGGCCATTTATTACCAGGTAACTCGCACAGTAAATATATTTTTCATGACCGGCGATCATAAATTGAGCAGCATTTGTTCTGGTCACCAAGTCACCACTACTATCATAGATTGGCGCAAGATGCCGAGATATGCTAGAAGCAATACCGTTCGTGATCCAGGTGATATTCCGCGGGGGAACCGTTTGATCGTAATTTTCCGTAGCCGGGGGAAATCCACCAGTAGGTGGTTGCCCCGCAGAAAAGCCTGAAGGGTCGGTATTCATCACCGGGTTATTATTAGCATACCCCCAGAGGTTATATGTCAAAGGCTGAGATGGATTTCCCTCCCACGTATCCCGGGTAGTAAACCTGCCCTGAGCGGGACTGAAATATCTCGCCCGCAAATACACTAGCCCGCTCGGGTCGCTCCACTCGCCTGTAAATCCATACGGCGTCGCCGCCGCGCCCTGCGAGCCCAGCGTCTCACCATAGGGGGAGTAGGCTGCTGTGTAGGTCACCGCGCCGTTGACATCGGTCATCTGGCGCACCGAGCCGAGGGCGTCGCC
>JBDRPT010000050.1:0-17477 GCA_043826785.1 Chloroflexota bacterium | reverse complement strand
GGCGGAGGCTTTCTACCATATCCGCAGTTATATTTCGACTGCCAGGAAAAACAAACAACGTATTCTGGACGTTCTCTCTCAGGCTTTATCCGGTTCGCCTTACGTTCCTAATTTCGTCACCGTTCTGGCTGAATAGTTACGATTAATCAACGGTTAATGTCTTGATTGACGATTGACCTCTTTACGATTATCCTTAGCGCCATGCCTAACCGAAACCGCCCACTTTCCCGAAGGGATTTCCTCAAGCTTGCAGGGCTGGGTCTGGGGAGTCTCGCGTTCCGTCCCTTTGACCGCATTCTGACCCTTCCCGAATTCCCGGCATCCGACCGGCTGGCGCGCAACTGCACCGGGGGTATGGTCCCGATCAAAACCCGGCCCAGCGTGCATAGTGCAACCGTCCGCGATATCTATGAGGATTCGGTCTTGCCCTGGTTGAGCGAGGTCTTCACTGAGAACATGGACTACAACCGCATCAACCAGCGCTGGGTGGAGACTCCCGAAGGGTATATCTATTCATCCTATGTCCAGCAATGCCGGAACGAGATCAACACGCCTCTGGAGGCTCTCCCGGAGGGGAAGCCTGGATTCTGGGCGGAAGTAACCGTCCCCTACGTGGACATCGTTTTGGACAACCCGCCTGCCCGGTCGCCTGGTCTGCGCTACCTGGTGGACAGCGGTTTGCCGACCCGGTTGTATTACAGCCAGGTGATGTGGATCGACCAGGTCCGCCCGGGAGAGAGGGGCGTTCTCTATCGGGTCAATGAAGACGCCGGACACGGTTACGGTTACGGGGATGTATTCTGGGCCGAAGGCGCGGCGTTCCGCCCGCTGACGGAGGCAGAGGTCGCTCCGATCAATCCGGATGTCGACCCTGGGGCGAAGAAGGTCGTGATCAATCTGAACTACCAGACGCTTTCGTGTTTTGAAAACGAGCGCGAAGTCTATTTCTGTCGCGTTTCCACTGGCTCTGTGGCCAACTCGACACCATTGGGCGAATTCCCTATCTGGCGCAAAGCGATCGCCATGCACATGGCTGCGGGGACTGTGGATGCCGGCTACGATACCCCCGGAGTAGGCTGGACGACGCTATTTGTCGGTACCGGCGTAGCGATCCATGCGACCTACTGGCATAACCAATATGGCGAAAAACGCTCCCATGGGTGTGTCAACTGCAAGCCGGAAGATGCCAAATGGATCTTCCGCTGGACAACTCCTGCGGTGACCCTTGATAACAGCGATGTGACCTGGAGTGACTGGCGCAGCGGGAGCACGCGCGTTGTCGTAGAAGAGAAAATTTAACCTCAACAGCTTTGCCCAGACTACACCTGATCGAAAGGGTAGGCGGCTTTGGCATGTTTGTTGTCTTTAGAGGTAATGGGTTATTATGGCGAATGGAGGTTTTTGATGGACATATTTGATATCACGATCGGTCTTGCGTTCCTGGCTGGGTTGGCATCCTTCCTCTCTCCCTGCGTCCTCTCGTTGGTGCCGGCTTACGTCGGGTACCTGGGCGGGCGGGCTGCCGGAGGCGAGAACATCGCTCAGAACCGCTGGATCACTTTCAGCCATGGCCTGGTATTCGTCCTGGGTTTCAGCATAATCTTCGTCCTTTTCAATATCCTCGCATCCGCCCTCGGCGGCCTGTTCTTCGACCTGCGCAATTGGATCGCCAAGATCGGTGGCGCTATCGTCGTGGTGCTTGGTCTTCACATGATCGGCGTTTACCGGATCCCCTCCCTGGAATACGACCTGCGCATCCACACCCAGGTGGACCAGAAATGGGGCTACTTCTCTTCGTTTTTATTGGGCCTGTTCTTCTCTGCCGGCTGGTCGCCATGCATCGGGCCGGTCCTGGGGACGATCATGACATTTTCTGCCAATGGTGGCTCGATTGTCCGAGGGACTCTACTCGGGGGGGCATACTCCGCCGGGCTGGCAGTCCCCTTCCTGCTGGCTGCGCTAGGGATTGGCTGGGTGACGACGATCCTGCGCCGGTACAGCAAGGTGATGCATTACACTGAGATTGCGATGGGCGTGATCCTAGTACTCGTGGGCATCCTGCTCTTCCTGGGGTCTTTTAACCGCCTGGCCAGCTTCGTACCTTTCATTGACTTCGGGATCTAAATCCACCCCATGGGCGTGAAGAGCACCGTCTTCAAAAAACAATTCCCTTATATTATCGGCGGCATCCTGTTCCTGTGCCTGGTATGTTGTGTCTGCGCGGCGGTTGTCGCTCTGGCTGTCTACTTGATACCGGTCAGTGAAAGGTCTGACATTTCGTCCTCTCCCAAGCCGGGGGTTGATGAGCTGCCCGAACCGGCAACCCAAGGCGAACAGGCCCCGGATTTTGAGTTGGAGTCCTATACCGGGCGGATCGTCCACCTTTCAGAAACCATCGGCAACCCGGTTCTGGTCAATTTCTGGTCGCTATCGTGCAGCCCATGCGTGGAAGAGATGCCCCTGTTCCAGGAGGTTACCGAACGTTATGCTGGCACACTTGTCATCCTGACCGTCAATTCAAGCGATGATCAGACCGAGATCGCGGACTTCATGGCGGAAAACGAATACACCTTCGAGGTCTTGATGGATCCCAGGAGCCGGGTGATGAACATATATGGGGTGTCTATGATCCCGATGACCTATTTTCTCGATCCTGAGAGTGTCATCCAGGCGATTCATATCGGTACGCTGACCGCATGGGGGATCGAAAACAAATTCCCACTGATTGGATTGGATCAATGATTACTGTTACCTTGTATACCCGCCCGGGATGTCATCTCTGCGAGCAAGCAGAAGAAGAATTAAATTCGTTACAGGAACAATTCCCCCACCGATTGGTGCTGATCGATATCGAGACGGATCCCGCCATCGAGAAGGCCTATGCTCTGGAGATCCCGGTGATCGAGGCCGGACCTTACCGGTTGAAGGCACCATTCACGCGCCAGGAACTTCAGATGACCCTCGGCGCTGCCCGGGATCGCAAGGCTCACCTGGAGAAGATCAACGATAGAGCCTACCGCTCCAGCGTCGCCCAGAGCCAGGAGTTCACCTTCGGTGACCGCCTGTCCTACTGGATCACCCGCCATTACCTGGCTATTTTCATTGTATTTTTGTTGTTATATGTCGGGACGCCTTTCCTCGCGCCGGTATTCAGGCGGGCGGGCTGGGAGGAACCGGCAAACCTGGTTTACAAACTCTACAAGCCGCTTTGCCACCAGTGGGGCTTCCGGTCGTGGTTCCTTTTCGGAGAGCAGGCATATTATCCCCACGCAGCAGCCCAGATCCCGGATGTGCTCACCTTCGAGGAGGTCTCGAACATTACGGACTACAATGACCCCAGCCGGATGGATGCGCGCTGGTACCAGGGGGACGAGTTCGTTGGCTATAAGGTTGCACTGTGTGAACGGGATGTGGCCATCTGGGGAGCGATGCTCCTCTTTGGCCTGCTGTATGCCGCTACAGGCCGCCGTTTGCCGCAGATCCCCTGGTGGCTATGGATCGTGGCGGGGCTATTCCCGGTCGGCCTGGATGGGTTCTCACAACTGCTCAGTCAGATCCCAATAGATTTCATCCAATCCATCTTCCCATACCGCGAGAGCACGCCGTTGCTGCGGACACTCACCGGCATTTCCTTTGGCTGGATGACCGCCTGGTTCGGCTTCCCGATGGTTGAGGAGACGATGCAGGACTCCCGCCGTATCCTGGCCAAGAAATTTGCAGCCTTGAGAAAAGATTGATCGGAAGCGATGGCTTATAAAATGAGCGGAGAAATCCGCTATTTTGTTTCCGAGGTTTTCGAGCCCGGTGTCGTACATGCATTCTTCACGCGCCGGGGAGGCACGAGTTCTGGACCCTGGTCTTCGCTTAACCTGGGCGGGACGGTCGGTGACGACCCGGAGTGTGTGGTCGTGAACCGGCGGCGAGCTTTGCAGGCCGTCGGGCGCGAGCCCGGATCGATCTATGATGTCTGGCAGGTGCATGGGGTGAATGTAGCCATTGCTGACTCACCCCGGCCTCCGCAGTCCGGTCTCCAACAGGCGGATGCCATCTTGACCGATGTGCCCGGGGTGACCCTGATGATGCGCTTCGCGGACTGCGTCCCAATCCTGTTGCATGATCCGGCCCGGAAGGTTGTCGGGATTGTCCATGCCGGTTGGATGGGCACGGTCCAGAAAGCGGTCCAGGCGACAATAGAAACGATGCGCAAACGTTATCGGTCCTGCCCGCAGGATGTGCTCGCAGCCATCGGGCCATCGATCGGCCCGGATCATTACGAGATCGGCACGGATGTCGCCGCCCAGGTCGAGGCCGCTTTCGGACAGGACGCCGGTTCTCTGCTAGAATATAAGGAACAGGGTGTCTATCTCGATCTCTGGTCGGCGAATGCACTCTTGCTGGAGCAAAGCGGCGTGATGAAGATAGACATCGCTCGAGTATGTACAGCTTGCCATCTGGATGATTGGTATTCCCACCGGGCAGAACAGGGACGTACGGGACGTTTTGGCGTCGTGATTGGATTGCAGGGATAATGGACGACAGGCTTGTTGATACGATCCACGGACGGCTATTGTATGTGCGCGCACAGATCACTAACGCAGCCGTTTCCATAGGGCGGGAGGCAGATTCGGTTACGCTGGTCGTGGTCACTAAAGCCCAGCCGCTCGAGGTGGTTCGGGCTGCAATCCTGGCTGGAGCCACTTGCTTGGGGGAAAATTATGCCGAAGAAGGTCTGGAAAAAATAACAAAACTGAAAGCTGAATTTAAGGTAGAATGGCATATGATTGGGCATATCCAGAGCAGGAAGGCGGCGCTCGTGGCGGATCATTACCAGATGGTTCATTCCCTTGACAGCCTCAAACTCGCCAACCGGCTGGACAGGTTCAGTGGTGAACAAGGAAAGCGGTTGCCGGTACTGGTCGAGTTCAACGTCAGCGGTGAAGGTAGCAAATACGGCTGGCCTGCCTGGGATGAGTCCCGCTGGCCAGACCTGTTACCGGAACTCAACGCTGTCCTGGCACTACCGCACCTGCATGTCCGCGGTGCGATGACCATGCCGCCATATTTCGAAGACCCGCAGGAATCACGGCCGTATTTCCAGCGCATGCGCCGTTTACAGGTCTTTCTTACCGGACAGTTGCCCCATGGTCAATGGCACGAGCTTTCCATGGGCACGAGTATCGATTATCATATCGCGGTCCAGGAGGGGGCGACCCTGGTCAGGGTTGGCGAAACGATCCTGGGGCCGCGGCCAGTGCAGTGAGGTGTCATGATCTTTGTTACCCTAGCGCGCACAATCGACATCATCGCCAATACCCTGGTAATATTGGTGATTATTTCAACCTTGTTATCCTATTTCGTCAGCCCGTACCACCCAGTCCGCCAGTCCTTGGATAAGCTTATCACTCCCCTGATAGCTCCGATCCGCCGGGTTGTGCCTCCGCTTGGGATGATCGATTTCAGCCCTTTGGTCCTCATCATCCTGATCGAGATCCTGTCATTTTTGATTACCAGCTTCCTTTACGGTTTGGCGTAGGAGCATTGAGGAGGTGAACCATGAGCCCTCGTAAGTTTCGATTGCATGATGGCAAACGCGGCGCAGCGCTGGGCGTCCGGATCACACCGCGCGCCAGCCGGAACGAGATCACCGAAGTCCTCAGCGATGGGACGATCAAGATCCGCCTGACCGCGCCCCCGGTCGAAGGCCAGGCGAACGAAGCCCTGGTGAAATTCATGGCCGAGATATTAGAGATAGCGCCCACCAGGATCGAGATCGTCGCCGGGGCGACAGGGCGGGACAAGCTGGTATCCATCATCGAGATGGATGCGGCAACCGTGCATAAGAAGATCATCGCCAGCCTGGGCTAGGCGCGGTCGTTCTATAAAGCAACCGGTATGAATGGCAAACTCCCGAGGCAAGGTCGTCTCGGGAGTTTTTATTTGCGCTGGTAGGAGACTGTGTCAAATGGGATTGATCTGATATTGAGTTTTTCAACCCAAATGGCCCGTTGCGATCAAGCAGACTCAGCTCTCCGGGTCCTAGGGGATGGTTCCATAAAGTGTCCGGTAGATGACGAAAATTTCGTAGATCCGCCGGATGTAGGTTCGGGTTTCCTCGAAGCGGACCAGCTCCGCATACAGGTCCGGGTCGCCTCCGGTCAGGTCGTACCAGATAGCGGCGTTTCCCAAGCCGGCATTATAGGCTGCCAGGGCTGGGTAGAGATCCCCATCGAAATAGTTCACATTCGACCGGAGGTGATAGGTGCCGAGAGTGACGCTGACCAGCGGCCTGTAGAGGTCCTCTGAGGAGAATTCCGGGGGCCAACCCATGTTCTGGGCGATCGAGTCGCCAGTGGTGGGGATGATCTGCATCAAGCCGCGCGCCCCCGCTCCCGAACGGACGAACCCTTCGTACAGGCTTTCCTGGCGGATGACCGCATATAGGAACAGCGGGTGGAACCCGTACTGCTCGGCGGTTGGGATGACCAGCTCCGGGTAATACAGCCCGTAGCGGATGTGACTGAAGTATTGCGGGCCCGTCAGCGACTCTGCATGCGTATCGAGGCCAGCGAGGGTGAGCACCTGCCGGGCAGCGATGATTCCCGAGCGGTACAGGCCCAGATCGATCAGGTAATTGGCCAGCCGGTAGGAATCTGCCGGGTTCTCGCTGACTGCCAGGCGCAGGTCTTCGAACTCCAGCCGGGCTTCATCATAAAGGCCGAGCTCCCAGAGTTCGCTGCCCCGGATAAGGCGCCCGTCCTGGAGCAACGCTCCCGGTTGGCTCAAGTCGGTCTCCGGAGTCAGGTTGAAGGTCACACGCAGCCAGGCTTCGGCGTCGCGGCGTTCACGTTCCAGGTCAACCTTGAAGTCATAGTTGTCTGGTGGGGTGAAAAAACCCCGCCCGAGCAAGACGTCATTGGCCCGTTCACTGTAGTATCCCGTGGGATCAAGGTTGGAGGCCAGTTGCCAGACTGTCTGCGCCGCGGCGGCGTCACCGCGCCTCTGCTGGGTCTTCCCTATCCAGAAATGTGCCCGGGACTGGTCTTCAGCAGAGAGCGAGAAGAGCAGGCTGCGCTGGAAGGTTAACAGAGCGCTATCCAGATTCCCTGCCCGGTAGCGGGCGATCCCGGCCCAGAACAAACCCTGCGAGGTCAGGCTGCTGCTGGGGTAGGCGTCAGCGATGCTTTCCCAGGTGCTGGCAGCGTCATCCAGCCGGCCGGCGCGCTCCAGGATCCTGCCCGCGCTGAGTAGCATCTGCGGAGCGAAAGAACTCCCCGGCGCGATGGCGACATAATCGAGCAGCGTTTGTGCGGCGAGGTCGTACTGGCTGAGGTAGACCCATTGCGTATAGGCTTTTTCCTCCCAGGCTGCCTGCCAGTAACGGTTTTCAGAGTAGTTCAGGATGAAGAATGTAAATTCATCCACAGCCTCAGCATGGCGGGTCAATTCACGCAAGGTCAGGGCCCGGTAGTAGCGTACGGTGCCATCGTTGACCGGGTTGGCTGCCATGTAGCGGTCGAAGGCTGCCAGGGCTACCCCGTAGGCGCCGGCAAAATAGTCGACCAGCCCGCGGTCAAGTTCGTTGACCGGCACCCCGGCGTTCACCAGGATGACCAGGGCGGTGTAGGAGTCATAGGCCAGGGGGTAGTTGTCGACCGTGTGCAGGAGTTTCTGGTACCCCAGGTCGGTCTGGCCCAGGGAGAGGTATAGTTGTCCACTGAGCAGGTCCATCTGCGCCTTGATGTAATCGTTCGTGCTCTGGGTGGCGAGGCTCTCATACATAGCCAGGGCGGTTGCGGTATCCCCGGCGTTGGCATAGGCCTGGGCGATCCTGATCTGCAAGACTTCTGTGGCGCTGATCCGCCCGGCGGCCGCGGCAGCCTGGTAGGCCAGGATAGCCGCAGAGGTTTCCCCAGCCAATGCATGCGCATTCCCGAGCCGCTCCTGGGCGTAGGCATCGATGACGCCCGGCCTCACGGTGAGGTAGTGGGTATAGGCCTCGGCAGCTTCGGCGTAGCGGTTGAGTTCCATATACGCCTCGCCAAGCAGGAAACTAGCGTAAGCGGCCTGCCGGCTGGAGGGATAACCATCTCGCACGCGGCGCAAATACTCCAGGGCGAGGGCGAGGTTGCCATCTTCGTACTCGACCCGGCCAAGCCCCCAAATGGCCGCGGCCTGGACCTCGGAATCGGTCGTCCCGGTCAATGCGATCTGGTACTCGTTGCGGGCGGAGAGGTAGTCCCCGTAGAAGAGCGCCCGGTCGCCGGCATCGACCCGGACGGCAGGTATTGGCGTCGGGATGGGGGCCGCTGTCAGTGTGGTGGTGGGCTGTGAAGGGTCTACGGGGGCGATTGTCGGCTCGGCGGGGAATAAGGGTCCGATGGTGACAGGACCGAGCGAGCACCCGGCGATGGCCAGGGCGAGCCAGGCGCTGAGGAGGATACGGATGGTTTTCATACGCTTCTTATAATGTCCATCCAATAATGTGTCAATGTTTCCCAGTCTCACGTAAAGGGAATAAAGCCACTGCATTATGCCGGGGGCGGGGCAGGAGGGTGAGCGCGGTAATATTTCAGGTAGCGCATCGCGTAGCTGTCCCTGCCGCGCAGCAAGTCGACTGCCCGCAGGAAGAGGCAGTATTTGAGCGAGTCGGTGATCGCGCAGCTCGCCCCCGCGGAGATGGCCAACGCCAGGAAAGCCAGGTTGACATTATCCCGTTCGGGCAGACCATAGGAAACGTTGCTTGCCCCGACGTTGATGTTCACGCCGAACTCACTCTGGATGAGTTGGATCGTCTGCAAGGTAACCCTGGCGGAGTTGCTCTCCGCGCCGACGGTCAAGACCAGGGGGTCGATGATTACATCCGCGGCCGGGATCCCGCTCCGGGCGGCGCGTTCCAGGATTCTGCCAGCGATGGCGACCCGCCCCTCGGCATCTTGCGGGATACCGTTCTTGTCCATGGTCAGGGCGATCACGGCAGCGCCGAACTCCTTCACCAGTGGGAGCACGGCTGTGAGCGAGGCCTCCTCCCCGGTGACCGAGTTGACCAGGGCTTTCCCGGTGCATTCCGGCAGGGCGGCGGCAAGGGCGGCAGGGTTGGCCGTATCCAGGGCAAGTGGGACGTCGAACTCGTCCGCCAACATGCGCACCACCCGCGGCAGGACGGAAACCTCGTCCAGGCCGGGTACGCCGACGTTGACATCCAAGACATCCGCCCCGGCATCGACCTGCAGGCGCGCCTGTTCACGGACGAAGTCCCAGTTTTCAGCCTGCAGAGCGGTAGCCAATTTCTTGCGACCGGTCGGATTGATCTTCTCGCCGATGATGGTGAACGTGCCTTGGTGATCGATGCTGACCTGCCTGGTCTTGCTGCGCAAAATGGTTTGCATACTCGCTCCTCTGATCGCGGCTGGGCCTATGATAGCACGAGTCTGCACTTTGCGATCGATTTGGTTGACCCTCTTCGACCTCCATGATAGACTCAACAGTTGCAAACAAATGGATGTGAAGCACATGGATGATCGTCGACCGGGCTGCCTGAGCGGCCTGCTCAAGTTGTTCCTTCTGGATCGGCTCTTCGACTGGCTGCAGCAGCGCTTCGGTTTCGGCCGTGGCTGTTCATGCTCGGGAATCGGCTGCGGGCTGATCTTGACGGTGGTATTCATCGTCATGGCCTGTTCGATCCTCTCGGGAACCGATTGGTTCAGGATATTCTGATGCATTCCTTGCTCGCGATCGCCCTGGTTTTGCTTGCTTTCCTGGCTCCCGGCGGTCAGACCCAGGCAGACGCGCCGGTCATTTTTGCTCCGCAGACCGGGCAAAGCCTGCAGGGGAGCGTCCCGGTCGTGGGCACATCCCAATTGGATGGCTTTGTCTCAGCGGAGATCGCCTTCGCCTACGCAGACAACCCGGCTGGCTCCTGGTTCCTGATCGCCGCCAGCAGCCAGCCGGTCGTTGAAGCTAGCCTGGCTGTCTGGGACACCACCGCGATCACCGACGGCGTTTATACCCTGCGGTTGCGCGTCTTCCTGGAAGACGGCTCTTTCCAGGAGGCATTCGTGGCGGATGTGCGCGTGCGCAACTATACGCCGACAGAGACCCCGACCCCGACGATCACGCCCCGGATCCTGACGCCGGTGCCGTCGGTTACGCCCACCGCGACTCCGCCCTTCACCCCGACAGCCTTACCGCCCAACCCGGTCGAGATCAGCACCGCGGATGTATGGCGCAATGCTGCCATTGGTGGGTTGGGGATCGTCGTTTTCCTTGCCCTTGGTGGGATCTATCTGCGTCTGCGCAGAGGAGCGCTGCGGAGATGACCGACACCTTCCTGATCGTTGGCTTGGGGAACCCTGGCCGGGAATATCGCGAGAACCGCCACAACGTCGGCTATATGCTCGTCGACAGGCTGGCCGTCTATCTCAACCTCTCGTTCCGCCGCTTGCAGTCGCGGGCGTTGGTGGCGTCGGGGATCCACGCTGGATGCAAGGTCATCCTGGCCAAACCGCAGACATTCATGAACCTTTCCGGCGCGGCGGTGCAGGGACTGGTCCGTTTCTACAAACTACCGCTCGAGAACCTGCTTGTCGCCCACGACGACCTGGACCTGCCCCTCGGTAAGCTGCGCTTGCGGCCGGGAGGCGGCTCGGCTGGCCAGAAGGGAATGGAATCGATCATCGAACGGCTGGGGACCCAGGACTTCGCCCGCCTTCGCCTGGGCATCGGCCGGCCGCCCGGCCAAATGGATCCAGCCGATTACGTTCTGCAGGATTTTTCCGACCCCGATTTGCAGACGATCTCGGAGACATTGACCCAGGGCGTCGAAGCCGTCATGGCTTTCCTCGCCGAGGGGTTGGAGGCCAGCATGAACAGACACAACAGCACACCTGGGCAGGGGGATGCCCTGCAAGACTGAGACAGCATGCAAGTCCTTTTTGATGCCATCCAGCGGACGCCGGCCTATCAGCGTCTGGTGACTGACCTTCGAGCGGGAGTTTGCCAGCGAGGGCTGGACTTGCCGCGGGCGGCGCGCCTGCCGGTTGCAGCTTCGCTCCACCGCGAACTGGGTTGGCCGCTCGTCCTGATCACCGACCGAGCCGACCGGGCGTTGGCGCTGGCTGACGAGTTGTCCTTCTGGGCCGCGGAGCGCCCCTGCTACGTATTCTCCGAACCCAACCCTTTGTTCTATGAGGATGCGGCCTGGGGGAGCACCACCCGCCGTGAGCGCCTGCATGCCTTGACCGCCCTGGCGGTCTACCACCTGCCTTTCTCTCCCGCACCGGAAGTCGCTCCGATCATCGTCACGTCGGCGCGGGCGCTGATGACGCGCAGTCTCCCAAGGCGGGACTTCCTCAAGGCCAGCCGGCTGCTGCGTTCAGGTGCCAGACTCTCCCCGGCCGCGCTGCTCGAAGACTGGCTGCGGATTGGCTACCAGCCCGCCGATACCGTCCTCGAACACGGCCAGTTCTCGCACCGTGGCGGCCTGCTCGACATCTGGCCGGTGGCTGAACCCAACCCGGTCCGGCTGGATTTCTTCGGTGATGACATCGAGACCATCCGCCAGTTCGACCCTGCATCGCAGCGGACGATCGCCAGCCTGGATGCTATCCTGGTCACCCCCGGGCGGGAATTCCTGCTGCCTGCAGGTACTCAGCAGGACCGCGACTTCCCGGACCAACCCAGCGAGTTCCACCTGCCACTATTGCACCGTTACACTTCCAGCCTGCTTGACTACCTGCCAGCTGAATCCCTGGTGCTGGTCGATAATCTGAGTTCCCTGGATGGCACGATAACTGAATTCGAAGAGCAGGCGGTCCGCTTCCGGACGGAATCGATTGCCGAGGGAGTCCTCAGTGACGATTTCCCCGTCCCGTATTACAGTTGGTCGGAACTTTCCGACCAACTCACTAGCCTAGTCTGTGTGGAACTGGGCTATTCCGGGGAGACGCCCGACGAAGATCCCGTCAACGGGACCGGCGTCGATGCTAGCGACAAGAAACTAGGTTCTGTCTTTGGACAGTTGCAACGCTTCGCCGGGCGCTTGAAGCCGTTCAGCGGCCATTTGAGGGATCTTCAGGCAGCCAGGACTACAGTCATCGTTGTCTCGCGCCAGGCTGCCCGTCTTGAAGAACTCTGGATGGAAAATGTCTACTTGGACGATCGCACAGCAGCAGGGGATTCTGCGGCGCTCAAGCCGGTCACCTTCGTAGAGGCTTCGCTCTCGGGAGGCTTTTCGTTCGGTGATTTGCGTCTTATCACGGATAGCGAGGTCTTCGGCTGGGAGCGACCACAACCCCGCCATCGCCAGCGGCCTCTTGCCGAGACGCCTGAATCCGCCTATGCCGACCTGGATCCCGGCGACTGGGTCGTGCATGTCGATTATGGTATCGGCAAGTTCGGCGGGCTGGTGCGCCGGACCCTCGAAAACCTGGAACGCGAGTTCCTATGCGTCGAATACCGCAATGGGGACCAGGTTTTCGTGCCCATCCACCAGGCCGACCGCCTGACCCGTTACATCGGCCCGGATGGCGGCCCGCCATCCGCCAGCCACCTTGGCGGCCAGGAATGGCCGGAGACCAAGCGACGGGTCAAGGAGGCAGTCCAGCAGGTGGCCGAGGAACTGCTTGGCCTCTATGCCCAGCGCCAGGTTGTTGAGGGCTTCGCTTTTTCGATGGATTCGCCCTGGCAGTCCGAGCTCGAATCGAGCTTCCCGTACATCGAGACCGAGGACCAGGAGAAGGCTTTGCTGGAGATCAAACGGGACATGGAAACGCCCCGCCCGATGGACCGCCTGTTATGCGGGGATGTCGGTTACGGCAAGACCGAGGTCGCCTTGCGGGCTGCCTTCAAGGCGGTGATGGATGGCAAGCAGGTGGCGGTGCTCGTCCCGACTACCGTCCTGGCCCAGCAGCATTACGACACCTTCAAGCAGCGCCTGGCTGCTTTCCCGGTCACGGTGGAGATGCTCTCGCGTTTCCGGACGCCGCGCGAGCAGGCCCAGGTGCTCTATGGACTCAGTGAGGGAGCGGTGGACATCGTCATCGGGACGCACCGCTTGATCCAGGCGGATGTCCAGTTCAAGGACCTCGGCTTGGTGGTTGTCGATGAGGAGCAGCGCTTCGGCGTCACTCACAAAGAGCATCTGAAGCAATTGCGCACCGAGGTCGACGTCCTGACCCTGACTGCCACCCCCATCCCGCGCACGCTGTACATGGCTCTGACCGGTGTCCGGGACATCTCCAACCTGAATACGCCCCCGGAGGAACGGCTGCCGATCATCACCCATGTCGGGCCGTATTCCCCGAAGCTGGTCCGCCAGGCAATCCTGCGCGAGGTCGAGCGAGGCGGGCAGGTGTTCTTTGTCCACAACCGGGTCCAGACCATTGAGGCGATGAAGATGCACCTGGACAAGATCATCCCGGGGGTGCACGCCGCCATCGCCCACGGCCAGATGCCGGAGCAGGAACTGGCCGCGGTGATGCGTTCGTTCACGGCGGGGGATGTGGATGTCTTGCTGGCCACCTCGATCATAGAATCCGGCCTGGACATCCCCAACGCCAACACCCTGATCGTCGACCGGGCAGACGCCTTCGGCCTGGCCCAGTTGTACCAGCTGCGTGGCCGGGTCGGGCGCGGGGCGATGCGTGCCTACGCCTACTTCTTCCGCCACCGCAAGCTGATGCCCACCATCGAGGGGCAGGAGCGCCTGGACGTGATCGCCGAGAATACCCAGCTGGGCGCGGGCTATTCGATCGCCATGCGAGACCTGGAGATTCGCGGCGCGGGTGACCTGCTCGGCACGCGCCAGTCCGGGTATATTGCCTCGGTGGGTTTCCATCTTTACACCCGGCTGCTCGCCGGGGCGGTGCGCGGCCTGCGCCGGGTGCGCGGGCTGCCGGATCCGGTCCAGCCAGCCTCGATCCTCGAGCAGGAGGTCGGATTGCCGGTCAACGTGGACCTGCCCCTTGCTTCCGGGATCCAGGCCGAGTACATCCCGGACCAGACCCTGCGCCTGCGCCTCTACCGCCGGCTGGCCGACATGACAGACGAGGCCGCCCTGGAGGCTTTGAGTGCTGAGTTCAGCGACCGGTTCGGCCAGTTACCCGAGATGGTGACCAACCTGTTCTTCCAGATGCAGGTCAAGCTGGCTGCCGAGCGGAGTGGGCTGGTTTCGGTCAGCACGGAGGGCGGCCAGATTGTGTTACGCTACCCGCCCGGGCCGGAAGGCATTCAACCTCGGCGCCTGCCAGATCTCGGCCCGAGGGTGCGCGGCGGGAAGAATGCCTATTGGTATACGTTCGCGAAAGACGAAGACTGGCGGGAGAGATTGCTTGAGATATTGGAGTCTCTTACTAAACAATAAACATGAAAATGCGACCGCCGTATCAAACTCCTGATACGGCGGTCGGCTCTATATCACAGGCAGAGTGGTTTAGTTAATATATCTCTTGATCACCCCACTCTTACGCAGAAACCGGCGGAATCGCCGTTTTCCCAGCCAATATGGCCGCTGTCGACGATCGTTCTGTCTTCCGTCCACAGGTGGATGATGTACCCGCAGGGATCCATACCGCTGGTGACCAGTTCCCAGGTCCCGCTTTCGCCGGCTGGACCGGTACTCGCGATTGTGACTGCTGGAACAACGCCATGGGCAGGTCCGCTTGGAAGGACGTAGATGGATTTGGCCCTCCAATGGCTCTCGGGATCGAAGGTGCTATATTTGCCAACGATCTTCTCCCCTTTCATAAAGGTACCGCAATTAGTTGCCGGGATGGGGGTACCGGTCCCGCCGGAGGGCAGGTAGCCGGTGATGGCGATGCTTGCCGACGGCGCCTTCTCGTCCAGGCATACGACGACCGTGCTGCGCGTTCCGCCACCAATACAACTGATCGTGCCTGGCGGCAGGATGGTGCCGTTCGGCAGTTTGACCTCCACGGTGATCTCCCACAGGCCGGGGGTCAGGCCGCGCGTCTCCCAGGATGCCAGTTTGTCCATGGTCACCTGACGCCATTGGTTGGTGTAGGCCTGCTCCCAGTAGGTGTAGAAGCCGGTGCTGTCGATCTGCTGGTTGTAGTGGTACTGGACCGGCATGCCGACACCATCCTGTTTTGTGATGACGATATCGAAGTCGTTGGCGAGCGGTTGCCAACCGGTGACTGGCGCTCCCAGGTTGTCCAGCCGGCGGACGCTGACCCGGTACTTGAGGGTCTTGGTCGGGTCGGCCATGGCATTCGGGGGATTGGCAATGAACCCGGTGAGGCGGATCGTTCCGCCAAAGGGCGCTTGAACGGCGTTGAATGCAGCGATCTGGCCAGGGCCGTTCGCCAAGCCGGTGGTCTGGTCGATGTCGCAGACGGCCATGTTGGCGACGCTGTCCACATACATCTTGTAATCTTCAAGGATGATCGCCGGGCCGGGCGGGATCAGGATGCGGGTCTCCTCACGGTTGCCATATTTGGGGATGTAGTTCGGATCTCCTGGCGGCGGAGCCGTCTCCCACGACAGGATCGCCCGCACGCGGGCCGTCTTTGGCCCCTGGCTGCAAGGCTGGCGGTGGGGAAGCGTGTTGACGGGGATGGAGACGGTATATGAAACCCCTCCGGCCGGCATGTGACTCAGGTCGAATACCTTGACCTCGCCTGTGCCAGCATAGGTCCATCCGGCGCCATCTCCCCAGTCCACCCAGAAGGCCACGTACTCCTTGCTGCCGTCGCTGCACAACCCGCCCAGGTAGCCGCAGGTTTTTTTGATCTTGAAGGAGGCGGTCAACCAGTTGATCGCGCCCTGCGACATGCCTAGACAATACAACTCTTCGTAGCTCTTATCCCCGTCAGTGGCCAAAAAGGCCTCGATGATTTTACCAATATCGACCTTCGCCAGTTGCAGTACGCTCTCGATGGCGGGTGTGGCCAGCATTTCCATTGCTGCAGGTTTAGTCATCGCTGCGTGAATCTCATTGAACAGCAGGCGATGCGGTTGCACCTTGCTCTTGAGATATGCTGGGGCTAGCTTGAGCGGACCAGGCCCCACGGGTGGTTTCGGGATCAGCTTTTGCTCCAGGTCGAGTAGATCGATGATCGGAGGAAGTTTCTTGAGCTCGGCAAGCTCGAGAAAATCCTTCAAGATCAGGAAAGGACCCGCGCCGATCTGGATGTTGGTTTCCATCCGGTTGCCGTATACCGGGTTAAAGGCAGGTTGATTGGCTGGCGGTGGAGTATCCCATGAAAGGATGGCCAGGACTTTGGGCAGGTTCTCGAAGGTGCAGAACTTGTTCGCCGGGTCGATCTTCAAGCGGACACTGAATTCCAAGGGTTTCGGACCGGGGACATCATGGGCGCTGAAACTGGCCATGCCCTGGTCGGTCCAGGTGACGCCGCTGTCGTAAGAGAGATAGAAGCGGACGTATTCTTTTGTCCCCTGCGAGCATAATTGGCCGCCATAACCAGTCGATTGCTTGACATGGACGACGGCCTCCAACTGCTCGGTTTGGGGGTTGAAACCCAAGCACTTCAATTCTTCGAAGGAAACGTTCTTCAGCATGAGTTTCTTGACAGGGTAGGTGCTTTCCTTGATGTTGCCGAAATAGTTCGGGTTGGCCAGGGTCAGGGCCCGGAAGTTCAGGCGCTCTTTTTCGATCTTTACCCCAGTCGGCCTCTTCGCTGACGTTTTTTGGGACGATTTTACTTCCTTTTCCATGTCAAACCTCCTTGTGTCTGGAAAAGCCGATGAAAGTTATATGTGGTGCAGAACAATGGCCAGCTATAATTGCATATTTTCACCTTCCTTTCCTGAATGATCCCCACTCTTGGTTGGTCTTCGGTGCTTGCTTCTGCCTTCATGCGTGGAGGATTTGGTCATTCCAATGATTGCTGGCTTGTGAACACGGAATTAAAAAAAGACCGGCCATGTGGTCGGTCTCGCTATTTGCTCCCCAAAGATCTCCCCAGTAGATTGATGGCAATGTTGTGTCAGGACGAGCGACCTGATCCGATCTTTAGATCCAAGCATCCACAGGACATCTTTATTATACAAACAATCGAACAGCAAAGTCAAGTATGGTCTAGACAACAATACTATCCCCGGAACCAACCAGGGGAGATGGGCTGCCAGTGGCAGTTGGGTATGTGAACCGGCTTGATGCCGGCTGGTACAACAGCCAATTGATCTCAGAAAATTGGAGGAAAGTCCTTCGTTACTCCATTTTCTCGAACTCTTCCGCCGCTGAGGTTACAAATACAATATAATCGATCATATCCGTCTTGGACGAATCTTCCAGATATGAATATAATTACAAACATTGCCACATAAATCATCTTTCTGAATGCTTCCACACTTGTTAATTAACTGATGTTACGCAGCCTTGAGAGCTTGCAACTCGGCAAACGCCACGCGAATAGCCTTGAGATACAAGTGTGCCCGCAAGGCAAAATGACCAAGATGCCGTTTCATTTTCAAGCACTCCAACTTGAACGTGGCATACA
>JBDRPT010000049.1:0-30670 GCA_043826785.1 Chloroflexota bacterium | reverse complement strand
TCGCCGTTTCAGGTCAGCGAGTCCGAATGGGGAGTGGCTGTCTGTGATCTGCAAGCGGAGGGATGTCAGTGCCCTGTACCTCTTCGATCCTGTCCAGGGCTCCGGGATGGCGATCGATCTGAGTTCCAGCCCCTGCATGCGCTACAGTGTCCGTTATGACTGGCAGGAGCAATGGATCGGCGATGACCGCATCTGGGTCTATTGTAATGCGGATGGGGGAGGCACATATGATGAGTCGGGCTGCTTGATGTCTGTGGCGACGGGGGAGCTTGCCTGCCGGGATCGAGTGGATTGGATGGTGGCTGTTTCCCCGGATGGCGAACGGATCATCCTGAGAGAAGAACCTGGATATCCCGAAGATGATTATTATTACATCGCGGATGTGGGCTGTTTGACGGATGAGGCCGCCTGCCAGGAACTGGGCAGGATCGAGCAGATGGTTGTAGGAATGAGCTCGTCGTTTGTCTGGAATCATGCCGGCAGCGAGATCGCATATTCAACAGCCTGGTCGCCCACCACCACCAATTTCCACACCATCCTGGCGCTGGTAGATGGGGAGGATACCACCCTGCGGGTGGTCGCCCAGGGGATATCAGGCTATCGTTATGTTATCGGCATCTCGCCGGACGATCAATGGATGGCGCTGGAGGGGGATGGAAATATGACCTGGGTATCCGTGGTGACCGGATATCTGCATCAAATCGCAGATGCCCGGTTCCTCGGCTGGTATATAGTCCCTTGAGCGCATCCACTTATGACCAGGCACAAGCACAGCCGGATTGACCAGGTGCGCAAGTCCATCTTGAGGATCATCGGGATCCTTCTCGTTATTGTCTTCCTCGGCTGCGGTTCAGGGGTGGACGCCTGGCGGCGGATACAGCGCTGAATTCCAAACCAAGCAGCCCTGGAATCGAGCGCCCGCCGGCGTCTTGCTTTGCGGCGGGCGTGTGTTTTTGTAAACTGGCTGGGGGTCCGCTTACGGGATCGGAACGACCACTCCCACCGCGGCAGGCGAAGAGGTGAACAGGCCGATCTGCCGGCAACTGGGATGCTCAACAAGGGCGCTGATGCCTTCATTCGATGAGGCCTCGACCCGGATGGATGTGTCCTGCCGGTAGCCGGTATCGACGGTCAGTTTGAGGATGACCTGGTAGCCGGCGGGCAGGGAGGTGACGCAGACCTGCTTGTCCGGGTGTTCCCGGTCTTCGTCGCTGGCCGAGAGCGTGGCGCAGACATTCGTCAGATCCAGGCCGCCGGTATTGCGCAGCAGGGCGTGGGCGTTGGTCACCTCGCCCATCCCGTGGGAGACGTCCAGGCTGGTGTTGCATCCGACGATCTCCAGCTCGAGGGCCGGGGCCCGGGTGGAAGTGGGCGTTGGCATCAGTGGGATTTCTGTGGCTGTTCCGGTCGGGGATACCTCTGGCGTGTATGTTGAACTGGGCAGGAAGAGCGGGGTCGGCGAGAGCACGACCGGTGTCGGCGAGGGGCCTGCGGGGGTGGGAATGCCCGGCAAAGGATTCACCGTCGTGCCGCAGGCGGCAAGCAGGAGGGTGATACAAGCGGCGAAGGCGCGGTAGCGGCTCATACGGCTCTCATCCCAGTTTGCCCGTCAAATAGGCCTCGGTCAATTCCTGCTTTGGGCGGGTGAATATTTCGTCGGTGAGTGAGAATTCGATCAAATCGCCCAACCAGAACAGGCCGGTGAAATCCGAGACCCGGCCCGCCTGTTGCATGTTGTGGGTCACAATGACAATGGTGTAGTTCTGCTTAAGTTCAGCGATCAAGTCTTCGATCTGGCCAGTGGCGATCGGGTCCAGGGCGGAGGTGGACTCGTCGAACAGGATCACTTCCGGCTTGACCGCGATGGCGCGGGCGATGCAGATGCGCTGCTGCTGGCCGAGCGAGAACCCGAGGGCGTTGGCCTTCAACTGGTCCTTGACCTCATCCCACAAGGCGGCGGCGCGCAGGCTGGATTCTATGGTTTCGTCCAATTGCGACTTGCTGCGCACCAGCCCGAGGGTGCGCGGGCCAAACGCGACGTTATCGTAGATGGACTGCGGGAACGGGTTCGGTTTCTGGAAGACCATGCCCACCTTTTGACGCAGATCGGTCACGATGTAGTCGGGGGCGTAGATGTCCCTGCCTTCGAGAAGGATCTTCCCTTCCACCCGGGCCCCGGGGATGGGATCGTTCATCCGGTTGAGGCAGCGCAAGAAGGTGGACTTGCCGCACCCGGACGGGCCGATCAGCGCCGTCACCCGGCGGGGCAGGATGTCCATTGTGATCGCGGACAAGGCCCGGAATTTGCCATAGTAGAAGTCCAGGTCGCGGACGGTGATGACGGGTTTTTCGTTCACGGGGCTAATTTTACACCATCCGGGGATTATGGCTTATAATTCCGCCGATGAAAGTTTCCCGATTTGCCTTGCTGATCCTGCTCCTGCTCTCATCTGCCTGCAGCCGGAGTGCGGGTCCAGGCAATTCCCAGGCTGGAACAACCGCATATATCGAGAACAAAGGCTCGGACACGATCGTCAACCTGGCGCTGGCCTGGGCGGAAAGCTACCAGGCGATACACCCGGATGTGCGCATCTCGGTCTCAGGGGGCGGGTCTGGTACCGGCATCGCTGCATTGATCAACGGCACCGTGGACATCGCCAATGCCTCCCGAGAGATCAAGGCTGAGGAGATCGAAAGCGCCCGCGCCAACGGGATCGAACCGGTCCAGTTCGTCATCTCCCAGGATGCCATTGCCATCATCGTCCACCCGGACAACCCGGTCGACCAGTTGACCCTGCGGCAGCTCTCCGACATCTACAGCGGCGAGATCACCAACTGGGCCGAGGTCGGCGGGGAGGACCGGCCCGTCGTCCGGCTGTCGCGCGAGACGAACTCCGGTACACACGTCTATTTCCTCGAAACCGTCCTGCGCCTGGGGGAAAAGAATAACGATACCCTCTTTTCGATGGACACACTGCTCCTGCCCTCTTCGGAGGGGATCATCAACGAGGTCCGCCAGAACCCAAACGCCATCGGGTACGATGGCCTTGGCTATGTGCCTGAAGACCTGAAGGTGGTCGCGGTCGCACGCGAAGCCGGCGGACTGTATGTGCTTCCTTCGATCGCCACGGTCAATGACGACTCGTATCCCATTTCGCGCGAGCTTTATATGTACACCGCCGGCCTACCGAGCGGCGCGGTGGCCGCCTATCTCGAATGGATCTTCTCGCCGGAAGCCCAGGCCATTGTGGCCGAGTTGGGCTTTGTGCCAATCCGCTAAGGGCGCAAAATTGCATGCCATGTAGAGCAAGGAATAGACTATAGTGGCAATTAGAAAAAACATCCCGAAGGTTGCAGTCGGGCGCTTGAATTACTCGAAATCATCCTTCGGGACGATGCAACCATGTTTTCACCGATAATGTCTAATGGATAAATCCCTCAGTTGGAAAGAGTTCGTCATCACCCGGGCGATCCGCCTGTCGGGTTACTCGGCGATCGTTTTCGTCGTCCTGATCTTTTTCTTCCTTTTACTGGAAGGGCTCCCGACCCTCGGCGAAGTATCGCTGGATGTGCTCTTCAGCCAGCGCTGGTACCCCATCGAAGGCTTGTACGGCATCCTGCCGCTGATCACCGGATCGCTGATCGTAACGGTCGGCGCCATGCTGGTTGCCATCCCCTTCGGGATCGGGACGGCGGTCTTCATCTCGGAGATCGCCCCACGCTGGGTGCGTGAAGTCCTCAAGCCCTTGGTTGAGCTCCTGGGCGGGTTGCCCTCGGTGGTGCTCGGTTTCCTGGGCATCCTGATCCTTTCCCCATATTTGCGTGAATTTCTGGACCTGCCCACCGGCCTGACGGCCCTGGCCGGGTCGCTGCTGCTCGGCGGGATCGCCGTACCGACGATCGTTTCGATTGCCGAGGATGCTTTGGATGCGGTGCCGATGAGCTACCGCGAGGGGGCCTGGGCGCTGGGGGCAACCCGCTGGCAGACGATCTGGCGGGTGACGCTGCCGGCAGCCAAATCCGGGGTGCTGACTGCGGTGATGCTCGGTGTCGGGCGCACGATTGGCGAGACGATGACGGTGATGATGGTCACCGGCAATGCGCCGGTGCTGGCGGTCAAGCTGACCTCGCTGTTCTCCCCGGTGCGCACAATGACGGCCACGATCGCGGCCGAGATGGGCGAGGTGGCTTCCGGGTCGACCCATTATCATGTCTTATTCTTTATCGGTATGGTGCTCTTCCTGATCTCGCTGATCGTCAATGTCACCGCCTCGTCGGTGGTTTTCCGCTCCAAGAAGCGCGCTGAGCGGGTGCTGTCGTAGGAAAAGGGATGCAGGTTATGAAACGTGCCCTCCTAAACCGTGACCTGATCCAACGCCTGGGCTATTCCCTGCTGACCCTGGTGGCTGTGGTCACTGTTGTGCCGATCCTGGGCGTGATCGGCTATGTCATCCTGCAGGGTTCCCCGGCCATCTCGTGGGAGTTCCTCTCGGCGATGCCGCGCGAGGGGATGCGCGCCGGGGGCATCTGGCCGGCGATCGTCGGGACGTTTTACCTTACCCTGGGCACGGCTGCCTTCTCGGTCCCGCTCGGGATCGCGGCGGCAATCTACCTCTCCGAATACGCTCCCGACAACCGCTTGACCCGCCTGATCCGCATCGCCATCATCAGCCTGGCCGGGATCCCGTCTGTTGTCTACGGCCTGTTCGGACTGGGCCTGTTCGTCCTGTTTCTCCAGTTCGGTACAAGCATCCTGGCGGCTTCTCTGACACTCTCGATCATGACCCTGCCGGTGATCATCTCGGCTTCAGAGGAGGCCTTGCGGGCAGTGCCGCAGGCATTCCGCACGGTCAGCATCTCGCTTGGCGGGACGCGCTGGCAAACCATCCGGCGGATCGTCCTGCCGCAGGCGCTGCCCGGGATCATCACCGGGGTGATCCTGGGCCTGGAGCGCGCCGCCGGGGAGACCGCGCCGATCCTGTTTACGGGGGCGGCCTTCTTCCTGCCACGCCTGCCGGGGTCGCCGTTCGATGCCACCATGGCCCTGCCCTACCATTTGTTTGTCATCTCCACCCAGGTCCCGGAGATGCCCTTCCAGATCCAGTACGGCACCGCCCTGGTGCTGATCTTCTTCGTGCTGGGCATGAACCTGGTCGCCACATTCATTCGCTCGCGGGCGAGAGCCAAACGACAATGGTAAACAAGATTATCGTTGAGCAACTCTCCTTGCAGTATGCCGACGGGACCGAGTCCCTGCGGGATATCAGCATGGACATACCCGCCAACGCCATCAGCGTTTTGTTCGGGCCGGCGGGCGGCGGCAAGTCATCCCTGCTGCGCTGCCTCAACCGGCTCAATGACCTGACCGAGGTGCGGACCGTTGCGGGCAGGATCATGCTCGATGGCGAAGATGTCCTTGACCCGAAGACGGACGTGATTGCGCTGCGCCGCAGGGTCGGGATGGTGTTCGCCCGGCCAGTCGTCCTGCCCCTGAGCATCCGCGGCAACCTGACTTATGGCCTGGAACTCGCCGGTGAGAAGCGCAAGTCCAGGCTGGACGAAGCTGTCAGGCGCAGCCTGGAATTGGCCGCCCTGTGGGACGAGGTCAAGGACCGGCTCGAAGACCCGGCCATCGCCCTCTCCGGCGGGCAGCAGCAGCGCCTGTGCCTGGCCCGGGTGCTCGCCAACCAGCCGGAAGTCATCCTGCTCGACGAGCCAACGTCCGGCCTCGACCCGATCTCGACCGGCAAAGTCGAAGATGCCTTGCAGGAACTGAAGAAGGAATACACCATCGTGCTGGTGCCCCATTCGGTCCAGCAGGCGGCCCGCACCGCCGATTACGCCGCCTTCTTCCTGCAGGGGGAACTGGTCGAATATGCTGCCGGCAGCGAGTTGTTCCTGCACCCGAAGGTGAAACGCAGCGAGGATTACATCGAGGGGCGCTTCGGTTAACCGGGGGAATTCAAGCCTGCATCGTACTTTCCCGCCAGTTTACAACCCAGGCATCGGCGGTCCAGCATGGACAGGCCGGCCTTACCAAACTGTTAATCTCCATTTCTCGCCTTTCCCGGCGTCCTGTGTTATCGTTAAGCTGAATAGTAGAAAGGCGAGAGAATGGGATACGCTTTCTTTATCGTGACAACCTTAGCAACACTGGCTGTGTTTGCCATTGACATCGCCAGGAAACGGCGCGGGCACGCCGGCTGATCTTATCTCAGTGGTGCCCTTATGTGTGGTATTATCTTGCTTCAATAGAAAAGTCAATTTAACGGTATCCGGCTGTCGGGCATTATCCCATATCCACAAGGAGTCGCCATGCTCGATCCCGTCATCTTCGAAAAGTACTCGGTGGATACGCAGGCAAAAACGAACGATTGGTTCACAGAATACGGGGGAAAGGATACCCACGGTCAATTAGTGACCGTACTTGCTCTCTACCCCGCGCTTGTTCCCGTTGACGATCTGCTCCCCCGCTTGGAAGCCACCACTAAAAAGCTTGCCTCCATACCGCCAGATTTTCACCCCTCATGGCTGCAAACTGGCAAATCGGCAGGCGTGGCGGTCATCGTGTGTGCCGCAACCGACGGGGAAACACTTGCCAGCCGCATCGCGAGTTCTGGTGGATTACCGCCAGAAGATGTTATCGACCTGGCATACCGGCTCGGAAAATACCTCGAGTCACTCCACACCAACCACCTTTTGCAGGGTGTTTTCAGCCCGCAGGAGGTGGTTTTTACTGGTGATGAGGGCGCACCGGTAGTGACCAATCCCGCCCTGGCAGACTTTCTCGACTTGCCGCAACTGCTCGCATCGAGTGCGTTGCCAGAACGCCCGCACTACGCCCCAGAACTGCTTGCTGGTCAACCCGTTGACGCGCTCTCCGACATTTACTCGCTCGGCGCGCTCCTGTTCGAGGCGCTCACCGGCAAACCCGTCTCCAGGCCCGAACTTTCGCCCGGCAAAACCATGATTGTCACCTGGCTTCCCAGCCGCCTGCGGCGAGACATTCCGCCCGCACTAGATGAGTTGGTGGCAACCTGTCTGCATCCTGAACCAGGCAAGCGTTACCCCAGCCTGGGCCAGTTTATGGCGGCGGTGGAGGATCAACGTCCGAAAACCGCCCCAACCCCCTCCATGATGGGCATGGAAGATTCACTGGTCGGGCAAACACTGGGCGCCTATCGACTCATGGAGCGGCTCGGCCAGGGTGGCATGGCGACCGTGTATAAAGCCTATGAACCGGCTTTAAACCGCTATGTGGCGATCAAGGTTTTGCCACAATTCTTTGCCAACGATCCCAGTTTTGCCACCCGCTTCCGCCGTGAAGCGAAAGCGGTCGCCCAGCTCAACCACCCGAACATTGTTCCCATTTATAGCTATGGTGAGAGTAATGGCATCACCTATATTGCGATGCAGTACGTGGAAGGCGGTACGCTCAAGCACGAGCGCGGCGAAAAAACCGACTCCCAGTCTGCCCTGCGGCTGCTCCTGCCCATCACGCGTGCTTTGAGCTATGCTCATGAGCATGGCATCATCCACCGGGATGTCAAACCGAGCAATGTGCTGCTGGGCGACGGCGGCTGGCCTGTGCTGGCGGACTTCGGGCTTGCCAGGATGGCGGAAGGTTCCAGTGAAAAACTGACCGGAACGGGTGTTGGGATGGGCACGCCGATGTATATGTCTCCCGAGCAGGGGCAGGGCGTCAACGTCGACCACCGTTCCGACATCTACGCGCTCGGTATCATGCTGTACGAATTTGTCACGGGAGATGTGCCCTTCCGCGCTGACACGCCCATGGCAATCGTGATCAAGCACATGACGGCCCCCATGCCGATGCCGCGTACAATCGATCCGACCATCCCGGAAGTGGTTGAGAACATCATCTTGAAAGCGACTGCCAAAGACCCTGGCGATCGTTACCAGAGCGCAAAGGATATGGCAGATGCGATGGAAGCTGTTTTATTGGGGACTGCAGTTGTGTCCGGCGGGCGGAAAGATGCACCTGCCGCGCCTGTGCCAGCAGCCACCCACATTCCGGTCTCAGAAGATCGCAATCCAGCACCACCCGCAGGCGGCAAACGACCTGCACCGGCACGACCATCGGGTGGAAAAAAGCTTCTGCGCTGGTTGCTCTTCGCAATTCTCGGCATCCTGGGCTTTTGCCTGCTGGCTGTGATCCTGATGGGCATCTTCGATATCTGCCCGCCCCAGGGACCTTGGCCGCAGCCTCCGTGGTGCCCAGGCTCGCCGTTCCAGTTTTCGTTCGCCAATGCCCCGACACCTATACCCACCAGAACCAGGGGACCCGAATCGAACACCGCCACTCCCACACTCGGGCCTGCAGAGATTAATACCTTTGGAAATGTCCTCCTACAAGACGACTTTTACGGAAGCCTGATACCGGCCTGGCAATTTAACTGTTCCCCGTACTCCACTCGCTGGATCCTGGAGGAGGTTGATGGACGGACCGTCCTGCACTCGCAGCCGCCCAGCCCGCCGGGAGAGTTCAGTTGCGCTGCAATTCAAGAAACTGATTGGCGGGATTACGCCATCGAGTTCGCTTTCAAGTTTGCCCAGCCCGGCCAGTATGGACGTTATGTTGAGCTGGGCGGGCGAATCACTTATTGCCCGCCCAACATCGATTCGGTCCAGAGATATTTTATCAATATTATGGACACAGGCATTCAACTCTATAAATCCACCTGTGAGCCGGCTGTTTATTTCATTTTGACAGAGGTCTCACGTCCCATCAGCCCCGATGACTGGCATTTGACGCAATACATTTTCTTTGGAAATCGCATCCAGGTCTGGTTGGATGGCGAGCAATGGCTGGATTACACCGATGAAAGCGACCCGATCATGGAAGGCGGTGTCCTGAGGTTTACTACTTATGACTCGGCGGAAATCCTGATCGATGATCTGTTGATCTATGAAGTTGTCGCTGGGCAATAGAATCTGAGGAGTCATCATGTCTAAAATCTCCCCTCCTGCAAAACTTCGGATCCAATCCGGACCACTTGACGGACAAGAAACGGAACTGGGACAGGGCGATCTGATCATCGGGCGCACCGCCCCGGCAGACCTGGTCGTCGACTCTGCCTCAGTGTCCCGCAAGAATGCGCGAGTTTTTTATCAAGATGGTCATTATTATATTGAAGACTTGGGAAGCAGCAACGGGACACGCGTCAACGGTAACCCTTTGGACAAGCCCCAGGAGCTCAAAAATGGCGACGTCATCCTGGTGGGGTTGGATGTGCGCCTGGTCTTTGAGGCTGCATCGGAACCGGCGGCTATATCCCAGCTTCCTGAGCAATCCCAGAAATCCCAACTGCCCGACTCGATGCGCACCATGATGGTGAATGCCAAGAATCTGGCCGACCCGGCGATTCATGCCGCGCTCGAAATTGGCGAAGCCACCACCATGGATACCGACGAACACGGAGCCGCCCTTGCCGCCGCGCCAGAGACTCCCCCCGCTCTGCTCGTGACCATCTCAGGTGAGGAGCAGCGCGAATACACCCTCACTGCGGCGCGTGTCACGCTCGGCCGCGACGATGATAACGAAATCGTTATCCAACTGCCAATTGTCTCGCGTCACCATCTTGTCTTCGAGAAAACAGGGGATGGCTACGAAGTGACCATGCTGCCAGATGCCACCAACAGCGTTTCCTGTCGCGGGCGCATGCTCGAAGGCCGTCGCTTGCTGATGCATGGCGATGTGTTACGCCTGGCCGGCGACGTGCCAGGCATGTTGGTCACGATTACCTACCAGAACCCGGCGCAAGCCAGCGCGAAAGCCCCCTTACACATCCAGTTTGGCGAAAAAGACGTACTGACCTTCGGACGCGACCCCGCCAACGACATTTCGCTCTATATGCCGAATGTCTCGCGCTACCATGCCGAGGTCACGCGCGTCGGGCGCAGGTACTATATCACTGACCTGCGTAGTGCCAACGGGACTTTCGTCAACGACAAGCGCGTCGAGGGCAATGTCTGGCTCAACCCACAGGATGTCATCCGTATTGGTCCATACCGTTTTGTGATGGGCGAGGACGCCTTCACAGCCTACGAAGACACCGACGGCTTGCGGGTGGAAGCCTATAACCTGAACAAATGGGTGCGCAAAGACCTGAACCTGTTGCAGGACATTTCGCTCATCTTCCAGCCGCGCGAATTTATCGTCGTGGTCGGGCAGAGCGGCGGTGGAAAGTCCACGCTGGTGGATGCTATCGCCGGGTATCGCCTCTCGACGGACGGAAAAGTCTTCGTCAACAATATCGATATCTATCAATATTTCGACGCCATCCGCAACGAAATCGGTTTTGTGCCGCAAAAAGACATCATTCACATGGAATTGACGATCTACCAGGCGCTCGATTTCGTCGCACAACTGCGCATGCCCAAAGATACCAGCCCGCAGGAGCGCCACGAGCGCATCATGGAAGTGCTGGCGGATTTGGACCTGACGCATCGCAAGGATGTGCAGATCAGCGGTTTGAGCGGCGGGCAACAGAAGCGCGTCTCGATTGGCGTGGAATTGCTCACCCGCCCGGGCTTGTTCTTCCTCGACGAGCCGACATCCGGTCTCGATCCCGGCACGGAAACCGTTTTCATGCACCTGATGCGCCGCCTTGCCGACCAAGGGCGCACGATTATCATGGTTACACACGCCACAAAAAACGTAATGCTTGCTGATAAGGTCGTCTTTCTTGCGCGCGGCGGTTACGTGGCGTGGTTTGGACCGCCCAACGAAGCCCTGACCTATTTCGACCAGTTCCGCAGTGAGCATGACCGCCGCTCCCGCCCAATGGAATTCGACCAGATTTACGCCATCCTAGATGACCCCTCCAAGGGCAAAGGCAAGGACTGGGCGGATCGCTTCCAGGCTTATGACGCCTATTGGAAATATATCGTCCAACCGCTGGAGGAACGCAAGCGCAAAACAGAAGAACTCAAGGCGCTGCCCGCCCAAAAGCAGGCGCACAAGGGTTCACGCCTTTCGAGTTGGACGCAATTCCTGGTGCTTTCCAAACGCAACATTACCATCCTGACGCGCGACCGCTCCAGCCTGATCCTGATGCTGATAGCCGCACCCGCAGTTGCTGCACTGGATTTGATCATCGCTCCGCTGGTGGGCAAGTCACCCTTTGCCTTTAGTGGAGGCGACGCGATCAATGGCAGCGTCACGTTATTCATCCTGACGATGTACACATTACTTGTAGGGGGCATGTCGCAGATGCGCGAATTCGTGAAGGAATCCGATATTTATAAGCGCGAGCGGCTGGTCAACCTGAAAATCGTTCCCTACGTCACATCCAAAGTATGGGTGGCGCTCATGCTCGCGTTTTATCACGCGCTGGCGTACACTATTCTTCATTACATCGCCTTCGAAATGCCATCCGGCATGGATGTGTTCGTACAGGTCTATATCACCCTCACGCTTGCGACCATGACCGGCATGATGCTCGGCTTACTTGCTTCTGCCATGTCCCCCAACGCTGGCGCGGCGCCGCTGACGCTTATCCTGTTCATCATCCCGCTGATAGTCCTGAGCGGCTCGCTTGCCCCGGTGCCCCCCCAAATCAACCAGTTTGCCTCCACCCGCTGGGCTTTTCAGGGATTGATGGGCATCATGGGCGCAGGCTCCGATGTTGCCGCCGATCCCTGCTGGTTGCTCGACAATGACCTGCGCGATGCCATGACCCTTGACGATAAAAGCGCCTTGGGGTGCAAATGCATGGGTATCAACATCTTTGCCCCGAACTCGTGCAACTTCCCCGGCGTGGGAGATTTTTACACCACCGAAATTGACATGAACGCCCCCATCGAGCCAGACCCGCTCCATGCCCGTCCGCAGGAGCCGGTTTTTCCGCCTGCTCCCGAAGAGCCAGCAAACACCTATGACCAAGTCACGAATGCGCAATATCTAAACGCCCTGAGTTCTTACCAGGACAGGGTGCGCGACATCCAGGACGACTACCGTAACCAGATGTATCTCTATGAAGCCATGGTCGGCGTGTACCAGGTCGAGATGACGCAATACCAGCAAGACCTCGCACACTATAGCATCGCGCGCGTCGCTGCGGTCAAGGGCGCCGAAAGCGTCATGGACACCATCTCCAGCAAATACGGCTGGACGTGGGTCGACAAAAGCAACCCGGCGGTCTATTATCCCTGGCTGGCGCAGGTTTGGTTGGCGCAGTTGGGAATTGTCGGCGTGTATTACCTGATAATCCTCTACCTGATCAAGAAAAAGGATGTCAAATAATTATATGGATACCAAACCGTTTGCCGTTCTCGCACTCGCTGCCGTTTTCCTGCTTTTTGCCTGCGCCCCTGCGCCTGCCTCCTCGCCCGGCCTTTTCCAAACCCTGACTCCGTTGAGCGAAGCTGTGCGTGCCACGGCGACCGCGCGCGCCATCGAAGCCGCTAGCGGTGGCGATACTCTCGCCACCGCCGTGTTCAACGCTACCCAGCAAGCTGATGTAATTTACGCTACCCAGACCGCGCGCGCCGCCCTGTACGAGCCCGAGCGCCTCGCGACTGCATCCGCCATCGCCCCGATGGTAGCGGAATTGCCGCGCTACGGGGTCGGACCCGGTGACGGCTACGTGGCATGGCTGCACCACCCGGTCACGATTGAACTGGTCGGCTACCAGCAAACCGGTCACGCCACCGATTACCCTTTGATCACCGCCGCGGACTTCGTAGTTGCGACCGACATTACATGGAATACTGTAAGCGGCACTGCAGGCTGTGGTTTCCTTTTCCGTTCCGATGGCGACTCTGAGCAACCAACCCAATACATGATCTTGTTGGAGCGCATCGCCGGCGGGCGCATCACCTTCGGCGCAACAGTTAAGGCCGAATTATCCAACTATCACGACTTTTACCCCAAAGATAATGACCCGTCCTTCGACTGGTTCAACGACGCCACCAACCGCCTCGCGCTGGTGGTGCGCGGCAACCTGATTGATATTTACACCAACGGCACGTTCGTCGGTCAGGTGGACATTACCGCGGAGCCGCCTGTCGCTGCTGCTCCTCCACCGGAATCGCAACTCCCGCCCGGCGCAACGGAGGAGCAGCGCAGGCAACACGAAGAGCAAATTGCCCAAAACAGCCAAGCCATGCAACAAGTCTCCGTCAAGATCGCCGAAGCGCGCCAGAATTTCACGGAAAATCAGCCGTTTTTCTATGACGGCTTCATCGCCTTTCTCGCCGCCACCGACTCGGGGATAGCGACTTGCACCTTTGAAAATGCGTGGTTGTTTATTCTTGAGAAGTAGCAGTTTTATCACTTCTCCTTAAATAATCGTCATTCCGACCTTTATTATCGCTACTTATTCAACCGCCGTCAGCCCGACCAAAAGGATCGATTCTCCTGGCATACTTATTGACAGACGTTGACAATATTTTAAGATACCTTTGACTGCACTAACAGAAAAATATCGAGGATTCGGCATGAACCCTACCAAGGCTTAAGCCGATTTTCATAGGCTTTAGGACAGGGAACGCGAGCTCCCGCTCAAGCGGCTTACAAGCCCTTGGTTGTGAGTTCAAGTCTCACCCTCGCCACTCAAATCCTATTCTCGTCCTACTTTTAGGTCTAAAACAAAGGATTTCTCCCACCTAAATCCCGCTCTAGAGCGGGATTTTTTACATCGAAAGCCACTGCGGCATTTTTGCGTTTATAGCCTATTGCAGGCTGCGGTTTTCAAGGCAGGCGAGAACATCGCCTACGGGGATTGCTTCGCCGGCGCGCTGCCGGGGAGACTGCTCCGATCCTGTTTACGGGGGCGGCCTTCTTACTGCCGCGCCTGCCGGGTTCACCGTTCGATGCCGCCATGGCCCTGCCATACCACTTGTTTGTCATTCCCACCCAGGTCCCGGAGATGCCCTTCCAGATCCAGTACGGCACAGCCCTGGTGTTGGTCTTCTCCGTGCTGGGTATGAACCTGGTCGCCACGTTCATCCGCTCGCGGGCGAGAGCCAAACGACAATGGTAAACAAGATCGTCATTCAGAACCTCTCTTTTTTCAGCGGTGATAATGTTCGCTTAGGCCAGGGTAAACCTGGCTTTTTTTGTTAACCGGCGTGAGGAAAACCGTCCGCCCACTTCTCGATCAGCCGCACCGCCACGCCAACCCCGTCCTTGGCCCGGATGCTATCCCTGGCCCCGGCGGGCGCGGCGGGCCATGGCGTCCCTTGCAGCCGGCAACCCGGGATTTGGCATATAATAGAATCATGCCTGAATCGATCCTGGTCGTCGAAGATGAACCCGCTTTGCAGGAGACCCTGGCCTACAACCTGAAGAAACAGGGCTTTACGGTCACATCCGTCGGCGATGGGCGCGCCGCTCTTGAGGCTGCCCGCCTCCAGCCCCCCGATCTGATTATCCTCGACATCATGCTGCCCGGTCTGGACGGCATCGAGGTATGCAAGATATTGCGCCGCGAGACGAGCATTCCGATCCTGATGCTGACCGCCCGCGACGACGAGATCGACCGCGTCGTCGGGCTGGAGGTGGGCGCGGACGACTACCTGACCAAGCCGTTCTCGATGCGCGAACTGCTGGCGCGCGTCAAGGCCCAACTCCGCCGGACGCAGATCATCCGCGAGGAACTGGAAAAGGTCAAAGCGGGCGAGGCCGCGCCACAGGAAATGCTGACCTGCGGGAATCTGGTCATCAACCAGACCCGTCGCGAGGTCACGCTGGAGGGGCAGGTCATCCCGCTCAAGCCGCAGGAATACGATTTACTCGTCTTCTTCGCCGAACACAAAGGCCGGATGCTCAGCCGCGAGTTCATCCTCGAGCGCGTCTGGGGCTGGGACTACGTCGGCGACAGCCGCACGGTGGACGTTCACGTGCGCTGGCTGCGGCAGAAGATTGAGGCTGATCCGGCCAGTCCAACTCGAATTGTGACGGTGAGGGGCGGTGGTTACAGGTTTGAAGGTTAGCAAGTTTCAGGTCGAAAATTGAAATGACAACCTTTTTGTTCGTTGTGCTGGCGTTGGTTATCCTTATTGCCGCTTGGTTTGCCTGGCTTTACCTTCGACTTAAACGTCGCCTGGGTGATTACAGCCGCATTGTCCGCCAGATTTCTGCCAGAAACGAGCCGCCGACAACTGCGTTACCAGAAGATGTGGAGGGCTTGGAGGACATTTCTAACGCTATTCGCACGCTTGTTTCAACTTTCAACTTTCAACTTGCAACGGTTGACGCTGAACGCGCCAAACTGGCATCTGTCCTCGAACAGATGACGGATGGGGTGCTGATCGCCGACGCTGAAGGCTGGGTGACTTTCCTGAACCCGGCTGCCGAGCGCATGTTCGAGGCGCAGGCCGCCGCCGGGCGGAGGGTGGCCGAAGTGCTGCGCCAGCACCAGTTGGTGGAGGCTTGGCGGCGCTGCCAGGAAACCGGCGAAGCGCAAAGCGAGACCGTGGAACTGCCCGTCCGCCGCCAATTCCTGCAACTGTTCGTCCTCCCCGACCGGCAGACGGGCGGCGCACTCCTGCTGGTGCAGGACCTGACGCGTGTCCGCCAGCTGGAGACCGTCCGCCGCGATTTCGTCAGCAACGTCTCCCACGAACTGCGCACCCCGCTGGCCTCGCTCAAAGCCCTGACCGAAACCCTGCGCGACGGCGCGCTGGAGGACCCGCAGGCTGCGCCGCGCTTCTTGAGCCGCATCGAAACCGAGGTGGATGCCCTGACACAGATGGCGGCTGAACTGCTGGAACTGACGCGCATCGAATCCGGCCAGATGCCGCTGGAGTTGAAGAAGGTCAGTCCCGAGAAACTACTCCATTCTGCTGCCGAGCGGATGCGGGCGCAGGCCGAGCGCGCCGGGCTGGCGCTGACGGTCGAGGCCGCGGCTGACCTGCCCGAGGTCCGGGCGGACGCGGCGCGGCTGGAACAGGTGCTGGTTAACCTCATCCATAACGCGGTTAAGTTCACGGGGCCGGGCGGCGCGGTCATCCTATCCGCACAAACCGAAGGAGAGTTCGTCCGCTTCTCGGTGCGGGATACCGGCGTGGGCATCCCGGAGGACGACCTGCCGCGCATCTTCGAGCGTTTCTACCGGGTTGACCGCGCCCGCTCCGGCGGCGGGACCGGGCTGGGGCTTTCGATTGCCCGCCACATCGTCGAGGCGCACGGCGGCAAAATCTGGGCAGAGAGCGTGGAAGGCAGGGGGAGTACGTTTTCCTTCACGATTCCGGTTGCGTGATTAATCTTAACAAAGCCATCACTTGCCATTAATTGGTTGTTAAAAAGAACAAGATAAGATAGATTAGCAGATTGCCAATCTGCTAATCTATGTCTATCGGAGGAAGTAGAAATGACAGATCGTATTCTTTTCCTGTGCACAGGAAATTCAGCCCGCAGTCAGATGGCGGAAGCATTTCTGCGAAGTCTGGGGAAAGACCAGTTTGAAGCCTTCAGCGCCGGGCTGGAGCCAAAAGGGCTGAACCCGTTCACCGTCCGCGTGATGGAAGAAATAGGGTTTGATATGTCGGCCCATCGTTCAAAGGGCGTGAATGAGTATCTCGGCAAGGAGCATTTCCATTATCTTATAACTGTGTGTGATGATGCAGAAAAGAATTGCCCGAGTGTCTGGCCAGGAGTCAACCACCGCCTGCACTGGTCTTTTGAAGACCCGGCAGTGTTTGAAGGCAGCGAAGAAGAGAAACTGGCAAAATTCCGCCAGGTACGCGACCAGATTCAGGAGAAAGTCCGCACCTGGCTGAATGAAATGGGCGTTTCCGCTTAACCAAACCATAACAAACTCATAACCTGTCTTTCGCGGACGTTTAATACCGGCATGATATCTTTGCATTATGGGTAACACGCCGGTATTTATTTTTGGAGGAACTATGACTCTGTTTTGGATTCTCTTGTTTGCAATGTTGATCGTTTTTGCCATTGACAATCGGCAGAAGCGGCGGAACTCTGGCGCTCAAGACTCTAAGTCAAAATGACCCACATCCTTGTTACAAACGATGACGGCGTGACTGCGCCCGGCCTGCTGGCTCTGGCCCAGGAGATGCGCAAAATCGCCAAAGTGAGCATCCTTGCGCCCGATCGCAACTGGTCTGGCGGCGGTCATGTCAAGACCCTCGACCGCGCCCTGCGCGTGCGCGAGGCGCTTCTGGCAGATGGCACGGTTGCATATGCCAGCGACGGCGCACCGTCCGATTGCGTTGCTCTGGCCACCCTTGGGTATTTCAAAGAGCCAATTGACCTGGTGGTTTCCGGGATCAACATTGGAGCCAACCTGGGTCATGATGTGACTTATTCTGGCACAGTCACCGCGGCGATGGAGGCCGTGATCGCCGGTGTGCCCGGAATCGCCGTTTCCCTGGAAATCCCTGAAGGACACCTTGGCGAAATTGATTTTGGTCCGGCAGCACATGCGGCCCGGATAGTTGCCCGGCACGTGATCGAAAATGGCCTGCCGCCGGAAATCCTGCTGAATGTCAATGTCCCGTTTCTGAGTGATGATCAGGTTCACGGATTCCGCCTGACCCGTCAGGGACTGCGCGTTTACCACAGCCGCCTCGACGAGCGCGTTGACCCGCGTGATCGTCCTTATTACTGGATTGGCGGTGACGCGCCCACCGGCGTACCCGAACGCGGCACAGATATTGGCGCGTTGGCCGAGGGGTTCATCTCGGTAACGCCGCTGCAATTGGATTTGACTGCCTATAACGTTTTAACCGATTTAAATTCCTGGACATGGCACGAACAGCCACAAAAACGCATCTTCCGTTTACCAGCTTTCATGGGATCCAAACCCTGATTTGCGTTTATAAACCCTCTCTTTTCCACAAATCGGGCTTATACAATTTCAGAACATTAACCAAACGTTAAACAACCGTTCTTCGGGCCTTAACCGCGGCCTGATAAACTGCCATAGTTGAAAAATAAAACCAAGGAGAAAAGAAAAATGCGTAAAAACCTGATTGTTTCCATGTTCATCCTGCTCGTTGCCGTTCTTGTGCTCAGCGCCTGCGGCCCTGAAGCCACCCCTACCGCGGAAGTTCCCGTGAACACTCCGGTCCCCTCAACCGAGACCGCCGTCTCCACAGTTGACCCACTGGCCATGTACATACCCGGTGCCGTGAACGGTGACATTATCACCGCCGGTTCGTCGACCGTCTTCCCGCTCTCCGAGCGCATGAAGCAGCGGTTCGAGGAAGAAGGCTTTACCGGGAATATCACCATCGACAGCATCGGTTCGGGCGCCGGTTTCGAGCGCTTCTGCGTCAATGGCGAGACCGATATCTCCAACGCCAGCCGGGCAATCGAAGGCAGCGAAGTCGAATCCTGCCAGGCTATCGGTCGCGAGCCGATCGAGTTCCGTGTTGGCACGGATGCGATCGCTATCGTTGTCAGCAGCGCGAATGACTTCGCCACGGATGTCACAATGGATGAACTGGTCCTGATCTTCTCGACCGCTGCGACCTGGGCAGACGTGCGTCCCGAGTGGCCGGCCGAGCCGATCCAACGCTTCATACCCGGCACCGACAGCGGGACCTTCGATTACTTCGTCGAAGAGGTCTTCGAAAAAGACGTGACTCCGATCCTGGCCGCCGCCAACCTGCAGCTCTCCGAAGACGACAATGTCCTGGTCCAGGGCGTGCTGGGCAGCTCCTACGCTATCGGCTTCTTCGGCTTCGCCTACTACCAGGAGAATGCCGGTTCGCTGAACGTGCTCGCTATCGACGGCGTGGCGCCCACCGCCGAGACCGCCGAGAGCGGCGACTACCCGCTGTCCCGCCCGCTGTTCATCTACTCCACGGCCCAGATCATGCAGGAGAAGCCCCAGGTGGCAGCCTTCATCTACTTCTACCTGACCAGGGTTAACGATGAGATCGTGGATGTCGGCTACTTCCCGGCCAGCCAAGAAGCCCTGGAGGCAGCCCTGTATGCCTGGTACGAAACCCTTGGCATGCAGCCGTAATCAACTCCCGGGAGCAGGACACCTTCTCCCCTCAAACACCCTTCCCCCCTTGAACTACCGGGGGGAAGGCCCTGTCACCTAACAAGGGATAATCATGCCTGGAAAAGATATTGCGGCCAAAAGAACCGGCTATCCGGTGCGCAAGGAAGGACTGCACAAACGCCGCAGGGTCGGGGAAATCATCATCCAGTCCCTGCTCTTCTTCGCCGGTTTCTTCTCCATCTTCACCACCCTGGGGATCGTCTACGAGCTGGGTAAGGAAGCCCTGCTCTTCTTCCGCACGCCCGAGGTGGACCTGTGGAAGTTCCTGACCGGCACATCCTGGCAGCCGCACATCAACGAGTTCGGCATCCTTCCGCTAGTCACCTCCACCTTCATCACATCGCTGATCGCCTTGGCCATCGCTATCCCGCTCGGGCTGGCGGCTGCCATCTACCTGAGCGAGTACGCCTCGCAGAAGATTCGCAAGACTCTCAAGCCGGTCCTGGAGATTCTGGCCGGCATTCCGACCATCGTATACGGCTACTTTGCCCTGATGTTCGTCACCCCTCTGCTACGCTCGATCTTCGGCAACGACGTGGTCCAGATCTACAACATGGCCTCCGGCGGCCTGGTGATGGGGGTGCTGATTCTGCCGCTGATCGCCTCGATGAGCGAGGATGCCCTTAACGCCGTACCGCGCGCCTTGCGCGATGCTGCCTACGGGCTGGGAGCAACGAAACTGGAAGTGGCCATCAAGGTGGTCGTCCCGGCGGCGCTCTCGGGCATCGCCGCGGCGATCATCGTCGGCACCAGCCGGGCCGTCGGCGAGACCATGATCGTCGCCGTCTCCGTCGGCGCCGGGCCCAACTTCACCTTCAATCCCTTCCAGGGCGCCGAGACCATGACCGGGCACATCATGCGCATATCGGGCGGCGACCTGAGCTATGACTCGATCGACTACAACAGCATCTTCGCCATCGGCCTGCTGCTGTTCTTCATCACCCTGACCCTGAACATCATCAGCCAGCGCATCGTGCGCCGCTTCCGGGAGGTTTACGAATGACCTCGCCTCAACCCACCCGCGCGCATAATAGTCAGTTCAGTAACAATCTGCCAGTCCGCCACCGTGCCGGTAAGGTCTGGAGGCTGGTCTTCCAGGCCGCCACGCTGGTTGGGATCATCGTCCTGACCGCCCTGCTGCTCAACATCCTCGACGGCGCCTTCGGCTATGTGGCCTACGAAGCCCGGGTCGACCCTACCAGCCTGGCCGTGGATGGTGTCCCACTGGATGACCTGCCCAAGGCGGCCCTGGTCGAGATCCTGCGCCAGAACCTGTCCAGCGGCGCCTTCAACAAACTGGACAACGAGATCCCCTTCAGCGAGCGCAGCTGGGCGGACGTCTACGACCTGGTAATCGAACGGATCGTCAGGTACGATGTGGTCGAGTCCTGGACCTTGTGGAAATCGCTGACCCAATCGGCGGCGATCCGGGGCCAGGCAATCGAAGAATACCCGGAGGCCGAACTGCGCTTCGTCTCCTGGATGACCGCCGACTTCGTCCGCCGGCCGCAATCCAGCGAGGCGGTCAACGCCGGGGTGCGCACCGCCATCCTCGGTTCGTTGCTGACCATCCTGATCACCATCCTGGTCGCCTTTCCGCTGGGGGTCGGGTCGGCCATCTACCTAGAGGAGTATACCAGCGACAACTGGCTCAACCGCCTGATCCAGACCAATATCAACAACCTGGCCGGTGTGCCCTCCATCATTTACGGGATTCTCGGCCTGGCCATCTTCGTTCGTGCCCTGGCGTTATTGACCAGCGGGGCTCTCTTTAGGGCTACCGACCTGACCACCGCCAACGGCCGGACAGTGCTCTCGGCCGGCCTGACCCTGGCCCTGTTGGTCCTGCCGCTGATCATCATCAACGCCCAGGAGGCCATCCGGGCCGTCCCGCAGTCGCTACGCAGGGCCAGCCTGGGACTGGGGGCCACCAAATGGCAGACCGTCTGGTCGCATGTCCTGCCCAACGCCATGCCGGGAATCCTGACCGGCACTATCCTGGCCGTCAGCCGGGCCATCGGCGAGACCGCCCCGCTGATCGTGATTGGAGCCTCGACCGCCATCAGTTTCGATCCGGATCTGTTCTCGCGTTTCACCACCCTGCCGATCCAGATCTACCAGTGGACCGCCCGTCCGCAGGCGGAGTGGCGACATTTGGCGGCGGCTGCCATCCTGATTCTGCTCATCCTGCTGTTCAGCCTGAATGCCTCGGCAATCGTGCTGCGCAACCGCTTTACCAAGAGGTTCTAATGCTGCAAATCACAGATACCAACTATGTAATTGAAACCAGAGACCTGAATATCTACTACGGCGATTTCAAGGCTGTGACGGATGTCAATCTGCGTATCGAGCGCCACAAGATCACCGCCATCATCGGCCCCTCGGGCTGTGGCAAGTCCACCCTGCTGCGGGCCTTCAACCGCATGAACGAACTGGTCCCAGAATCGCATGCCTCCGGCCAGGTGCTTTTTAATGGCCAGGACCTTTATGCCCGCGATGTCGACCCGGTCGAGGTCCGCCACCGGGTCGGGATGGTCTTCCAGAAAGCCAACCCGTTTCCCAAGTCGATTTACGAGAACATTGCCTGGGGCGCGCGCGTCCACGGTTACCGGGGGGACATGGACGAGCTTGTCGAGCGCTCACTGCGCCAGGCTGCCCTGTGGGACGAGGTCAAGGATATCCTGCACCGCTCCGGCCTGGCCCTCTCGGGCGGACAGCAACAGCGCCTGTGCATCGCCCGGGCGATCGCCGTCCAGCCGGAGGTCATCCTGATGGACGAACCGGCCTCGGCCCTCGACCCGATAGCCACTCTCAAGATCGAGGAGTTGATGCAGGATCTCAAGCAGAAATACACGATCATCATCGTCACCCATAACATGCAGCAGGCGGCTCGGGTATCGGACTACACCGCCATGATGATGCTGGCAAATGGGGAGAGCCGTTCCGGGACGGTGATCGAGTTCGATGGGACTGATAAGATCTTCACCCGCCCGTCTGACAAGCGAACCGAAGATTACGTCACAGGCCGGTTCGGGTAGCCCCGTGGAAACTGAAAATGGTTATAATAGAAAGACGGAAACAAGGAAAGAGGTTCCACATGCGTAAATCATTCGAAAGCGACATCCAACAGCTCAAGGATGAGCTTCTCCTGCTCGGCAGCATGGTCGAGCAGGCGATCCTGGATTCGGTCGAGGCGTTAAAGAAGCGCGACATCGACGCCTCCCGGCGGATCTACGAAACGGACAGCCGGATTAACCAGAAACGCTTCGCCATCGAGGAACGGGTGATGATCCTGATCGCCACCCAGCAACCGATGGCCCATGACCTGCGCCTGCTGGCCTCGATCATCGAGGTGAGCGGGGAACTGGAGCGGATGGGCGATTATGCCAAGGGCATTGCCACGGTCAACATGCGCATGGGTGACCAGCCCTTGCTGAAACCGCTGATCGACATTCCCCGGATGGCCAAGATAGCGACCGATATGCTCCACCGCGCCCTGGCCGCGTTCATCAACGAAGATGCCGATGTGGCCGGGGCCATCCCGGCCGAGGACGATGAAGTGGATGAACTCTATAACCAGGTCTACCGTGAGCTGATGACCTACGTCATGGCCGACTCGAAGGCGATCGAGCGGGCCAACTGGTTACTGTGGGTGTCCCACAACCTGGAGCGGGTCGCCGACCGGGTGACCAACATCTGTGAGCGGACGATTTTCGTCGTCACCGGCGAGATCAAGGAGATCAAGACCACCTACGATGAGATCAAGGGGATTACTGATTAACCCTTGAGTACGTGTGCTATCACACAGCCCCTGGTCTGCTGACCGGGGGCTTTTTTGTCGCGAGCATCTGGAATAGAGAACCTGGCCGGCTTACAGCAGCCGGTCGCCCCCGTCCACGCTGTCCACCCGGTAATGGCAGCCGCGGCTCTGGCGGTTGTGGCGCGCCGCCTGGGCGATAGTCAGCGCGGCTTCGACAGCGTTGCGCAGGCCGATCAACCCGTCGCTCAGGCGCGTCGTCCGGTAGAAGGTCTCGACCTCGTTCTGCATGTGGCGCAGTTCGCGGATGGCGCGCGACAACCGGTCGCCCGAGCGGATCAGGCCGACGTAATGCCACATGATGTTCTGGATGGTCTGCATGTCACCCTGGATCAGGGCCGGGTCAGTGTCCTGGGTCAGGCCGGATTCGTCCCAGGGGGGCACATCCTCGCGGGCCGGAATGGCAGGCTGCGGGTCGTCTGCGAGGTGGGTCTCGATGTCGGCGGCGACGCGCGTCCCCCAGACCAGCCCCTCGAGCAGCGAGGTGGACGCCAGCCGGTTGGCCCCATGGACCCCGGTGCAGCTGACCTCGCCCAGCGCGTACAGGCTGCGGATGTTGCTGTGGCCCCACTCGTCGACCATCACGCCGCCGCAAAAATAGTGCGCCGCCGGGACGACCGGGATGGGCTCGCGGGTGATGTTGATCCCAACCCGCTGGCATTCGGCGAAGATGTTCGGGAAGCGCGCCCGGATCTTGTCGGCGGCCATGTGGCTGGCGATGTCGAGCAGGACGTGGGAATAGCTGTGGGCTTCCATCTCGGCGTGGATCGAGCGGGCGACCACGTCGCGCGGGGCCAGGTCCTGCCATTCGGGGGAGTAAGCGTCCATGAACGGTCGCCCCTCCGGGGTGAGCAGACGCCCGCCTTCGCCGCGCACCGCCTCGCTGATCAGGAACCCCTCCGCTCCCGGGACGGCGAGGGCGGTCGGATGGAACTGGATGTACTCGGCGTTGAGGATGCGCGCCCCGGCGCGGTGGGCCATGGCCAGGCCGTCGCCGCGCGCCCCCGGCGGGTTGGTCGTGTTACGGTAGATCCGCCCCAGGCCGCCGGTCGCCAGCACGGTTAGCGCGGACAGGGTGCGGTGGACAGCCTGGCCCTTGCGGTCGAAGACGTATGCCCCGTGGCAGGCGATCGGTTCGTAGGCAGCCAGCGGGTCGCGCGAGTGGTGTGGGTAGGTGATCAGGTCCACGGCGGTGGCATCGGTGAGCAGTTCGACATTCGGCACCAGCTTGAGAGCAGCGATCAACGCCTGCATGATCGCCCGCCCGGTGCCGTCACCGACGTGCAGGACGCGGCGCCGCGAGTGAGCCCCCTCCTGGCCCCAGTCCGGCTCACCGTTCTTTTCGACATCGAAAGGCACCCGGACCATGTCCGCCAGGACCTCCTGGAGCACGCCCGGGCCTTCCTCCGCCAGGATGCGGGCCGCCCGGGGCAGCGAAGCGCCGGCGCCGGCGGCGAGGATATCCTCCACGAGCAGGTCGGCGCTGTCGTCGGGGCCGCGGCTGATGATGCCACCCTGGGCGTAGCGCGAGTTGGATTCGAGCGGGTCCGGCTCGCGGGTGATCAGGATGATCTGCCGCCGGGGGTTGCGGGCCAGCCTGAGGGCTGTGGTCGCTCCGGCGATGCCGGAGCCGATGATGAGCACGTCGGTTGTTTTCATAAGGCAACTGAGCTCCTCTGCTCAGCGAGAACCTATCCGATCTGGATCATGCGCTCGACCGCCCGGTACGCCCTGGCCCGAATCTCCTCCGGCACCTCGATCACGTGGCGGTTGAATTTCAGGGCGTCGCGGGTATCTTCCATGGTGATCGTGTTCATGTGCGGGCAGCGTACCATGCACAGGCGCAGCATGTCCTTCCCGGGGTTGGCGGCGGCGACGTTGTCGCCCATGGCGCACTCGGTCAGCATCAGGTAGTGCGGGGCGTCGGATTCCTGGACGTAGCGGATCATGGCGTTGGTCGAACCGGAGAAGTCGGCCGCCGCGGTCACCTCCGGGCTGCATTCCGGGTGGGCCAGGATGAGCACGTCGGGGAACTGGGCCCGGACGGTCTCGATATCCTGCAAGGTGAACTTCTCGTGGACCTCGCACCTGCCGCGCCAGCCGATGAACTGGTAGTCCAGGTTGCTTTCCTCACCGGCCAGCTTCCCGATATTGGGCAGGGCGACCGGGAAGATGATCTGCTTCCCGCTCTCGCGGGCGACGTTGCGGGCCAGGTATTCGTCCGGCAGGAAGATGACCGTCTCGGCCTTGAGCGATTCGACCACCGCGATCGCGTTGGACGAGGTGCAGCAGATGTCCGCTTCGGCCTTGACGTCAGCGTAGGTGTTGACATAGGTCACCACCGGGACGCCGGGGAACCTGGCCTTGAGCTGGCGCACGTCCTCGGCGGTGATCGATTCGGCCAGCGAGCAGCCAGCCTTGTCCGAGGGCAGGAGCACGGTCTTGGTTGGGTTGAGGATCTTGGCCGTCTCAGCCATGAACCTGACCCCGCAAAAGACGATCACATCCTTGTCCGTCTGGGCGGCCTTGCGGCTCAGGTCGAGCGAGTCGCCGGTGAAATCGGGGATGGAATGGAACAGGGCCGGTTCCATGTAGTTGTGGCCGAGGATGACCGCGTTGCGTTCCTGCTTGAGCTGGTTGATCTCGACGGCGATCTCGGCCTTATAGCGCAATTCCACGTCCGGGACGATGCGGCCGAGTTTATGTTTCATTTGTGCGTACATTTCCTGCGCATTCATCAGGTTCTCCTTACCAATAATAGATGGGGCGTCGGCTAAGCCAGGTAATCGAACGAAACGTCGAACACCCTGGCCGAGTGGGTCAGCGCCCCGGACGAGATATAGTCCACGCCGGTCTCGGCAATCCGCCGGACGGTCTCCAGGGTGACGTTGCCGCTGGCCTCCAGTTTGGCCCGGCCGGCTGCCAGGCGGACGGCCTCGGCCATCGTCTCGGGGGTCATGTTGTCGAGCAGGATGCGCTCGACGCCGAGGGAGAGGGCCTCGCCGACGTCTGCGAGCGTGCGGGCTTCGACCTCGATCTCCAGCCCCGGGGCTCCGCCGCGTGCCCGCTTGACCGCGGCAGTGATCGACCCGGCGAAGTCGATATGGTTGTCCTTGATCAGCAGCATGTCGAACAGGCCGATGCGGTGGTTCTGCCCGCCGCCGCGGCGCACGGCCAGCTTGTCGGCCATGCGCAGGCCCGGGGCGGTCTTGCGCGTATCGAGGATGACTGCCCTCGTCCCGGCGACCGCCTCGACGAACTGGCGGGTCAGGGTGGCAATCCCAGACATACGCCCCAGGAAGTTGAGTGCGGTCCTTTCGGCGGTCAGCAGCCCGCGGGCCCGGCCGGAGACGCGCGCCAGGACCTGGCCGCGGGTCACGCCCGCCCCCTCGTCCACCTGCGCCTGGAAATCCACCTCCGGGTCCACCATCCGGTAAACCGCTGCGGCGATATCCAGCCCGGCAAGGATGCCATCCTGCTTGGCGATGATCTGGCCGCGCATGTGCGCCTCGGCCGGGATGATGCTGTTTGTGGTTGCATCGCCCGGGCCGATATCTTCCTCCAGCGCCCTGCGGATGGCTGCATGGATCCCCGGGTGGAGGGGAGGAATGGACACGATAGCTCTCCTGTCGATTAGTGTAAATTATACACTTAATAAAAGCACAAAATGAAAGCGGTACCAGCCGCTCCCTTCGTCAACCCAGATTATAAGGTCTAACCGGCTTTTGTCAAGTGAAGGCGGGAAGCGGCAGCACGGCTTTCACAAAGTCACGTGTCGCTGCGAGCCCAGCGTCTCGATACAGGGGCTGTAAGCTGCTATGATAATCGTGCTTATCTAATTTCTCGATGGACATCGAAAGAGACACGCCTTGAAATCTCTAAATATGCAATTCCTGTTTTCAGATAAGGGAGAGGATCAACAGTTTTCATTATGAATGACAATAATCAGAAAATGCAAAAGCCTGCGATATTCTCAAATGAACATCCTGTTTCAAGGGATGGTCATGTTTCATAATTTATGTTGCAATAAATTATCTTATGTGATAATATATTGCAATGGATTTTACTCAATTGCTAGAATTACTAGGGGATATCCCCGTCTTCGATAGCTCGCTGCTCCTGGCTGGTGATGTCACCCAGGAGAACGTGCGGCTACAACTCACCCGCTGGACGAAAAGTGAAAGACTCTACCAACTGCGTCGCGGGGTATATACACTTGCCCCACCCCACCAGAAGGTCAAGCCTCATCCTTTCCTGGTCGCCAATCTCCTGCAGCGCGCATCCTATGTCAGTCTCCAATCAGCGCTGGCTTTTCATGGGATGATCCCGGAGATGGTGCAGATCACAACCAGCGTCACCGCCGGCCGCCCAGAGCGCCGGAATACACCGTTGGGCGTTTTCGAGTACAGGCATATCCAGCGTGATCTACTGCGCGGCTACCGCATGACAGACCTGGATACAGTGTCAGGTCAGCAGGCTTTAGTGGCCACGCCTGAGAAAGCCTTGCTGGACCTGGTCTATCTGCAGGCGGGAGGCGAAAAACCCTATTATCTGCATGAACTACGCCTGCAAAACCTGGAGCAGATGGACATGGGTGAACTCAAACGCCAGGCTGGTCTCTTCAATACCCCCAAGATGCGCCGTGCTGTTGAAGTCATCTCTGGCCTTGTTCAGAATGAAGTTCAGGAGTATCACCCGTTATGAAAGATTACTTGATTGATCTGGTGCGGCAAGCCCCCAGTCCAATGCAAGCACGCAACCAGGCACGGGAATACCTGCAGGCCCGTATCCTGGCTGTGTTACAACGTGCCGGGGCGATGATCCCGCTGGCCTTTCACGGTGGAACCGCGTTGCGTTTCCTATTTTCCCACGGACGCTATTCGGAGGACCTCGATTTTGCGCTGGAAGGTGATCGGCAGCATTACGATTTTCACAGCTATTTGCAGGCTATCCGCTCTGAACTGATGCCAGAGGGTTATGCTGTTGAACTCAAGGTCAAGGATCAAAAGACCGTTCAGAGCGCATTTGTGCGCTTTCCCGGCCTGTACCATGAGCTGGGCTTATCCGGGATGCGCAGTGAAGTACTGGCAATCAAGCTCGAAGTGGACACCAAACCACCGGCAGGAGCAGTCCTGGCCACCAGCGTGGTGCGGCGGTTTGTGGTGCTCCAGATCCAACATCACGATAAAGCCTCGCTGCTTTCCGGCAAACTGCACGCCATCCTACAGCGTTCGTTCACCAAAGGTCGCGATATTTACGATCTTCTCTGGTATCTGAGCGATCCGACCTGGCCACCGCCAAATCTGATCATGCTCAACAATGCTCTGACACAGACCAATTGGCAGGGCGGGGATCTGACCGAAGAAAATTGGCGGGAACTGGTGCGCGCACACTTGCGCCAACTGGATTGGAATACCATTCTGGCTGATGTACGCGCCTTCATCGAGCCAGGCTTTGACCTGAGTCTACTCACTCTTGCGAATTTAGAAAGGGTGTTGAAGCTGTGAATTCAAATAGGATTCGCATATGATCGAATTCTTCTGAATTAGTCAGGATCTCAGCGACCGTGCTCTCCTGCGCCAGGCGGTTGCCGGCCCGGTCGTAGGTGTAGTGGTAATAGTCGCCGGTCGAGTAGTCGGCGTCTGTTCGGCGCTAATCCAGCCACGCGCTTCGCCGTAGGGACCGTAGGCTGCGGCGTAGCTCACCGCCCCGGCCGTGGCGGTCGGGGTCCAGGTCTCCGAAGGCGAGGAAGACCTGCTGTCACACGCTGAAGTGGGTCACGACGTGTGCCCCACTGGGGTAGACCACACCTCAGCAGAGATCATTGCAATAAGCTCCAAGAACATGCGGTAAGAAAGGAGAGCTGAGTTTAAAACTAGCGTGGCTCTCCCTCTTTAAAACAGTGGAATCAACGGTTATCCGTCAATGAGAAGCCTATTTTGGCAATTCGCAATTCCCTGTTGGCCAATCCATGTCGTGCCCAGATATTAGCCACCATTCTCGGGCTTTTCCCGAGATATTTCCTTCTGGCTCATCAAGGAATACGCTCCCCGGAAGAGAAGGATCAAGTTCTTGCGTTGATTCAACCAAAATCTCTCCCGTAATTGCCTGTAATGCGGCGGCAGCGACAGATCTAACCCCTGAGTCTTGATCCCATAGCAAGGATGCCAACTCAGGCACTGCACATTGTGAGGACTCACCGATAATTCCCAGAACAAACGCTGAGTTGCGTCGAACATCCTCCCGCTGGCTACCTAGATTTTCCAATAAGATGGGTATCGCTAATCTTGCTGAAGGACCCATTGCGACCAGGGGACGACTGGCTATTGTTGAGTCACGACGATTATATGCCAATGCCCTTGCCAAGGCAGGTGCGGCTTCAGAGGCGGCAGGCCCTCTCGCCTCTAATTCTCCTATTACATCTACAAAGAGACCACTACTATCTCCTATGTCTTCCAAAAGACGAATAAGTTCCTCGGTCGACGCGCCTGAAAGGTTATTGTCCTGTAATCGCGCGTGGCCGCAGGAAGCCAATGAAATAGCACCAATTATGCAGAAGATGTAAAGTGTTCTCATAGGTTATTCTCCATATGCAATTGTCTCACAGGCGCCCTTGGTTGAGCATTGACACCGGTTCTCTGCTGATAGTAAGGATTTCTTGTACTCCTTTGGAGCCCTTGTGTTTGAATTTCGAGAAGCGCCCTACTTAAATATATCATTGAGAGCATCGTACCAGTGGGCGTATCTCTTCGAGTCATAGTTGTTCTGATCATCGGGAAGGTCAAGCCAGCAAGATTGGAATTCGTAGATCTCGTTTGGTCCAGACCAATAGCCACTTACATCGAAAGTCGATGCCATGCCCGCGTCTTTAAGGGCATCTGCCCAGCTATCTTGAAAACCCGCAAAGCCGTACGGCGTCTGTGCGGCGCTCTGCCAGCCGCGCGCTTCGCCGTAGGGGGAGTAGGCTGCGGTATACGTCACCGTCCCATGGACATCGGTCAGCTGGCGCACCGAGCCGAGGGCGTCGCCGAGGACCGCGCAGCGCCCCGTGCGCAGCCCACCCGCAGGGTGCGGAGGGGGAGTATTCGCTCCCTGCGGGGCCATCTTGGGCGATGCGGCCGCCTGCCCCCGGTGTTTGGGGGTCGTAGTCGGCCCGGAAGCGATATTCGCCCTGCGGCAGGGTCAGGGTCACCTGCCCGGTGGCATTGGTGGTGTCGTTGTACCCGGTGTAGGTCGAACCGTTAAAGGCATGGAAAACACACTTTCATTTCTCATCCAACCGGATGCAACCTCCATTTAGGCCGAAACTATGTTATGGAGATGATGGGCTGAAGGGAATGCGCTCAATAATTCCGAGAACTTGGCTTCTATCTCATTCTTGTATTCCCCATCCAATCATTTGATATCCAGGTATGGTTACCAAGTAACCTGTGTCAAGATTTAGGATGACGACCTGAGTATTGCCCTGCATTGGACCGGGATCTTCGTAAACAGTGAATGCAACAAAACGGCCATCTGGTGACAGGCTTATTTCCCTAGCATTCGTATCGAAACAGTAATTCCTGAATTCCATTTTTTGGTAGTCTAGTGCTTCACTAACCTGAATATTGTTGTTTTAGGATAGGATAAAGTCGCTTCAGTTTTATACGAGCATCATCTGTCTTGAACTGCCAATCAATTTGCACCTTTACATTATTCCGAGAATTTTCCCAGGCAGACACTTCGGCGGATAAGGTTTCCTTGTTTGAGATGCGCCGTGCTAAACATTGGCGACTTAAGACACTCAACTCAATCTCTGCCATGTTCAACCAGGAACCGTGTTCGGGTGTGTAATGCCATTCAAAGC